>NZ_LMCC01000012.1:0-157752 GCF_001623225.1 Pseudovibrio sp. Ad13 | reverse complement strand
ACACGCAGCCTGAACTTGATGCAATCGCAAGGCAACTCAACCAACGACCCCGCAAGACCTTGCAATATCAAACCCCAGCTGAGAAGTTCTCACAGTGTGTTGCCGCGACCAGTTGAATCCACCGCCAACTGCTGACATTCGAATGTTTCCATCATAGGTTGAGACACGTTCACCCGAAGGCGTTCACAATAGCTCTAACAGGCGATCTGGAGTGACTTTAGATGACGGACAGGTCCTACCTCCACAACGGATCTCTGGATTCGGGCAACATTTGCGCCGAATGTACAACGAGACCTGTGGCTCTTGGAACGAAGAATTTTCTCTTCATGGGATCAGAAGGCGGCGGTAAGGCTGCGGCTATATAGCCTATACCCTCATTGAAACCACTAAGCTCAATAATGTCGATCCCCAAGCCTGGCTCACGTGGGTGCCGGCTCAAATTGCAGGTCACAAAATCAATCGTATCAACGACCTCATGCCATGATGTTACGCTGCAAAAGCAGCGTAACTGAACCCGAACCAATGGAACAGGACGCCTTCACCGAACGCTCACGATTGTTCGGGAACAGGGGGAACTCCAGTTACGAAGTCTGCATGCTATCCCGCAACTTTGAGTATATAACCTCGTTCAGAACGCAAGGGTTTAAGCCGGGGGCTTTTACTAAAATAGTCATTTGTGCGATGGGGTCGAAATCAGCGCGGAAGTGAGCCGTACTTTTGACTACGATAATCAATGGACCTTCGAGCAATAGTCCAAAACTGCGCAAAAGGGCTAGGTCAACACATTGAAAGCGTTTTTCGCTAACCACGATATGGATATCATTGGTCAGTCCTGTAATGCGCAACAAGGCCATTTTACCAAGATCGGCAAGGCAACCAGCGTACATATCACCTGTACAGGCAATCGGTTTGTCAGTTAACTGTACCACTTCAAATGTTGCCGTTAGGGGTGTCTCATTTTCAATGGGGGCTGTGCCGCCAAGCGCAACTTTAATAAAAGACCCTAGCCCAGCCTCCCACGCCTGCGCCACACAATCAGTATCAGCAATGATCCCAACGATTGCAGGAACTGCATCCAGACTGACAAGCGAATGCAAAATAGAGGTAGTATCGCTGGATGCTCCAGCACCTGGATTGTCCTGAACATCCGCAAGAATGACCGGTTTTGGACATTGCTCTATTAACTCTGCAGCTTTGTGAATCGCATCCTCCGGCAATAAAAGATTGTTACCGATACTGCTGCGTGCTGCCATGAACCGATCAAAAATAATCTGAGTGGCCTGTTCTGCCGCCTTCTTTGTCGCGGCATAGGCAACAACGGACGGTCCTGCGTTAGCTACATCAGCAGAAGAAAACCCCGCTGCAGCATCCACACTGATTAGACCTTCTATGTTCAGCTCATCAAAACCGGAGTAAATTGTAGCAAATGGCTCAATAGAGGTCGCCTGTGCCGACAATGGGATCAAAAAGGGCAATTGTAAGAACGATTTTTCTATAGGTTTATTGTCGTTTAATATTTGTCTGAGAATACGTGTCGCCCGTACCCCTGTAAGCGCCATATCGATATGAGGGTATTCTCGGTATATTGTGATTGCATCACACGTCTCGACAAAGTCAGCTGAAATGTTAGCGTGAAAATCAAGCGCTGCAACAATTGGAACATTTCCTACAACAGAACGTATGCGTTCAAGAAATTCCTGTTCCCCATCATCAAAACCTTCTGCGACCATCGCGCCATGCAGATCTAACAGCACGCCATCAAGTGGAAGTAGACCACGTAACCCGTCACAAACTTCTTCGGTGTAAACGTCAAATGCTTCGCTCGTCACTTTGCCTGCAGGTTCTGCTGAAGCCCACAAGATCGGTAATAGTTCAAAATCATTACCCTCCGAGATAAAGCCACCAGTGGGAATGTTCATGCCGCAAAAAGTTTTGAGCATGTCTTGTCCACGCGTTGCAGCAGGCCAACTGTCTGCTTTCTCAAACTCAGATACTGGCGTTTTTACCGGATTAAACGTATTAGTTTCATGCATAAAGCTTGCAATTGCGACACGCGGTTTAGCATTCATCCTGATATTACCTCTTGTTTATTTTGGTTCTTTGCATACTCCCGAGAACTAACGCTCACTTTTCAGGAGTATGCTTTTGCCGCAAAACGGATGGACAGTATTAATGTAAATGAGTAGATTTATCAGTTGGTTGCTGTGTCATAATTGAGTTTCTGCAGTTACAAGCCCTGCAGCATGATACTTTTCACGCAAATGATCACGGTAAATCGCCTTACCCATTGCAATCATCATCAATCCCAAAATGAAAGAAAATGGCAAGGCTCCAATAATCATTGCGTTTTGTATCGCCTCCATCGGGTTACTTTCGCCCGCAGCAAGCAACAAAGTGCCAAGAACACCCGTCAAAACGAAGCCCCAAACAATGCGATGCTTGATGCCCGTTTCTTGATCTCCACCAGACATGATGGTGTTCATGACCAAAATACCAGAGTCTGCTGTTGTCACCAAGAATGTCAGGACCAGTACAGCACATACAACATTCATCGCAGACAAAAATCCGCCGTCCAGAATGTAGGACATAGTTATGAAAAGCTTGTTTGTATTGGAGGCGCTAGAGATAGCTCCGTTCGCAATGCCACTAAGTTCAAGGTCAATTGCTGTAGCACCCAGAATTGTCATCCACGCAAAGCAAACCAAGGAAGGTGCAACAACACAACCGATAACAAATTCACGAACCGTACGGCCTTTTGATATCCGAGCAAGAAACAAACCTACAAAAGGTGCGTATGCAACCATCCAAGCCCAGTAGAAGGTTGTCCATCCTGCCTGCCATGTGAACTGACGACCATTGTTGCCTGCCTCGTAGACAGCCAAAAGGGTCGCTTCATCTAGCGTTGCTGCCTCGCTACTCAACCCTGAAACAAATTTATCATAGCTGCCCCAGGCATTGGTTGCACCAGCAAAAAGGTCATTTGAGTATGGCTGCGCCACTGCTGGCAACGCCGTTGTGAATTCAGCCTCACTTAGTGGGAAGTAAGCAAGAAAAGACAGAGATAAGAAGTTCAGAATGTAATCTACCAGTGCGATGCCGTAGGTGGTCATTGCAAAGAAAAACGAACCAAATATTACGAAGGTGAGTAGCAACACCATAGACAGTATTAAGTTCAAGTTTGATAGGTATTTTACGCCTTTTCCTACGCCTGATACGGCGGATAGAATAGACAAAGACATTATGATCACAAGCCCTGCGATCAGACCCGCATCACTTGGTGTTGGGGTTTCACCGCCCAGGTTCATGATCCATTCCATCCCGGTAATTGCGTAAACACCGTTCAGAAACTGACTGACACCAAAGCCAATCGTCACAGAAACAGCCAAAATTGTTGCTACGACGCCAAACGTGTCGATAATGTGCCCGAAAAATCCGTTTGCATACCGTCCAATAAGCGGAGTCAGAGCGCTGCGGAGTGTTAAAGGCAAGCCTCGAGTGTAAGAGCAGTAGGCCATAGCTAGACCGGCAATCACAAACACGCCCCATGTATGAAAACCATAGTGTGCGAATGTGAAGATGTATGCTGGCCTTAGCGCTTCTATAGTATTTGCCTCAACCTTTTGCGCTAGAATTTCAGGATTTGATGCCCATAATCCCAAAGGCTCTGCAGTAGCAAAGACCATAAGACCTACGCCTAAACCTGCACCAAACATCATTGCAAACCATGAGAAATTCGAATATTCGGGCTTTTCTCCGGGAAGCCCCATTACTAGCTTACCTGTTGAAGGAATGACTGCAATTGCGATGAGAAAAACTGCAAAAACTCCAAAAAGTATAATGTAGAAGGCATTGAAGTTTTCAAGAAGCTGCCATTTAAAACTATTTAGAATGTTGTTCGCGGATTTAGGCCAAAGCAATGCCCAAAGAACCAGCGCAACCATGATGCATTTACTGCCTATTGCAATTGGAAAACAGTAATTCTCATAGAATCCAGACGATGATTTTTTAATCACAACATCCGTAAACGGTGGTTTTATCATACTCAATCCCCTCCTTAGTACTTTTTACTTAGGTGGTTCCACCACAATATGATAGCGATCAACAGTGCGCAGATATTCACACCTGTAATCATTTGTAATCACATTAACGTCTTACTGCGAAGCTTGGAGCCATGATGACTACCAATTTTTCAAAAAATTTACGTAGATTATGTTCTGAACATTTCAGTATTGCACAAGTTTGCCGTGAAATTAATTTCAACCGCCAGCAGTTTAATCGCTATCTCAACGGAGGTGGCATGCCTTCGGCCCATAATCTAAGGAGAATTTCTCAGTATTTCGGGGTAAGTGTAGATGCTCTGATGTTGGATGAAGAACAGTTTTCTGCTGTATTAAAGTCTAACAGATATGGAGAAGTTCATAGATCACGCCATTCACTGGATTCGATTTTCGTAGACCAAGCTAGGCATTTGCGTCGGTACTTAGGATACTATCATGGGCATTTTCAAACTCCGACTTGGGAGGGTGGGATCATCCGCACTTTGATCAGATTGCAGGAAGAGAACGGCAAAGTTGTAAGCTACACGCTTGAACGAGCCAAAAGCCAGGATGGCAGCGTACGCCAAAGAACGCGTCATTTAGGTCTAGTAGCTTTTCAAGGTAACAGGATTTACCTTATCGAAAACTCAAATAGCGAGGATAATTTTATATCAAGCACCATCATGTTTCCCGAACATCGGCAGAAGATCAATTTAGTTCAGGGGCTTACAATGGGAGTCGCTACCAAGCCCCGAGTTATGCCTTACGCGACGCCAATAGTCTGGAAGCGCATTACCGACGAAAAATCGGCACGCTGGAGTATAGAGCAAACAGGGATCTTTTCTACTTCCAGCACCGCTATTGATCCTGTCATTCGCAAACTCTTGACGGGAGTTCGTCCCTGATCCAGATCAGACTTTGAGTATCCGTCATGCGCAATGTGTACTGGCATTCCTGCCATTCTGTAGAAACATTTCAGGCGAACGTTGCGTAGCCTTGAAGGTCTAGAAATATGCGCTGAAAATCGCCTGGGTGTTGAAGAGGCCGTAGCACCGGGTGCTGTTGCACAATTCGAAATTAGCATACAGCTTGCCCAATCCCATGCATCTGGTCATGCAGAAACCTTCTCGAACCTGGCGCGTCCGAGGGCCGTCATTGTGTTGAGAACGGCGACGCCAAGTTTTGCCTCTGTCCTCTGATTGTTCATCTTTCGTGACCGGAGCGTGGTCCCGATCACCTGCTTAAAACGACCCATCAAGGTTTCGCCTCTAGACCTTTGGCCATATCCGGTTTGCTTTTGCCAAGACATCCTGCCGTTTTTTTTGAATGACAAGAACTAATCTCGGTCGCGGTATATCTTTGAGAAGCTGCTGTTGAACGAAATGTTCAAAAGGGTATCCGTCGTCTGATGCCAACATATTGGAAATCTGGCTGAGACCTCAAGTTGATTGACTTTGTTGAACCAAATGATGGACAAGATAAGATGATCGCAGAGTTGAAGGCAAAGATCTTTAACGGGTGAAACTTTAAGTCATTGCGGCCAAATCAACTTGAGATTGAGTGCTTGTTCAGAAAAGAATTTCACTATGTAAGGGTCGATGTCCGCTTTTGGTCACGCGCGACGCGTCAGGAATGGCAGTGATTGATCTTTCAAAAAGAAAAGGAAGCAAACTTTGAGGGGACTACTTGGGGTCGCTGCAATCAATCTTTATCGTACTTATTCTGTCCATGAAATTTTCTCCTTGTGACATGCACAGGAGGACTTCCCAAGAGATTGAGGCTTCGCTCGTAGGTCATCATTGTTTGATTTTGTGTTCTAGTTCTAGGTATAAGCATTTTAGCTATTGCAATTATTAGTTGATTGATTGCCTAGAGAGGACCTCAAGGGGACATTATGCCGACAGGAAGAATACTCATTACGATATTATTTTTACTCGTGAGTTTCTGGCAAACGCAGGCCGCAGCTCAAACTTTAGAAGAATGTAAATCTGATCTGATCGGTGACGAGCCCAGCTATTTTCAAGCATGTAAAGACATAGCATGGCAAACTGGAGATAAATACCTTCTGGGTTACATTGGTCGTGTTTATTTTGATGATGAGAGAATAGAACAGAATTATCAGGAAGCGGCCAAATGGTTCTTACTGGCTGCAGAGCGAGGAAACTCCGGGGCACAACAAGCAATGGGTACTTTTTTTGAGTTCGGTATGGGCGTTCCACGTGATTACCGTGAAGCCCTTAAATGGTACCTTCGAGCTGCTGAAGATAAAGATGCCTCTGCCTTTACTTTTAAAGCTTTGGGTAGGTTTTATGAAAATGGTCGGGGTACCCCACCAAACTATAAAATTGCTATGAAATGGTATCACCTCGCGGCCAAGCACGGAGACGAGTTCGACGTCTTCAGATTAGGTGATATATACGCCCGCGGCCAAATTGTGCCACAGGATCTCGATGAAGCTGAGAAATGGTATAGCCTTGCCGCAGAACAAGGCAACGCGTCTGCTCAAGCTTCCCTTGCTGAGATGTATTTGCAAAATCGTAGTAAGTTCTACAATCCTGTACAGGGATATAAATGGCTTCTTCTTGCTGAGCTCCTTGATAATGAAAAGGCTAAAAGAGTGCGAAGAAAGGTTGAAGGAGTTCTCGAGTACCAACAGATTGTTGAAGGGCAACGACTGGCTCGCGAATGGTGGGATGCCCGAGAAAACTAGTGGCCGATTACCCTGCACACCCGAGATAGCGGTGTTCGGAGGATGCTTTCAGACTATCGCCCGGCAGAATGGCCACAATCCGAAAAAGAAACAGGGCAAATGGGACGTAAGCAGGCATCCCAGGTATCTTTGGAGACTCGGGCATTAGCGGTGGACAAACCTCTTTTTTGAGGATTTATGAGCCTGATTACTAAAAGCGGGCGTTGTCGTAGACAAGAAGTAAGCCAACAAAGTACAGCTTCTTTTACCCCTCCATCATCGGTTTAGATAGGCCGACCAGCAGTTGAAATTTCGTTCTTGCTGGCAACGCTTCGAACTAGCGCGAATGTCTGTTCTTGGTCACGTATGGTAATTCTAGATCACGCACAAGAGCTACTGTAGAAGTCTTGGGGTGAAGGTATCTCAACCCATGATGGAAGCGATCGAAGGTCCGGCTTTAGCCCTATCAGAGTGAAACTTTATTTTTTTCGCATCAACGCTGCTACAATCTCTGCCTTGTCTCTATGTCGCGCGCTATCGAGGTGCGCATAGTGTCGCCGCGTTGTCGTTAAGTCAGAATGCCCTAAGATGTCCGCGATATCAGCCAGATCAACCCCACTCAAACGCAGATGAGATCCAACGGTGCGGCGCAGGTCATGGACTTGCAAGTCAGAAATGCCAGCCTTCTTGCACACATCATTATGTGCACCATAGAGAGTATGCTCATTTACAGCTGTGTTCCCCTTACCAAAAGAAGCAAAAACATAATCACAGCCTTTTACTGGAGGATACTTCTCAGGTGACCGACTACTTCTTGGGCAAGTCGAAATGTCTTCTCCCCAGTCTTCGTTGGCTGTGATACCGCCCCCATCTCCAAGTCAAGCTGGTCCCGGCGCAGACTGAGCGTCTCTTCCTTTCTTCGGCCAGTCATCAGAAGATAACGCAGAGCATGGACACCCATGATCCAATGCCGCCCCCACCGGCCTGAACCTCTTCCAGCCCATTCCAATACTTGCTCAGCTCCTCTGAACTCATAAACCATGTTCGCGGCTTACGAGGATTCCTCGTTACGTGGAGCCAAGGATTAGCAAACGAAAGAGGGAGCAAACCCTGGGAGATTGACCAGTTGATTATTACCTGGCTTGTGATCGCTGCAGTATTTGCTGCGATCAGGCCATGCTTCTCAGAAAGCAGCCCAAACTTCATGCGACACCTATCGACCGTCAACGCTGCCGGGCTTAAGTTGTGCCAGTCCTTAAACTTGTTTTTCCAATCAGATTTGTACTTTGCAAGGGTAGTGTCTGCGACCTCCCCCTCTCTGCGTTTGAAGTAAATCTGAGCAAGCTCATCCAGGGTCTCGATATGCAATAACCCTTCGCGCATAGCGTTTTTCATTTTGCGCGCCTTCTCACGCGCTTCATCTACACTGAGTTCTGGGAAATACCCTAGCGTCTCATGCAGGCGCTGACCTGCAACTTTGACGTAAACCGAAAAGGTTTTTTTTTTGCGCCAACTGTGACGAGCAGCCCCTCCTCTACGGAGTCGGAGAGCCGGATACGTTTGCCTTCATACTTAAAAATTTTGAGATATGAGTTGGTGAGCCGGGTTGCCATGGAGATGCCTTAAATCACCCCCCCTATATGAACACGAAAAATAAATCACACGCTAGTCACACAACCAATAAAACTTGCGGCATTTCGATATAGCTCGAAATAACCGCAAGCCATTGAAATTAAAAGAAGAGGCAGCTCAGCCTAAACCCATCAAACAGCACCCGGATAATTTGGGCTTTCGCGTGTAATCGTGACGTCGTGGGCGTGGCTTTCACGAAGGGAGGCGCCGGAGATGCGGACGAAGGTTGCGCGGTCTTTGTACTCTGGCAGGTTCGGCGCACCGACATATCCCATGGACGCACGAACACCACCTGCGAGCTGGTGCAGAACGGAAGAGAGAGGACCTTTGTAAGGCACCTGTCCTTCAATACCTTCTGGAACCAGCTTCAGCTTATCAGAGACCTCTGCCTGGAAGTAACGATCTGCGGAACCACGTGCCATTGCACCGACAGAGCCCATACCACGATAGGCTTTGTAGGAACGCCCCTGATGCAGATAAACCTCACCTGGGCTTTCTTCGGTACCAGCCAGTAGTGAACCCACCATGCAGGAGCCTGCACCTGCTGCGAATGCTTTTGCCATATCGCCGGAGAACTTGATGCCACCATCTGCAATGATTGGCACGTCAGCCTTAGCAGCCTCGGCTGCGCACTCAAGGATCGCTGTGAGCTGAGGAACGCCGACACCAGCAACAATGCGCGTTGTACAGATAGAACCCGGCCCGATACCAACCTTCACGGCATCTGCACCAGCTTCAATCAGCGCTTTTGTTGCAGCTGGAGTTGCTACGTTGCCAGCCACCAGCTCTACACTCGGGAAGCGCTTCTTGATTGCAGCTACCTGATCGATCACTGCTTGCGAATGGCCGTGCGCGGTATCCACAACCAGAAGGTCGACATCAGCCTCAATCAGGGCCTCAGCGCGGCGCATGCCATCTTCACCCACGCTGGTTGCTGCGCCAGACAGAAGGCGGCCTTGCACATCCTTGGATGCATTCGGGTTGAGCTGCGCCTTTTCCATGTCTTTTACAGTAATAAGACCAACACAATATTGGTTCTCATCAACCACCAAAAGCTTTTCGATACGGTGTTGGTGCAATAAGCGCTTGGCTTCATCCTGACGAACGTTATCGCGCACTGTGATCAGGTTGTCGCGGGTCATCAGCTCACAGACCAGCTGCTCAGGGTTTGAGGCGAAGCGTACGTCGCGGTTGGTCAGAATACCAACGAGGCGACCTGTGGCAGTGCCGCCGCGACCACCGTTTTCAACCACTGGCACACCAGAGATCTTATGCGCTTCCATCAGATTGAGAGCGTCTTCCAGAGTTGCATCGGGACCAATCACCAATGGATTGACAACCATGCCGCTCTCGAATTTCTTCACCTGACGGACTTCTTCGGCCTGACGTTCTGGTGTCATGTTCTTGTGGATGATGCCGAGGCCACCAGCCTGTGCCATAGCAATCGCTAGGCGCGCTTCTGTCACTGTGTCCATTGCGGAAGAGAGGATAGGCAAATGCAAATGAAGATTGCGAGAGATTCGCGAGTGCAGTTCGACCTGCGCTGGCATGATCTCAGAATGCCCTGGAAGGAGCAGAACATCATCAAAAGTCAGCGCTTCGTGACCTGAAGATGGTTCGTAAAATGTAGGCATTGCCAAGTTCCCTTCGGATGAATATAGACCGCCCTGACCCACTCCCTGCTCAAGTGGATTTGACTGCAGAGTTGTCTGAAAAGATAGAGAAGTTGACGCGGGTCACTACCACGGCTTTTGCGATTTGAAAAGGGGCATTTATCAATTTCAGGCCGCGGATTGCATATTTGAGCCTCACCACATTGATTTTACTAAATTGCCAGTATCACCGATGAGTGTTGGTAGACCGAGTTCCTTTAGGGTCAGCTTTCTAGAACAGACACCTTCAGAGATACTCAGAGGCCTCAACGACACCCCTGAGTGATTTCAGACCGGAAAGCTCCGAGTATGCCGCACCGCCTCCGCATGACGACTGTGATCGTTGGCATGACGCTTTTGCTGGTGCAGCTGGACGCCACAGTGCTTGGAGTTGCGATCCCCACTATCGCCCGCGACCTGAAAATCAATCCACTTTCGTTGCATATGACCATATCGCTCTATCAGCTCACATTGGCGGTGTTTATTCCCATTTCTGGCTGGGCAGCTGACCGCTTCGGCTCAAAACGATTGTTCATTGGTGCAGCGCTCCTGTTTATGAGCATGTCGGTGGCTTGCGCCCTTTCAAGCAATCTGACCCATCTTTTGATTGCCCGGGCAATACAGGGGTTTGCCGGAGCCTTTTTGATGCCGATTGGACGCCTAACAGTCATCCGCATGGCAGGCACGAAGAACCTTGTGCAAGCGATGGTTTGGGTCGTCACGCCCGCTGCATTCGGGATCGCCTTTGGACCCTTTCTGGGCGGCATCATTGTGCACTACCTCAATTGGCGCTGGATCTTTTTGATCAATGTGCCGGTTTGCATTGCAGTTGGCGCAATGAGCAGCTTTTACTTTCGCAATTACAGGCGGAAGAACAAGGTGCCCTTCGATTTTCTGGGGTTTATTTTGCTCGGAAGTACTGCCGCATCGCTCCTGGCTGGGATTGCTAGTCTAACGAAGATCACGGGCGATGCATTTATTCCCCTTGGCCTTTTTGCGGCAAGTTTATCATTCGCCTTGATCTTTATTTGGCATGCGCGGCGTGCTCCCCATCCAGTGATTGACCTGAAGCTCTTCACAAATCTCAGCTACCGTGTCTCGACCTATGCAGCCGTCCCATTGCGCATCGGCGTCGCTTCCTTTGCGTTTGTGATGCCACTCATCCTGCAAATCCCTATGGGCTTAGATAGCTTGACAACCGGCCTTCTCATGGGGGCTGCTGCCATCGGTGCCCTGCTTTCACGCGTGGTCGCTCACCGACTGATCAAAACATTCGGCTTTCGTGGCGTCCTGCTGCCCTGCACCGTTGCTCTTTCCGCTCTAACGATGGCTGTGGGCTTTGTCTGGCTTACCAAGTCACTTGCAGCAGTCACACTCCTTATCCTGCTCACGGGCTTCACACGAAGCCTTGTGTTCACATCTGCTAACACAGCAAGCTATGCAGATCTGACCAGATGTCTTGTTAATCAGGGTGTGAGCTTTGCAGGGCTGGTTCAGCAACTGTCCATTTCACTGGCGGTTGGTTTTGCTGCAGCCATTTTGCATGTTCGGCAGAATATCACAGAGGAGCCTTTGCTCACCGGGCCTGATTTTATCTGGCTTTCCGTTTGCACTGGTCTGTTTGCATTGCTGCCTGTTCTGTTTTTCTGGTTTCTACCCGTCAATCTTGGAAAGAACAAAGTGGATGAACAGGCACATTTGCATCATTAAAAAAGGCTGGTCGAAACCAGCCTTTCTGAAAACTATTTAGACCCTCTGTAGCCCTTGGCGAGAATGAACATCTCAGGGCTACCTTTGCGGCTCGCTGGTGGTTTGATATGCACCACCGACTTAAATTCCTTCTTTAGATCCTGAAGCAGCTTTGCCTCAGCGCCTCCAGCAAACACCTTGGATAGGAATGCGCCGCCTTCGTTCAGGTTCTGACGAGCAAAATCGATCGCGATCTCGAACAAATAAGTCGTACGCAGGTGGTCTGTCTGACGATGACCTGTTGTCGGTGCTGCCATGTCTGACATCACCAGATCGGGACGATGCCCGCCGAGCGCTTTCATCAACTCATCAGGAGCATCATCATCCAGAAAGTCTTTTTGAAGGATCACAACACCTGGGATCGGTTCAACTTCGAGATAATCAATCCCGACCACCAAGGGCTCATCATCCATAGAGCCGACAATTGGCGCAGTTAGCTGTGACCAGCCACCCGGAGCACATCCCAGATCGACCACACGCATGCCCGGCTTCAGGATTTCATGCTTCTCATTGATCTCGATCAGCTTGTAAGCCGCCCTGGAGCGATAACCATCGACCTTGGCACGGCGGACGTACGGATCATTCAGCTGGCGTTGTAGCCAGAGCGTTGAAGAGTTGGACCGTTTACGCGCAGTTTTCACGCGCTGAAACATGCCCCGATCACCTGATCCACGACCACTTGAGTTGCCGCTCATCTGTTATATTCCTTTCTAGGGGTGCGCCGGCGCTTATGGTTGGAGTTGCTCCAGACTTTGTCTGCAGCCATCATCTCCATCAAAATACCTTCTCGCAGTCCTCTGTCAGCAACACGTAAACGCTGACAAGGCCATCTGCGGCGTATTCCTTCCAAAATTGCGCAACCTGCTAGCACCAAATCGGCTCGGTCCTCACCAATACAAGGGTTTTCTACCCGTTCTTGGTAGGACATATTCAAAAGCTGGTTAATCATGGCTGAAACATCTTCCTGTTCCATCCATGCTCCATCAACGCGGCGGCGATCATAGCGCTTAAGACCCAAGTGGACCCCAGCCAATGTGGTCACCGTCCCGGATGTTCCCAGCATATGGACATTTCCGCGCTCTATAGCACGGGAGAGTTCATTGCCAAGAGGGAAATTCTCCAATCTCTGCGAGACATCACCAACCATGGCTTCAAAAACATCTGGCGTAACGTGCACGCCGCCATGTCTTTCCGCCAGATTTACAACGCCCAGAGGCAGAGACGTCCATGTTCTGACAAAGCGCGTCAGCGCATATCCCCGCGCACCATATCTGTTGCGCAGATCAAGCCAGACAATCTCAGAGGACCCGCCCCCAATATCGAAAAGAAGAACACCGTCAGCCTCAGGATCGACCAGAGAAACACACCCTGCAACTGCTAAGCGTGCTTCAGTCTCCTGACTGACAATCTCAAGCTCAAGCCCTGCCTCTTTCTTGGCACGGCTGACAAACTCCTCGCCAGTTTCAGCTGCCCGGCAGGCTTCGGTTGCAATCAGCCGTGCCCGCTGAACGCCGCGCTCGGAAATCTTTTGCTGACAAACCTGCAAGGCCTCAATGGCTCGTGAAATGGCGTCATCGGAGAGTTTCCGGTTACGTCCGACACCCTCCCCCAAGCGTACAATCTTGGAGTAGGCATCGACAACGCGAAACCCGCGCTGCTCTGGTCTGGCAATCAACAAACGACAATTGTTGGTGCCTAGATCCAAAGCTGCATAAAGTTCCTGAGACCCTGTCGCCTGATGCCTGTGGCGCGAAGGAAAACGATGCGTCCCATCACCACGCGTATCCGCATGATGATTGCGTCGGTTTGCATCATTTTCGCGAGATCTATAGCCTTGAGAAGGACGCGGAGATTGTTGCTCTACAGGCCCTGACTGTCTGGCCTGCGATGACCCATGCGTTTTAACCTCCTCCTTAGGTGCAGGAGCAGGTTGTATAACTTCTACTGATGTACCGCCCGGATCAATATTGACAACGGGCGCATGTAGTTTCTGGTTTAGGAGCGCACGTCTTTCTGCCCGATTAGGCTTTGCGCGACGTGCTTTCCTCTGCCGCTTGGCGCCTTCAGGACGAGAACTGCCGGCCTCTTCCGCAATCCCAGCAGAATGACCAGCTTCAGCGCGGTGCAAAGACGCATTTTTGGCGTCACCACCTTGGCGCTTTCTATGGCGTTGCTTCCGTCTGCCCTTTTTCGAGCTTCCCGGGACGCCGGGCGTTCTCGCTCCATCCGAAGAGGACCGCTCACCCGTTTTCTTCAAGTGCTATGCCTTTGTGCAGTCCTTGAGGCATCTAAATGCGATCTGGACTGAAGTCATTTTAAGTTGGCAACATTGTAACAGTTTCATAGCAAACAGCAATCGCCCCATTTGAATGGTACAGTCCTAAATTTAAACGAATTCTCTCAAATTGCAGGAAACTCCAGAGGCTTACAAATCGGCTCGCCGGTGGTCGGAGTTGATACAGCCGTGCCATAGCCAGAGCACATTTGCGCATAAACACGCAGAGCCATACCCTTATTCACAAGAGAAGGGCATGAAATCCGCTTAGCCCACTGATTTTGTTAAAACTCACGAGAACCAAGTTGACAAGGTCCGGTCCGAACACTAAAAGCCCTCTCACCGACGAATTGAACGACTTGCTTCACTTTGTTGGTTGGCAGTAGCTAACGTGCTGTTATTGCTGGGGATTAGTTTAATGGTAGAACAGCGGACTCTGACTCCGTCGGTCCTGGTTCGAGTCCAGGATCCCCAGCCAATTACTCACGTATTAAAAGCTTCAATTGCCAGGTAGGGAACACTTCCCTCCTGTTCTGCTGGGGATTAGTTTAATGGTAGAACAGCGGACTCTGACTCCGTCGGTCCTGGTTCGAGTCCAGGATCCCCAGCCATTTTCTTCCATACATCATATCTAAACAGATTGCCTGAGTGGCTCTCATATTCCGCTAATTGACGGCTTTGTGTCCCTCAAGAACACTGCTTGCGTCTTCAACGCTTGCAGAGGCCCTGTCATGCCCTTTTCTCCCAAACGGATTGCCGTTTTTGGTGCCAGCGGCGCGATTGGCTCTGCTTTTGTCAATGAATGCATTAATCGCTATCACACGGCGACTGTGTTTTGTTTTGCCCGTTCTTTAGAGCGCATCCCAGTCCATGAGCGTGTTGAAAGTCGGACTTTCTCATTAGAGGATCCAGAAGGGCTCAATGCCAGTGCAGATGCAATTAAAGCAGCTGGTGGGCTTGATCTGATTTTCGTGGCCACGGGGCAGCTTCAAAGCACCACCACGAAACCTGAAAAAACTATCCGCGCCCTCACCTACGCCGGAATGGAAGAAACGTTTTGCACGAACACGATCTTACCAGCGATGATCATGAAGTACTTTCTGCCGCTGTTACCCAAACACAAGAGAGCCGTTTTCGCAGCCATTTCAGCGCGCGTTGGCAGCATTTCTGATAATTATCTGGGGGGATGGTATTCGTACCGGGCCTCAAAAGCAGCCCTTAACATGCTCATCAGGTGCGCTGCGATTGAGATGCAGCGCACGCATCAAAGCTCTGTCATTATTGGCCTGCATCCGGGCACGGTGGATAGCTCCCTATCAAAACCGTTTCAACGCGGCATTCAAGAAAGCCAGTTGATGCAGCCAAAGCAATCCGCTGCAATGTTGCTGGATGTAATCAGTAAGGTGGATCAGTCCCAAACCGGCAAATGTCTGGCTTATGACGGGACTGAAATTGCACCCTGAGCGGTCATTAAGCGTCGACAGTGGCTTTCAGAACGTACTGTTCAAAAACATCGCGGCTTTGCGTCAGAAGTGCTTCACACCACTCTTGTGTATCAACAAAGAGCGCGTCCTTGAGCTCCTGCCTGATTTCGGCGGCCAACTCTGAGTCGACAGTGTCCCGATTGCGTTTAAGCCAGTTGTCTCGGCGATGAGCGTCCAGCACTTGTTCAAATGGGACGGTGCCAAACTCCAGGATCAACTTGGTTGGTGGGACCTCCAGATCCAAACTGTCCAAAGTATCGCACATGAAACCACCAATGAGGCTCCACTCCGCCTCTTCTCCCGGTTTTGAACTGAGGTCCATCACTTCACAGAAGCCGCAGGGGCCAACACCAGTGTGCAGATCAATGATCGTTGCACGTTTTGCGCCTTGTCCGTAACAGACAATGACCTGCTTCAAGGTTTTAGTGGACCAGGACGTTTCCTCCCCACCGTAGAACAGACCCATTGGGACCGTGTACTGCCCCTTCAACACTTTTTGCGTCAGAGCGCCAGCCCCGTTCTTTGCCGTATAGGCTTTGATTGCGGCATTGGCAGCCTGCCACTCCTCGCCCGTGATCTGCGGCGCACAAATGGCGGTGTGCAGCTCCTCATAGTCCGGGTTTTGAGGAAGGTCTCCATCAAAGCTAATGGAGTTGCGGTTGTTGTCGACGTTGTTCTCATCTGTTCGTGTAAAGATCGCGCAGCCAGCAGGATTAACTGCATGCACCCAGACTACTTTTGTATTGTCTGGCAGCTGCTCCAGATAGCGCTGCATCAAGTCCAGCTGAATTCCAGAGCCTGCTGTGAGTTCTGTTCCATGCACGCCAGAGGTGATGAACACCACATGCTCACTGTCCGGTTTGCCTTGCAATGCAACAGTCATCTGCACAGGCCCCTCTTCATTCTTGAAGGTTGGGTGCGGGATGATCTCTGTCTCAAATCCAAGTCGACTGGCCAGGTCCATGAAACGCTGTTGAGCTTGGAAATAGTCCTCAGAGAAAATGGGATTTGCAGGCATTATGTACTCTTCAAATAACGGGACGAAGCTGTGATATATCGGCGGTTACATTACACACCTAATTGACCCGGAAAGAATAATCTAGTCTGTTGTTCCTTATCTTTTTTTTCTCGCATCACATGCAAGTTTTCAATCAATTGCGATGATGCGTCTTCATATCAGGCTGCCGCTGCGCACCCATAGAGTTAGCAGCGATCAGCTTTCCGGGAGCGAATAATGAAAAGAAAACTGATACTAGATGTGGACACGGGCACGGATGATGCTGTTGCCATTATGCTGGCTGCTTTGCATGAAGATCTTGACCTGATTGGCGTAACCACTGTGAACGGGAATGCCGAGCTGCATTATTGCACAGATAATTCCTTGCGTGTTCTCGACTATATCGGCAAGCCTGAGATTCCGGTTTACGCTGGCTGTCACAAGCCTCTGGTACGAAATGACTTTCCAACTCCACGCACCAAAAACGATCTGACCGAGAAGATCCACGGCAAGCATCTTCCTCTGCCAGAAACCGCTTTAAAAGCACAAAAGCAGCATGCCGTTGAGTATCTGGTAGAGACCTACCGCAGTGCGATTGATCCAATCACGCTGGTTCCGGTTGCACCGCTAACCAACATTGCAGCAGCGCTGGCTGTTGAGCCGAAGCTGGTGGACCTCATTCCTGAAGTCGTGATCATGGGCGGTGGTCATGATGTTGGCAATGTGACCCCTGCTGCGGAATTCAACATCTGGGCTGACCCTGAAGCTGCTTATGCAGTCTTTAATGCTGGCTTTGAAAAGCTGACCATGGTGCCGCTGGATGCAACACACAAAGCGCTGGTGACAGCAACGCAATGTCGTCAGTTTGATGAGCTGGGCACGCCTGCTGGTAAGGCTATGGCGGCTTGTACAGGCCATCGCATTGGCATTCACGACAAGATCCAGAAGATGGATGTTGAGCACAGCGCACCGGTGCATGATGCGCTTTGTATCGCGCACCTCATTCAGCCAGACGTGATTACGCTGGGAGAGTACCCGGTCGATATTGAAACACAGGGTGCGCTGACTGTTGGGCGTACAATTGTTGACAAGAACCACCGCGGCACCAAACAAGCCAATTGCAAAGTGGCCTTTGACGCGAATGCAGCACTCTTCGTCGACATCATGATGAAGACGTTCGCCAGCAATAAGTAAAATTAGAAAGCGCTGAGAGCATCAGGCTGTCGGCGCTTTTAAGCACCTTACTTTGTGAATGCCATCTGATTGGCATTGCCGAGCATCCAGCGCGACCCGAACTTATCAATTGCAACGCAGCTTGCAGATGCTTCAGATCCGAACATCAGGCATTTCACTTTGACTGCGGTCGCCAATTGACGGCGCAAAGAGTAATGATTTTCCGCAGGCCACATCAGACCAACGCGAATAATCCCATGTTGGTGATAGATATTGAGCTGGCGTTTATCGACAACTTCCGCTCGTCCACTCACTTCTGTCAATTGCTGTATGCCCAAGGCATTACCGAGTGAGACTGATATCAGCATTGTCGACAGACCTGTCAGTATCACCATCGAAAACTTAAGTGAGCGCATCATTTCTCTCCGTGGTCGCACCTTTAATTCCATTAGGGAAAATCAAAGCATACCACGATCAAAGCGCACTCAATGCGCTTTATTGCATTTCTGTGACAATTGAGGGGTATTGTGGACTTCAGTGATCTGATGCTGTGCAATCAAATGGCTCATGCCTTCAATTTTATCGTTTGGTTTTGAGGGGAAATCAGATCTTTGGACTATAATTCGCTCTGCAATTTGCATCTGAAAGGCTGGGTATAGATTAGATGCTTCGTTCTAGTGTTCATCAACTGTTTGACGAGCTGGTCTCCTGCGAGCAATTTCTTGATAATTGCGGCGAGCTTATGTGGCGCGACAAGCTTCGCCAGACCCGTGTCGTTGACGCCGCCGGTAATGAGGCGCTCGATCTGGATTTGCTGCTCTCCTACTTTTCTCAAAGTGAAGCGTTCTTTGAGTTGGAGCTGTCGCAAGATCTCGGCCACCGTGTGAGTGAGACGACCGAGCCGGGCGCAAACTCCCACCTGGTCACACTGCGGCTGGACATCTTTTATCTTGCGCAGAAATGCCGAGATGAAGGCAATGCAAGCATTGTTATCATCTCGGCCTGTCCTTAACTGCAGCTATTCTGCTGGCGTATTCGTGGTGCCCAGCGCTTTATCAAGCTCACTGTGCAACTTTTCTTCACTGGCTTTGCGTGGCTTCGTAAAGCGCATCAGCAGCAAGTAAGCAGCTGGTGTCACGAAGAGTGTGGAGAGTGTTGCAAAGCCTAAGCCACCAACGATTACCCATCCCATCTCAATGCGCGCTTCTGCCCCTGCACCAAAGGCCATGACCAGTGGCACACCGCCGAGGACCGTCGAGACCACAGTCATGACAACTGGGCGGAAGCGGATGAGGCATGCATCATGGATCGCTTCAAAGACTGAACGCCCTTCCTCCCTCAAGGTATTTGCAAACTCCACAATGAGAATGCCGTTCTTGGCCATCAAACCAACGAGCAAAATGATACCGATCTGAGAGTAGACGTTGATGGAGCCCCCAGTCAGGCCGATAGAGATAATCGCTGCTGAAATGCCAAAGGGCACTGTGCAGAGAATGACAAAGGCGCTCATGAAGCTTTCAAACTGCGCAGCGAGTACAAGGAAGACCACGAGGATTGCAAAGAGGAAGGTCATGTAGACGTTGGACGTGGTTTTCTCCAAAACCGCAGCTTCACTCAAGAGCGTGACATTTGTGCCTTCCGGCAAGACTTCCTCAGCAACTTCCTTCATGTCGGAGATTGCCTGCGCAAGATCATAACCATCATTGATGGAGATGGTGACGGGGACTGCTCTTTGCTGCTCTTCGCGAGTCAAGCTTGGTGCCACGGCCTCTTCTTCAATGGAGACAATAGAGGACATAGGCAGCATGGTGCCGTCTTTGCTCTTGATGAAGATATTCTCGAGATCTCGGGTGGAGCGCAATGGTAGACCACCTGCTTCCATGACCATTGGAATGCCGTCATCCTCTACGAAGAGATCCGCTACTGACGAGCCATCGAGCAGCATCCGCAGATTAGAGGCGATCCGGTCGGAAGACAGTCCCAGATCATTTGCGCGTTCCCTGTCTACACTCACCAGCAATTGCGGCTGTGTCGTCTCATAGGACACGGAAGCAAAGCCAACTTTGTCACCGTAACGAGCCTGCATCTCCGAGACGATATCATCTGCATTTTCAGCCAGTTCATCATAATTGGTGCCAGTCACAGCAAAGCGGAGTCCCTGCCCAGCGCCACGAATTCCGATTGTATTGGGTTGAGCAACACGCACCTTCAGGCCGGGAATTTTAGCGGTCTTGCGTTGTAGTTCGTTGACAATTTCCTGCTGACTGCGATCTCGCTCTGCCCAGTCTTTCAAAGACATAACAAGGAAGCCGCGATTGATCTGCCCCCCCATGCCAACAAGGCTCATGACGCTTCGGGCCTCGCCATTTTCAACATAGGGCTGAGCAATATATTCCAATTCACTCATCTTGCCCGCGGTGTAGTCCAAACTTGTCCCTTGAGGTGTCGATGCAATCATGAAGATCACAGATCTGTCCTCTGTTGGGGTGAGCTGTCTTGGCAGTGAGGTATATTGGGATGCTCCCAGGATGACGAAGAGTGTTGCTGCACCCAGCAATATGAATGGACGGCGTAATGTCCAATCCAACGTGCTGGAGTACCAACGCTCAATGGCGGTCCCCATATTGGAAATCACAGTCCAAGTCGCAGAGGGTTTGTGCGTGTCCTCATAGTTTTTCGTTCGCAACAGACGAGAAGCCATCATCGGCGCAAGGGTCAGCGCAACGAAGGACGACAGCATCACGCTGATTGCAAGCACGAAGCCGAACTCAGAGAAGAGTTTGCCGACACTGCCTGGGAGGAATGAGATTGGTATAAACACAGCAGCCAGCGTGGCCGTTGTGGTGATGACTGCAAAGAAGACTTCCCGCGTACCAAGAATCGCAGCAGCACGCGGCCCCTGCCCTTTGTGAACGCGCTTGGAGATATTCTCCAGAACCACAATTGCATCATCAACCACCATGCCGGTTGCCAGCAAAAGGGCCAGAAGCGTCAAAACGTTTGCGGAAAAGCCCGCTAGCCAGATGCCAACCAAAGCCCCAATCAAGGCAACAGGAACAGTGACAGCAGGAATAAGCGTGACTCGAATAGAACCGAGGAACAGCAGCATCACACCAATGACAATGCTGGTGGATAGGAACAGCGAGAACACCACTTCCTTGATCGCGCCACCAATGAACGTTGCATCATCACTGCTGACGTTGACTTCAACATCCTTTGGAAGCTGGTCCTTCATGCGCTCAATTTCAGCACGGACGTTGTTGGAGATGTCGATGGTATTTGAGTTTGCCGAGCGAATGATACCCATACCGACAGCACGTTTGCCGTTGTAAAACGCACCAGAGGATGCACGTTCCGGCCCATAGCTCACAAACGCAATATCGCGAATTCGGGTAGTATCATTGAGCTTGACCATACCGATCTGTTCGGCAGTTTTCACGTCAGAGTTTGCACGAACAAAGAGCTCCTGATCGCCCGTTTCCAGCGATCCGCCGGAGGTATCAAGCGCAAGCTCTTCTAAAACAGAGCGCAGATTATCCGGTGTCAGGCCGCGAGATGACATTGCCTGCACATTGATCGCGATTTTGAAAACGGGCGTTTGAGAGCCATACAGATCCACACTGGCGACACCCGGTACAGACGTGATGCGGTCAACGATCTCGTCATCCACAAACTTGCTCAGTTCTTCGATGCGCATTTCGTCAGAGGTGACAACAACGCGCATGACAGGATCGGCATCCGCGTCTGCCTTCACCACAACGGGAGTATCTGCATCTTCTGGCAGATTACGCCCCGCTCCGCTCACAGCATCGCGGATATCATTGGCAGCTTCACTGACGTCGACACCATCATTGAATTCAACGGTAATTCGGCTGCGACCATATTTTGAATTGGATGAAATGGATTCGATGCCTGCGGTGCGGGAAATCGCTTTTTCCAGCACACTGGTTATCTCGGCATCCGTAACTTCTGGCGGCGCACCGGAGTATGTGGTCGTGACCGTTACAACGGGCCGGTCCACATTTGGCATTTCGCGCACTTCAACGCCAAGTAATGCCGCAATACCGGCCACGATAATAAGAAGGTTTAGGGTAATTGCCAGAACCGGGCGCCGTACACACAAGGCGTACAATCCGCTCAGGTGACTTTCCCGTGTCGATTTTTTGTCGGTTGTCATAAAAACACCTTCGGGTCAGTCATTCAGGAGTTGGATTGCGTCGTGCCATCAGGCGATATTCTAGATTGGGAACCAGAGCTTTTTACTGGTTCGCCCTTATCGGTTTGACCTGTGTCCGGCTTATTCTTGCCTTGCCCACGTCCCTGCCCTTTGCCCTTTACCCCAGCTTTATCACCGGGTGCCTGTGTCTCACTCACGAGTGGGGCGGCCGGCTCATCAGGGCTGGTCAGCGTAAAACCCGGCTCGGCCTGAAGCGTCACTTTTGTTCCCGGACGCAAGTCGCGCACTGATTCCGTGATGACGATATCGCCCGGTTCGACCTCGCCTTCGATCAAGACGCGATCAGCGCTGCGCTCAATGACGGTTACGTCGGCTCGCAGAGCTTCACCATTCTCAGCAAGCCAGACATGCGGGCCGGACCGATCCCATTTGAGCGCGATTGACGGGACGGATGGCCATTCATCCCCTTCCAACTGGACACGAGCATCGAATGCGATCCCAGATCGGAGGAGATCGTCAGGGTTTGCGACTGTTGCCTGAACTTTCAAAGTGCGGGATTCAGAATTAACGCGGTTTTCCAGAGCTGTCAGCTCGCCACTGAACGTATGCCCCGGCATGGCTTCTGTGCGCAGTTCCACCGTATCTCCGCGTTTGACCTTGTTCGCAAACCGTTCCGGTACAACAAATTCGACCAAAATGCTGGAGCGGTCATCCAGACCCGTGATCCGAGAGGATTGCGTTACATAGTCACCAATTTCGACATCCATAATGCCGAGAATACCTTCAAACGGAGCTCTCACCAGTCTGCGATCAAGGTCGATGCTGGCTTTGTCCAAATCCAGCCGGGCCTGATTGGTTGCCAGCAGAGCGTTCTGCATCTGGACCGTTGAAATGGTCTGCGAGGACATGAGTTTTTCGTATCGCTCAACCTGTTCCTCGGCGTCTTTCAGCGCGAGCTTGGCGCGATTGACCGCAAGCTTCTCTTCCGCATCATCCAGACGTAAAACCACATCCCCTGTAGAGACTCGCGTTCCTGCCTTGAAGGGTAGCTCTTGAATACGTCCGGAGCTCTCCGGATAAAGGTCTGTCATCTTGGCTGCACGACCCGTACCAATTGCGCGGACGAACGTGTCCGTTACGCCTGTGGTCACATTGCGAGCACGGGCCAGAATTTCCTGACTGCCACCGCCACGTTTTCCGCTGCCACGCTTGCCCTGCTGTTTGTTGCCGGAGCCCTTCACGGCGACATCAGCCGTCTCAGTTGGCCAAAGCGTTAGTCCAACGGAAGCGAACAAGGGGACAGGCTTGGAGAAAAGAACCGGTTTGCCGATGTATAAACCCGCAATACCAACTACGACGGCGATCAGACCAACTTTTACAGCCTGTCTAGAACGAGACATTAACAGCCAACTCCTACCAGAATTTGCAGTACTTACGGCTATTCAGGCTCACTGGATCAATGAGGAGCCTCTTGGCGATTCAAGCACGCTTGAAAGAACACATTAGTTGAGAGTGTTTTACATTGCTTTTGTGAGACATGTGCATTTTGAAGTTTGTAAAAACGTAATGACATTGTCTGAACCGGCGTTTTGCTACAGTTCGTTACACTTTCCTTGGTCTGCCCCGCGCGTTTTCCAGAGGCAGATGCACAAAAGGCCTGACAGTGATATCAGGCCTTTCAGTCATTTTCGCGATGCTACATTTAGCTAAACGCTGAGTGGTTCCACTGGGTTACTTGCCGGACGCACCACAACGCGTGATCCATTTGGCACGCGGTTGTACAGGTCAATCACATCCTGATTGAGCAGGCGGATACAGCCACTTGAGACGTTTTTGCCGATTGACCAGTGCTCGTTGGTTCCGTGCAGGCGGTACAACGTGTCTTTGCCGTTCTGGAACAGATAAAGCGCACGCGCACCCAGCGGGTTTTCAATACCCGGCGCCATGCCATGGCGGAACTCTTCAAGCTCTGGCTGACGTGCGATCATCTCTGCGGGCGGCGTCCATTTTGGCCACTGACGTTTGTACTGGATGACAGCATCGCCGTTCCAGCTAAAGCCAGCACGACCTACACCGACACCATAGCGCATGGCAGTGCCATCACCACGCACCAGATAAAGGAAGCGGTTGGATGGGTCGACAACAAGTGTGCCGCCGACTTCCGGACCGGTGTAGTTCACCACCTGACGGAGGTACTTACCGTCTGGGATCTGACTGAGATTGACTGCAGGGATGGGGAATTTTTCTTCCGGCATCGGGCCATAAACAGCCTTGTAGTACGGATCCTGGCGAAGGTCGGCCACAGTCTTGCGTTTTGGAGCACCGGTTGTCTGACAGCCTGCCAAAGCGAGGGCTGCTGTTCCGATTACAAAACCACGTCTGGACAAACTACCTTTGTTACAATGCCTCGCCTTCTCGGCAGTTGTACTTAAAAAGCTCATGGTCACCCTATTATTGTTCCTTAAGTTAGATTGCCGAGCATGCTGCAATAAACATATCGCACAGTCGATTTGCGTTTCTAACTTGTCTCTATCAATAACTAATTGAGGAAGACAGATGGTCACGACAATTTGAACCTATGCACAATTCACTATGTGGATTCAAAGGGTGCGACCAACAAGGCCTTAAAGGGTGTGTCTGGCCTGCAAATGGCTGGATTGCGGCCAGTTCAAGAACAAGATGGCTTTTCTACAGATGTTGAAGAAACCTCCCTCACCTGAGGCAAGAGAGGCAAAGGCTTCAGTTTTTGAAACGGTTAGGGCTTGTGGTGTTCATGCCAATGGCGGGCAATATCGATCCGGCGCGGCACCCAGACATCCTGCTTTTGGGAGATATAATCCAAGAAACGGGCAAGAGCTGCTGTTCTGCCAGGGCGTCCGGCAAGGCGGCAGTGCAAGCCGATGGACATCATTTTGGCCGCTCCGTCTTCCCCTTCCGCGTAAAGCGTGTCGAAGCTATCTTTCAGGTAGGTAAAGAATTGGTCACCGCTGTTAAAGCCCTGCGGTGTTGCAAACCGCATATCATTGGCATCCAGCGTGTAAGGGATGATCAAGTGCGGGCCGTTTGGACCTTCAACCCAATAAGGCAGGTCGTCTGCATAGCTGTCTGAGCTGTAAAGGAAGCCACCTTCTTCCATTACCAATGGCAGAGTGTTTACGGAGCTTCTGCCTGTGTACCACCCGTAAGGACGCTCTCCAGTCGTCTCTATATGACTCTTGATCGCCTGCTGGAGGTGCCAGCGCTCTTCATCGGCAGAGAAATCTTTGTACTCGATCCACTTGAGGCCGTGAGATGCAATTTCCCAGTTAGCCTCTTTCATGGCCTCAACCACTTCAGGATTTCGCTCCAGTGCCGTGGCAACGCCATAACAAGTCACCGGATGTCCATGTTTGCGGAACAAACGCCACAGACGCCAGAAGCCAGCACGCGAGCCGTACTCATACATTGACTCCATATTCATGTGTCGTTGGTTAAGCCAGGTTTGGGCGCCAACAATCTCAGAAAGGAAAGCTTCAGACCCAGCATCTCCATGAAGGATGTTGTTCTCGCCGCCTTCTTCGTAATTGATGACAAACTGAACCGCGATTTTCGCATTGCCTGGCCAGTTAGGGTTCGGCGTGTTCCGGCCATACCCAATCATGTCGCGTGCATAATCCATCATGAAATACCTTTTTGAAGTTTGTTGGAAACACTTCACCTCAAAACAGCAAGACAAGACAAGTAGGTTTGTGCAGAATTCCAATGCACAACTCCTCCTGAACTCACAAAAAATGGCTCAACTTGTGATGGCGGACACATTCTTTTGTAGAAATCTTATTAAATTTGAAGGGTAACCATTGAAATTTTGAGCACGAGAACAATCTGAACCCTATGTAGCGCGACCGGGACATCCTGTTACATTTCTACATTTGACAGTGATTAAAGCTTTCAGTAAAAAGTTTCACATATATCTAGTCGATATATATCGAACGTGACCAGACTTTAGCTCTAATCGATTTTAAGTCTTTTAAGTTCAGTAAGTTATTCGACCTCACACCTATATGAGGTCTCTTTTAACACTCAGTGCGATGTGGTGGGGAATGAGCACACGTAAATTTTGTCTTGCCATATTATCCAGCGGGGATGCTACTGGATATGAAATTCGCAAGACTGCGCAAGAAGGGCATTTCAGTCATTTCATTGAAGCCAGTTACGGGTCAATTTATCCGTCGCTTGCCAAGATGGAACAGGACGGTCTTGTGACGTGGCGCGAAGAAATTTCACCAGGCAAACCTTCTCGGAAAATCTATTCTATTACACAGGCAGGTCGTGACGCTTTTGTACAAGAGCTGTCTGAGACCCCTGTCGAAGATTTGTTCAGATCCCCGTTTCTTCTGCTTGCACTTTATAGCCGCTGGGTTGGTGGCGAGTTTATTTCCAAGGAGATTGACCGTCGCATTGAGCATCTGGAGCTCAAAATCGGGGGCATGGCCCACGAACTTGAGATTTGTGAGGATCCGGCAAGCGCGTGGACACTGGAATACGGCATTACCACACTGAGTGCTTCCCTTAATTACATGAAAATGAACCGAAGCAAGCTTGAGCGTATCGCCAGCGAGCGTGTCTCCCACGCTCAAGCAGCTGAATAATCGCCTAGAACCGGCGGAGAGAAAAATGGCAATTCGATTTTCACATGTTCTGGCTTTGGGGCTTACAGCCGGAATCGGTATCTGGATGGCGACCGGCACAACCGTGGTTATGGGTCAGGGGACGGGCGAAGGTTCGACTCCACCACCAGCAGAAAGAGTGAAAGCTCTCGGCTCTGTTCCCTTTGCCGTAAAAGTGCAGACCCTTGAAGCGACTGTACGAACTCCATTTTTGGAAATGCGCGGACGGACGCAGGCTGATACGCGTGTTGAAGTGCATTCGGAGACAGCTGGCGTGGTGCGTACACGCCCAGCAACGGAAGGCATGTTCGTTCGTAAAGGTGATTTGCTCTGTTCTCTTGATCGCGGCGCACGTGAAGCACGCGTTCTTCAAGCCAATGCAGCGCTGGCTCAGGCCAATATTGATTTTGAAGCTGCCAGCAAGCTCAACAACAGAGGCTTTTCTGCTGCGAACCGTGTGATCGCACTTAAAGCGACAAGCGACGCGGCCAAAGCCCAGTTGCAGGAAGCTGAACTTGAGCTGGAACGTACTGCAATCCGCGCCCCTATTGATGGAATCATCGAGACACCACTGACAGAAGTGGGCGCGATGCTGGCTGTTGGCAAAGTTTGCGCGACAATTATGGCACCGGACCCAATGCTTGCAATCGGCGCTGTTTCAGAATCCAACATTCAGGCTGTAAAGATTGGCCAGACAGCTGTTGTAAATCTGGTGACCGGTCAAACCGTTGAAGGCAAAGTGAGCCACATTGCGAGCTCCGCCAATCCGGACACACGTACTTTCCACGTGGAAGTTGAACTGCCGAACTCTGATTTTGATTTGAAGGACGGCGTTACGACCAGCACCCAGCTGCAACTTGCCAATGAGAAAGCACACTTTGTATCACCGGGCATTTTGACCCTTGCTGACAATGGGGATATTGGCCTGCGCGGCGTTGGTGCAGACAACAAGGTCATTTTCTATCCTGTTGAAATGATCGGCGGAGACACAAAGGGCGTCTGGCTCAAGGGCCTGCCAGAAAAAGTGACCGTTATTACTGTTGGTCAGGACTTCGTTAAAGAAGGCCGCGTTGTTCATCCCGTTTTTGAAACCGCGGAGGTTTCACAATGATATCCATGCTGGAAGGGGTGCTCCAACGCCCTAAAACAGTTTTTGTGATGATGCTCTTCATGGTGATCGCAGGCATTATGTCCTACATCGCGATTCCCAAAGAAGCTGCGCCTGATATTGACGTTCCTTTCTTTTATGTTTCTGTCAGCCAGTCCGGTATTTCTCCAGAAGACGGAACCCGCCTGATCGGTCAACCGATGGAGACTGAACTGCGCGGTCTTGAAGGTTTGAAGGAGATCACAACGATCGCCGCCGAAGGGCATGTGGGCATTTTGTTGGAGTTCGACATTAATGTCGACAAAGACAAAGCGCTGACGGACGTTCGTGAAAAGGTTGACACGGCGAAGACCAAGATCCCTGAGGACGCCAAAGAACCGACTGTCAGCACCCACAATATGGCTCTTCAGCCAACCATGACCATCGCCCTTTCCGGTGATGTTCCTGCCCGCACGCTTTACCGTCTTGCAGACCGTTTAAAAGACGAGATCGAGTCCATTGCGTCGGTGAAAGAGGTTGAGCTGACTGGCCAGCGTGATGAGTTGCTGGAAGTGATCATTGATACGCTTAAGATGGAAAGCTACTCCATCAGCCAGAGCGAGCTAATCAATGCACTTCGGCTGAACAACCAGCTGATTGCTGCAGGCTTTATTGATGGAGGTGCTGGCCGCTTCAACATCAAAGTGCCGGGTCTGATCCTTGATGCGGATGATGTGTATTCCTTGCCGGTGAAACAAGCTGGTGAAGGTGTCGTGACACTTGGCGATATCGCTATGATCAAACGTACCTTCAAAGACCCAAGCACCTTTACACTTGTGAATGGTCAGCCTGCTGTTTCTCTGGATGTGATCAAACGCATTGGCGAGAACATTATCGAGAACAATGCTGCTGTTCGCACTGTTGTTGAAGACGTTACTGCAGAGCTGCCAAGTACAGTATCTGTGAGCTATATGCTCGATGTATCAGACAACATTTTTCAGACCCTAAACTCTCTTGAATCTTCCATCATGACAGCAATTTTCCTCGTGATGGTTGTTGTTATTGCTGCTCTTGGTTTGCGGTCTGCCATCTTGGTTGGCTTGGCTATTCCAACAAGCTTCATGTTGGGCTTCCTGACACTCACGACCATCGGTATGACCGTGAACACCATGGTGATGTTCGGCCTGGTGCTGACTGTTGGTATGCTGGTTGACGGCGCGATTGTGATGGTGGAGTACGCAGACCGTAAGGCAGCTGAAGGTATGCCTCCACGGGATGCTTACATCCGTGCTGCCAAGCTGATGTTCTGGCCGATCGTCTCTTCCACGGCAACAACGCTGGCGGCTTTCTTGCCAATGTTGCTGTGGCCGGGCGTACCAGGCGAGTTTATGAGCTACTTGCCAATCATGGTGATCATCGTTCTGTCCGGCTCTTTGCTGACGGCCATGGTGTTCCTGCCCGTGACAGGTGGTATTTTGGCCGCTGTCTTTGCGTTTATGAGCAAGTATGGCGAGCATCTTCTGGCTCTTATCGTTGCTGTAGGGCTGGCTGCCGTCGTCTCCAGCCTGACACCAATCGTTGCGGTCCTTGGTCCTGCATCAAAACTGCTTGGGGCCGCTATCGTCATCATGGCTTATTTGCCGTTGATGAAGATGTTCAAACCAATCCTCAACTATTCTCGTGCGCGTGCTGAGCGCCGTAAAACGGAAGAGTTGGCAGCAGCAAAAGTGTTCTCCGGACATGGTCCGTTTGACACATCAAAGCTGCGCGGTATTACGCGTGCCTATATTGCCGTTCTGGAGTTTCTGGTTCGCAAGTGGTGGGCCGGCATGCTGGCGATCGTCGCTATGCTGGTTCTTTGTGGCAGCATCTTTATGACCTTTATGAGCAACAATGCCGGCACAGAGTTCTTCGTGGATGAAGAGCCTGAGCAGGGTAAGTTCTATGTGACCGCTCGCGGTAACATGTCCGCTCTTGAGGCCCTTGAACTGGTTCGGGACGTTGACAGCATCATTCTGGCTGAGCCGGGCATTGAAAATGTCGTGACCCGCGCCTTCCCTGTTGGTGTGCGTGGTGGCGGTGGCAACAACGCTCCTGCGGATCTGATTGGCTCTATCGACATTGAGTTTGCTGACTTCTGCTGCCGTCCGTCGGCAAAGGAAATCTTTAACAGCGTTCGTGAGAAAACATCTCTGCTTCCGGGTATCAAGGTTGAGTCCCGGCAGGTTGAGGGCGGTCCTCCAACTGGTAAAGACATCCAGTTGCAGATCAACTCAAACAACTATGAAGCAGCTGTTGCAGCCGCAGACCGCGTTCGCAATCACATCGACACTGTTGATGGTTTGCGTGATCAGGAAGACAGCCGTCCACTACCGGGCATTGACTGGGAACTGACCATCAATCGCGAAAAAGCGGCTCGTTATAAGGCTGATATTGCAGCTGTGGGCGCTATGGTTCAGCTTGTAACCAACGGTGTTCTGATTGGTGACTATCGCCCGTCTGACTCAGAGGATGAAGTGGACATTCGTGTGCGTCTTCCTCAGAACGAGCGGACTTTGGACAAGTTTGATGAGCTGCGTCTTCGTACTCAGCTGGGTCAGATTCCCCTCTCCAACTTTGTGGAGCGGACACCGAAGCAGAAGGTTTCCAGCATTACACGCCGCAATGGCATGTTCTCTCTGGACGTTAAAGCTGGCGTTGATAAAGACCGCTTCCTCGTGACTGAGAAAGAGGCAGAGATTCAGGAATGGATCGATGCTCAGCAATGGCCGGATGGTGTGTTCATCAAGTTCCGCGGGGCGAATGAAGAGCAAGCCAAGTCTCAGGCCTTCCTGATGAAGGCAATGATTGGTGCGCTGTTCCTGATGTTCATCATTCTGCTGACCCAGTACAACAGCTTCTACCAGAGCTTCCTGACGCTCTCGACTGTAGTGATGAGTGTGTTTGGTGTGCTGCTTGGTATGTTGGTGACGGGGCAGAAGTTCTCAATCATCATGACCGGTACGGGTATTGTGGCGCTGGCAGGTATCGTGGTGAACAACGCGATCGTGCTTATTGATACCTACAATCGCTTCCGTGAAGATGGGCAGAGCCCGGTAGATGCAGCCCTGCGCACCAGTGCTCAGCGTGTCCGTCCGGTGATGCTGACCACCATCACCACGATTGCAGGGCTCATTCCAATGGCAACGCAGATCAGCTTTGACTTTGCCAATCAGGTCACGACCTTTGGCAGCGTCACTGCAAGTTGGTGGGTGCAGCTCTCAACCGCGGTGATCTCCGGCCTGGCGTTCTCAACCATGTTGACGCTGGTTGTGATCCCGATTGCTCTGGTGATGCCTATGCATCTTGCGAATGGTTATGGGCGGGTTGCAAACAGACGTAAAGGCCAGATGTCTGCAGATCAGTATGCGCTTGCAAATGGCAATCAGGATCCGAGAGAGCCAACCTTTGGTGATGAGGCTTCTGAAGAGGTCAAGCGGGTTCCTGAAGCCGCTGAGTGAGGCTTTCACTATAACAAACGCGAAAGAGGCTGCTTCGGCAGCCTTTTTTAATGCCTGCTATAAGAGCGAACAATGCGCTTGTGTCCCTCAGTCCAGTCTTCGCGTTCTTCGCGCCTAAGTCAGCTTCCTCTTCCCCACTCGCAGAGCTCACAAAAAAGGCCGCGGAATAATCCGCGGCCTTTTAAAATCAGATAGCAGAGCACAGCTACTCGCTACTTTTTTCCTTGTCCTGCTTGGGATCAAGGACGCCAGCTTTCGCAATGTCTTCGAGGCTGACTTTCAAAGACGTCTTGTCTTCAGAAACACTTTCCTCTTCGATCTCGGTGGTCACCACATCACAATCGGCGTGACTGCCCTTGCCGTTCACACAGTGGATCTTATAGGAGCGCCATGCGAATGGGATGGAGATGAGATAGCCGGAGCTGATCACGGTCAGGCACTCGAACGGATAGCTTGCACCAAGTGCAATGATACCGACAGCGACAACAAACAGCGGTAAAACCCATTCGCGGCGAATGTGGGTGCCGATCTGTTTGCCGGAAAACGTTGGCAACTGACTGACCATCAGGAGGCCGACGAACATGGTGTAGAGCGCAACCGGCAGAGCCAGCTCGTTCCAATGCGGCACACCCAAACGTTCCAGATAGATCGGCAGCAGAACTGTCAGCGCGCCTGCAGGAGCAGGAACACCAGTAAAGAACTTGTTGGCCCACTTTGGTTTATTCGGATCGTCCAGCGCCACGTTAAACCGCGCCAGTCGCAATGCCATGCAGATGGAGAACAGCAGAGAGGCGATCCATCCGAGGGAGCTGGCGTCTTCCAGCATCCATGCGTAAAGGATAATCCCTGGGGCAACACCAAAGTTCACGAAGTCGGCGAGCGAATCCAGCTCAGCACCAAACTTGGTGGACCCTTTGAGCATGCGCGCGACACGTCCGTCCAAAGCATCCAGAATGGCGGCGAGGAAGATGGCTGCAATCGCCATATCCCACCTGTCTTCCATGGCCATGCGAATGGCTGTCAGGCCGGAACATAGCGCCAGCAAGGTGACGACGTTTGGTAAAACAATACGAAGCGGAATACGCTTGCGCGTGGATCCTTTCGCATTGGTGGTTTGACCTCCCGGTTCATAGGGAGGAAATGGATTTGACACGCTATACTACCTTAAGAAACGCGGGCAACGATGTCGCCTGCTTCTTCATCTTTCAGATTTGCCAGAATACTCTCACCAGCAATCATGGTCTGGCCAAGGGCAACTTGTGGCTTTGTCCCCTGAGGCAGGTAAACATCAAGACGGGATCCAAAGCGGATCAGACCGAAGCGATCGCCTGCAGAAATGTTTTCGCCTTCTTTTACGAAGCACACAATACGGCGTGCTACGAGGCCAGCGATTTGCACAACGCCGATGCGGGCATTGTCGTTTTCAATGATCAGGCCATTGCGCTCATTGTGCTCACTTGCCTTGTCCAGTTCCGCATTCAGGAACTTTCCGGCCTTGTAAGCCACGCGCGTGATGCGGCCTGCCATTGGCGCACGGTTTACGTGACAGTTAAAGACGTTCATGAAGATGCACACACGCATCATCGGCTGATCGCCCAGATCCAGCTCCCGTGGCGGGATAACGGACCCCATCAGGCACACAGTTCCGTCTGCGGGGGAAACAATCAGGCCGTCTTTAACGGGAGTGACGCGCGGCGGATCGCGGAAGAAGTAACAGACCCATCCAGTCAGGAAAAGGCCGATCCAGAAAAGGGGTGACCAGAACCATCCCAAAATGATGGTCAGGACAGCTGCAATGGCGATAAACGGGTAGCCTTCTTTATGAATAGGAACCAGTGTCTTGGAAATGCTGTCCGCCAAAGACATCTTTACCACCTTTGCTAGAGTGAGGGGTTCAGCTATTGAACCCCTCAGACGTTAAGTTTCTGCTCATAGAGCAACTCAGAGAGATCTGTGCAAGCAACTCTAGCTTATTTAAACAGAGATTCCCCTGATTGCGCGCGGAGCAATCACTTGAACCCACTATTTCTTATCAGTTATGCCCTCAATTAGGCTTTCCTCGGCACTTTTGCCCCTGGAAATGAAGCCCTGATCATCTTCGCGCATCTGTGCAAGGCGCGCTTCCGCTTCACTGACTTCACGCTGGCGGCTCCACATGGAAGCGTAGAGGCCGTCATTTGCCATCAGTTCAGCATGCGTCCCCTGCTCAACCGCTTCGCCTGCTTTCAGAACGAGGATCTGATCTGCGTTCACCACTGTGGAGAGACGGTGGGCGATGACAAGCGTGGTCCGGTCTTTGGAGACAATATCCAGAGCCGACTGAATTTCCTGCTCTGTGTGCGTGTCCAAAGCCGAGGTTGCTTCATCAAGAATGAGGATCGGCGGGCTTTTCAGGATGGTCCTTGCAATCGCGACGCGCTGCTTTTCACCGCCTGAGAGCTTCAGGCCACGTTCGCCCACTTCACTTTCATAGCCATGTGGCAGAGCTTCGATGAAGTGATCGATCTGAGCCAGCCGAGCTGCCTCTTTCACTTCTTCCTCTGATGCCCCTACGCGGCCATAGCCGATGTTGTAGGCGATGTTGTCGTTGAACAGAACCGTATCCTGAGGAACCATGCCAATGTGATCGCGCAGGGATTTCTGCGTCACTTCGCGGACATCCTTGCCATCAATGGTGATGCGGCCCGAGGTGACATCATAGAAACGGAACAGCAGACGGGAAATCGTGGACTTGCCCGCACCAGATGGACCAACAATCGCGATGGTGCTGCCTGCAGGCACTTCGAAGTTCACGCCTTTCAGGATCGGGCGCTCTTCGTCGTAGTGGAAATGCACGTCCTCGAACTTGATGGTGGCTTCTTTGACCTTCAGGTTCTCTGCAAGCGGCTCATCCTGAATTTCAGGTTCTACGGCCAGTACGGAGAACATGGCTTCCAGATCAGCAATGCCCTGACGGATTTCGCGATAGATGAAGCCAATGAAGTTGAGCGGAACCGACAGCTGCATGAGCAGCGCGTTGATCATGACGAAATCACCGATCGTCTGCTCACCGCGCTGAATTGCCATGGCGGACATAACCATACATGTGGTCATACCTGCACCGAGGATCAGCGCCTGCCCGAAGTTGAGCCAGGAGAGCGAGGTCCATGTTTTGATTGCAGCGCGCTCATACCCGCGCATTGCCTTATCAAAACGGCCACGTTCCATTTCTTCGTTACCGAAATATTTGACGGTTTCAAAGTTCAGCAGGCTGTCAACAGACTTGCTGTTTGCATCATTGTCCGCGTTGTTCATGTCACGGCGGATCTGAATACGTTTATCAGAGGCGACGACTGTGTAGTAGACGTAGGCAAAGACCGTTGCGCCAACGACCAGAACATACCAGAGGCCAAACTGGAACCAGATTACAACGGCCATCATCGCAAATTCGACGACAGTGGGAATGCCGCTCAGGATCGTGAAACGAACGATGCCTTCGATCCCCTTCACTCCGCGGTCGATCACACGGGTCAGGCCACCAGTGCGGCGTGACAGGTGGTAGCGCAGAGACAGCGCGTGAAGGTGCTGGAAGGTTAGATTGGCGAGTTCGCGAACGGCGTGGAGGCCAACGCTTGAAAAGATCGCGTCACGGATCTGGTTAAACCCGACAGCCATTGTTCTGGCGACATTGTAGGCCAGGACCAACATGATTGGCGCGACAAGAATTGGCGGCAACCATTTTGGCAAAACGCTGGCGTCAGTCAGGGCATCGGTTGCCCATGCATAAAGATAGGGTGCGAAAACGGTAATAATTTTTGCGACAATCAACGCCGCGAGGGCCAGAACGACACGCTTTTTAAGCTCCGGCCTTGCATCTGGCCACATGTAAACCCAAAGAGTTTTCAGTGAACGAAGCAAGCCTTTATCGTCTGCATCCAAAGCAGGGGCGGATTTTGCCTGCTGTTTTTTGCTTGTTGCAGTCATGCTAGTGCCTTGTTGCCCGGCGCGCTTCTTAAAACGCAGAAGCGGTTGGCGAATTTGGAATGTCATATCAGAAGAGCAATGATCCAGAACGCGTTCATTGCCATCAGATTGGAGAGAGTCTTTCGCCCTCTTTTGGAGCGCACCCTTATCCGAAAACCGGAACCACTTTTCGGGAGCACGCAGTAGGATCGCAAACCAGAGAAAGCGCTGGATTGCTCATCCAGCGCTTTCCTAAAGATCAATCTGGAAAGCTTTCTCTTCTTAAATAGGACGTTCGAAGAGAAGAATCCAGATCAGTTATTAATTGTTTTCCAATTCAGGTCAGCCACAGGCAACATGAACACCTGTCCTGGGAAGATCATATCCGGATTTTGGATCTGCTGGCTGTTGGCCTGATAGATGGTTGTGTAGCGTGTGCCCTTGCCATAGAGACGACGGGAAATGGTCCAAAGGTTATCGCCGCGGCGGATGATAACGTTCGGCAACTCGCCAATACCAACGGTTGCAGAGGCTCCTTTTGAACCAGACCCTTCCGCAACAAGGCGAACCGGGATCATGGCAACGTCATTCTCACCTTTGGTGAAGACAACCTGTGCGCGGGCTTCCACTTTACCGTTGGTGTTTTCGACTTTGTCAGCTCTGACTTCCACATTGCCAGCAGGGATTGTTTTTTCAGCTTCTACGAGCCAGCGACCCTCGGTGCCTGCTTGCGCTTCGCCAACAAACTCTTCGCCCACATAAACACGAACTTGCGCGCCTGGCTCACTTTCGCCAGCAACGAAGACCTTGCCCTTCTCAGTTTCAACGGCTTTGACAGTCAGCTGCGGCTCTTCAGTTGCGGCTACAACCGGTGCTGCAGATGTCTCAACAGGCGCCGGAGTTTGCGCTGCGACTTCAACAGGTGCGTCAGCGGTCTGTGTGACTGCTTCTAGAGCTGGTGCAGATGTTGTATTTACAGGAGCAGGCGTCTCAGTGACGGCAACTTCAGTATTTGCAGATGCTTGTGCTGGTGTTTCAGCCGCTACATTAACCGGAGCTGGTGCTTTTTCCTTTGCGCCAGGGGTCTGTGCAGCTGCAACGTCAGCAGGAGCAGTCGTATCAGGTGAATCTGCATTCGCTGTTGCAACGAGCACTGCAGTCACAGGTGTTTCTGGCAGCTGGAGAATTTTCGATGGTGCGTCTGGTTCATTCAGAACAACCAGAACCTCACCGCTTTCGTCTTCAGGCACAGACACTGCGATGTGTTGCTGCGAGCCGCTCTTTTCCTGAGTTTCCTGATTGGTCGCTTCAAGGCTGACATCGTGGTCGCCCGGCTTCAGCGGTCTTTCCAGAACAATTGCAAATTCACCGCTGTTGTTCGCAATGCCTTTGCCGACCACATCCCCGTTGGAGATGAGTGCAACAATGGAACCAGCTTCAGCACGGCCAGCGACAACGGCATCGCCTGACGGCTCAACGCGCATCACATCAAAACTTGGAACATTGTCGGTGGTAACAGCGGCGGTATCCAGCTGAGTGGTCACTTCAGGGGCTTTGCCAGCTTCTGCCTTGTCCGTCTGAGTGCCCGACGAGTTGAGCTGTACTTTGCCATTTGCAGCAGCCTCCAGCTTTGCAACAGCCTTTTCAGCTTCTGCAACAACCGAAGTATCTTCCTTGCTCAGGTAGTACGCCCCCGCACCGATTGCGCCTGCAGCAACAGCCACAGCAACTGTCAGCAACCAGTTCATCCCCGATTTCGACATGGTTCTCAATTGCTCCTCAAGCAGACCATAGTTCACTCGACATGGCATGCTTTGACATTATATCAGATTGTCCGGATATCAGTTTATCCGGCTGTCTCTTTTCCTTAGCTTTAGGCAAAAAGGACAGACTTTAATCGTGTTTGTTATACATGTTTAACCCGAGGGGCAAGGTGCACCATGTCAGGCAAGTTGCGCATATGGTGAAGTTAACCTCATTTTACGAGCCTTGCTTGACGTTCCCCCTAGCCTAATGCGACAGAATACCTATGAAAACCTTGAAAAGCATCTGCGTATATTGCGGCTCCAATGCTGGAAGTCAGCCGCTGTTTGAAAAAGCGGCGATTCAGCTTGGTGAATTATTAGCCCGTGAAGGGATTCGACTCGTTTATGGTGGCGGATCCATTGGACTTATGGGAGCTGTTGCGAAAACTGTTCTTGAAAATGGCGGAGAAGTCACCGGTGTCATTCCCAAGTTCCTGATGGAACGAGAGGTGATGCTGGAAGACGCTCATGAGCTGATCGTTACTCAGGACATGCATGAGCGCAAACGCACCATGTTTGAAAAAGCTGATGCGTTTATCGCACTGCCCGGCGGGATCGGCACTCTTGAGGAACTTGTGGAGATGCTGACCTGGGCTCAGCTTGGCCGCCATGACAAGCCCATGCTGCTTCTCAACCTTGACCAGTTCTGGACGCCTTTGGTGGAATTGCTCGACCACATGCGTAGTCTTGGCTTTATTCGCCCGGACAGCGACATCACATACGAGATCACCGAGGATGTTGCTCAAAGCGTCCATATCCTTTGCAAGGCCATTGAGGGCTGCAAAGTTGAACATCCTGATTTGAAGGATATGTAACAAAAAGGCCGCTGAGTATTCAGCGGCCTTTTTAATTGTAGTCCAATTCATTGTTACGCCAGCTTCGCAACGCGGCGCCTTGCCATCACACCGTCGACCGAGAAGATGACGAGTGAGAACCAGATCATTCCAAACGCAAACAAGCCCTCAATCGACAGCTCTTCGCCAAACAGCCAAATGGCGCTGAGGAAGTGGATGGATGGCGCGATGTATTGCAAGAAGCCAATATAGATCATCGGCAAGCGGCGCGCTGAAAAGGCGAAGACCACCAATGGGACTGCTGTGATCACGCCTGTGAACAGCAGCAGAGACAAGAACCATGGGTGTTCCACCGGAATTGCCGGATAGATGCCACCGGTGCCAGCCTGCGCGAAGTACCAGATGCCGACAAGTGCAAATGGTAGGACGAGCAGGACTTCCACCAACTGGCCAGCAACGGCGCTTACAGGGGCTTGCTTGCGCACATAGCCGTAGAGCGCAAAGCTGAGGGCCAGTACAACAGACACCCACGGCAGTTCACCCACCTCAAAGGTTTTGTAGAGCACGGCAAAGATGGTGATCGCCAGAGCTGCGAGCTGTGCTTTGGACAGACGTTCGGACAACAGCACAACTCCCAAGCCCACGCTGACGAGCGGGTTGATGAAGTAGCCGAGGCTGGCATCCAGCACCCTGCCCGTTTCCACCGACCAGATAAAGATGGTCCAGTTGATACTGATGACGGAGGCCGACACCAGAAGGTAGCGCAGACGCGAGAAGTCGCAGAAGATCGCTAGGATCTCCTTGCGCAGTTTGCTCATGACCAGAAAGGCGCCAAGAAACAGCACGGAGCCAATCACGCGATAGCAGATCACGATGATCGCCGGCATGTCTGCTGTGAGCTTATAGTACATGGGAGCGAAGCCCCACATGAGATAAGCAGATACTGCTGCGATCAGTCCAGCCTTGAACGCTTCTGGCGTGCTTAGCGGATCAGCAGCGGACGCTGACTGGCTCATTCAACCCTCATATTACAACGTAAACAGGCGCCAGAGATCCTGACGCCAGTTAAAAAAGGAAGGCGTGGCCGCGCATCCGCGACCACAAATCGTTTCGTGCTCAAGAGCCTTTGGCAGCCCTTATCAGGCTGTTTCCAGCTCATTCGCTTTGAAAATGCAATAACGAACGGAATCGACCAGGGCCTGGAAGGATGCATCTACGATGTTTTCAGAGACGCCGACTGTGAACCAGCGCTTGCCGGTTTTCTTGTTCTGGCTTTCTATGAGAACACGCGTGATCGCGCTGGTGCCACCGTTCAATATTCGCACTTTATAATCTATCAGTTCAAGGTCAGCTATCAGGCTTTGGTATTTGCCGAGGTCTTTGCGCAGCGAGAGATCGAGTGCGTTGACCGGGCCATTCCCTTCAGCCACCGACATGAACGTCTCACCGTCCACTTCCACTTTCACAACCGCTTCGGAGACCGTGACACGCTCACCCAGTGCGTTGTAGCGGCGCTCGACACCGGTGCGGAAGGACAGGACATCGAAGTAATCCGGCACGGAATGCAGGCGTCGGCGGGCAAGCAGCTCGAAGGAGGCATCTGCGGCTTCATAGGCAAAGCCCTGCGCTTCCAGTTCTTTCACCTCTGCCAGCAGACGATCAAGGCGCGGATCGGCTTTGTCAGCTTCAACGCCAAGGCGTTTCAGTTCATTAAGCAGGTTGGACTTTCCAGCCTGATCGGAGACAAGCACACGGCGTTGGTTGCCGACCATTTCTGGTGGGATGTGCTCGTAAGTATCCGGATTCTTGAGGATGGCAGAGGCATGAATGCCTGCTTTGGTGGCGAAGGCGTTAGCGCCGACATAAGGAGCGTGGACGTTGGAAGATCGATTCAAGATCTCGTCAAAACTCCTTGATATTGCGGTTAATTCTGTCAGGTCGTCAACAACAATGCCAAGTTCGACCAGATCACGATACGGCTTTTTCAGCAGCATGTTTGGGATCAGGGTGATCATATTGGCGTTGCCGCAACGCTCGCCGATGCCGTTGAGCGTGCCCTGCATCTGACGGACGCCAGCAACAACAGCCGCCAGCGTATTTGCGACCGCATGGCCGGTGTCATCATGAGCGTGGATGCCCAGGTTGCTGCCCGGCACCACTTGCATCACTGCATTGACGATCTGTGTGACTTCGTGTGGAAGCGTGCCGCCGTTAGTATCGCATAAAACCACCCAGCGCGCACCAGCTTCAAAAGCGGTTTGTGCGCAGGCCAGAGCGTAGTCCGGGTTTGCCTTGTAGCCATCAAAGAAGTGCTCACAGTCGATCATGGCTTCTTTGCCCGCCTCGACGGAGGCTTTGACGGTGTCTGCGATGCTTTCCAGATTTTCCTCGTTGGTGCACTTCAGCGCAACATCAACGTGGTAGTCCCAGCTTTTTGCCACATAGCATGTGGCGTCTGCTGCCGACTGGAGGACCATTTGAACACCGGGGTCATTGCTGACAGAGCGCCCAGCGCGTTTGGTCATGCCAAAGGCGGTGAAGGTCGCTTTCTTTGTTCTTTTTTCGGAGAAGAACTGTGTATCTGTTGGGTTTGCGCCCGGGTAGCCGCCTTCAATATAGTCGACGCCCAGTCTCTCCAATAAGTCGGTAATGGCAATTTTTTCGTCCACGGAGAAATCAATGCCGGAGGTCTGAGCCCCATCGCGCAATGTCGTGTCGAAAAGATACAGACGCTCTTTCGTCATAGTATGCCTACCCTGCTTATTGTCCTGAGTTCACCCTCAGGCTCCCCTCATGTGACGGAGGTTTCCCTATTGTCTCCGTAGGATTTCTCAAGGCACGTATTGCGGGCGCCTTGAGAAAACTTAGCAAGCCTAACGGGTTATCCCGGACAGAACCATGGAGCAGACTTCAAGTTTCCTTGTGGTATCTGCGTAGTCCATGGCTCTGAAACCTCGTTAAGCGCAGGACCAGGTGGTCTCGATTTCACCTGTTTCCTTGTTTTTCATGTCTTTGAGCACAATGCCGTCGGCTGCCAGCTCATCGCGGATGCGGTCGCTTTCAGCAAAGTCTTTTGCCTTGCGGGCATCCAGACGTTTTGCAATCAGCTCTTCCACTTTGGCCTTCAGCTCCGGAGAGGCATCTGCTTCAGCTTTTTCTTCTTCCTGTGCTTTGGAAAATGATTCAAGATCAAAGCCCAAGAACTTGATAGAATTAGCTAATTTTTGTGCAGCGTCGGCATCTCCCCCGCGTGCATCGCGGGCCAGTTTATGAAGAGCGGCAAAGGCACGTGGTGTGTTCAGGTCGTCTTTCAGGCCTTCCAGAACACCTTCATCCAGTGCGCCATTTTCCTGTGCTGTAACACCGTGCTTCTTCATCAGCTCAATCCAGCGGGTGAGCTGCTTTTCACCTTCTGCCAGACTTTTGAATGTAAAGTCGATTGGCTGGCGGTACTGGGTTTGAAGCAGAGCATAGCGGATGGCCTGACCAGACCATTTACGTCCATCCCCCTCTTCCGTGTCCAGCAGCTGGTGAACGGTGAAGAAGTTGCCCAGAGATTTGGACATCTTCTCGCCTTCCACCTGCAGGAAGCCGTTGTGCATCCAAACATTTGCCATGGCATGCGTGCCGTGAGCACATCTGGATTGTGCAATCTCGTTCTCATGATGCGGGAACGTCAGATCGACACCGCCGCCATGGATATCAAAGGTCTTGCCCAGGTGCTTTTCAGACATTGCGGAACATTCGATGTGCCAGCCCGGACGGCCTGGTGTTTTGATGCCACATGGGCTTTCCCAACCCGGTTCATCCGCTTTGGATGGCTTCCAAAGCACGAAGTCGGTCGGGTCTTTTTTATAGGAAGCTACTTCAACACGCGCACCGGCGATCATCTCGTCCAGTGTGCGGTTGGAGAGTTTGCCGTACTCGGGCATGCTTGGCACATTGAAGAGGACATGCTCGTCCGCGACATAGGCATGGCCTTTGTCGACGAGTGTCTCGATCATCGTTTTCATCTCTTCGATGTGGTCGGTTGCCCGCGGCTCAATATCCGGCGCTTGTGCCCCCAGCGCAGCCATGTCCTCATGGTACTGGCCAGCGGTTTTTTCGGTCAGCTCACGAATGGAAATACCTTCGTTTGCTGCGCGCTCGTTGATTTTGTCGTCCACGTCTGTGATGTTTCGCACATATGTGACATGCTCTTTGCCATAGAGTTGACGCAGCAATCTGGCCAAAACGTCAAAAACTACGACTGGGCGCGCATTACCAATATGGGCGTAGTCATAAACGGTGGGACCACACACATACATGCGCACGTTGGACGCATCCATTGGCACAAAAGTTTCTTTTGTGCGTGTCAAAGTATTGGTGAGCAGAAGTCCCTTGCCGCCCTGGGCTGTGTCTGCGCTCATAATGGTTCGTCTCCTGGCCAGCTGGCCGGGCGTTCATCTCACGCAGAATCAAGGCAGGATAGAACGGCCACAGCCAGCGTTGTCGCTAGCTGCAAATAATGATGGTGCAAGAAGAAGTGTGCATCGCCGTTTTCATATGTTGCTTTTCGCTGATTGTTGCTTACAGGTCAAGTCTTAGTCTCACCAGATCACCCACATTTCTAACTAAGTTAAATACAAAATTTCTACCCGAAGATGCAATTCTAAGGGAAAGCTAAGAAAAAACAGGGAAGTAAAACGTGTCTCACAAGAGTATCTGTGCCACCGTTGTCGCTGCAAGTCTGATTGGAATGAGTTCGCCTTCAAGTGCGACCGGTAATGCCACCTCCTCTGTGAACCCTATAGACCCGCTGAATTTTAATGAGACTGCGGCCTCACCACCAGCTGACACGCCTTCCCCGGACAATCTTGTACTGCCGGACATTGATCCCTTAGTCCTGCCAGAAAACGAGCTGCAAGCTCCGGATCTCACCGGACCTGCCGGACAGGTTCTGGATCCATCCCTGTCAGAGCTGTCTGAGTTGGAGCAAACCATCCGGGATCTGATCTTTTCTGAAGATGAAATCGAGCAAGCTGGTTTTAGTTCGCGGCAAGTGGATGCCCTGGCAGAGGCTTACTCCTTACGCAACTTCCGCCCTGTCTGGTTTGAAGACCAGTCTTTGACGCCGCTTGCCAACCGTTTGATTGACGAGATTCGCAAGGCCCCAACCCATGGGCTTGATCCGCAAGCCTATGGTGTCCGGCAGCTGGCTTCCATTCTGGATGTGATGGAAGCGTCCAACGCAACGGCCACTTTACGTGAGATCGCTGTTGTTGAACTGCAGCTGACCCACGTTTTTGCCAGTTACGGCGCCCACCTTGCTGGCGGCGTTGTGCGCCCGACTAAGGTGCTGAAGAATGTATTTATCACCCCGCAGGTTCCAAAGCTGAATGACATGCTTACTCAGCTGGAAGAAACCCGGTCTGTTGAGCAGTTGTTTGCCAGCCTTGAGCCAGAGGCCCCGTCCTACGATCTTTTGAAAGACCAGCTGGCCCGATATAACGCGGCCCTCACCTCTGATTACCCTGTCTACATCGAAGATGGCCCGAGCATCCGGCCCGGTGACACAGGCGCACGGATTTCGCAGCTGGAGAAACGCCTACAAGCCGAGGGCTATGCACCCTACTATTCCGGATACTCCGGAACGAGCGAGCAAGAGGTGGCACCCGCCTATTACAATGATGACATGGTCGCGCTCGTAAAAAGCTTCCAAAAGCGTCACGGTCTGAGTGTGGATGGGGTTGTTGGCAAGAAGACCCGGGCAGCATTGAATGCCTCACTTACAGACCGCCGCGATCAAATCCTTGTTAATCTGGAGCGCATGCGCTGGGATGATCCGCTTCCTTCTGGCCGCTATGTAAAAGTCAACGTGGCTGAACAGATTGTTCGGGTGATGGAAGGCACGGACGTGCTTTATGAAACCCGCACGGTGGTAGGCAAGCCTCGCCATGCCACGCCTTTGTTCTCTGATACTTTTGAGTATGCAGAGATCAATCCCACCTGGGGGGTGCCATGGTCCATTGCCACCAACGAGTACCTACCCAAGCTGCGCAAGAATGCGTCTGCCTTGTCTGGCAGCGGGATCAATGTTTACAAGAATGGCCGCCGGGTTGATCCGACAGCGATCAACTGGAATGCGGTCAGCAAACGTAGGTTCGGGTATCAGCTCCGCCAGAAGGCTGGACGGAAAAACGCTCTCGGTGCGGTGAAGTACATGTTCCCGAACAAGCATAATATCTATCTGCACGACACACCGTCCAAGCGCTTGTTTAACAAGGATCAGCGTGCGTTTAGCCATGGCTGCATCCGGGTGCAGGATCCATTTACATTCGGGGAGGTGCTGCTTTCCGGTTCCGGCCATAGCCGCGCAAAGATGGAGAAGCTGCGCGCCCGGGGCAAAACCGTTCGCCTGAAACTGAAAGAGACCGTGCCAGTGCATCTGCGCTACTACACAGCTTTTGCCGGAGATGATGGGGAACTTCAGTTCCGGGAAGACATCTACAAGCAGGACAAAGCGATTCTGGAGGCTCTGCTCACCTCGCAAGATGCATTCAAGATAAAGATGGCCTCAACTTACTGACCTGACAAATATGCGCAAATTGCCACGTCCCTTATCAGGGATATGGTTAATAGTGCATATTTGAATTAGCTGTGCTAATATATCCCCAATAGAACTGCATTTCATAATTCAAACGGGGGTTGATTATGCTGAAGCAGGCTATGGGTGCAATGATTGTGGCAAGTGCTATCTCAAGCCCGATCATTTTCCTTGCGGTTTACTTGTTTATGAACTCTGCATGAGTTCATACCCATCGATTCAGATGGTGCTGACGAAATCGAGAGTTCCCAAAAATCTAAGGGCAGCGCTTGGCGCTGCCTTTTTCTTTGCGTGAATATCACTCATCTAAAAGAGTTAAATCGGCAAGCTGGTCGTTTTGTGTTTTTGGCAAGGTGATGTTGGGATGACGGTGGCGGCTCTGTGGGGCAGCACTTCAAGCGGCAGTGCCTCTTGCCGTCATGCCGGATGGAGCGACGCGGAGATCCGGTATTCAGTGCTATACGTGACGAGGTGGGAAGCTGGTTCCCGCATCGCGCTTCGCTTGCACGGGATGACGACTTGGGGTAACCGCCTACGCCTTACAAAACTTATCCCCCTCACCTAAAAGCTGCCTTACTCTGTGTCTTGTGCCCACGCATTCGGGCAGGAGTGGACCGTCCATTCCGCGGCGTGGGTGGGGTTGGGCTGCTGGTACGAGGTAACGTATCGTGTCAGGAGGTCCGGTGAAGCGCCATACCCTATTGAGACCACAGTGGTAGTAGGGAGTTTGGGGTCGTTCCGGAGGGCGTCCGGTGGTGACAAGAAATTGTCGATGACAGGGAAACCTGTCAGTGACACGGGAACGTGTCATTCACGTCTGTCCGAGAGGGAGCCCGCGTGTTCATGATAAAAGGCCCGGGCGAGGCGAACAGCTGATGCCGAAGAAACATATCTAACAAGTAGCGCAGGCAAAGCCTGTTCGCCTTGCTCCACCCGTTTAACGGGATCCTCAAACACAAACACCGCCGGGATTGCCCAGCGGTGCTCAAAGTGCTTGAGGCGCAGATGTCAAATCTACGCGTATTCTTATCCGAAAACCGGAGCCGCTTTTCAGAAACAGGCTTTAGTCATCCAGATAGTCAGCACACTTTTCCGGAACCTGATCGCCCCACGGCATAATCGGTACGGTAGACGTAGAGTTCTTAGGACTGCCTTCTACGAGCTTGTCGGAATAGACCAGATAGACCAGCACGTTTCGCTTTGCGTCACAGCCACGGACAATGCGCATTTTTTTGAAGAACAGGGACCGGCTCTGGCGGTAGACTTCATCGCCTTGCTCAAACTTGCTTTTGAACTTGATGGGTCCAACCTGACGGCAGGCCAATGAGACATCGGAGGTTTCTTCTTCCAGTCCGAGCCATCCGGAGAAGCCACCTTTTTCAGGAACGGTGAAATGACAGGCGACCCCCTCTACTTCCGGGTCATCCAGTGCATAGGTCGCCAGCTTGTGGTCCGGGCTCAGGAACTTCCAGACGGTTGACTTCTTGAAGATCAGATCCGGCTCCTGTGCCTGTGCAGCGGTGCCAAGCATCCCCAGCGTTACTCCAAGAACGACCGTCGCGGTGCTCACCATTTTCAGGACTGATTTTCCAAGCGCAGAGATCTGCACGGCTCCCCTCCATTTTCAAAAGAACAAATCAAATCACTCCCGATATAGGAGGTTTTTTGGCAACTACCAGCAAGAGAACCAGAGAATTTTGTAAAACCTACCGGAATCCGTTGGTTTTGCCCCAATAAGGCCATAGAATAGCTTATCTCTAAGATTTCTCTGAGGAAACCAGTATTGCGGGCTATGACCATTTCCAGACTCCCCTTCGCGCACTCATGCGCAGCCGTGGCTCTTGCCCTTGGCGCCTCCCTTATTTGGACCGGCAGTGCGTTTGCACGCCCTCAGGTGTGCGACAGGCTTGAGACGGAGTTTATCGAACTTTCTGAGCAGGTCGAAAGCAATGGCAGCTCCAACAGCTGGCAAACGGCCTATGAAGAGCAGCTGGTTCATATCCGCAACGTACAATTTCAGATGTCCAACTTCGGCTGTGATGGCTCTTTTGGTCCTGCACAATGTCAGCAGCTGAGCTCCTCTCTTCAGCAGATGAATGAGAATCTGACCTATCTGGACAGTCAGAGACAGCAGGAACTGTATTCCAGCGTTTTGCAGGACCGGCTTACTGAAGTGAAGCAGGCGCTGGTTGATCTTAATTGTTCTGATCGTTCTGACCAGCAAATCCAACCACTGACACCGCCACCAGCGCAGGCCAATCAGCCTTTGCAGCTGGAGCCTCGTTCGACCGCTGGTTTCTCCTCTGGTGGTCAGCAATATGCGACCATGTGCGTGCGCAAGTGTGATGGCTACTACTTCCCGATCAATCCGAATTCCAGTGCGGAAGATCTGGCGGAAGATGGAGAGATTTGTCAGGCACTGTGTCCAAGTCAGGACACTGAGCTGTATGTCTTCCAGGTTCCTCAGGAAACACCTGCCCAGATGCGGTCTTTGTCCGGTGCGCCTTATACGTCGCTTGCCAATGCCTATCTGTTCAGACAACAGAATAACCCGGCCTGTTCCTGTGATGCAGCGGGTGGTCAGCCTGGCAATCTGGAGCCGACACCTGCGATCCCACCTCTGGAGCAGGCACTTCCGGGTAATCAGCTGGAAGATCTGACACCGGGTGCAACAGCAACATACCCTGCCATTCCGAACCAGAGTGAGCTGCGTCAGACCGTAGATGCAACAGAGGCCCAGAGTGATATCTCCGAGCCTCCACTTGTTCAGAAGAAATTTGTGCCGCGCGAGGTTGAACCGCGCACAGGCCCTATCAGGAAAGTCGGTCCAAAGTTTTTTCCCGACCGATAAGAGGTAGCATGTTCTTCAGGTCTGGACCGTGTGCCAGACCTGTGATTGCCTTGCGCAGTGGCATAAACAGACCTTTGCCTTTGCGGCCTGTCTCGGCTTTGACAGCTTTGGTCCACTCGCCCCATGTTTCCTCGGTCCATGGCTTTTGCGGCAGCAGAGCCTTGGCCTGAGCGATGAAGTCCTTGTCTTCCTCGGCAATGTCTGGCGTGGCGGACCCAACGATCAGCTCCCACCATTTTTTCGCATCGCTTACGGTGGAGCAATTCTCTTTAACGGCTGCCCAGAACGCGTCATCCCCTTCAACGCCATCTGCTTTCAGGCGGTCGGCGACATCAGCAAAGCTCATGGCATGGACGAGTTTTGCAGTCAGGTGACCCACATCTTCCGGGTCAAACTTTGCAGCTGACTTGGAGATGCCAGAGAAGTCGAGCATGTCTGCCAGAGCTTCCATGGTTGGAGCAGGTTCAACTGCGTGGCTGGTGCCTGTCAGCACTGCAAGGGAGCAGACTGCCATTGGCTCATAGCCCTCTTCCCGCAGTGAGCGGATAGACAGGGCGCCAGAGCGTTTGGAGAGCCCCTCACCTGAGGCAGTGGTCAGCAGGTTGTGGTGACCAAACTCAGGAACTTGTGCCCCCAATGCCTGGAATATGGCAATCTGAACACCAGTATTGGCAATGTGGTCTTCCCCGCGAATGACGTGCGTGATGCCCATATCCGCATCATCCACGATGGATGGCAGCGTGTAGAGGTAGGTTCCATCTGCACGGATCAGCACAGGATCAGACAGGGAGGCAAGATCAACGGTCTGACGACCACGGATCACATCATCCCAGTGCACTTCTGTTCTGACAGTGGAGAATGCATCATTTTCTGCATGGTTTGGCAGTTTGAAGCGCCAGTGTGGTTTGCGGCCTTCTGCTTCATATTCAGCGATCTGCTCATCCGTGAGCTTCAGGCCAGCACGATCGTAAACAGGAGGACGGCCCAGAGCACGTGCACGGTTACGGCGGCGTTCCAGCTCTTCCGGCGTCTCGTAGCATGGGTACAGGAGGCCTGCGTCTTTCAGCTTGGCAGCTGCTACATCATACAATGCAAACCGCTCGGATTGTTTTTCCACGCGATCAGGGTTGATACCCAGCCACTTCAGATCTTCGGCAATGCCCACTGCATACTCTTCTTTGGAGCGTTGCACGTCGGTATCGTCATAGCGCAGAACGAAATTGCCGCCCTGCTTTTTAGCAAAGAGATAGTTGAAAAGCGCCGGGCGCACATTGCCGATATGGATGTGGCCAGTCGGAGATGGCGCGAAGCGAACAGTAACACTCATGGCTGAGCCTTCTCATCAATAAACAAGTTTGACACTCGGGTATCGCGTTGGCTGGTACGGGTCAACCAGCCAATCTCCGATACCTACGGAATATCTCGGGTTTTAGGTTCAGTTACCGGCTTTTGCTGAATTCAAGCTGGAGAACGAACCAGCATCAGCTGCGGCTTTACGGCAAACAAAACCAGGCCCAGGCCGAAGCAATAGAGGCTGGAGAATGCAAACTGAGTGTCCAGCTCAATACCGTTATCCAGCAGAACGCCCATCAGTCCGGGAGCCAGCGCGGAGGCGAAGACCATCATGGCGGAATATACTGCACGGATGGACCCCAGATGAGCTGTTCCATAAAGTTCGGCCAGAACAGCAGAGGCAATCGCCCCCCAGGAGCCAACGGTTATGGCGAGGATGATCATCGCAATCGGCACAAAGTACTCTTCGCCGCCAAAGGCAAACACGAGCACACTCACACCAAGAGGAATAACAGAAAGCGGGAGCAATGAGACGGCAGAGAAACGGTCAATCAACATACCAGCAGTCATAGAGAACACAGCACCAGCCGCTGCATAGAGTGGCAGATAGGATGGGATCACAGTCCGTGCCCAGCCCTTTGCTTCCATGAAGTGGACCTGATGGAACATGAGGCCCGTGACAAGAAACGGCACAGCGAGCACGGCTGTCATAACCACCCAGAACCGCCAGTCAGACATCACCTGCTTTCTGGTCCAGCTCACAGCAGGACCATTTGAGCCTGAAGACTCAAGCGGGTTTTCCGGTGTCCGGTCTTTCTTGAGGGTCAGATAAGCCAGAGGAAGGAAGAAGACGAGAAGCGTTATGCCCGCAACGGACCAAAGATCCCGCCATGAGAATGCGACCATGAGCGAGACAGCGGCCAATGGCAAAAGCGCTTCGCCTGCCATGTTGCCAAAGGAGGCCAGGCTGAGTGCCTTCCCTCTGGAGCCATGAAACCAGCGCGACATGGCTGTCTGCGAAGTATGGGGGAGCATGCCCTGCCCGAACAGGCGTAGGCCATAGAGGCAAATTGCAAGTAATATGATGGAGTTATGCCAGCTCATTAAGAAACTGAATCCGGCAAGAATAATAATTGCAGCACACCCGACGACCACAGGGCGATAATAATCGACTATCCTGCCCAAGTAGATGAGCGTTGCAGCACTTGCCAGTGTCGCGAACATGTAAATTGAGCCGAAATCACCGTGAGAGAGGCTATAGGTCTCACGGATCTGGGAGGAAAATTGCGCGATGAAGAAGGTTTGACCAAAGCTGGAGCCAAACCCGAGCAGAAACCCGCCCGCGACCCAGCGCAGGTTGCGCTGGAGAAATTGGAAGAAAGTCATAGACTTAACCTAAAAAGCGTAGAAAGTGATTCAGGCAAGGCGTGATGCTTGCCTGAGCACCAGAGATCAAGTCCAGAGCGCGGCTTGCTTGTTCTTAAAGTAAGATCTCAAGCCGCGTGTGGTTCTAGGTTCGATCCCGGAAACGGTTGGTGATTGGGTAGCGACGATCGCGCCCAAAGTTCTTTAGTGTGATTTTAACACCCGGCGCAGCCTGACGACGCTTGTACTCTGCGATGTAAAGAAGGTGTTCGACTCGATGGATGGTTCCTACAGAGTGGCCGCGCTTGGCGATCTCGTCAAGGCTCAACTCTTTTTCAACGAGACAATGCAGGATGTCATCCAGAACATCGTACTCTGGCAAGCTGTCCTGATCGGTCTGATTTTCACGCAGCTCAGCTGTTGGCGCTTTGACGATGATGTTGTTCGGGATCACCTCACCCGCCGGCCCCATAACACCTGCCGGATGGTTTTTGTTGCGCCAGTCAGACAGACGATAAACCTCGGTCTTGTAAAGATCCTTGATCGGGTTGAAGCCGCCATTCATATCCCCATAAAGGGTGGCGTAGCCGACAGACATTTCTGACTTGTTGCCGGTGGTCACAACCATGGAGCCGAATTTGTTGGAAACAGCCATAAGGATGACACCGCGAGAACGGGACTGGAGATTTTCCTCGGTGATACCGCTCTCAGTGCCGGCAAATACGCCAGCCAGCGTCTGCTGGAAGCCCTCGACAGGCTCTGCGATTGGAATGGTATCGTACTTCACCCCAAGTGCATCCGCGCAGGCCTTGGCGTCCTTGATGCTTTCCTCGGAGGTGTAGCGGTATGGTAGCATGATGCAGTGAACACGATCAGCGCCCAGAGCGTCAACGGCCATGGCCGCACAGATCGCACTATCAATACCGCCGGACAGGCCAAGTACAACGCCCGGGAAGCCGTTTTTATTCACGTAGTCTTTGAGGCCAAGGACACACGCAAGCCAGTCTGCTTCCTGTGTATCTGGCATTGGAACGATGCGAGTTGGTTTTGCGAACCACAGACCTTCTGCATCTTTATTGAAGTCGAGGTAATCTGTTTCCTCGGTGAATTGACCGAGTTGCATCACCAATGAGCGATCATGATTGAGGGCGAAGGATGCGCCATCAAACACGAGCTCATCCTGACCACCAACCTGATTGCAATACACGAGCGGAAGGCCCGTTTCGACAACACGAGAGAGCATGATCTGCATGCGCTCATCAATTTTATCGCGGTTGTATGGCGAAGCATTTGGAACCAGCAGAATTTCAGCGCCTGTCTCTTCCAGACATTCGCAAACCTCATCGGACCATGTGTCTTCACAAATCGGAACGCCAATGCGTATACCACGGAAATTCATCGGCCCCGGATTGGGCCCAGCATCAAAGACACGCTTTTCATCGAAAACGCCATAGTTTGGCAGATCGACCTTGTAACGCAGGCCCTCAATGTTGCCGTTGTCGAGCAGTGCGACGGCGTTGTAGAGCTTATCCTCTTCGGCCCATGGGAGGCCAACGAGCAGTGCGGGACCACCATCAGCCGTTTCTTTGGCCAAGCCTTCCAGTTCACGCTTACAGGCAGCTACGAAGGCTGGCTTCAAGACCAGATCCTCTGGCGGATAACCAGCCAGAAACAGCTCAGAATACAAAACCAGATCAGCGCCTTGTTCGGCGGCTAGCTTTCGGTGATGACGCACTTTCTCAGCATTACCGGAGATATCACCAAGGCAAGGGTTGGCCTGTACGACGGCCAAACGGAACTGGTCTTTAATCATCATATAAACTTCAAAGGCTTTAGTGGATGGAAGGGGTGGCCCTGTTTGCTTCGAGCTTTAATAGCTTTGATTCTCGTGTACCGCGTTTTTGTAGCAGAGAAAAGTCGATCCATCACATAGTTGACGGTTGAGGAAAGGATTCACAGGGTGAAAATCAATCTGACGACTTCTTCTTCACCTGCCCAGAATCTTTCGCCTTCGCCATGAGGTCCAGATGCTGTTGCAACCTTGTACCCATTGGCATCTGTGCCATGTCCCTGGCCTGAATAGGCTCATCCCCCTGCATCACGATGGCCTTCAGGCGATCATACAGAATTGCGGGCGCGATTGGTTTGGCAAGGAAGTAATTTACGCCAGCATTGCGCGCCGCCACAACAACGGAACGGCGGGAATCAGCCGTGATGACGATTACCGGGGTCTTGGCAATTTCAGAATCTTCGTCCTGCCTGAGAATACGGAGGAAGTCATTGCCATCAATCGGGTGCATGATCCAGTCGCACAGCACAATATCAGGCCTGCGATCGAGCAGAATTGCGATCGCGTCGGCCCCGTCGCCTGCTTCGTAGATGGAACGCACGCCAAAGCCGGAGATCATAGTGCGCAAGATGGAACGCATGTAGTTGTTGTCATCCACAATAAGGATTGAATAGCCAGACAACAAAGAATCGCTCTGAAGCAACAAACTCTCCCTGAGGGCGAAAAAACCTAGAAAAACATCGGGCAGCGAAAGGCAGGAGGCACATAGTTCCAATTTTCTATGTGCTTCGCATATAAATATTTATCAAAAAAAGAGGGGCTGCACAATGTGCAACCCCTGATCATCATATGATACTCTAGATAGAGTTAAGTGTTCACTGCAAGGCGTGTATCAGATTCTTTTCTGAGGTTCTCTGCGATTTTGAACGCCAGCTCCAGAGCCTGATCCGCATTGAGGCGAGGATCGCAATGGGTGTGGTAACGATCACCGAGTTGTTCTGCGGACAGTGCGCGTGCACCACCGGTACATTCGGTCACATTACGGCCAGTCATTTCGACGTGAACACCACCTGCATGAGTGCCTTCAGCGCGGTGTACCGCGAAGAATGCTTCTACTTCACGCAGAATACGCTCAAACGGACGTGTTTTGTATCCATTTGCAGTGATGGTATTTCCGTGCATCGGGTCACAAGACCAAACAACTTTCTTACCCTCACGCTCAACAGCACGTACCATAGCTGGAAGATGTTCGAACACCTTGTCCTGGCCGAAACGGGTGATCAGTGTCAGACGACCAGCTTCGTTTTCAGGGTTCAGAACGTCGATCAGCTTGATCAGCTCTTCAGGATCAAGAGATGGACCACATTTGAGGCCAATCGGGTTCTTGATGCCACGGAAGAATTCAACATGTGCATGATCCAACTGACGCGTACGATCACCGATCCAGAGCATATGGCCGGATGTTGCGTAACATTCGCCAGTGGTGGAATCGATGCGTGTCAGCGCTTCCTCGTAGCCCAGAAGCAATGCTTCATGGCTGGTGAAGAAATCGGTGGAACGCAGCTGTGGTGTATTGTCGGGATCAACACCGCAAGCACGCATGAAGGAGACAGCGTCGGAAATACGATCGGCCATTTCCTGATAACGATGTGCCTGCGGGCTGTCTTTTACGAAGCCGAGCATCCACTGATGGACGTGATCCAGATTGGCAAAGCCACCTTGCGCGAACGCACGGATCAGGTTCAACGTCGCAGCAGACTGACGGTAGGCTTTCACCTGACGCTCAGGGTCTGGAATACGAGAGTCTTCGTTGAACTCGATACCGTTGATGATGTCACCACGGTAGCTTGGCAGTTCAATATCGCCCTTCTTCTCAATATTGGAAGAACGCGGTTTTGCAAACTGACCAGCAATACGGCCCACTTTTACAACTGGCTGCTGCGCACCATAAGTGAGCGCCACGGCCATTTGCAGGAATGCTCTAAAAAAGTCGCGAATGTGATCAGCGTGATGCTCTGCAAAGCTCTCCGCACAATCACCACCTTGCAAGAGGAATCCACGCCCCTCGGCAACATCAGCGAGCTGCGCTTTCAACTTGCGCGCCTCACCTGCAAACACGAGCGGCGGATAAGTTGCTAGGCGACTTTCAACGTCTGCCACTGCTTCCTTATCTGGATAGTCCGGTACCTGCACGATCGGTTTTGATCGCCAGGAATCCGGTGTCCATTTGTCCGCCATTTTAAAACTCCATCAATACGGAATGCTGCCAGCGCGCCCTATGCGCCTCTCTTTGGCAGCGTTAATTCTTTGAGCTGTTCTCATCATGAGACAAAAGCCCAGAAAGGCTTATACACGCAGCCCGTTTATCTGACTAGGGGGACGTATACGTTGTTTTATCGCTGTAGGTTGAGGATACCTCAAAAAAATCAGGCCCTATGAGAATCCATCAAACCAATCTGCTTTAGAGCTACTATGTTCTAATAAATTAGATCTTGATAGATAATTATTTCAAAGCACCCTTCAAGATCGCAGATGAACACTTGTGTAAAGATACATGAAGCGTTCACACTCGCGAACCATGAACCTAATTTCAGCGATTTAAATATTGAGCATTCACAGATTTCAGCAGATCGTCAATCGTGCCCGCAAGTTCTTTGGACAGAACAATAGCACGCGGATAAAACGGCTCTGCGCGATCATTTAGAATTGGTACACGATCCCAGCCGTCCGTGGTTTCCATGAAGTGCAATAAACCTTCACGACCCCACAGGCGATGGAATCCAGCCATGACGCAGTCAACATAGCTTTGCAGGATTGGGTGCTCGTCATTGCCCCAGTGCGCGTACTGATCCTGCACCTGATAAAGGAACGTGTCTGATGGCATCTGCCTGCCACAATCGGGCACGAAACTATCATCACTGAGGGATTTGCGGTTATAATGCCATTCACGTTTATCCAGCGCAGGCAGGTTTGCTTTTGTATCAAGCACAATCGCACCACGAATGACAGAGCCCTCTTCACGACGGACACCCAATGCGCAGACACCAACGCCTGACATGCGGCCATTGCCTTCTTTGCCTTTGGAGCAGCCACGCCATTCCCGCTTCCAGCCACTCAGCTGTCCAGCAACCACAGTCGTGCCTGCGGGCAATGTTTCTTCATTTACGAGTGAGCCATAACCAAAATAGCAAATCTGGTCCTGTGTGAGGTCAGTCACGAGTATTCCTATCAAAACGAGAAAGATGCCCTGCTCCAGATGCAGGACAAAAAAGAACCGCTAGCAAAGGCCAGCGGTTCTTTGGAAGTCAACTAAAGTTTAATTCTTGCGGATACGCTCAGATGGTTCGCGCATTGTCACCAATTCTTCTGCAGCAGTCGGATGCACCGCAATGGTACGGTCGTAGTCCGACTTGGTGGCGCCCATGGACAGGGTCACGCCGATGATCTGGATAAGTTCGCCAGAGTCTGGACCCATGATGTGAATGCCGAGGATTTTGTCGGTATCCGCATCCACCAGCATCTTAAGGAACATCTTGCCAGGTTTGCCAGAAAGGGTGTTCTTCATCGGACGGAAGGATGAGGAATAGATATCGATGTTGTCGAAGCGCGCCTCAGCTTCTTCCTGCGTCAGACCTGCCGTACCAATCTCAGGCTGAGAGAAGACTGCGGTCGGGATCATAGAGTGATCGACATGCCACTCGTTGCCACCATAGGTGCTGTCTGCAAAGGCATGGCCTTCACGGATCGCAACTGGCGTCAAGTTGGCACGGTTGGTGACATCGCCCACAGCAAAGATACTTAGCACAGAGCTCTGGCTCTGCGGAGTAACGACAATTGCACCTGCTTTGTCGAGTTCAACGCCAGCTTCTTCAAGACCGAGGCCTGCTGTGTTCGGGCGGCGACCGATCGCATAAAGCACCTGATCGGCTTCAATCACTTCGCCGGCGTGGGTGGTCACTGTCAGACCGCCCTCATGCTTCTCAATGGATGCAATGGTGGACTTGGTTTTGACGGTGATACCTTTTTCTACCATCTGCTCATGCAGACCGGTACGCACGTCCATATCGAAACCACGCAGGATTTCTTCACCGCGATACAAAAGCGTGGTCTCAGATCCCATGCCGTTGAAGATGCCAGCGAACTCGACAGCGATGTAACCGCCACCGACAACAATGGTTCGCTTCGGGAACTCGGAAAGGTGGAATGCTTCATTGGATGTGATGGTATGCTCGCAGCCGACAAGACCTGCATCAACGTTCGGCGTTGCGCCAACAGCTACAAGGATACGTTCAGCTGTGATGACTTGATCAGTTGATAGCAAGCGAACAGTATTCGGGCCTTCAATCACTGCGCGGCTGTCGTGCAGTTCAACGCCGGACTTATCCAGGTTGCGGCGATAAATGCCTTCCAGACGGGTGATTTCCTTGTCTTTATTCTCGACAAGCTTATCAAAGTCGAAGGTTGGCGTGCCGTTCAGGCTCCAGCCATACCCGTCCGCGTTTGCGAATTCCTCGGTGAATTTCGATGCATAAACAAAGAGTTTTTTGGGAACACAGCCGCGGATAACGCAGGTCCCGCCATAGCGAAATTCTTCAGCAATACCGACACGGGCGCCATGGGTTGCTGCGATGCGCGCTGCACGTACGCCGCCAGAACCGGCCCCAATAACAAAGAGATCGTAGTCGAAATTAGTCATTACAGCCCACTTTCGTTTGCAATAAACCTTATGCAACGACGTTTCGTTACGCTCTAAGGTCTTGTCTTATAAAAACGTAGGCTCAGATTTGGGCCAGATACGCCCAAATTTCAAGGGGCGTATCTGATCTAACTGTTCATTTTGGATTGCGATTTCGTGATCGCTTATTGAGCAGCCATTTCAGCAAGTTTCTTCCGTGAAATTGCAACCATATCGGTGCTGACTGCATCACTCCACTGCTTTGCAGCACCGATCGTCAATGCAGATAGCGTACCCGACAGGTCAGCAAGACGCTTACCGGTGTCGGAGTTGTAGAAGGTTGCGATTTCATTGAGCTGCTCTTCAGAGAAGCGACGAGCCCAAACTTCGTAGATCACACGATCCAGCTCCTGACGGCGCGGGATAAGTTCAACAGCAGCCTCATTCACAGCGATGTCGATCTCAGCACTCATTGCCGGGTTGGAACGAATAAACAGGGTACGAGTACGCTCTGCAACATCTGGAAGGATGTTATCGAAGTTCTCGATGGATTTTGTTGCACGAACAGCCGCTTTTGCAGCTTCGATGTGGCTTTCAGAAATAGAATTGTCCTGAGCCATAACCGGGCTGGAAATCAGCACACCAGCAACAACCAGTGATGCAACACCTGCAATTGCTGCAGACTTGAACTTAGCGAGCATAAAATGGCTCCCCTATATTTTAATCAGCTGTCCTAAAATGACTGTCGGGACAGCTTAAGGTTCCAAGACACGAATTTCATCAGTACCGGCAACATAGGCCCGCACTGCCATATCAATAAACAACCCGTGCTCAACGACACCTGGAATAACCTCCAGGCGTTTTGCTAGTGACTTCGGATTGCTGATTGCCTGTAGGTGGCAATCAAGAATGTAGTTGCCGTTATCGGTTACAAGTGGCTTTTCCCCTGCCATACGCAGGATCATCTCACCTTGCAGCCCCTCAGCGTCCAAGCTGTTTTGCATCATCTGGCGAGTGGCCTCAAGCCCGAACGGAACAACCTCCACGGGAAGCGGGAACTTTCCGAGGGTATCAACAATTTTGCTCTCATCAGCAATCACAAGCATGCTTCCGGAAGCAGCCGCAATTATTTTTTCACGAAGCAGCGCTGCGCCGCCGCCTTTGATAAGGTTCAGCTGCGGATCAATTTCGTCCGCCCCATCAATAACCAGATCCAGCACTGGCGTTTCATCCAGTGTGGTCAACGGCACTCCAAGCTCGTCGCAAAGAGCTTGGGAATAAGATGAGGCTGGCACGCCGATGATCTCAAAGCCATCCTTCACCATCTCTGCCAGAAGGCGGATCAGTTCATTGACTGTTGATCCAGAACCTATCCCCAGCTTCATGCCGGGCTTAACTTCCTTGAGTGCTGCAGCTGCGGCCTGCGCCTTCAAACTCATTGCCATCTGACTAATTTCTCTTCCCCGGACCCAAAGCTTGTTCGGAAACGTTCACAGACAAGAACAATTCTGCCTAGTTATTGCGCTTGGGTCTACTGTGACATAACTCCTGCTGATTACCATGAGGTGTGTGTCCCGCCAAGCAGCAATCCACCCAACACACTATAGGTTTTCCTCGCAAATTGACTTCACGGTGAATTTCGGTAGTGTGGCGCGGATTTTCTCAACAGAAACGAGCTTAAGTATGACAACACCAGTTCTGGTTTTCGACCTAGACGGTACTCTCCTGGAGACCATGGGAGACCTCACAGCGTCGATGAATCATGTTTTGGTAGAAGCCGGGTTTGAAGCCATTGAGCCTGAACGGGTCAGGAAAATGGTCGGCGCTGGCGTGAAAGTGCTGATGAGCCGTGGGCTCGAGGCGAGCAAGATTGAAGTGACAGATGAAGTTCTGGAACCATTGCTTGCTAAGTTTATTCGCTACTACGAGACTCATATTGCAGATAAGACCCATGCTTTTCCGCAGGCGCTGGAAACAGTTGCGCGGCTGAGAGCTGTTGGCTGGAAAACAGCTATCTGCACAAACAAACTGGAAAAACTGGCTAAACCGCTGGTTCGTGCCATGGACATGGAACACCTGTTTGACGCTGTTGTGGGCGGAGACACCTTCTCCAAGAACAAGCCGGATGCGATGCCAGTCTTTGGTGCAATCGACATTGCCGGTGGCTCCCGCGCAGGCTCCATTTTCATTGGCGATTCCAAGGCTGACATCAGCGCTGCACGTAACGCTGGCCTGCCCGTGATCGCGGTGGATTTCGGTTACACAGACATTCCTGTCCGCGAACTGGGGCCTGATGTGGTGATTTCTCACTACAATCAGCTGGAAGCGGCAGTCAAAGAGTTGAGTGCTGAGAACGCACCGACCTAACTCTCTGATATAGATACAAGATACTCTGCCGCCCCTGTTTGTTCAGTGGGCGGCAGTTTTGTTTACAGCCGCAAATCCGTCTCAATTCCCCCACGTAAATCCCATCAATAAATCACTGCTTGGTTCGATTTTTCGCTCAATGCAGTCACATTCCCCTGCGAAACATTCAGTCAATCGGAAAGCTCTGTTTTCCAGTAAATGAACATCAACACGGGAACACTGCGCCACATCAGGTGCAGGTCAATGGCTGCATGGTTAAAGCTTCACTCGTTTCGCTGTTTGCGATCATTCTGGCTAGTGCGCTTGCGCAACTGGCGAGCTCTGCTTTGCTAACAAGCTTGCCGCTTCAGATCGCCAGCATTGGCGGCTCTGCCTCTCAAGCTGGCCTTGTGGCAGGGGCTTACTCTCTTGGTTTTATGGTTGGGTGTATGCGTGGTGTGCGCATGATCAACCGGATCGGACACATCAGAGCCTTTGCTGGCGCTGCTGGTTTGACAGCTCTTCTCGTTTTGCTTTTCAAGAACACAGAGAGCATCATTTTCTGGACTGTACTCCGGTTCTTCATGGGGGCGGCATTTGCGGTTTTGTTTGCCACAGCTGATGCATGGCTGAATGAGTCTATCAAAGACGAAGTTCGTGGGCGTATTTTATCTGTGAACTCCATTGTGATTGGTGCAATGGCCATTCTCTCACAGATTTTCGTTGCCAAATTCACCGAGGTTCCTTTGCAAATGCTGGAACTGCTCAGCGCTGTACTGCTTGCAGCTGTTGTATTGCTCTGCATGACCCGCTCTGTGCCACCACGCACATACAAAGCCAAGCGCATTAAGTTCAAAGAGATTTGGGCTCAGTCTCCTGTGGCTGTGCTGGGTGCTTTTGCTTCCGGTGCTATTGTCACCAGTCTTTTGACGATTGTGCCCTACTCCCTGTCCAAGGCCGGGGTTGGAGGCAGCACCACAGCTCTTATGATTGCGATGATCTATATTGGCCGCCTGATGTTCCAATGGCCGTTTGGCTCTCTTGCTGACCGCATGGATCGCAGATGGCTCATTCTTGGTTCTTCTGCACTGATCACCGTCATCATGGTTACCTTCCTGATTGCTGATCCGTTCACTGGCTGGAACTCTGGCTTCCTGCGTAATTATCATCTGCTGAGCATGCTGGGTCTGGTGCTGGTTGTTCTTGGAGGTCTCTCCTTCCCGCTGCAATCCATCTGCGTGGCACACGCATTTGAACGGAAACCGGAGAGCAGTGTTGCGTTGTCGACCTATCTGCTTTTCATCTGGGCTGCGGGCAGTGTTGCAGGTCCAACACTCATCAGTATCCTTGCACCAGTACTTGGTTCCAAGACGCCTGATCTCATTTTGATTGGTCTTAGCGGTTCACTTGCTCTGTTCACTGCGTATCGGCTTTATGTGGCGAAGCTGTTCTTTGTTCGTCGTTCGACACGTAAACAACTCCTAAGTGTGAGTAACATGCCTTATGCAAGTTATCACCAAGCTCAACCCTCTGAAAAATATAAGTAATGCGAAGTCATTGGTATCAACAGGACCGCCTCCTGCGATATATTTGGAATTCTTTTGGGAAAAGTTTCTTCAGGGGCTTGCGAGAACCCGTCAAAGGCCCTAAACACCTCCTCACGCCACACGGCGTACCACCCTGCGGGGGCGATTAGCTCAGTTGGTAGAGCGCTTCGTTTACACCGAAGATGTCGGGAGTTCGAGTCTCTCATCGCCCACCATTCCTTCTTATGAAGGCTTTCAGTCTCCCGATTATTCGCGGAGGCTTTTTTATTTTCTTCCGTTGTTTTCCTTGTACATACACTCTGCCTCCCCATATTGCCCCAGAGGGTTTAGAAACATGTTGTGCCTTGGCGTTTTCGTGGTGCACATCACAACTCTTTGTTTTGAAGCAGAAATTCTTTGAAAGTCTGAAACAGTTTTTCTAAGATGGGCTTCTGAAATTTGGGCAGTTTTAAAGATCAGGACCACGTCTATGAACCGGATATTTTTGTTTATCGGCAAGACTTTTGCAGCGTCTGTGATGCTGTTCTTTTTCGTGGTTGTTTTCCAAACCGTGATGTATGGCGGCCCGGCACGTGATGTTGCAGCCTTTATCTCGGGCGCAGGCGGCGTTTCTTACACTTCTTTTGTCGCGATCCGAAATCGGAACGCCTGATTAAACTATTCGATCCGTGTTAAGAAAGGGAGCCGAGCCCCCTTCTCTGTCCTTCTTATATCTTCAGATCTTCGCCTGTACCGAAGTTGTCGGCGACATAATCCAGATCCTTATCACCACGCCCCGACAGATTGACGAGGATTGTCTCTCCCGGACACTCCTTGGCGAGCTTCATCGCATATGCGACTGCGTGAGAGCTTTCCAGTGCAGGAATGATCCCCTCATAACGCGAGAGTGCCCAGAAGGCTTGCAGGGTCTCATCATCGGTCGCTGAGCTGTAGTGCACCTTACCGATATCATGCAGGTAGGAGTGTTCAGGTCCGACACCTGGGTAGTCCAAACCAGAGGCAATTGAATGCACTGGCGCAGGGTTGCCTGCTTCATCTTCCAGAACACGGCACTTGAAACCATGGAGCATGCCCGGCTTGCCGAACGTCATGGTTGCTGCGTGCTGTCCAAGCTCAGGCCCTTTGCCCATTGGCTCGACACCATGCAACTTGACTGACTTATCCTGAATGAAGCCAGAGAAGAGGCCCATTGCGTTTGAGCCGCCACCAACACATGCCACAGCATGGTCTGGCAGATTGCCGGTCATCTCGGTAAACTGCTCACGGGCCTCGATGCCTACGATCTGCTGGAAGTCACGTACCATACGCGGGAATGGGTGCGGGCCTACCACAGAGCCGATTGCGAACAGCGCCTCATCGGCCTGCTCCAGATAGGATGTGAACGCAGAGTCCACTGCCTCTTTCAGCGTGCGACCGCCGAAACCAACCGGTACGAGCTTTGCACCCAATAACTGCATGCGGACGACATTTGGATGCTCTTTCTCGATGTCCACTTCACCCATGTGAATTTCGCAGTCTAGCTCAAAGTAAGCTGCAGCTGTTGCTAAGGCCACGCCGTGCTGGCCTGCCCCGGTTTCTGCAATGAGCTTCTTCTTGCCCATATGTTTTGCCAGAAGTGCTTCTGCCATGCAGTGATTGAGTTTGTGGGCGCCGGAGTGGTTCAGGTCTTCCCGCTTTAAGTAAATGTTCGCGCCTGAGCCAATCCGGTTGGACAGGTTGCGTGCATGCGAGATGGGGGTTGGGCGGCCCTGAAAGTGCTTGCGGATGTAGCGCAGCTCATTGATGTAGGAGGCATCGCCAGAGATCTTTTCGTAGGCTTTCGCGATCTCTTCGAACTGAGGCACCAGCTCAGGCGGCAGGAATGCACCCCCATACTCACCGAAGTAGCCTTCTTTGTTCGGGAACTCTTTTAAATAATTGTCCATCAGCTCACGCTCTCCCAGCCCATTATCTATATGTATGGGACTGATGCTACTTTAAGCCGTGCGGGGCAATCCATCTGGTAATTGGAACTAGTCACTGATTTCTTGGCAGATAAACAAGCACTTAAAGCACCGCATGGCCTTCCATGCAGTGTTGGAACAGAATTCCCGGAAGCCGGGATGAGCAAGGCGGCAGGCAATACCTGCGCTGTTTGTTAGTAATGTTTCTTCGGCATTGGCTACACGCCTTGCCCGGGCTTTCTTATAATGAACAACGTCGCCTCTTTTGCCTATAAGGCACGATAGTCAGTTTCCTGAAAAGACAATGGCTTACCCAGACACGTTTCCATGCCCGAACAGTTCCCCTGTCTTTGACAAACGCATCTGCAAAAGCAGGTTTTACTGCCGGTACATCGCATCTATCACCGCGTGATACCCTATAGTCCTGGGCCCTTCCCCTCAAACCATGCGGTCACGTTTGAAGTTCGGTTCACCGGACCACTGAAAGGTGCGTTACGTCTTCCAATAGCCCCGCCCAACCTACGACAAACTGACGGTCGCTCCGCCAGCAGCCCGTTACGTAGGCATGCGCTTAGTATGGGCATGGTTTTGAGCCAGGGGGATAAGTTTTTACACACCCGCATACAAAAACAAAAAAGCCCCAGCACATGGCCGGGGCTTTTCGCATTCCAGAGAGAACTCTGAATTACTTCAGGTCAACGCCGTAGAAGATGTGACCACCGAATGGATCGATCTTGTAGTTTTCGACCTTCACAGAAACTGGCTCAGAAACAACAGAGTGAGCGATGGTTGCCCATGGAGCTTCACGCTTGAAGACCACCTGTGCCTGCTCATAGAGCTTGGTACGCTCAGCAACGTCTGCAGTTACTTTCGCTTTTTGGATCAGGTCTTCAAACTCAGCGTTACACCATTGAGCGCGGTTTGAACCACCAACGCCGTCACAGCCAAGAAGAACTGCAAGGAAGTTGTCCGGGTCACCATTGTCACCAGTCCAGCCCAGAAGAACAGCACCGTCACGGTCTACCTCTTTAGAGCGCTTCAGGTACTCACCCCACTCGTAGGAAACGATCTCAACGTCAACACCAGCCTTTGCGAAGTCGCCCTGAATAACTTCAGCCATACGACGTGCGTTCGGGTTGTAAGGACGCTGAACAGGCATCGCCCAGATCTTCATCTTCAGATCTTTAACGCCTTCCGCTTCCAGAGCAGCTTTTGCAGCAACCGGATCGTACTTGTCATCCTGAAGGTCAGCGTTGTAAGACCAGATAGTTGGTGGGATTGGGTTGGATGCCACTTTACCTGCACCCTGGAACACTGCGTCCAGAATTGCCTGCTTGTTGACAGCCATGTTCAGAGCCTTACGGACCTTCACGTTGTCAAACGGTGCAACCTTGGTGTTGTAAGCCAGATACCCAACGTTCAGGCCTTCCTGCTGCATGAGGTTGATCGATGGATCATCCTTCATTGCTGCAATGTCAGCTGGGTTTGGATAAGGCATTACGTGACATTCGCCAGCTTTCAGCTTCTGATAGCGCACGGACGCATCAGGAGTGATCGCGAATACCAGATTGTCGATTGGTGCTTTGCCAGCCCAGTAGTCCGGGTTTGCTTTATAGCGGATCAACGCATCTTTCTGATAACCAACCAGCTGGAATGGGCCGGTGCCAACAGGGTTCTGATCGAATGCATCCTGATTGTCCATCATCTTCTCTGCGTATTCAGCAGAGTGAATGGAAGCAAAATCCATCGCAAGGTTTGCGATCATTGGAGCTTCTGGACGGGTCAGAACGAACTTCACAGTGTAGTCGTCTACCTTCACGATCTCTTTGATGAGATCAGGCATGGACATGGCGTTGAAGTATTCGTAATTACCGCCGGAAACGCTGAAATATGGGTTTTCTTTGTTGCCCTGACGGTCGAAGGAGAAGATCACGTCGTCCGCGTTGAAATCACGCGTTGGAGTGAAGTCTTTAGTGGTGTGGAATTTTACGCCCTTACGCAGCTTGAAGGTGTATTCCTTACCATCTTCAGATACGTCCCAGCTTTCAGCCAGTGCCGGAGCGATGCTTGTTGTACCGCGCTCAAATTCAACCAGCTTGTTGAAGATCTGGCGGGAAGACGCATCAAATGTTGTGCCTGCTGTGTAGAGCGCTGGTGTGAAGCCCTCAGGAGAACCTTCTGAGCAGTATACCAGTGTTTTGGCCATGCTTGGTGCAGCAAACGCCATTGTTGCAGCCAACACACTGCCCATAAGAATTGATTTTTTCATTTCTCGTGTCCCCAATCACCTAAAGTGAATGCAAAAGCCAAGGCCTTTGATCATTTATCGAAGCTGCTTGATGCAGTTCTTCTCATAGGATTTTGCAGCGCCACACCGCAGGCTCACCTCAAGCCTACGAACCTCTCCTCAAAGAAGAAGCCATGTTCAGAATGATTTCAGGAAGAAATAGCGCGGATAGAGCACAAAATAAGCCCCCCTCCGCTGCATCGTGTCCTCCCCAGCACACCCCATATGCAACAGCTGCAAACGGGAGTACCTTATACGTAATTCTCGGTAAAATCTCCTCTTAATTGCGCATTTTTCAAAGAAATTGTTTCAACATTGCACTGAATTGGGAAAATCGTTAATGAAATGACAAAGGGCGGCTCCCCGATGGGAACCGCCCTTTTATTTTTCAAACTACACAATCAGCTTAGTGAGAAGCAGCAAGCCGCGCTTTGATGTGAGCGATGTCTGCCTGAGGCGTCGCGTTGAACAGTGTCTGTGTATACTCATGCTGAGGATTTCCAAACACTTCGTCGCGCGTGCCGTACTCAACCACTTCGCCATAATACATCACCATGACCTTGTCCGCGATGTAGCGCACTACAGACAAATCGTGGGAAATGAACAGGTAAGTCAGGTTGAATTCATCCTGCAAATCTGCCAGCAAGTTCAGGATCTGAGCCTGAACGGACAGATCCAACGCTGAAACAGGCTCATCAAGAATGAGGAGTGACGGGTTGAGAACCAGTGCACGACCAATCGCAATACGCTGACGCTGACCACCAGAGAACATGTGCGGATAGCGGTTGAAATGCTCAGGACCAAGACCGACCTTGACCAGCATTTCCATCGCCTTGTCGCGGCGCTCGGCTGGAGACATGGTGGTGTTGATCATCAAAGGTTCAGTCAGAACGTCACCAACACGCTGGCGCGGGTTCAAAGACCCATACGGGTTCTGGAACACGATCTGCACCTTGGAACGCATGTCCTTGGACAGCTTTTCCTTTGAGATATCGATCGGGTTGCCCTCAATACGGAGCTCGCCTGCAGTTGCCGGATCGATCAAAGTCAGGATACGCGCCAGTGTGGACTTGCCACAGCCGGATTCTCCCACCACAGCAAGCGTTTTGCCGCGTTCCAGACTAAAGCTGATGCCCTTCAGAGCACGGTTAACATGCTCTTTTCCAAAGATACCTTCTTTGGTGCGATATTCGCGAACCAGATTACGCGCTTCGAGGATGATATCGTCAGCCATTATGCAGCTCCTTCATCGCCGAGGTGAAAATCAGAGACCGTTGGCAAACGATCACCTGTTGCGTTTTCAGGAAGCGCGGAAAGCAGAGCCTTGGTGTACGGGCTCTTCGGGCTTTCAAAGAGTGAGAGAACATCTGACTCTTCCATCTTCTTGCCTTTGTACTGAACCACCACACGGTCAGCCGTTTCAGCAACCACTGCCATGTCATGAGTGATCATGATCAGGCCCATGCCGCTTTCTTTCTGCAGATCAAGGAGCAGATCAAGGATCTGCTTTTGAATGGTCACGTCGAGCGCAGTTGTTGGCTCATCAGCGATCAGCAGCTTTGGCTTACACGCAATCGCCATAGCAATCATCACACGTTGACACTGACCACCAGACATCTGGTGCGGGTATTTTTTCAGCGCCTTCGCGGACTCAGGCATCCCAACAGAGTCGAGCAATTCAATAGCCCTTTCTCTTCGAGAAGTTCTGCTAAGCTTGGTGTGCTCTTTGAGGGTCTCATCAATCTGAGCACCGACAGTGAAGCATGGATTCAAGCTTGCAATTGGCTCCTGGAAGATCATGGAAATGTCTTTACCAATGATCTCGCGGCGCTTTTTTGCAGACATGGTCAGAAGGTCATAGCCTTCGAACTCCAGCTTGTCCGCCCACAGATGACCGTTGTTGGCCAGCAGGCCCATAACAGCCAACATGGCTACAGATTTACCAGATCCACTTTCACCAACAACAGCAAGAACTTCACCTGCGTCAACGGAATAGCTCACGCCATCCAGAGCCCGGAAACGTCCATCAACCGTGTCGAATTCAACCGTTAAGTTTTCAATTTCAAGAAGGGCCATCGTCAGCTCCTCTTCAGTTTAGGATCGAGAGCATCACGCAGGCCATCACCGATCAAGTTGATTGCCAGCACTGTGGTTAAAATCGCAATACCTGGGAAGGTGACAACCCATGGCGCACGCAGGATGAACTCGCGAGATTCAGCAAGCATTGTGCCCCATTCCGGCTGAGGTGGCTGAGCACCCATACCGAGGAAGCCCAGAGCCGCTGCATCAAGGATCGCGGTGGAGAAGGAAAGCGCTGCCTGCACGATGAGTGGAGCCATACAGTTTGGCAGCACAGTCACGAACATCAAACGCAGAGTACCAACACCGGAAACACGCGCGGCCATCACATACTCACGGCTCATTTCGGACATCACTGATGCTCGGGTGAGACGCACATAGTATGGCTGCTGCACGATTGCGATCGCGATCATCGCGTTGAGGAGCGATGGGCCGAGAATAGCAACAAGCACCAAGGCCAGCAGCAAGGACGGGAATGCCAGAATGATGTCCATGATACGCATGATGATGGTATCAACCCAACCACCAAACGTACCGGCCACCAGACCGAGACACACACCAACAACAAGCGCAACAGATACAACCACCACACCAATGAATAGCGAGAACTGGCTGCCGTAAATCAGGCGAGACAGCAGGTCACGACCCACAGCATCTGTGCCAAGAACGTAAGACCAGCTTCCACCTTCCTGCCATGCTGGTGGCAGGAGCAGCGCATCGCGATACTGCTCGATTGGTGAATGAGGTGCAATAAAAGCTGCTCCCACAGCAATCACAACAAGCGTCAGGAAGAAGATCAGACCCGCAACAGCCCCTTTGTTGGTGCGGAAATGTCTCCAGAAATTGACGATAAGTTCAAACCGGGTATCCGGTCCGGAATTTTGTGTCACGTCAGCCATGATTTACTCCGTATGCCGAATTTTCGGATTAACCAGACCGTACATCAGGTCCACAATCAGGTTCACGATCATGACGATTGCAGCAATCATCAAAAGACCGCCCTGCACAACCGGGTAGTCACGACGGAAAATACTATCAACCATCCACTTGCCGATTCCCGGCCAGGAGAAGATGCTCTCTGTCAGGATTGCGCCGCCAAACAGCACGCCGATCTGCAAACCAATAATGGTGATGACCGGAATGAGCGCATTACGCAGAGCATGAATGCCGACCACGCGGAAGTTGGAGAGACCTTTTGCACGTGCAGTACGCACATAATCTTCATCCAGAACTTCCAACATGGCAGAGCGCGTCTGACGCGCAATAACTGCCAGTGGAATAGTGCCCAGAACGATGGTTGGGAGAATCAGATGGCTTACAGCCGAGGTGAATGCACCTGGCTCATCTGAGAGCAATGTGTCGATCAACATGAAGCCTGTAACAGGCTCAATCCAGTACAACAGAGAGATACGACCTGAAACAGGTGTCCACCCCAAAATGCCGGAGAAGAAGATGATCAGCAGCAGGCCCCACCAAAAGATTGGCATGGAATAACCGGCCAACGCTGTCGTCATAACAGTGTGGTCCAGCGCCTTACCGCGCTTTACAGCTGCGATAATACCAGCAGGAAGCCCGACGACGATTGCAAACAGAATTGCACAGAGGCCAAGCTCTACCGTTGCCGGAAAGAGCGTCATAAACTCCTGAAGAACAGGCTGTTTTGTGACGATAGATACGCCAAGATCGCCTTGAACCAAATTGCCCAAGTAAGTGAAATACTGTTGCCAGATCGGTTCATTGTAGCCGAACTGCACCATAAGTTCTTGATAGCGCTCAGGGCTTACACCGCGTTCGCCAGCCAAGAGCAGAATTGGATCGCCTGGCAGCAGGCGAATGAAGAAGAACGAGGTCAGAGTAACCCCGATAAAGGTCGGGATGAGCAAACCCAGTTTTTTTAATATGAGACGAAGCATACTTCAGTCACACCAATCAGAGGATTGTTTATCCGCAAGCCACCACTTGCGGTATGGAAGACTTTTCCAAAAAAGTATCCCGGCGAATACATCGCCGGGATACAAATTGTCCAGCGGAAAATTATTTCTACTTCAGATCTACGCCATAGAAGTAATGGCCACCAAACGGATCAATCTTGTAGTTTTCAACACGAACACTGATCGGCTCAGAGACAAGAGAGTGCGCAATAGTTGCCCAAGGCGCCTCACGTTTGAATACTACCTGAGCTTCCTCATAAAGTCTTGTGCGTTCATCTACGTCAGATACCTGTTTGGCTTGTACAACAAGATCATTAAATTCATCATTACACCACTGCGCACGGTTGGAACCGCCCACTGCATCGCAAGACATCAGCACTGCAAGGAAGTTGTCCGGGTCACCATTGTCACCAGTCCAACCCAGCAGAACTGCGCCGTCACGATTGATGTCAGAAGAACGCTTAAGGTACTCGCCCCACTCGTAGCTGACGATCTCGACTTTAACACCGATTTTCGCGAAGTCTGCCTGAAGGACTTCAGCCATACGACGTGCATTCGGGTTGTATGGACGCTGAACAGGCATCGCCCAGATCTTCATTGTCAGATCTTTGACGCCCTCTGCTTCCAAGGCTGCCTTTGCTGCTGCCGGATCATATGGGTCATCAACGATTTCGTTGTTGTAGGACCACATTGTCGGCGGGATCGGGTTTTTCGCGATCTGACCTACGCCCTGGAACACAGCATCCAGAATAGCCTGCTTGTTGATAGCCATGTTCAGCGCTTTACGCACTTTTGGATTATCAAACGGTGCCTGCTGAGTGTTGTAGGCCATGTAGCCAACATTCAGACCTTCTTGCTGCAGAAGGGTGACGTTTGGATCTTTGGACATTGCATCCAGGTCAGCCGGATTTGGATATGCCATCACCTGACATTCACCTGCAGCAAGCTTTTGATAGCGCACAGATGCATCTGGTGTGATTGCAAAGACCAGATTGTCGAGCGGCGCTTTGCCATTCCAGTAATCAGGGTTTGCTTTATAGCGGATCAGAGCGTCTTTCTGGTAGCCAACGAGCTGGAAAGGACCGGTACCAACTGGCTTCTGATCAAATGTGTCCTTGCTGTTCACCATTGCGTCTGCGTATTCAGCAGACTGGATGGAGGCGAAGTCCATCGCCAGGTTCGCAATCATTGGTGCTTCTGGACGGGTCAGCTTGAATTTGACAGTGTAGTCGTCAATCTTTTCAATGCTGTCGATCAGGTCAGGCATGTCCATGGCGTTAAAGTACTCGTAGGTACCGCCAGACACGTTATGATATGGGTTTTCCTTGTTGCCCTGACGGTCGAATGAGAAGATCACGTCATCGGCATTGAAATCACGGGTTGGTGTAAACCACTTTGTGTCGTGGAATTTTACACCCTTGCGAAGGTGGAAGGTGTATTCCTTGCCATCCTCAGAAACTTCCCAGCTTTCAGCCAGTGCCGGAGCAACTTCGGTTGTGCCAGGCTTGAACTCCACCAGCTTGTTGTAGATCTGACGCGAGCTTGCATCAAATGTGGTGCCTGCGGTGTACAGAGACGGTGTAAAGCCTTCCGGAGATCCTTCAGAACAGTACACGAGAGTTTTTGCCATTACAGGGCCAGCCACAACTGCTGCTGCGAACAGGCTACCACCAAGCAAGAGGCTTTTTTTCAAGGACATTGGTATTCTCATTCCGTTTTATTGCTTGTTCCAGTTGTTCTTCAACACTGCTTATTGCTGCAGTTTATTAAGGGATTTTGGCTTTGAGAGACTACTCCGGCAACGGAAGGATGGAAGGCCGTCTTCTCCACATAAAGATGCATGACGCGGTTTCCCTGCGAGATACACTCTTCAGGTTTTTCGATTTCGGCTTGCACGTAATTCCGCGACGAGATTACCCACTCATAGCTCAAACCAAATCAACGACATCGCACAATCATATGCGATTAATTCTTCGATGGTCGATTTTAGAACATTAAGTTTCGTTTCTGACTTCGGAAATAATTAAAAATTTCAGAAGCACTGTCTAATCGGTACGACTACCTAGAACTGCATCCTCAGGTTGTTTTATTCCTTCTTACTTACCTGAAATTACATAGGTATTCTTACCACATATTTGCGGTGTCGTAATTATACTTTAGAATCGAACTTGATTATTTAAACAGTTTTTGCACAATACTATCAGGAGCTTATACGAGTTCAGGCCTGCAGATACGCGTTTTGCGTGTCACACAAGCCTGTTATCCAACTGGTTATGGAGTGTTTTTATTCTTCTGAAAGCTTAGCCATACATTCGTCATGTATGGACTGAATTTCGGAGATCGTGACTTCCAGCGCTTCTTTTCTCGCGCTCAGCTCTTTCAGCACTTCCCCGGTTCTAGATCCAAGGTACTCAAGCTGCTGGCGGTGCCCTTCCCCGTGCTGACCATAAAGGTCCAGGAAGTGTTTGATCTCGGAAAGAGAGGAACCAATCGCCTTACCGCGCAAGATCAACGCCAGGCGCGCTCTGTCTTTGCGGTTATAGATACGCACACCATTGACGCGCTGAGGTGAGATCAGACCCTTACTCTCATAAAACCGGATGGATCGGGTAGAGATCTCAAACTCTTCAGCCAGATCGCCAATTCCAAAAAGTTCCTGATCGGCGTGACCCGTTTCTTTTTCCGCTTCCGCGAGAGGGTTCAGCGTTTCTTCTCTTCTCTCAGACATGCATCCCCCTAACATTGAAGAACTTGATTGACGTTACCTAACGTCGCCGTAAGGCATTACCATAACGGCGACACTATATCACCAAATTGTCATTGCGTTTACGGCTTCTCGTTTTCTTCCTAATCTTTACCTATAGGATAACCATCAGAAATCAACACAAATTGCAATTAGCCAGATAGGTAATATTGCGAGATATCGATAGCGCCTTGTAAAAAAGAACGGGATAAACCCACAAGAGATACCATAGAACATCCGTATCCTGCGTGTTTTTGAATTTTTATTGCGCTGCCGCATTCCCCAGACTTGACAAGTTTGAGGTTTTGGAAGACCCCTGCCCCTACGACGCCTACTGAAGCAACTTGCCTTTGGCTTAGGTCATTTCAGTTATTTGTATGCGTATCCTCTTTTGCGAACCGATTGGCTCTTCAAGGAGATACGCTCTAGGATAAGTTATGAGTAAGAGTCTTGAGGAACGGGTCGACGAACTGGAAATGCATATCGCACACCAGAACGAAACGATCGAAACACTCAATGATGTGGTCTCCAATCAGGCACAGGTTCTCGACCGACTCGTCTCAGCAATGGGACAGATGAAGGACCACCTGCTTGATATTCAGGATCTGGTTGAACAAACACCTGCGAACCAGAAACCTCCACATTACTGAGCAAACAGGCTTTTCCTATACTAAGAGGAAACTATTTTCCTGCTGAACATCAGCAAAGATAGGTATACTCAGGTAAGGGGAAACCTGATATTAAGAGATGACAGGTCTGCTGTGCTTGAACGCAGGCCCTTTTTTCGTGGATCACTCAACGTTACGAGAGTGAACAATACAATTTTCTGTTCCGCCGCCTATAAGGGCTGCCACTGCTGTCCTTTTTTGAACAGCACCTGAGAACAAAAAAGCCTGGATGAGAAAGAAACCCAATGGCTATTGAGCAGATACTGGCGACCCATAAAAAGGAGAGCCTTGCCGATAAAGCTTATCGTCTGATTGAAGAGCTGATCGTCAACCTTGACCTTGCGCCTGGCATGGCGCTGACTGAAGGTGACCTTTGCGAACGGACCGGCATCGGCCGGACTCCAGTGCGCGAGGCCATCAAACGCCTTTCAACCGAAGGGCTGATCGTTATTCGCCCACGCAAAGGCCTGTTTGTTTCTGAGATTGAGACTTCCGAGTACGTTCTGGTTCTGGAAACCAGAAAGCCTTTGGAGCAGCTTCTCGTCGCTTCCGCTGTTAAGCGTGCGACTGCAGAAGAGCGCGAAGCTCTGCACCAGTGTGCTGAAGAAATCCTTGCGCAGGCCCGTGCAGGCGATGTGAAGGGCTATCTGCGCGCGGATAAGGTTTTTGATGAAGTGCTCTGTGCCGTCTCCCGGAACCCGTTTACAGCTCGCGCTGTGGCTCCGCTACAGACTATGAGCCGCCGGGCCTGGAGTGCTTTCCGCGGTGCTGAGAAACTCGAAGATTCTGCTATTCGCCATCATAAGCTTGCTGAAGCTTTGGCAAACAACGATGCAGAGAAGGCAGAAGCGGCAGCTGTCGAGATGATGGACCATCTGACCAACTTTGCAGTCAAGCAAGCTGAAAAGACTGGCGACAACGCTTAGGTTCAGAGATCTCAATCAATAAGCAAAAAGCGGAGCCTGTGCTCCGCTTTTTTATTGCTCAGTTTTTGGCATTTTAAAGGTATCGATCCGGGCGTTGCGCCCGCTTGCCCCGAGCAGAACCAAATATGGTTGATCTGTTTGAATTACCGGTCGCTTTGCACCGTAAATGCCTGAGAGCCGCAAACGCACCTCACCGTGAGGTGTCATTCCTGTAACCATCCCCGCAGACATCTGAGAGAGCTTAATAGGAGCGTAAAGGATCTCGTAGGAGGGAGGGGCAGCTCCAGGGCGCATGACGACCACAGCGTTGGCTCTGATATCACGCCCCTCGTCCTGTACGTCGACTACTCCAACGGCTCGGTGCAAAATTTTATACTGGCAATTCATCTAGATAATCATCGTCGTCGATACATTATGAAGCCGCTGCCTGTTTGGCAGCATTTTCAACAATGTTGTCCCTCAAACTCGCAGGCACATGGAATGTAAAGTCCTGAATGAGGACGTCCTGCACGATATCTGTCGCGAAGCGTTCGTTGACGCGGTCACGGACCTCGTCGGTCAACTCCTTCAGGTCAGATTTTTTCAGCTGGGCGAACTCTTTGTCAGCCTTGCTGTAAATGATACGGAAAGCTTCATCGACGATGAACGCATGAGGTGGAACCGCCAGCTTTGCAAGCAGTTCACTATCAACCGTGAACACAAACTGCGCCACAATATAACCGTGGATCTTGCCATCTTCGAGCACCGGAACGTTGATGGTCGGTGTGCTTTGATAATCCAGTCCTTCCAAATGCGCATTCTTTTGCAGCATCGGATCAAAGTCGGTCTTGTACAGAGCTGTAAAGTAGGCCGCACCGACGGTGACGAGACAGATCCAAACTCCGGTTACGAGAACTTTCAACATACGTTTTTACCAGCTTCCAACCAGAGATTCATAGGTGCCATCAGAGTCATGATCCTTCATCACTTGCGACAGGAGACCAGATACTTCTTTGACAGCATTAAGCTGGGTCGACAGCAGCTTCATATTAACTGCAAGCTTTTCCTGAAGTTCCTGAAGCCGGACAACGATCTCGCTTGGCAAATTTTCAGGGCCAACTGCCTTGCCCGCCATATCAAGATCAAGCATCGCGCGGCCTTTGAGATAGGCGCTCTCTTCAAGATCAATGTCACCCTTGCCGATAAGAGCTTCATTTTCAGTCGACAGCAGCTTGTCTACACGTCCGATACTTTTTGAAAGAGCAATGTAGTCTTCCGGCAAGATGTAAGCGTCGGTGTCATCAAGCTGCCCAGTATCCTGAACCACTGGTTTTTCGTCATGTAAAACCAGTTCCTTGTGCTCACTGTCGATCATCTCAGACATTTATGCCTCTTGCTTTGGGAGAGTTGGACGAATGGTATCTGGCAGGAGCATTTCTGCCAGACCAAGAGAACCTGTTTTGGCGAGTTGGTTTGCGAGCTGCTCCGCCATCAAGCCTTTCCACATGGTGCCTGCTGTCCCGCCGCCATAGACGTTTTCAGTCTCCTTTGGCAGCATGGATTTCACGAAGGTCTGCAAGACAGCACTTTCCAGCTTCTCACCGAGATCAGCTGTCTCAAGTTTCTTGGAGTAGCGGTTGGCCATTGATTTTAAGCTCTCAACACCCTCCTGCCCTCTTGCCTGAGCCGTGCCGGATGCATTGTCAGCTTCCGCCATAAACCTGGAAAAGCTGCTTGAGGCCCATGATGGCTCAGAGACGGGCAAATCCTTTGAAACGACGGCGGGAGCTTTAAGAGAGCGCGTGGCAGCTCTAACCTCAAAAGGGTCTGCTTGATTTATTACGTCCAGAACAAGATCGCTGACAGGCTGAATGGCCATGAGCACTCCCACTAGTCAAAAGAAGGGCATATATAATTGGAAAGACCCTAATTTCTCAGACTTATCTGGGCCTGACCTTCTTAGGCGCCGCCTGTAGCTCGGCGATTTCCTGAAGCTGCTTTTTCTCTTCGGTCCGGTGATAGGACACCAGAGCTTTGCCATGATGCTTTTCAGTCATGGAGGTCTGCCTCTTCTGATCAAGCAACTTGCCGAGCAGCTCGCCCTTGTGCTTTTCCTTCAGAGACTTATTTCTGTTGTTGGTCTCCAGACGCCTGGAGATTGCCCGGTTCATCACTTCACGCAACTCCCCTTCATGACGTCCCCAGTGGCTAACCAACTCCTCGCTCTCTTCGTCGCATCGTTGAATTTCGCTATCAAGAACCGCGATGTCGTACTTGATCATCTGCTCTTTTTGTTCCTGAACCTTCAAAATGCGCCGGAGGCGTGTGATGCGTGCTTTATCCATGGCTTTACTGCAATACCAACCAATCGCCGAGCCCAGCATAGAACAGGCGCAACAGCTCAGTTATGATCTGCCAGAGGATGAAAAGTCCTCCCATCATAACAACAGGCAGCGCTACAAAGTAGACTGGCATCTGAGGCATGAGTCTGTTGGTGAGGCCCAGAGTCAGGTTAATTACAACGCCATAGATCAAAAACGGACTTGTGATGCGTAATGCCAGCAACAGACCCTGCATCAGCTTGGTTGAGAACTGATCTAACGCCGCTGCGGGAACAAATTCTCCCCCCACCGGAATTGTCCGATAGCTCTCAGCAAGTCCAACAAAGACATCAGCATGTGCCCCAGTGATAAACAACATGGCAGTTGCGGTGAGCGTAACCAGAGATGCCAATGGTGGTAGCTGCTGAAATTCTTCGACAATAGTGACAGGCTGGTTGAAGCTGGATGCGTTTGCAGCCGCGCCAATCATCATCTGAAGCATTCCGAAGAAGGCTCGTCCGAATGCTGCGATCAACAGTCCGATCAACAGTTCAACAAAAATGATGCGCAGCAACTCATCCAAAGGCGCAGCTGAGATGATCGGCTCAACCACCTCCAATATGAGAGGAGAGATCGCCAGGGTTGCAGATATTGCTATAAACAAGCGAACACGGATCATCACACGTGGCGACGAAAAACCCGGCATGGCCATGAGACATGCTCCGACGCGGCAAAAGACCACGAAGACACTTAGGATTGCCTCAGGAGCATTTTCCAAGGTCACGAAATTGATCCCAATGCCTCGATATCAACGCCGCGGGCCACTTCCATATGAGAGAGAATTGGCAGTGCGGGGAACATACGTTCAGTGATCATGCGCACGTACTGACGTGCTTCCGGAGCAACGACGACAGCAAATCGCTGACCTGAAGAGATATGCTCGCGAATAACTTCAGCGCTGTCTTTTGCGAATTCTTCAACCTGCGAAGGCTCCATATCGAACTCAATGACTTCACCATTTGCATCGCGGCGAAGTGCCTGATGGAATGCAAGGTCCCAGCGGTTCCCCAGACGGAGCACTTTGAGGCTCCCATCTCCGGCAATATCACCACAAATTTGTGTCGCCATGCGAATGCGAACGTGGTCAGCAATTTGCTCAGGTCTGCGTGCATGAGGTGCGATCTCCGCAATCGCTTCCATGATCAATGACAGATTTCGAATGGAGATACGCTCTGCAAGCAGCAGCTTAAGCACGGCCTGCAAGCCAGAGTATGAGATATGTTGCGGGCAGATATCATCAATCAGGCGAGTGTAAGCCGGATCAAGGCGATCTAACAGTTTGCGCATATCCTTATAGGAGAGTAGCTGCGACAGGTTGTTTCTGATCACTTCTGACAGATGTGTCAGCACAACTGAAAGGTTATCGACGGTCGTATAACCTTGACGTTTTACTTCATGCTCAAAAGCGGTCGGGATCCACATAGCCTGCATACCAAACGCAGGTTCGCGGGTTTCGGTTCCCGGAAGAGCTGGCAGCTCCCGATTGCCACCGATCACCATCAGTTCACCAACTTTGATGTTCTCAGAAGCGACAATCGTACCGTGGATACGGAACTCGTAACTCTTCGGCTCCAGATTGAGGTTATCCGTAACCTTGATCTCCGGAACCACAAATCCGTATTGCTCAGCAAACTTCTTACGCATCTTGTTGATGCGGTTTCCAATCTCAGGCTTTGCTGCCAAAAGACGGGCTGTGAGCTGCTTGCCAAGACGCATCTCAATCTCAGAAAGTTCAAGACTGTCCTTCACGGACTCTTTCTTGACTTCCTTCTGCATCTCAACCTTTTGCAGCTCGGCTTTCGCGAGCTCCGCCTTGGCTTCCGCTGCCTTTTTGGGAATAACGTAGGCAGAAAACCCAAGCACACCGCTCAAGAAAACAAACGGCAGGAATGGAAGCCCCGGAAGCAGCGACAATAATAAAAGGAGCAGTGACGCGACAGCGAGCGCGCGCGGATACCCTGCCAGCTGCCCCATTACAGCTTGCTCAGCTGACCCTCTGGTCCCACCTTTCGAGACAAGAAGACCTGCTGCAAGAGAAACGATCAGCGCCGGAATCTGTGAAACAAGACCATCACCAACAGACAGCTTCGTGAAAACGTCGGCAGCTTCAGCTAAGTCCATGTTGTAGCGTGTAACGCCAATAACGATGCCACCCAAAATATTCACAACGGTGATGATCAATCCAGCGACAGCATCACCGCGCACAAACTTTGAGGCACCGTCCATGGCACCAAAGAAGGAGCTTTCCTCTTCCAGCTCTGCACGTCTGTGCTGCGCTTCCTTGTCATCAATCATACCAGCAGACAGATCGGCATCAATCGCCATCTGCTTGCCGGGAATACCATCAAGGGTAAAACGTGCACCAACTTCCGCGATACGACTTGCACCTTTGGTGATCACCAAAAAGTTCACCGTTACAAGGATCGCAAAGACGATGAGGCCGATGACAAAGTCACCGCTCATGACAAACTGAGAAAAGCCGTTGATCACATACCCAGCGGCGAGCGGTCCTTCATGGCCGTTTGCCAGAATAACGCGCGTTGTCGCAATATTCAGCGCAAGCCGAAGCATGGTCGCGATCAACAGAATGGTTGGGAATGAAGAGAACTCTAAGGGACGCTGGATCCAAAGCGAAACCATCAAGATCAAAACCGATAATGCAACTGATATTGCAAGACCGAAATCGATCATAAACGTTGGCATGGGAAGAAATAGCACAGACAGAATGAAGATAATTCCGACTGCAAATCCAATATCACGCTTGCTGTTTGGAGCAGCAATTCCCGTCACTGTCTGAGACATTCGCACCCTTCAATTCGGTATAAGCATACTGCGCTACTTAGGCCGAAACATTGGAGAAGGAAGCTTGTGTGAGGGTGGTCTGGAGGGAAATCAGCGTGAGCTATCCCCTCCTTGCTTATTGCGGCAAACCTGAAAAAGCAGGTTTAAAACCCGTATTCGATCCGTCCGTAGACCATCTCGGTCAACGAGAATATCTGGGAGCCGATATACGGGCCAGTCATGGCAATCAAAATAAAGATCACAACAATCTTCGGAATGAACGTAAGTGTCATTTCCTGAATTTGTGTGAGCGCTTGAAACAGAGCGATAATCAAACCAACAAACATGGCCCCACCAACGGCGGGACCAGTTGCTGTAATCACAGTCCAAATTGCGGTACGCACAATATCGAGTGCATCTGCCTCATTCATTGCTTTATGATCTCACTTCACCATTAAGATGTAGCATCAGACTCGTCAGGAGTGTCGGTATCAGCAGGGGTGTCAGTGTCAGTCGTCGCAGCAGGTGCAGGACGCGAAATCTGAATACCAGGCACCAGAGCCACTTTTGTCCCATCTTCCAGAGTTGCAATCGAGCCATCTGTAAGGATCTGAACGGACTTGATTTTACCAGTCATGGTTTCCGTACCATCCGCATTAGGCACCTCAACTGTCGCACCGATCAGATTGTTGGCCTGATTGATGGAGTTCTGCTGAAGCATGGATGTCAGATGCGTGTTCGTTTTAGTGGACTGCTCCACAGCGGAGAACTGCGCCAACTGGCCCATATACTCAGCAGTATCCAACGGATCTGTCGGATCCTGGCTCTTAAGAGACTCCATGAACAGCATTAGAAACGCATTGTAATCTAAGTAAGCTTGCTCACTGCCCTGCGGCTTGAAGACAGGTTCATTGTTTTGAGTAGTATTTGCGGAAGATACTGGATCAACACTCATGTTTTTGTCCTTTAATTCTCGCCAACTGCACGCGCGAACGGCATAACAACTGTTTCGGGCTGATCATCCTCTTGCTTTTCGGACCAGATCGCCATCTCGATCTCAAAAAGCTTCTTCAGCGTGCGAAGTGCATCAAAATAGCGGCGCTTGTTGATCTTGGTGTCGACAACATCAAGACCTTCAAGTAATTCGGCATTCTCTACAGCTTTGCGAATAGATGCCAACAACAGGAGAGCTCGTTGAAGACTGTCTAACTCCGTCTTGGGATCAATCAGCGCGCTTTGAATAAAAAAGTACAACTGCCGTAGAGGTGTTGTTGTCTCTTCGAGCTGCATGACATAAGCCTCAAGAAGAAAACTCGCGTCATTTAGGAGCTTTACCGATGTCTTCTGCTCGAATGACAGAACAGCCCCATTGATAAAGACCTTTTCACCCGCTTTTAGGTGCAAACGCATTAGATATCCTCTCGTTTAAGCTAAGCCGTCACGAACAAGCCCATTGATTTCAATAAGGCTCTCAAAATCATCTGAATTTCCAGAACGAAGCAAATCAGCTTGTTTCACACACCAAATTCCGATTGAAATTAAATCTGCCCTTAAAACTGCAGGAAGTGCATTATCGGGACTTCCTAAGTCATCAATCAAAATGCTCCACAGTCTATGGACAGATATCAATGCTTGCGCAGCTTCACTTGACTTAATTCCAGCCTCTTTAGCTGCCTGTAATTGGGCAATGACCAACGAAAACAATTCACGTTCTTGCCCCCTCCTGTCCTCAGAAGAATCCTCAAGCGTTTCAGCATAAGACATTTGATACATTCAGCACTCCTGCGTGTTTCAGCTAGTTTTCTAAACACCTACAAATACTTCATAATATTCAAATCTTGTATTTTTGCAGTAATCGCATAGGTCGCTTCTAGTTGAGTTTGCGCCAAGCTCAACTCTACAGCCGCTCGATTTTCGTCGATGTTTTCAAGATCATTGATGCGAACGTTTAAGACGTCTTTCTTTGCAAGAATGTCAGAGTTAGTTCGCTCAACGTTGGTCTTGATCGCACCATTTTGTGCTTGAATAGAAATTGTTTTATCTGCTCCAGCGTTTAAACTATCAACCGCGCGATCAGTGATAAATTTTTCCGCTTCTAAGTTCAAATCCAACTTCCCAAACACAGCAACAATCGACAAACCCTTAGCCAGCTCACTAAAAGCTTGCTCATTGGCGGAACCGGAACCGTCTGTAGTCACTCCATTCTCAATTGTTGAAGTCATCTTCTCATCGGTTGCAGAAGACCAGTGCGTAGTCCAGTCAGCTCCAAAAATATCTTTAAAACCAGGGCTTTCTAAAAAGGTCTCCCAGTCCTTACCAGTTGGTTCTCCCGAAGCAGGTATAACCTCAGTTGCGGGATCGTTGATGCTATGCCCGAAGTAAGCTTGAAAAGCCTGCTCTATTTGCACCTCTGGACCACTCGGCAGACTAGTAAAGCCTGAAACTGGTGCTGTTCCAGTATTAATTCCACCAAAAACGTATACGCCATTTACGTTTGAGTTAAGTGTATTCGTGAGCTTATCCAACTCAGTATATGCAAGATTAGAAGCAGTCTTGAGATTACTTGAGTTGCTTTTGAGCGCAATAAGGTCTGCCCCAAACGCAGAACCGCTACTGTGAATGTTATCTAACGCAGTGTCCATTACATCCAGTCGCGTTACTAACTGCCTGTTTGTATCTAGTTGACTTTCAAGCAGATCATACTCAGAGCGAAACGAAGTCGTCATTCCAGTCTGGGCACCCAAAGTTAGTCCTATATCCGCATGTTTTTGGGATGCGTTCTCGATCACCGCTTTATCTAAACGTGCGCGATGATCAATAAGATAATCTGACAGACGAAGTGAACTCGATAACGTCGAAACTGAATAAACCATATTTATCTCACTGCCCCCAGTAGCTCTTGGAACATTTTATCAACCGCAGTCATCAAACGTGCCGAAGCAGAATATGCCGTCTCAATCGTCAAAAGGCGTTGCATTTCCGTATCGATGTTAACGCCTGTTTTATTGGACAACATTTGTGCGTTCGAATTGAAAGCAGACGCATCAAGAGTGGAACTCTCCGTCGCCATTTTTCGTTCAGCACTAAACCAACTTACGGTGTTGGCCGCAAAATCTTTGAGTGTAGAAGTTGGATTAACACCTGATGCCGGATCGAAAGTACGCTCTTGATTGAACGCCGTTTCGTAACTCTTCAGAAGATCAGAATATCCAGCATTATCAGCAGTATTATGTTTGTAAGTTGCACCGTTGATTCCGCCGTCACGCAGGAGCTTTACATCTCCGCCTCTGGCTGGATCGACTGCACTGTTCACCTCTAAACGGCTAACAAGATCACCTGCGCCTGCAACAAATGTAAACAGACCATCACCAACCCCTGCAGCAGGAGCTGGCTCATGTTCCTGGAAGATATCAACGAGTGCTTTTGCGGTTTCATCGAGCTGCGTTTGCATTGTTACAAGCGCATCATCACGAACTTTCGCATACCCTGCTATCGCTCCGCCAGTAACAGGTGCTGTAGCACCTGGGCCTGCGACGGCAATACCATCCACGAGCACATTCTTACCGACCTCTCCCGAACCTAAAGAAAGAGAAGTGTCAAATGAGACTTCGCGAGGACTTTTTTCAAACAAAGTGATGCCGCTATCGGTATAGACAGCCACACCATTGTTGTCTTGATCGAGAACTTCGATACCAATCTCTTCAGAAAGCACCTTCAGCATTTCATCGCGCTGATCCATGAGTGCATTCACGTCTTTACCAGCAGCAGATCCCGATACAATCTTATTATTCACTCCTTCCAGATCGGAGAGGAGTTTATTAATATTATCGACTGCACGCCCCATTGCAGCATCAGCTTCAAGACGTGTGCTTTTCAGACTTTCTGCTGACTGCTTAATATCATTGACTACAGCATTTGCAGAATTGATTGCAGACTGACCGAGGACCTGATTAGATGGATCGTTGCCGTACGCAACCAATGCCTCATTCAATGACCCTATGCTCGAAGCAACACTCATACCAAATGGCACTTGTCCAGAAGGATTGAGCTGATCAAGCATATTTGCATATGAACCAGAAGCGATTGCAGCACTCCCGCTTTTCAACGTCGCCTTAAACGCCGCCTGATTCACCATACGAGAAGCATGGGAAACATAAACAACCGAACCTGTGTCGCTTACAATATTCTGAACTACCGCTTCTTGCCGCGCATAGCTTGGATTATTGACATTAGCGACATTGCGGGACGCAATTGCCATCTCAGCTGAGCGAGCTGCGATGGAAGATTGCGCCGTAAGCATTGCAGAGGTAAGAGACATATCAGAGCCCTTAGCGCAGGTTGTTCAGTTCTTGGAGCAACTCAGAACTCGCATTAAACACTTTTGTGTTTGCGCTGTATGTACGCTGAGCCTGAACCATCTCCGTCAGTTCAGCTGCAAGATCAACGTTTGATCCTTCAACTGCACCTGAATAGAGAGAGCCGAATCCATTATCGCCCGGGAAGCCCACCGCCGGATCACCAGAAGCATCAGTTGCGGCATAAACGTTTCCGCTTTTCGCCTGCAGGCCATCAGGGTTAGAAAAGTTTACAATCTGGATCTGATCAAGAAGTTTCTCAGCACTACTACCGTACACGCCAAACACGCGTCCATCAGATTCAATACGAATATTTTGAATTGTTGATGGCTTATAGCCGTCAACATCCACTTTATTGACACTGAACTTTTCACCGGCAGTCACTGTCTTACTTAGATCAAGCGTAACATTCCCACCGTTCGGCACCTTAAAGTTAAAGTCTGAGGGAGAGCCCGTGACAAGCTTACCTTCACCTGTAAACTCCAGCTCAAAAGGAGCTGCCGGTGGCGCTGGCACGGATATATCATCGCCAGCGGCGTTCGAAGCCTGCACAATCCACTTTGAACTAACGACATCACTTGTCGGATCAGTTGGATCAACATGCGTCTGCTCTGTTTTGGTATAGACAATATCAATCTTTACCGCATTACCATTCTGATCAAACGTTGTAATCGACGTCTTATAGTCGCCATCAGGAAGACCGGTTACTGGAGGTGCAGTAGGCGTAGGCGTACTAGAGGCCAAGTTAACACCGAGCTCACCCTGCGAGCTCGCCTGCCAAACAGGAGTGCTAAGATCAACGGTTACGGGCGTTCCACCTGCTGAAAGCAGTTTGTAGCCGCCGGAGTTTACCATCTGACCGTTCTTATCGAGAACGAAATCACCAGCACGCGTGAAGTAGGTACCGCCCTGAGAGTCCTCTACTTGAAAGAAGCCATTCCCATTGATCGCAAGATCAGTACCGCGGGAGGTGAAGTTGAAGGCGCCTTGTTGGCGGACGGACTGAACAACGGTTGTGTTCACGATGCCGGATTCATGACCAGAGCTACTACCAGAACCAACAAGGGAGGAGAATGCTGTTTTGTAGCGTTTGTAGCCTACGGTGTTCGCGTTTGAGATATTGTCTGCGACAGTTGAGAGTTTGTTCGACTGCGCGTTCATACCTGACACGCTGGTATTCATAATTCCGTAGAGGCCCATGGTGTGCTCCTGGCTACATCAATTGCAAAATTAACTCGTGGCAGTAAAGCTTGTTAATCTTGTCTGAGCCTGACCCGAAACCTGTTGAATTATTTACAAAATTTTAATGAGTTCGGCGTCCAGCGCCCGTAACCGGACGCGACGATATTTTTGATCACGCGGCATACATAACGCTTTTGTGCAGGGTTGTTGTTTGGCCCGGCATGGTACCTGGCGACGGCCATGGTCCAGCTCTTCTCGCGCTGCTTCAACTCGGAGAGGAATCTTGCTGCATAAGCAACATTTTGCGAAGGATCGAGCATTGCACGAAGATCGGAGAACTTGCTGAGATGGTAGTAAATGTTGATCTGCATACAGCCAACATCAATCAGTTTCACACCCCGATTTCGCGATCTTTTTATCGCAGCGAGCGCTTCTGTTGCGCTGTCGGCGAAGTAGGCCTTGCCAGCGATATTGAGAGCATAGGGATGTAATGAGTTTTTGCGGCCTGTCTCAGTCAGACCAACCGCATAAAGGATCCCAAGCGGCACGTTGTATTGCTGTGCTGCTTCCTGCATCTGACGCTCACACAGGCGGATGGCCTTCTTCTTTCCAGCCGCCTGCGCAGAGAGTGCTATCAGACTACAAATAGATGCCGCTGCGAATATCTTGAGCGTCCGCTTCATTCTGCCCTACCCCGGCATGATCCGCATGTGGTTGGTCGTCCCAGTTTTGCTGAGCCCCAGCTTCACCGCTATCTCCATCAGAGTTCTCTCCCCGACCGAACCGTTCCTGATTTTGCCCAGGCTGACGCATTTGATCAGAGACTTCCTCTTTGAAATTGACGGTGATGTTTTGTGTCTCAGTGCGATAACCAGCATCTTGCAGAACACGTGCCAATGCCTGTCGATCACCCTTCAGCATATCCGCAGCTTCCCGGGTGTTCGTGACAAGAGAGATTTCCAACTCACCACCGCGCATTTGGATATTTGCACGAACAGCACCAAGATTGTCCGGCCGCAGCTGGATCTCGAGCGATTTAACAGGCTTTGCCGCTTTTGCATCAGCAGCTTGAGCTGCCAACTCCTGAGCTGTATTTGCTGCAGATGCCGCCTGAGAGAGTTGCTTGGACAAAGCACTGGCGACCTGTTGCGCAGGACGTCCCAACTCAGCAGGTGGAAGGTGCGTCTCAAGACTCACCACTTTAACTTCACCGCCCACTGCAGGCTTGCCAGCATTCTGGTTTACAGAGGTGTCTGGTTGCGATTTGCCTTGCTTTAGCAGAAAGTCAGCTGATAGCTTCTTAGCTCCGGTTGCGTTTCCTTCTGCCTGAGGCAAGTTGATTGCACCGCTACCTTCAAGCTTTGGGCCAGCATTAGTAGACTTGAGACTGCTTACTTCTGAGGTACCCTGCCCCTGAGCAGTTCCACTCGTTTTCGCGGTACCCGATTTCGCATCGGCGTCGCCATTCAAGGCCTTCAACTCTTTTGAACTTAACGCGTTCAGAACCTGAGCCATCGTCCCATCTCGACTGGTGACGGCGGATCCGCTCATATTAGCAAGGCCGGTCATTGAACTCATCTGCAATCCAGCTTTTTGCTCAGCTGTCATTGCTGCATTGACAACAAGCTGCTTGGCCAACAACTCATCCGTAAGCAATTCTGCAGCGCTTGAAGCCTTTTGAGCGGCTTCAGCCTCACCTTTCGCAACAGTATCGTCAGCTCCGTCGGCGTCAGATGAGCCTGCACCAGCCTTTTTCAAAAGGTCTTTGAGAGCTTCTGAAGCATCAGACTCGCTTTTATCAGACTTACTCTCTGTTGATGCATATTTTGTATCTTTTTTCTCGTTAGAAGTATCTCGGCGATCCGGGACTTTTTTGTCATCGCGAACTTTATCGATGACCTTATCAAACCCGTTCGCACGGTCATCTTTTTCGGAACGAGCGGACTCTTTACGAGTATCTGTTGCATCTTTAGCAGAAGCACTACGATCTACATTGGGAAGAGTTGCATTCATCAAAACTCGGCCTCTTTCAGTGCTTCATCTGCATCGTTTAGTGCGTTTTTAAATGGGACTAACACTTCAGTGTCATAAAGCTTCTCATCCAGCCCAACGTGTGGAACGTAAGGGACATACTCGGAGGCAGCAGGCGTTTCTGGCTGTGGCCATTCTCGAATAGTATTTGCCATAGCGATTGCAGCAGCCTGGATCAATTGATTGCCTGCACTTAAGTCTGCAGCCTTTACCTCAACCAAACCAGAGATTGCCTGTTCCCACTCTTCACCAGAAGCTTTGGCGGCTGAAAGGTAAAGCTTGGCTTCACTCACACGCTCTGCATCATCTGAATTCAGCTCAAGAAATGCGGCGCTTCCTTTAACTGCAAAAGCGGTATTACCACTGATCAAAGCAGCTTTGGCTAGGCGAAGGAGAAGGATGCTTTGAGATTCCTCGTCAAACTCCGATACCAGTTGGAACACGCGGTCCCACTCGTCTTCTTGCTTTAAGTAATCAGAACCGCTGATCACATCAGCGACCGTGTCCCGAAATTCAGAGGCAAATACAGAGGAGCTATATTGGAACAGATACCGACGAGACAGTCTCTCGAACTTTTCTGTATCGCCCAGCTCTGCAACCATTGGCGCTTGCCTGCGTAATGCACTCTCTTCCACAAGCGTCCCAGGCATCATCAAGCGGGCAAGATCAAAATAGCGCTGTGCGCCTGCCGAGTCATTATTGGAAATCAAGATCGCCTGCGCCAGAGCCACCTGACCTGCAACAGCTACCGGAAGCGTTATTGGATCAACCTTTAACAACAAGTTCAACGCCATTTGGCGATTGCCTTGCGAATAGGCCATGGCGCCGGCAAACAGGTTTGGATCACCTGTGAACGTTACACCTTGAACCGCAAGCTCCTGAAAAACTGACCCAGATCCGCCACTGAGCATAAATGAAACAGCAGCACGCGAGTTTTTCTCCAACTTCCAAATCTCAGGATCCAGCCGAAGGAACCGACGACCAATCACAATGAGAGAAGGTTGTAGCAAGTTGTAAGCTTCCAGATTCCCCTTAATGATCTCATCTTGAAGAATCTGCAGCTCCAGAACCATAAGATCAGGATCTGCTGTCGACACCATCTGGGCTGATGCTGGCTGAAGATTCATTGCAACAGGACTTGCGGCTAAAATCAGCGCAGTGGACAGTAGTCCAGATCTCAGCAGAGAAGTTCCAGCTTTTCTTGCAGCGCTAACCAGCATCAAGCCTTCCCTTTCATCAGCATAATTTCAATACGGCGGTTCTGAGGAGCGTATGGCTCTTCGACATCCTTCAGACGGCGGTCTGCATAGCCTTCAATGCCTACGATACGGTTTTCATCCAAACCACCCCGAGTGAGCATGAAATAAGCCATGTGGGCACGAGCCGTTGACAGACGCCAGTTGTCATTGCGCTTGGATTTAAATGGCCGTGCATCTGTATGACCGCGAATTACGATCTCACCGTTCTCTTCTTCAAGAACCTTCGCAATCTGCTCCATCGCTTTCACAACATCCGGATGAGGCTCAGAGGACCCGACAGCGAACATTCCAAAGTTGTCATTGTCCATGATGCGAATCAGAACGCCATCTTGAGAATGCGTGAATTCAATGCTCGCTCCGGTTTTCATTCCTTCAAGTGCTTCACCAACGGAGTTCGCCAGAGAGACGAGCTGTTTATTGCCTTCGTCGTCCTCATCATCACCAGATTCGGACTTCTGAGATGGCTCTGTAGGCTTTGCGGCAGGAACTACTGCGACAGTTTCAAGCTTCGCATCAGCCGGTTCAACTGGCTCTGTAACAAGATCAGGCTGCTTTATATCAACCTTCATGCTTGCGTTTTTCTGAATTTCCTCAGCGTCTTCGATCAGTGTCGGAACACCCTGCTCAGCATCGTCAACGGCTGTTGTTCCTGCTTTCACTTCAGCGAAAACAAGGCGCGTCATCACAGCATCTTCGCCATCTGCCTCTGCCTGGCTCTTAGCAAGCTGGTTCAGAATTTCTCCCTCAGCAAAACTCTCACCTTCACCGTCTGGAGCATCACCGATTACAATCACAGAACTCTCTGCGGATGCCTCACCCGACACTGCCGGAAGGTTCTTACCTCCACGCGCCAGTTCGGAAGCTTCTTCCAAGACTTTGATTTGCTCTGCGGTCAACTCATTCGCCGGAATACCTTCTTCTTTTTCATGAAGGATCGGAATTTGAGCGAGCAAAGGAGCATTGCCTGGCAGTTCATCTTCTTGCCAACCAGAGGGATCGAACGGATCGCGGAAACTGGTTCCGTCAGCCAAACCTTGTCCATCCGGATCACGGTTAGGAAGTGCGAAGAGAACTGGGGTCTTCGCCATCTTGAGCGAGCCTAAACCACCTGTGCCAGGGGAGCCGTCTGTCTCGACAGTAGATTCTGCTTCTGCAGCGAGCGCAGCAAGGATTGCATAAGGATTGTCAAAAAGCTGCGCTTCACTGTAGCGGGCATCACGCTCATAATCACGACTAATGGCATTGATTGGCTTAACACCACCATCTTCCGCGTTTGCACCAGCGAGTTTTGAATTCTCACCGGTCTCGCGATCGGAAACAGGTTCTGGCCTGTTCGCACCACCGCCCGATGTAGGGCCTTTCTTTTCGATACCGCCAGCGCCAACGGGTTTGCCGTTGTCTACACCCTCTTCACTCTCAAGAGGAGACGGTATTTCTTCAGGGTCCCGAATACCTTTAGGACTTGCGGTAGAATCTACTAATTTGATCGGATTGAAGTAGCTTGCAATACCGCGCTGTGAAGCCTCATCAGATGCATTAACCAACCACATGAGAAGGAAGAATGCCATCATCGCCGTTGCAAAATCTGCATAGGCAATCTTCCAAACACCTGACTTAGGGACGGTGATCATGTCGCTGTTACGCCTGCGAACGATAATCAGTTCTTGTGGTTCCAACGCCATGGCTACTACTCTCCCAGCGTACTGCGAAGCTCCTCGCACCATTCCGATAGGCCGGTGGAAAGCGCCATGTCAGACACCTTCACCACAAGATCAGTGCTGGAGTTTTCAGAAAATTTAATTGTGTTTGAAAGTTCGCCAGTTTTTTTGCCGAACAAATCAAATAAATGTTCGGGCCCAGTTACCTCAAGCACGACTTCAGGCGTTTCAGAGAGTTGTCGACGTACGACCTGCACCAATGAGGTCACAGCACGATCCCGTGCGCTCTCTTCGATAAACGGAACCAGAATTTCGGAGACTGACTTAGACAGCCTGTCTTCAATTTCGACGAGAGACTGCTGAAAAGCTTCCTTTAACTTCTCGCCCTCCCCCTCTTTGAATGCTTTTTCTCGCTCGATCAGCTCTACGTCTAATTCATCACGCATCTTCTTGACGCGCTCATCTGCACCCGACTTGGCAGCCTCTTCCCCTTCTGAGAACCCATTTTCATAAGCCTCGAAGACACGGTTAACCCAGTCCCCACCTTCGCCATACCCCTTCGGAAGCATGGAGATCACTTCCTGCATATCCTGAAGGTCTTTGGTGGTAACGCCTATATCTGTCGTAAAGTCTGCTAGATAGTCGTTGATGCCGCGTGTCATCCAGCACGCTCCTGATCATACATCCACTGCTTCAGGATAATTGCAGCCTGCATGTCATCCATCTCGACAGCACGCTCAAGCTTGCGAAGATTATCACGGTTCACAACGGTCGCATCAACGCCTTCACCAGACATGCCGTCCCCGTTTGTGTAATCTGGCAACTGACCATCTTCGCCTTCAATCTCACCATCACGAACAGCGTTGGAGTTAGCACCAACTGGCAAACCTTCTTCAACCTCTTCAGATTTAGGAATAAGGAAGGCGACAGCTGGGCGCAGACCGAACCAGATAATCATCAGCGTAACAATAAGAATTGCGCCAGCGTTGACCACTGACCCCATATTGCGTATCAACACGTCCTGCCAGGTCCGTTCAGGGATAGCGGCAAGCTGCTCACCAGCGAGAACAAAGTTCACGGCGGAAACAGACACTTTATCGCCCCGCGCGACATCAACACCAGCTGCTGTTGCGATAATTTCTTCGATCTCCTCGACCTTTTCGGTCAAATCCGCTTCAGCGCCATCAACAACAGCATCGCCTTTTTGCCCCTCGACACGACGCGCTAATTCTTCAACAAGGCGATCACGATTCACAAGCACAGCGATACTCATGCGATCAATGCGATAATCATCAAAAATGGTTTCAACGGTACGAGAGGAAATTTCGTAGTTCGTCAACTCTTCACGGCGCTCATTCTCCTCAGAAGAACGCTCACCTGATTGCGATGACACAGCTTCCTCAGGAAGATTTTGTTCAACAGTGGTTGGATTTTCCAGACTCGCATTCTGAGCGCTCCCATTTTCGCGCACAACGCGGAAAGACCTCTCAACACGTGTCTCAGGATCATAAGAGGTTTCAGAGACACGTTGATTGTCTGTATTCACAGAGGCAGAAACGCTGACTTCAAAGTTATTTACACCGAGATAAGGTGCCAACGCCTGGCGGATGGCATTTTCCTTGCGCGAAGCTAAGTCAGCTTCCAACATCGCTTTACGACCAGTGGACGCGCTTTGCGCATCTTCACCCGCGGCAAGAAGCTGCCCCTCGGTATCAAGAACTGTCACCGCTTCAGCAGTAAGCCCCGGAACGGCAGCCGCAACAAGATAACGGATAGATTGCGCAACCGAGTTTGTCTGAACACCTTCGGTCCGAATAAGGACGGAGGCTGTTGGTTTTTGATTCTCACGACGGAAAGTTGCCTTTTCAGGAAGAACCAAATGCACGCGAGCAGCTTTAACACCCTGCATACTTTGGATTGAGCGAGCAACTTCACCTTCAAGCGCACGGACTTTGGTCACGCTCTGCATGAAGGACGTCAGCCCCAGGGAACCCATTTCATCAAAGAGTTCATAACCTGCACCCGACCCACGTGGCAGACCCTTTTCCGCCAGTAACATACGAGCACGAGCAGTCGCACCGACCACAACGGAAATCGATGTACCGTCCGCATTTACATCAAACGGAACGCCACTGGCCTGCAATGCCATGCCGATTTGAGTGACATCGTCCCTCTCCAGATTAGCGTAGAGAATTTCCTGTTCCGGACGGGACAAGAGATATGCTGCTGCGCCAATCGCAACAAACGTAAATAACCCAATAAAAGCGAGCACCATCAGGCGCTTTGCACCTAACTCGGCCAGATTACCATAGATTTTTTCGGCGTTTTCACGAGCTGCCATTGCGACCTCTGCAGGTGTATCAATGGCGCTACCTTCGCTTTTCAACCTTGCGCGAACGTGATCAGGATTTACATTGGGCGAAAATCCACGGTTTCTCCGAGGCAATACAAGCTATTTTTAGAGAAAACCAAGCGTATCAAGTATATGCATCTGCGCGGGTGATGCGCTGGATGCTAGGCAGACCATTCACAGTCAAGCCACAACTCTGCCCTTTCAAACGCTTACTCACCCGATCAGCCGTCGCATTGATTGCTACAATCGTATTTGCACCGCACTCGATTTGACGAAGCTGCCCTTCTTGCTCAAAAAGCACATCTCGCGCCAGCGCAACAACAGAACTCCAGAAGCGCTCATTGCCCCGCAATGCAAACGTTAGACCCTCAAGTTTTTGCTCAGATGTGAGCACAGAAAGGTCGACTTGACCCACCTCCTGATCACCCAACCTAGAGATATTCAATTGATTACTTAACATCAAGCACCGCACAACTCAAAACAACCCAACACGAGATAAAGCTTAAGAAAGCTTATCTCAAATACTGGTATATTTTATCGAACTTGCGCTAACCTGACTTGTAACAATTTTATCTAAAATTTTATCATAACCAAAAACAAAGGCCCCGGGGATAACCCGGGGCCTTAAAACTTCTAAGGTTCTCAGAGTTTTCCGACTTAACGGAACAGGCTGAGGATACTCTGGGACCCGGAGTTTGCAATAGACAGAGCTTGAATACCAAGCTGCTGCTGGGTCTGAAGAGCCTGCAGACGAGTGGACTCAGCATTCATGTCCGCATCAACCAGCTGACCAACACCACGTGTAACAGCATCAGACAGATTCTTAACAAACTCAGTCTGCATGTCGATGCGAGATTTTGCAGAACCAAGATCGGTCGCTGCATCGGTCATTTCAGTGAGTACACCATCAACACCGGTAATCAAACCAGACAGCAACGCGAGGTCAGCCGCTGAGTCAGTTACCGCAGTGATAGTGAAGTCGAGCATGTTCGCACCACCAATAACACCACCAACACCAGCAAGCGCTTTATCAAGCAGACCTGTATCAGCACCACCATCAACCAAGAAAACGCCAGAAGTATCGATAGTGATATTCTGGATGGCAGCATTCCCAAGAGCATCACGAGTAAACCCACCAACAACAGTTTTGTCAGTGTTAAAGCCCGCTGCAGTTGAATCTTCTGCCAACCAGTTCTCACCATTAAAGGTTGCTGACTCAGCAATCGTAGTCAGCTGGCTCTGGAGCTCAGTAATATCTGACTGGATTTTTGCGCGATCAACACCTGGAGCAGTAGCAGCAACGAGCTTTGCCTTAATTTCACTAACTACATCAACAGCCTGATCCATCGCAGTGAACGCCACATCAACAGTCGCAGCGCCTAGACCCAAGGAATCCTGAACAGCAGACAGAGCATCGTTATCAGATTTCATTGTCGTTGCAATGGACCAATACGCAGCGTTATCAGACGCATCAGCCACACGCATACCAGTAGAAATGCGGCTCTGTGTAGTAGCGAGATCATCGTTAATGTTGCGCAAAGTAGAAAGAGCAACCATTGCGGAGGAGTTTGTCAAAAGAGAAGACATAATTTTTGTCCCTTAAATTTGAAGAATTGGGACATTCCGGATTAAATTCCCGGAGTTACAGAATTGCATCATGCACTTTGAAGGTCAAAGCCTGTAACAGAACTTAAGCATGTCTCACAAAGCTTACGCCAGACTGACTCATCGACTTAGGCAAGAAAAAAACCCCGAAACGGGGCTTTCATGGTTAAGTTTAAGTAAACGACCTTATCAAACCGCCCGTTAACAAGTACCACCCATCAATCAAGACGAAGAACAGCACCTTGAAGGGGAGTGAGATTACTGTTGGGGGGAGCATCATCATGCCCATGGACATTGTTAAGGTAGCAACGATCAAGTCGATAACAACGAAGGGCAAAGCGATGAGGAAGCCAATTTCGAAGCCGCGTCGTAATTCTGAAATCATAAAGGCCGGAATGAGAACGCGGAGGTCGAGTTCTTCGATGGGAGCATCTTTTTCGTAGTTGAATGCACTCACTGCCAGATCGTCGAAGAGGACCAGATCTTTTTCGCGGACGTTGTCCAACATGAACCTCCGGAACGGCTTTGTCATTTCCTCGTAGGCGACTTCTTCTGTGATTTGCTCTTTGATCAGCGGCTGCAGGCCATTTTTCCACGCCGTATCGAACGTTGGCGCCATGACGTAGAAGGTCATAAACAATGCGAGGGAAATGAGGATAATGTTCGCTGGTGTTGTTTGAAGACCGATACCGGAACGCAAGAATGACAAAGCAACAACGAAGCGCGTAAAGCTTGTTACCATAATCAGGATCCCTGGCGCTAACGAGAGCACCGTCAGGATCATGACGTATTGGATAATCCGGCCACTTGCAGACGCCTGCCCTGCTGGAAGCAGATCACTCAGGTTAATATCCTGAGCCGAGGCCGGAACGACCCAAAACAACGCAAATAAACTCAAAAAACTCGTAAGAAACGCAAAATAACGCATTACTGAATCACCACAGATTCAAGGACGAGTTCCCTGACAAATTTGCCACCACGCATCTTCGCGCGTTCATTGAGATCATCACGCAAACGCAGCAAACCACGAGTGCCTTCGAGCTGCCGCGGCCCCAGGGTCCGGGCGTAGAGCAACAGATCCTGCTCAACCTGCTTGACCAGCAAGGAGTGATCTTGCTCTTCTATACCGCGCTGCATCAAAACAACTGAGGCTTCAATACGAATCCAGTTCTTAGAGGAAGACAACAGGTTGGTCACGATTGGCTTCAATGAGACAATCTGACTGCTTTCTGTATATTCCGGATTGATCAGAGCGCCGCTGTTAGCTTTTTGCTCTTCCAAATATTTACCGTGCACCTGATCGACCAGCGTAGAGCCGATCCCCATTCCACCAGCACTTGCAACGGCAGTCACGACAATGGCCGCGACTGCGACGCCCATCCAAGAATTCTCGGAGGCTGGCAACTGTGACTTTGGCAACTGTGGTTTAAGAGCCATAGAAGCCTCCTTTAGAGCGGGCTAATGATATCAATGATTTGCTGACCAACGCTTGGCTGCTGCACTTCCGTCACGCGGCCACGGCCGCCGTAGGAAACACGCGCTTCAGCGATCTTGTCATACTCAATGGTATTTCGACCTGTGATGTCTTCAGGACGCACGATGCCAGCAACTGACAGGACGCGAACCTCATAGTTCACTCTGACTTCCTGTTGCCCGGAAATGATCAGGTTGCCGTTGGCAAGTACTTTGGTCACGACTGCTGCGATGGAAAGTTTGATCTCTTCACTGCGGTCGATTGCGCCCTCACCTTTGCTGCTGGTCGCGCCTGTCCCTGAAATGCTTGCGTCGGCTTCTCCTGAATCAACACCTGCCCAGGAGAATGCCCCCTTCAAACCGGTAGATCGGGAGGAGTCGCGCTTTCTCTCGCTGGAATTGTCCAGCTTGGCCTTATCGTTGATTTTGATCGCAACAGTAAGAACATCGCCAATTTGCTTTGCACGTGGATCGCGGAAGAAATCCTGCTCACCGTCGGCCCAAAGCCCGTGATAAGCGCGACTTGAACGGCCGCCACTTTTCGCTGGAGTTGCCGGCAGGTTTGCAACATTTGGCTGAAGCCCCTGCCCCAGCGGGGTCAGATGCGGCTCCTTGCCTACGTTTTTCATAGCATTACAGCCAGTGAGCGTAATTGCGGCGAGAATGCATACCAAAGTGCGCTTCACTGTGAAACTCCCATACTTTGCTTGGCGGCCTTTCGAGCTGTAAGTTCTGCCATCAGATCAGTAAGATACGCTGCGCGCTCCGAGGCCAACTCAGCAAGCACCGAACTGGCTTTCCGCGCCTTCATCTGGAGAAGAATTGAAACTGCTGTTTCATCATCCAGAGACGTTAACTGCAGCGCCGCTGCATCCGGACGCATGTTGGCATAGATGTTAACGACATGCCCTTCCGCTCTCTGCAGGATTTCATCACGACGTTTCACCCACATGCGCAACTCAGCAATCTTGGCGTCGAGTTCCGTAATCTTGGCTTTCATCTGATGCTCAACATCAAACAGAGCACGCATTTGCCAAGCAATCCGAGCGTCTTTTGCCTGATCAGCAATCGCTTCGCAGTAGTTCTTGGCTTGCTCAATTGCGGCACTCAGTTCTTCTGTCTCGGCCTCGTTCGTTTGGGCACTTGCGCTTACAAGCGACATGCACAAACCGAGAGATACCGCTGCACACTTAAGGGGAAAGAATTTCTTCTTAGAGAGCTTTAAGAGAGGCATTACAACTCAGTTCCAATAGGTTTAGCGGTACAGTGAAGCCACAAGCTTGCCCGTGGCTTATCCAATTGCCGTGCAGTCTTATTTGACCACGAGAGTTGCCTGGAGAGCCCCTGCCTGCTTAATCGCCTGAAGGATTGCAATGATTCCACTTGGCTTCAGACCAATACGGTTCAATCCTCTGACCAGAGTTTGCAAATCAGTTCCACCAATCAACTGCAACTGACCATCTTCCTGAACCACATCAATATCCGTGCGCGGTACAACAGTCGTTTCGCCTTGTTGTGCGAACGGTGATGGCTGTGAGACTTCAGGCCGCTCAGAAACACGAACCGTCAGATTGCCGTGCGTCACAGCAACCGTTGAAATCCGCACATTCTGACCGATTACGACGGTACCAGTACGCTCATCCACAACCACTCGTGCTGGCGTGTCTGGCTGAACCATCAGGCCTTCGATCTGAGAAATGAAACGGACTGAGCTGATACCTGCAGGGCGTTGAACCTGAACGGATCTATAATCAAGCTCACTCGCAAGCTTCAAACCATAGCGGTTCAGTGAAAATGCGTTGATTGCATCCGTCACTCGTACAGCGGTCTTAAAGTCTGGATTTTTAAGTTCCAGCACCAGCTGTGGTAGCGAAGAGAAATAATCAGGCAGTGTTTTTTCTATTAATGCGCCATTCGACACACTTCCGGCGGTTGGAACACCTTGTGTCAAACTACCAGCATCACCTGCAGCCGCGAAGCCAGATACAGAAACAGAACCCTGAGCAACCGCATAGACGTTGCCATCAGCCCCCATCAATGGCGTCACAAGAAGCGTTCCGCCCTGTAACGATGCGGCATCGCCGAGTGACCCGACAGAAACATCAATACGGGCGCCATTCCCAATGAAGGGAGGCAACTCGGCAGTCACAACAACTGCCGCTACGTTTCTTGATCTTAAGTTAGACTCTCGAACGTTCACTCCCATGCGCTCAAGCATGGATTGCAAGGACTGTTCAGTGAACGGAGAATTCCTCATGGTATCGCCTGATCCATTCAGACCAATCACAATACCATAACCGACAAGCTGGTTAGAGCGCATTCCGCGCAGATCAGTTATATCCTTGATACGGACAAGTGCGGAGGCACTGTCAAACGATAAAAACAAAGCAAGAAAAGCAAGATATATTGCCCCCAGAGAACGGCTTACAGAACGCACGGTATTATTCCCCTTCAGCCAGCAAAGATCCGTTTTCTTGCACTTTGCCTAAAACACTTAAACCTGTATCAGGGTTCTTAGCCCTGATATTTGCACCAATTGCCCCGGACTCCAGCGCCTCAACAATGGCGCGGATTTCCAAGCCCTCTTCTTTAAAAACCAACAGAACAGACGAGCCACGTTGTACAACAACTGGATCTTGAACCGCATTTTTTGGAATTGGCTTTCCTGGAAAAAGGGTACGGCGCGCTTCCAGCCCAACCACATCTTGCATTCGACCTACAATCGAAAGCTGCGCAACCGATTTCTTGAAGAACCCGTGCTCACGAAGCATCCCTTCTTCGATCTTATCACCCGGATAAATCATCATGGCCGGCACTGGAAGCTTTACAACTTCGCGCCGACCCGCCGCTGATGCCGCTGTCAAAAACAACGGCACGCAGCACACTAGCAATGCCAGGCTATGCAGGCGCTTGGAAGCACTCATCACCGCACCCTAGCGAATGCCTTTGGAGACAGTTCCAGCCATGTCATCAGCTGCCTGAATCACTTTGGAGTTCATCTCGTATCCGCGCTGCGCGCTGATCAAGCTTGTGATCTCTTTAACAGGATCGACGTTAGCGCCTTCGAGATACCCTTGACGAATAACACCAAGCGCACCCTCACCGGCAATACCAGTATTAGGTGCTCCAGAAGCTATTGTTTCGCGGAACAGGTTGCCACCAATCGCCTTTAGGCCGGCATCGTTCACAAAGTTAGTCAGGTTCAGCTGACCAATGCTCGTAGCCGGGTTTCCGTCAGCATAAGTAGCGAACACTTCGCCGCTTTCATTGACAGTAACTTTAACAGCCTCAAGCGGAACAGTGATACCAGGTTGAACCTCATAACCATCAAGAGTTACAAGAGCCCCCTCACCGTTCACGTTGAATGCACCCGACCGCGTAAAGAGCGCTTCACCTTCAGGGCCGATAATTTCAAACCAACCCTGACCATCGATCGCCAGATCAAATGCGTTATTGGTTTGCTGTAGTGCACCTTGAGAATGCAACTTACGAACCGCTGCGGTTTTCACACCAAGACCTTGCTGAATTCCCTCAGGAACAGGTGCAGCACCACCACGATTGGACACGCCAGCCGCACGATCAGTTTGATAAAGCAAATCGGAGAACTCAGCGCGAGATGCCTTAAAGGCAGTCGTATTCATGTTCGCGATGTTATTGGAAATAACTTCGAGATTTTTCTGCTGAGCAGACATACCCGTCGCAGCGATAGCAAGAGCCTTCATAGGAAAAACCTTTTTTCAAACAATTAAATACTCATACGAGAGAATTCTTGATAGGCCTCAACAACCTTGTCACGCACAGCTACTGCGCTCTTCAAGGAAAGTTCTGCCTTCATCACAGCTTCGACCACTTTTTGAGCCGAAACCTCACCACGTACTGCCGCAACAGATGTTGCTTCAGCCGTTTTCAAATCGCCTGCAGTTTCACGAACCACATCAGCCATAGTATCAGCAAAGCTGCCCTGAACCTCTTGGGTCGCCTGCGCATTCTGCGCTCCGCCTACCAAGTACTGACGAGTACGAGCAGTAGACGAAACATCGTTTACCCCACTGGTAAACGTTGAAACACGCGACACTGAACTCAACGCCGAAAGATCCGCCATCACCTACTCCTCAACAAATCGATTGTACGGGTAATCATTTCTCTGGATTTGACCATCATCTGCAGACCAGCTTCATAAGAACGCGAAGCTTCTCGCATGTCCGCCAACTCAATCAGAGTGTTTACGTTTGGATATTTTACGTTGCCATTCTCATCTGCCGCTGGATGCGACGGATCAAATTCAATACGGTAATCACCTTTATCCGTACCGATATCCTTAACCTCAACGAGATTGGCACCAAGCGCGCGATCAACCTCACTTTTGAAGGTAATCGTTTTACGCTGATAAGGATTTGCCCCAGGAGTGTCGCCTGTCGACTGAACGTTGGCCAAGTTCTCAGAGACAACGCGCATACGCTGTGACTGAACTCTCAGACCTGAGGAGGAAATCTTTAATGAAGCGACAAGTGGATCAATCATAATCTTTATCTTCCTAAGCTGCTCTTCATCAAGCCATAGAAGGACCCAACAAGCTGAGTATTGAGTGAGTGCTGACGAGCAACCTCACCTGACTTAATCAACTCTTGCTCTAGGGAAACGGAATTATCTGAGACGGTAACTTGCCACGCCTCACCGTCATTCACCCGCACACGACGGGCATTCGTTCCATCTTCGCTGATATGACCTGACTGGGTAGCAGCCATCTGAATGCTGGTTTTATCCAGAATGTCCTTAAAAGGCTCGACATCCTTACTTGCAAAACCAGGAGTATCAACGTTCGCAATATTTTCGGAAATTGTTGATTGCCGCACTGACAACCAAGAATTTTGCCGCGAAACCAAACTAAAAAGATATACGGGCTCCAAAAAATCCACTCCGCTACAAAAACTGCTAAAAGTGGATAGCAGTGCAATCTTGTCCGTAGCTGGCGGAATCAATATTTCCGAAAAAAGCAAAAAAGATATACTTGGTTAGTCAAGTATATCTTTTTATCTTAAAATTTTAGGTAAATAAATAATTAATATATTGCTTAAGAATTAACAGATGCGTTCGCGAGCGCAGTTTCCAGCCTCTTTGTATTTTCCTGCGGGTCTTCAGAAGGCTGCTCAAATGCAATGAATTTGACATCGACTGCCGAGTTTAATGCAAGCAAAAACAAATGAAACATGACACTCACACCGTCATTTACGAACTTCATATGCAAGCAAACTGTAACATCGCCATTCCAGTTCAAATCGATTGACGACGTACCAGCATAGGTGAGTGTGTCGGGCCTAAAATAAAGTTCCGACGAAGATTCCAGCAAATCTGTGAGATTGGCTGCTTCGTTTGAGAGAATATGGCGAGCTAAAGAAGACAGATCGCATAACCGTAACTCGGCTGCGATGGGCTTCATAGCGTTTGCAATCAATGCCTCGCGCAAAACATCTTCAGATTTTGCAGGCAGGTCGTTTTTCTTCAATGCGGTCTTTGTAGACAAAATACCCTCTTAAGGCAGAAACGCGTTTCGACAAAGTCTTTAGCGCTTTAAATAAACATATGAAATAATTTCTGCTACCGCTCGATAATATTCCTCTGGAATACTCTGATCTATCTCTACGGCGGCATAAAGTGAACGCGCGAGTTGTCGATCTTCTACAACTGGAACATCATGAATATAGGCCAGTTCTTTGATTTTCAGTGCAATCAGGTCCTGCCCTTTTGCAACAACACGCGGCGCTTGTTCGCCCTCACGCTCATAATACAGCGCAATGGCAAAGTGGGTGGGGTTCGCAACAACAACAGTCGCATCCTGAACAGATGACATCATGCGCTTGCGAGCCCTGTCACGAGCAAGAGAGCGTAAGCGCGCCTTGATAAGCGGATCGCCCTCTGCCTGCTTAAATTCGTCCTTCAGCTCCTGGTGAGACATACGCAAGTTCTTGCGCCACTGGAAACGCGCCAGAACCAAATCAAAACCAACAAGGAAAATGGTTGCGACGCAGATACCGGAAAGCAAAGTCATTGCAACAGACAAAATAAGCTGAGGCACTTGACTTGGGTCGCTGTACATCGCTGTCAACGCAACCGCTTGCTGCGATTTCAATACAAGCGCGGCAACGACGATCACAGTTACCAGTTTGAAGAGAGACTTCACAAACTCCATGGCGCCATTGACGCTAAAAAGCCTGCCCAGTCCCTTTTTCAAGGAAATCTTGCTGAGCTTCGGTTCAATTCGGTCCAACACCAAACGTGGCGTATTTTGCATGAAAGAGGAAGCCAAGCCAAAGAAAATCAAGACAGAAACGATAGGGCCAAGAAACCAGACAAGCTGAAAAGCCACAGCAGACATCAACTGCAAAGGCTCCGCAGCACTGACAAACTGTATTTCACCCGGATTATCCAAAAACCACTTCAGAAAATACACCAGGCTCTGCGCCTTATCGACAGCGATGAAGGAAAGCACAAGAAGAAGCGCAAGCATCGAGGCAAGCACAGACGCTTCCTTGGAGACTGGGATATTCCCTTTCTCCAAGGCATCACGAACCTTCTTCTCCGTGGGTTCCTGGGTTTTACTGTCGGGATCCTGGTCTTCAGACATGAAACCTGCCGCTTCTCAAGATGGTTTGACAAACTTAAAAAGTCATAGGGAAGCGTTAGACGTAGACTTCTTCCCCGCCACGTCCGATCTCAAGGTCGATCTCACCCGAATTTGCCTTTTCAAGGGCAAGATCAGTAATCGCCCGACGCGCATCCATCACTTCACGCTGTGTCATAGGCTCTCCAGAAGCCAGATCATTCTCAACGATCCTACGGGCACGCGACGCCATACTTGCAAGGATTGCCTGACGGAACTCCGGATTCGTTCCTTTAAGAGCTGCAGTGATAACTTCACTGGTAACATCATCAAAGATTGCCGTTCTGGTGCGCAGATCCAAGTTCTGGATATCATCGAAGGTGAAGAGCAAGGCATCGAGCTGTTCTGCAGATTTTGGCAGAGCTTCGCGCAGATTCCCCAGCGTATCTTCAAGATCATCACGTTCCATTTTGTTGAGAATATCTGCCATACGAACGTGGGAATCTGTACCCACTGTTCTTGCAAAGTTCACCATGAAGTCTTCGTGCAGTGTCTTCTGCACTTCCTCCATAACGTCCTCGACGATAGGCTTGAGCGTCAACATACGACGGACGATCTGATTACGTTTTCTACGTGGGATCTGGGAAATCACACGCGCAGCACCACTTGCGGAGATCTTTGACAAGATCACCGCTGCAGTTTGCGGATGTTCTTTCTGTAAATATGTAGAAAGAACATGCTCCGAGATTTGTGAAACCTTGTCCCAGATCGAACGCTTGGAGTAGCCCATCACGTCCGACATAATTTCGGCGACCTGATCTTCTGGAAGAATACCTTTCAGAAGACTCTCGGCCCCTTCGGCTGTACCGAACAGGTTTACACCACCTGAGAAAAGCTCGATGAACTCTTCAATTAGCTGATCGAGTTCACTAGCAGGAACCGTGCCCAGATCTGCAGCTGCCCGAATGATCATCCGCATTTCGTCATTATCGAAATGCTTCAGAACACGGGTTGCCTTGTCACTTCCCATAGCCAACAGCAAAGCTGCTGCCTTCTGATGGCCATTTTTTCTGGAAATGACGCTTCCCATTTCAGCTGGAACAACACTGTTCATTCTCTACGCGCCTCGGATACACATATAAAATCAAGCACAGCTCTTGTGCGGCTAGTTGTAGCTGCCTTTTGCGCCTACAATCTCAGTCAGCGACACACCAAACCGCGAGTTATCGTCTTCAACAACTACGATTTCGCCACGCGCTACAGTGCGGCCATTTACGACGATGTCGACAGGCTCACCAACGCGGTGATCCAGAGGTATAACCGCGCCACGACCAAGCTTAAGCAAACTGGCCACTGGCATGGTCGCAGATCCAAGAACAACCTGCATATCAACCGGAATACCTAGAACTGCATCCAGATTACGGTCAACGTTCTCGTCGCTCATACCCTTTTCAGGCGCGGAAGCAGCTGGCTGGGCTGCAGCAGAAGGCGCACCCATATCCATATCCATCTCGGCTTCAGAAGCAGCAGCTTCCCATTGCAACGCGAGGGCTTCATCACTCATTTCATTTGAGCTGCTCATTGCGGATCATTCTCCATCTCAGGACTTTCGTCGTCCTTTACATTTACAGATCTGAATGTGGCGCTCTGGCCGAAAGAAACTTTTCTAACTCTGACATTCTGGTTATCTATTGCAGATACAGCAGTATTTTCTTGGTTACCTGCCGGTACAGGCTTACCCATCCCACCAGCTAGCAACAACGCGGCGGTATTGGACGCAGCACTCGTAACTGGCTTTTGCTTTGCCTTGGTTGCAGCAGGCTTTGCAGCACGAGCGGAACGTCGCCCGCGATCCCCACCAGGCCTCGGCGGCGCATCATTCATACTGATGCCGACTTCATCGCTTTTCTTGCTCAACCACTCGATATGCTCCTGAAGCGCTTTCATTTCTGTTTGCGCCTGAAGGATCACACCAGAGATATCGACCGTAGCTTCACGAGCCTCATCAATCCGCTGCCCAAGATTACTCAGGATCTCCTCACCGCGAACCCGGATTTCTTGCAAGGACAAACCAATGTTGTCCATTGCTTCCGAGGTCTGATCAAAAATCCTTTGATACTCTTCATGATAGCCGGAGAGTCGCTTTAGCTGTCGGTACATGACCACAACGCGCCACGTCGTAACCAAAAGAGCAAAAAGTAAAAATCCGTCAATTAGATAAGATATCATCGAGAAGTTCCCCTTCCTGCTCGATCAATTCTTCAACGCGTACTGTGTAAGATCCTGCAACCTGACCCAGGCGACAGTTAAACAATGGCTGACTGTTACATTCGAGCTGAACGGCCGTTTTTGGAGTAGCATTCAACTCAAGAACAAGACCAACCTCAAACTGCGCAACCTCTTCAAGAGTCATGCGCTGCTCTTCAAGAATTGCCGTAAGCTTGACCTCGGTACGCTGAACTTCCTGCTGGAACTGTTTAGTCCAACGGGTATCACGACCGGCAACCTCACCAGACAACACCTGTGTCAGGTTTTCGCGCAGCGGATTCAGCACCGACTGAGGAATAATGATGAAGATCTCACCTTCACGGCCGATGATTTCAGCAGTCATTTTGGCAAGCACGCACGGATTACTCTTCCTGCCCGTTTGCGCAAATTCCATACGGTTCTCGAGACGCTCAACCTTCAACGAAGTATCAGCAATCGCCTCAAACGCCGTTTCGAGCGCCGTAGCCGCTTCCTGGAACATTCTATAGGCAAGTCGCTGTTCAACATTGGTCAAAGCGCGATCTTCAAGAAACGCTTCTTCTTCACCATCACCGCCAAGCAGAACCTCAACCATGGAAAAGATAAAGGTTCGATCAAACCCGAGCAAAATGCGCGCATCCCACTCCTGAGCGTGAAGAACCGCAACGACTGCACGATCCTCATATTGCTCAAGAGCATCACCAATACGCTCATTCGAAACTGATTGCACTGCCAAGTAAGGTGCAGTTGCCGCCATCTGCCGAAGTGTATCGATGTACTGGCGCGCCATGCGGTCAAAGACCACATGCAGCATTGGGAGACGATCGACACCAAGGCCTGCAGCATCCAACAAGCGAGAAGGCAAATCCACCTTTGCATTCTGAGCGCTGATCACCTCATCACTCATTTCCAGCTCTTGAGGCTCCATCAGGCTTCACTCCCAGCTGCAGCAGACACCACCGGACCAGCATTCATAGTTTCCGCCTCAACTTCATCAATTGTAGGACGATCGTCTGCACCGATGGTTTTACGACCGTGCTCCAACGCAATCTGAGGCGCCGCACCATTCATAAACGCAAGCAATGTCTGTTTCACCTCAATATAGAGACGATAACGCTGCTCACGAATGGATTTAATCTTCACTGCGACCGGGCTGACAATTCCGTAAGACAAGAAGATGCCAAGGAATGTGCCAACGAGCGCAGCACCAATCAGACTACCAAGAATTTCCGGCTCCTGATCAATAGCCCCCATCGCCTTCACGATACCAAGCACAGCAGCCACAATACCGAGAGCGGGCAAAGTCTCCGCAACAATACTAAGCGCTTGATACGGCCTCATCTCTTCCCGACCAAGAGTGTGCAACTCTTCATCCATCAAGGCTTCAATTTCATGAGGACGAACATTACCGATGATAATGAGACGAAAGTAATCACAGATAAAACTTGTCAGAGATATATTCGCGAGAACCCGCGGGAAACGCTGAAACAACTCAGAATCATCTGGATTATCAATGATCTGCTCAACATCATTACGCCCCTTCGCACGAAGGGTTCTCATAAGACCGTAGAGCACACTTAGCGTATCCAGATGGTCACGCTTTTTTGGCTTTGCATTCACCAAAGCTTCATGAATACCGCGCCCGGTATCCTTAATCGTCTTAAACGTATTCGCTACCACGAAGGTACCGAAGGCAGCTCCCCCAACAATCAGCAGCTCAAAAGGTTGCCATAGCACCTTCATATAGCCACCCATTGCAACATAACCACCAATTATGGATCCAATAACGATCACGAGGCCAACTAGAATATTCAATTTGCGCTCCACACACTTACCGGACAAGCACTTTTCTTATTTTGTGGTAGCGAGACTTACTTGTCCGAAGCTGGCGTAAAGACGCTGAATTCCGAACAAACACCCGTACAGCTTCAGACAAGCCCTAAAGAGCATTCTCTCGAAGCATTTGAGTGTAGATAGGTTTGCTATGATCAGTATATTAACGCGACATGCGTTTCTGACTTGGAGCATGGACACTCCATTGGGAGGCGCAACTATGAACGACATAGAAGGCCGTGGACCCCGCAAACCTGCAGGAAATATCAGCGATAGTAGCCTGATCGGATTTGGAGTCTAAATTTATGGTCGTCCCTTCTCTTTATGTCTCCCTTTCCGGGCAAATGGCTCTTGAGCGCCGACTTGAGACAGTTGCGCGAAATGTAGCCAACATGGAAACTGCCGGCTATCGGTCTACAGAAGTCAAATTCGATAGTCTCGTTAAGAGCCCTGGCAAAGACCCAGTTTCCTTTGCGTCTACTGGAGAGAACTATATCTCGACGCAGGCTGGCGCGATCAAACAAACTGGTAATTCTCTTGATGTTGCGATTGATGGCAACGGCTGGCTAGGTATTCAAACCGGAAATGGTGTTGCTTATACTCGAGATGGCCGTTTTCAGATCGGCGTTGACGGAATCCTCAGGAGCATCGAAGGCAATCCAATTCTTGATAGCGGTAATGCACCAATTATCCTGGACCCACTTGGCGGAGCTCCAGAGATTGCTAAGGATGGCTCCATCTATCAGGAAGGTCGTCAGGTTGGCGTACTCGGCCTTTTCTCCATTCCTCAGGATGCCAAGCTGAGCCGCGCAGGAAATTCTGCTGTTATACCTGACGCGCTCGCAGAACCAGTTCAGGATTTTACAGAGAATGGATTCGCCCAGGGCTTCGTGGAAGGCTCGAACATTAATCCAATCTCTGAGATCACCAAGCTCATCACCATTACCCGTGCGTTTGAAAGTACAAATTCAATGATGCAGAGTGTGGAAAGTATTCGACAGCAGACAATACGAAAACTTGGAGAGAGCTGATGGCTGTTAATCCGGTTCAAGCAATTTCTGGCACTTCGGAAGATACTCATGCCGGAAGCACCTCCAATAATGCCAAGACCTCATCACCCAAACCATTTAGTTTGGGTGAGTTGCTTGATATCATCAATCCATTGCAGCACATCCCTGGTGTAAATACTCTCTATCGAGAGATTACTGGTGATGAGGCTTCTGTTCGCTCTCGCGTTGCAGGCAGCTCACTGTATGGGATGATTGCCGGCCCTCTGGGAATGGCAGGTCTCGTCGCTGGAAACCTTGCGGAAATGAAGATTTCTGGTGTGCTCGACGCGGAGAACGCGAGCACAGACAAGGTAACAGCTCTCAGCACCATTGAGAAAAAAATACAGGCAAGTCCAGCTGTACCTGCACCTGCTTCAGATATGGTGTCCTCACTGCAAAGGGGAACGCCAATCCTGCCCGTCCAGTCCAAAGAAATCCCTCCGCTGTTTGGCAACATCGCTTCTGCCAGAGCCATTTCTATGGGAAATGAGGACAAGCTGATTGAAGCTCTGGCTGGTAGCTCGAAGAACGAGGAAAAAACTTCTTCTGACTTGGAAACATCAACACTTCCAACAGTTGATAAGCTGTCACAGGATGCTCGGAACTTGCTGCCAGATGATTTACTCAAGCAGCTACAAGAGCGGCATCGCAATACAATTGCACAAAGCTAATACTTCAAAAGGTTGTTTATGACCGCCCTTGCGCGCATTCAGGAACTTACCGCTCAAATTCCATCAAGCTCATGGAACATTGAGATAAGCGGAACCCTCTGTGAGGTTACCCCTAATCATCTTAGAGTGAAGGGCCTTTCAGGTGGCGTTAACTTGGGAGACCAGGTCTCCTACATGAGCAACAACGGTGAAGAATTTGGAGAAGTAATCCGAATTGAACCTGACAGTGTGCTTGTGAAGCCCTATGCATCCAGATCTGACCTCGGTCTTGGGATCAAGGTGAAGCGTTGCGGCGAACTTAGCTTTTATCCGGACAACAACTGGCGCGGGCGCATTATCAATGCGTTTGGACAGCCAATCGATGGTCTCGGTCCGATGACTGAAGGACCATCTCTTGCATCGTTTAATACCCTCCCCCCTCCGCCAGTTCACCGTGCGCGTGTTAAAGACGCTGCCTTAACTGGGGTACGGGTGCTCGACCTCTTCACACCAATTTGCCATGGTCAGCGCCTGGGCATCTTTGCCGGGTCTGGCGTAGGTAAATCAACACTGCTCTCCATGATCGCACGCAGTAACTCTTTCGACACTGTCGTTATCGGGCTTATCGGTGAGCGTGGCCGTGAAGTTCGTGAGTTCGTCGAAGAAACACTTGGTGATCAACTCTCGAAATCAGTGGTGGTGGTTGCTACGGGCGATGAAAGCCCCATGATGCGGCGGCTTGCTCCTAAAACAGCAATGACGGTGGCCGAGCACTTCAGAGATCAAGGACAATCTGTTTTATTGATCGTTGATAGCGTCACTCGCTACGCACACGCCCTACGTGACGTTGCATTGGCAGCTGGAGAGCCCGCTCTTTCTCGCGGCTATCCACCGAGCGTATTCTCGGAACTCCCCCTCCTGCTAGAACGTGCAGGTCCTGGCATCGAAGGAAGCGGCATGATGACCGCCATTTTTTCCGTGCTGGTTGATGGTGATGACCATAATGACCCTGTCGCAGACAACATCAGAGGTCTACTGGATGGGCATGTCGTTCTGGATCGGCATATTGCTGAGGAAGGCCGGTATCCTGCCGTCAACGTCCTTGGCTCCATCTCGCGACTTGCACAGAGCTGCTGGTCCCCTCAGGAACGTGAGCTCATCCTGAAACTAAAGGCAATGATTGCGAAGTTTGAAGATACCAAAGATCTACGCATGATGGGTGGCTACAAAGAGGGTATAGACCCCTTGCTTGACCAAGCCATTGAGGTTGCCCCGAAGGTCTACAATGCGCTTGTACAGGGCTTAGACGCTCCCTCAAGCCAGGATGCTTTTACTGAGCTGGCTCAGCTTCTGTAAAAGAAAAAAGATACGAGACCTAAACAACAAAAAAGGCTGCTCAAGCAGCCTTTTTTGTTGTTACAGAGAATTAATTATATAGCCGAGATAACGCTTTGAATCGATGGGATCATACCCCATCTGTGTGCGTAGTTTCTTTCTTAGCTTACTGATGTGACTTTCGATTACATTTTCGTCTACTTCACTTTCAAAGATGCCATAGACAAAGTTGTAAATCTGAGTTTTCGTCAGTCGTCGCCCGTTGTTTTGAGCAAGATACTCAAGGATACGACGCTCTCGGCGTGGTAATGCCAGTGTCTTCCCTTTGATTTCAGGATCCCGTCCATCAAAGTATACGGTAAGATCACCTAGCTCGACATTAATGCTTTGGTTCGTTGTCCGGCGCTTGATTGCGTTGACACGCGCAAGTATCTCTTGCGGATGCACCGGCTTACGGACAACATCATCTACACCAGCAGCAAACAACTTCAGTGTCTGTTCCAAAACCGGACTGCTATTCAGAACCAATACCGGTTTTTGAGAGCACCTACGGCGGATAATCTGCGGGAATTTTTCACGCTCCCCTATCTCACCAATCAAAATAGCTTCGACGGCCTCGAACTCGGTATCAGGTGCAGTATTTAACCAATCCCGAAAGTCATCCGGACTAAAGCCACTTGTCGAAATACCTTCTCGCTCAAATCCAGATGCATACCCATCGGTCACAAGCTGTTGTTCATCAACAATTAAATACATAACCCCAACCCATTCATTCCCAAATGAATATATCGCTGGTAAATCAGTGAAACACATTCTGTCAATTTCTCTTGAAGAATTTTTACCTTCAGCACCAAGTAAAACCTCACAAGAAACTATAGTAATTATAATAGAAAATAAGAATAAACTTTACTTACAATTTTAACTTAATACAAAACATAGGTGCCGGTTTCTGCCATTTTTCGAAATCTTTCGAATTTCAATCTTTATTTCTCATACCCTTATTTTTTGTAGGACAAAAATTCAAAGGCATATTTTTGCCACATCCTCTCCATATTTGAGTTCGCGTCATACGGGAAAAATCCTTGGGATAAACTATTAGCAATTTTAAGTTAGCTACTATTGGCGCAAGGAGTAGAATCAAAAAGAAGCATTAAAGCCGGAGAAAAACGGGCGTACTTCTACTTATTCTTACAATTGTATATCTCATGTAATTTTATCTAAATTAACACATTAACCATCCAATTCTTAGTAGGCAGCATTTTCCTACTTAGAAAAGTAATGTATTCTCCTAGAACTTTAGATAAATAACAGAGCTATACTCTCAAATACTCATCACAATTCGACTACAATTTTACCACAATGCGTGTCTTTTTTCGGGCAAGGATACCACGTTATCAGGGGGATATACCTAACTGTGGGATGTGTTTCATCTCAGGTTATGTACTATTGCGTTTCAACTTAAACAAACCTATTTGCACATCCAGAAAAGATCGGCTCGTGCAGGAGACACAATGTTAATTACAGTAATAGGCAGCGGCTACGTCGGGTTGGTTTCAGGCACGTGTTTTGCTGATTTTGGTCATGAGGTCATCTGCGTTGATAAAGCGGAAGACAAGATTGAAAAGCTGAAGAACGGACAGATCCCAATTTACGAGCCGGGCCTGGAAGAGTTGGTTGCCAGCAATGTGAAAGCTAGCCGCTTGAGCTTTACAACCGAGCTACCTGACGCAGTTCGTAAAGCCGACGTCATCTTCATCGCAGTCGGCACCCCTTCCCGCCGCGGAGACGGGCACGCCGACCTTAGCTACGTGTATGCAGCGGCTGAAGAGCTCGCAACGTCCCTTAATGGCTTTACAGTCGTTGTCACTAAATCGACTGTTCCGGTTGGTACGGGAGATGAAGTCGAGCGCATTATTCGCGAAGCAAATCCAAATGCGGATTTTGAGGTTGTTTCGAACCCAGAGTTCTTGCGCGAAGGTGCAGCGATTAATGACTTCAAACGTCCTGATCGTATTGTTGTTGGCCTTTCTCATGAGCGTGCGAAGTCGGTCATGACTGAAGTCTACCGTCCTTTGTATCTCAACCACTCTCCAATCCTGTTCACGAGCCGTCGCACCTCTGAGCTGATCAAGTATGCCGGCAACGCCTTCCTTGCGATGAAGATCACGTTCATCAACGAACTTGCTGATCTGAGTGAAGCAGTTGGAGCAGACGTTCAGGATGTTGCCCGAGGCATCGGTCTTGATAACCGCATTGGTGGCAAGTTCCTGAATGCTGGTCCCGGTTATGGCGGTTCCTGCTTCCCGAAAGATACACTTGCGCTTGTTAAGACTGCGCAGGACCACTCCAGCCCTGTTCGCCTAATTGAGACCACATGTTCAATCAACGATCAGCGCAAACGTTCTATGTCCAAGAAAGTAGCAGCGGCTATTGGTGGGGATGTTCGCGGCAAGAAAATCGCAGTGCTTGGCCTGACCTTCAAGCCAAACACAGACGATATGCGCGACAGCCCTGCCCTTTCCATTATTCAGGCGCTTCAAGACAAAGGTGCTGACATTCACGCCTATGATCCTGAAGGTATGGATTCAGCTGTAAAGCTTTTAGAGGATGTTACATTCGGAAGTAATGCCTACGAGATTGCAAAGGGTGCACATGCTCTGGTTATTGTGACCGAGTGGGATGCGTTCCGCGTTCTCGACTTCAGCCGCCTTAAAAATGAGATGGCGACTCCAGTGCTCGTGGATCTCAGAAACATCTACGGCAAAGACGAAGTTGCAAAACACGGCTTCTCTTACACCTGTATTGGACGTCCTGACGAAGAAATCTAAACAATAAGGTCCCGGCGAATTATGCGTTTTGCCGGGACTTTTCTCGCCTCCCACAATCCATGCCCAATTTTTAAGTGCTGTTACCAAAGAGGTGACAATTGCGGTTTGCTTTCAACACACCAATCATGCGAATTTTAATTATCGCGTGAGCAGATTCTCTCAGGGCTAATCCCAAGAGCTTTATGAGCTGAGAACAATCTGCATTTTGGAAGATTGTTGGAGCCTATCCTAGTTGCTTTACAAGCATAAAAACAGACGAGAGCGTATAGCCTCTGGTTGGCCATGGAACGTCAAAATTCCTCGCGCTGTTGCTTTGCTTGTTTGCTTGTGCCTTTCATTCAGCACCTTTTCGCAAGCCTATGCCTTTGAACTTTTCGGATACCATCTCTGGGGTGAAAAAACCGAGAGTGATGAAGATAGCTTAGCTGGTGTGCCAGACCCGACACCTTACACCGTTGAGTTCCGTGTTGTTGGGGAACATGCAGACCAGCCTAGTGAACTTGAGGAAGAACTACAGTCCGTCAGTCTTTTGGTTCAGGACGTCAAGAAGCTTCCGTCTGGCGCCAGTGGCGTTCTCGCCCGCGCAACTCAGGACTTTGAACGCCTGATTGGTAAGCTTTATGAAGATGGATATTATGGTGCTCTGGTTCAAATCACCATAGCAGGATCACCACTTAATCAAGCCATCCTTCATCCTGAGAAAATTACAGAGCGCCCTATTCCTATTCTCGTGGAGATTAACAGAGGTGTTCAGTTTCACTTTGGCAACACAGATGTAAATTATAAAGGCTCGGCAACAGAGAATGGACTTGACCTGCCCAACGCGCAGTCACTCGGCCTTGTAGAAGGAATGCCAGCACTTTCAGCTAGGGTGCTGGAAGCAGAAAAGCTGGCCATTAAGTTCCTTAAGGATGAAGGATATCCATTTGCAAAGGTGGGGAACCGTCAATTACTGGCCAATCACGCCAGTCAGACGCTCAAAGTTAAACTGGATGTTGTCAGTGGACCATATGCGCGGTTTGGTCCGGTTTCTGTTTCCGGCACAGTCAAGATGGATCCTGAGTTTGTTCGCAGTTACGCAAACCTTCCTCGCGGTGCACAGTGGGATGCCAAAGTCATCTCTCACGCACAGAGCAGATTGAGGGATCTGGAAGTCTTTTCCAGCATTCGCTTTGAACCTGATGACCAGCTTGATGCGAACGGTGAACTGCCTCTGACAATTGTTGTGGCAGAACGCCCACGGAAAGTTTTTGGAATTGGTGCCAATTACTCCAGTAATGAAGGCGTTGGTTTTGATGGATACTGGCGACACCGCAATCTGTTTGGAAAAGCGGAGCGACTTTCAGTAAGCGGCGCAGTCGGCCAGCTTCTTGCCGTAAATAACGAGCAGATTGAGTATGCCGCCCGCGTCACCTTTGAAAAACCTGGTGCGATTGGGCCGTTGACCGCTTTTTCAACCAGCGTTGCTGCCGTTCAGGAAAACCCAGATAACTATCGCAGCACGTCATTTACATACGATGCTTATCTATCCCGCGATTTTACAGAGGCTTTGAGCGGCCGAATTGGTGCAGAAGTCTATTTTGCCAATGAACGGGACGTTTTCGGCCAGAATGATTACTTCCTATTGGGAATTCCTGCAGACCTGACTTACGATACACGCAATGACGCTTTGAACCCGACCAATGGTGTTGAAGCCAAATTATTCTTTGAACCAGCCTATGACGTGCTTGGTGATACCGAAAACCTGTATTCTCAAGGCTCGATTGCCAGTTACCTGCCGATTGTAGGTACGGACCGTGTTGTTTTAGCTGGCCGCGTATCAGCTGGTGCAATTATCGCCCCGTCGGTTCAGGATGTCCCCGCTGCACGGAGGTTCTTCCTTGGAGGTGGTGGATCAATCCGAGGGTATGCTTATAAAAACGTGGGGCCGCGCCTGGATGACGAAGTTACGGGTGGGCGCAGTTTCATGCTGTTTAATGGTGAAGTCAGAACAAGAATTACAGAAAACATTGGCCTTGTCGGATTTGTAGATGCAGGTGCTGCATATTTGACCCAGTTTCCAAACTTCGATGAGCCCTTCAGCGTAGGTGTTGGAGGAGGGGTGCGCTATTTCACACCTGTTGGCCCTTTGCGGCTTGATGTTGGAGTCCCACTTGAACCTCAGCGCAATGATCCGCCGTTTGCAGTCTATATTGGTTTAAGCCAGTCCTTCTAATCAGCACCGCCTACAGAAGGCAAGCGTTAACAAGAGAAAGATCAAAGAGCGAATGCAACTGGTCCGACGTATCACAATGACCCTTGGCAAAATACTAGCCCTTCTTCTCGCGCTGGTACTTGTGGTTTATGCCGGACTTGTGGTGACAACTAGTTTCCAGGCAGGTCGCCAATTCCTCGGATCAACTTTGAGCTCTTTTTTGCCAGATGTGAGGATTGATCAACCTCGCCTGACCGCTTCCGGCAATCTGTTTGCAGATGGGGTCTATCTTTCCGATGCGAAGGGCACATGGCTTGAAGTTCACAATGCTTCAGTTCGTTGGTCACCGCTTTCGCTTCTTTTCGGCGCACTTGATATTCACGAGGTCGCAGCACAACGGATTGCATTAGCACGATTGCCAGAAGCTACAGAAAGTCCGGGTTCTGAACCGGCCCCTGCTGAAGAAACAGGCACTACCCTGCCTTTCAACACCATTGATCTCCAAAGCCTCAACGTCAAAGAACTTGCCCTCCCCGCTTCTATTGCCGGTATGCCTGCACAGTTCGAGATCACGGGCACTGCGACTTATGCGAGTTCTCCTGACAAAATTGCCGGCAAGCTCAACATTTCACGCACAGGCGACGTTCAGGGCACAGCAAGCGTTGACGTCGATTTTGATCCGGCAGATGGCGTAGTCAATTTCCGTGGCATGGTCTCTGAAGCAGCCAATGGGCTGACTGCCAATCTTCTTGACCTTCCGGATGCGCCTAGTTTTGCGCTACGTATGGAAGGTGGCGGCCCGCTGACAAACTGGTCATCTTCATTACAAGTAGATCTGAATAGGGTTCGAGCCATTGATGGTGAGATTACTCTTGCGCAAAATGGAACGCAGAAGTCACTAACTACACATTTATCGGGGGAACTCGAGCAGTTTCTTCCCTCTTCTATCTCCAGCCTGTTTGCGGGGCAGACCACGTGGTTTGCAAACGCGGCACTCAATGAAGATTATCTGCCGCTTTCAGCAACCGGAAAGCTTTCAACCGGTGCGATCTTAGCGCATTTGGAGAACACATACGCAACTGACAAGAACTCTTTGATAGCGAAGGTCCAAATCCAGACACTGGAGAGCAACACTAAACCACTTCTCATCAAGACTGGCGAGCAGGCCGTTCAACTGGATACTTTGTCTGTGACTGCATCGGCTTCGGGACCGCTTGAGAGCCTGAATTGGGACTTCTCTGTTCAAGCAGATAAGATTAAAACACAAGAAGCGGATCTGGGGGCGCTAAGCCTTTCTGCAAAGGGTGATGGTGCGAATATTTCCACGCAGATGATGTCCATCCCGCTTGAAGTGCGTCTCCAAGTTAGTGGTGTCCATCTTGCTGCAGCTTCACAAGACCAAAACATCAAGAATGTAAGTGTTTCACTCAAAGGCACAGCGTTTCCAAATCAGGAGAAACTAAAGCTAAGCGACTTACATTTGGAGAGTGATGGAGCGGCTGCACGGTTTAATCTGGTAGAACTCTCGCCGAACAACGGACAGGCTCAGGGCAATCTTTCTGTATCTGACCTTAGCCTTCTGTCAGGATTTGTGCAGCAGAACATCAGCGGCTCTGTTGAGGCTCAGCTGTCCTTGCTAGCGGATTTCCAAAAACAATCTGGAGAGATCAATCTCAAGGGAACCAGCAGCCGAGTAAGTCTGCAAAATGAGCGCATTGACCGCGTTCTCAATTCCCCGAGTAGATTCTCTGCCAAGCTTGCAGCAACTCTTAACAGCTCCGATCTGCTCGCTTCATATGGCCGACTGGAAGTCCTTTCCTTTGAGAATATGTTTGGACAAATTGAAGCTCATGGCAGTTTGCAGGATCGTCAGCTGGATGGTGCATTTTCTGCCCAAGTGCATCAACTCGATCTGCTGGAGCCGCGTATAAGTGGGGGCCTCACTGCCAGCGGGAAGGTTTCAGGTAATGCTTCTGCACCTGAAGTGACACTTGAAATACACTCTGACCGGATTGAGATGGATGGCACTCCCTTAGAGAAGTTGCAGCTTGTAGCAGATGGGACGCTTTCTGAAACGGCCCCCAATGCGGACATCAATCTCACTGGCAAGTTTAAAGGGGAAGAGCTTGTTGGCAAGTTCAAGCTGCTGAGTGAGACTGGCAAACTGTCTGTTCCTATACTGGATTTTGATTTCGGCGGGAACAAACTCAGTGGCAACGCACAGGCTGCTGATCTCGCGCTCCTACCACAAGGTTTGGTTGGGCAGTTCACCATTGAAGCCAATGATCTGAGCACTTTGTCATCACTGGCTTTGACCGAGATGGAAGGTCAGGCTCATGGACAAATCGATATTGAGCAGGACAACGGTGATGCCAAGATCACATTTAATCTCAACAGCCAAAACCTTCGGTTTGCGCAAAGTTCCATCATGTCCTTTGTCGCCAAAGGCTGGATAGACAAACCTTTCACACGCCCAGCTGCAAATGCGAACATTGCGCTCGATGGTGTTGAAGTGGAAGGGGTAAACCTGAGATCGTTGACATTGAATGCGACACCTGTTGAAGGCAAGACAAGTGCAGAGGTTGCAACTGGCTTTTCCATTAATGCCGAATTTGCTGAAAACAACGACCAACTTCAAAGCACAGGGCTGGTGCAAGCTGTTACCGAAGGGATCATTCTTACGCTGAACTCTCTTAATGGCCGCTACAAGGGTACCCAGACAAACCTCAAGCAACCAGCAGTGATTTCGCTACTTGAAGACAAACGGACTGTGTCCTCCTTTGAGCTGACTCTTGGCAGTGGCTCATTAAATGTTTACGGGAGCAACAGCAATCAGCTCGACATTAACGCCGAACTGAAGCAGCTGCCACTTTCCATAGCCAATGCCTTTGTTCCGAGCCTTGCCTTGGATGGTGCGCTCAATGGGACGGTTCGCGCCTTTGGCGAGAACGACGCACCTCAAGTCAACTGGCGGCTTGCGTTGAGCCAATTTTCAGCAAAGCCACTTCAGGATAACCGCATCCTCCCACTTCAGATTGAGAGCACCGGCTCGTTTGCTGGCAACAAAATTGACCAGAAAACCATCGTCACCAACAGTTCAGGCCTGAACGTTGAGGCTTCAGGGGCAATTGGGCTTGCAGATGGTCAAGAAGTGTCTTTGACCACATCAGGCAACATTCCACTTGACGTGGTGGGAGCCAAGTTGATCGAACAGAATTTGGGGGGCAGTGGTGGCTTCCGTCTCAGCGGGTCAGTTTCCGGTTCCCTCAATGATCCTCAGATCGCCATTGATATCCAGCCTGTGAACCTTGAGACCACACAGCTCTCAACTGGCATGACGCTGACAGACTACTCAGGTGACATTAAGGTCACACGGCAAGAGATTGCGATCAATAAATTTGCTGCCAAGTTTAGTAATGGTGGCACGTTGATGCTTGATGGCAAACTAGGGCTTGGTTCAGGCCTGCCTGCTCAAATAGAACTCACGATTGATGGTGGCCGCTATGTTGACGGGACATTTGTTAGTGCATTGATTGATGCCAATCTTGCACTACAGGGCTCTCTTGCCGATGCAGGCGCCCCTCCTGCAATTTCGGGCAAAGTCACCATTAACCAGGCAGATATTGAAATACCGAGCTCCTTTAACTCCAGTATCAATCCTGTGATCGTCCGGCATTTAAATGCACCCAAGCCTATCCTCAATCAAGCGAAGATCCTTGCGCAAGATGAAGGGCGGGAAAACGCCAAGAAAAACGAGCAACCGAGCCCGATCTCGAAAGCCAGTTTGAATGTTGACGTGGAAGCACCTGGCAAAATCTTCATCCGTGGGCGCGGCGTCAACGCTGAAGCTGGCGGATCACTTAACATTGGCGGCCAGCTCGACAATGTGAAAACCGTGGGCGCTTTTTCTCTGGTGCGTGGCCGTATCGATATTCTGTCAAAACGCCTAACACTCAGCCGCGGTAATGTGACGTTTAGTGGTTCTCTTGTACCAACACTCGATTTTGCGGCAACGACAACATCTGGCTCAACGGAAGTGACTGTTCTGGTGAGTGGACCTGCTGATATGCCGGTGATTGATTTCACTTCAGTCCCAAGCCTGCCAAAGGATGAAGTCCTTGCGCAACTGTTGTTTGGCGAGTCTGTCAACGATCTTTCGCCAATTCAGCTGGCAAGCCTTGCAAGCGCGATCGCAACGCTAACCGGAGGCACTGGCGTCGAAGGGCCATTGGGCACACTCCGCAATCTACTCGGTGTCAGCGATATCGATATCAAGTTTGATGCAGCGGGCAATCCAGAACTGGCCGTTGGTGGCTATATAAGTGAGCGGATTTATCTGGGCGTAACACAGGAGCCGACAACAGGTGACAATGCAGCAACTGTTGATATTGATGTCACGAAGTTCCTAAAGCTTCGTGGTGAAGCCGGCTCCGACGGAGATGCAAAAGCCGGTTTCTACTATGAGCGTGAATACGACTAAGTCGACCGCCCGGCGAGGCAGACTGCCTCATCGTAAATTGGCTTTGGCAGGTTGATACCGTATTGCTCTGCTTTTGCACGCGCAGCAAGGCGAGATGTTCCTGGCAAGCGAGCGCCTTGCTCCGCCTCAATCGCAGCGACAAGCGTTTCCATCCGTTCAGCAAACAAACCGCCAGAGACAAGATTAGCGTTGATTGCCAAGATAACCTGACCAAGATCAGGGGCATCCCCCTCTCCTGAGAACAAACTGGACGCCTCAAAACCAAATGCAGCTCCACATAAGCCTGCCGCCATGATCTCAATCATCATGGCCAAAGCCGCTCCTTTGGCCTCTCCGATAGGGATCATGGTTCCTGCAAGCGCCGCCGCTGGATCGGTGGTTGGCTGCCCGTCTTTGTCCAGTGACCAACCTTCCGGGATAGATTTGCCTGTTCGCTGCGCTGCCATGATCTTTCCACGAGCGACACGTGAGAGTGCAAGATCAATGACAAGTGGTTCTCCATCTCCATTAGGAGCTGCAAATGCAATTGGATTGGTCCCGAACATAGGGTTCTTGCCGCCATAGGCAGCAATTGCCTTAGGCCCATTGCCAAAAATGAACGCAACCATTCCATCACGCGCCAAGCGCTCACAGTGGGCCCCCGCTTGCCCAAAGTGGTGAGAATGACGGATCGCACTCAAAGCCAGCCCATTTTGCGAGGAAGCGTCTTTCAGAAATGGCAACGCAACTTCAATTGCTGGGTAAGCAAATCCGTATTTGGCATCAATCCGCTGCACAACCGGAGTGATCAGCTCTGCTTCCGGTTTGGCAAAGCCGTCTACCTTGCCGGTTCTGGTTTGGGCGGTGTAGGACGGAATTCTGGAAAGGCCGTGGCCTGCCTGGCCATCTGCCTCTGCGTTCACCAGAGCCTTTGCAACGATCTTCGCAATTGCTGGATCTGTTTTGTTGGCAGACAAAGCATCCTCAGTAAGTGTGCGTGCTTCTTCTAATGAGAGATTGACCGTGTCTGACATGGAACACCCTAGCTATTTGAGTTCTTAAGCACGTCGCTCCTGACACATTTTGCGGATAAGCACAATTGCGCGCGTTTCTTGCAAAGACAGAAATGCGGATTGGGTTTGCTCATTTAAGCAGAGCAGATGACATTTCAACAGGACAGGAACCCGCAAGTTTGCGGGAATGACATTATTCCATATTTTTCCGCTCGGCCCATCTCCATTTCATCCCCGTAAGGCTTATAACTGCATGAGTTTTGGATCTACTCGTGTTGCATTGAGAAAGAGACAATCATTACACACCCTGATTTGCATTGCAGAATGGATCAATCTTTGTAAATCCTATGGGGACTAGGTGTTTTTCCTAGAACTACCACTTATATGTGTAGGTCAGATAAAGCCATTGTTAGGTCTTGTTCTTCTATCTCTCCTTAATTGCCTGGCGGGATATGACTTCATCAGGAGATACTCATGAGTACAACAATCTCAGCAATCAAAGAAATTCCGCTCCTACGTGAAGCTTGTTTCATAGGGGGAAAATGGGTCAGCGGTGATGAAAGCAATTCCATCTTCGTAAACAATCCAGCTACAGGCGAAATTATCGGGCGTGTTCCGCGTTTTGGCCGCCCTGAGACTGCTAATGCAATCGATGCAGCTCATACAGCGTTTGCCATCTGGTCAAAGATGACGGCTGTTGAGCGCTGCAATCTGATGCTGCGATGGGCAGATCTGATCACTGATAACCAGAAGGACCTTGCAGAGCTGCTCACTGTTGAAATGGGTAAGCCGCTGGCTGAATCTACCGGTGAAGTTGCCATCACAGCCAACTACATTCGTTTCTTCGCTGAGGAAGGTAAGCGGGTTTATGGCGATGTGATCCCGTCCCCTTGGAAGGACCGCCGTATTATGGTGACCAAGGAGCCCATCGGCGTTGTTGGTGCCATTACCCCTTGGAATTTCCCAAGTTCCATGCTTGGTCGTAAACTGGCTGCAGCTCTTGGGTCTGGCTGTACTGTTGTGGCAAAACCAGCAAGCCAAACGCCTTATTCCGCCTTGATCCTGGGTGAACTTGCGGAGAAGGCTGGAATTCCAACCGGTGTGATCAATATCATCACTGGCTCTGCTGCTCAGATTGCTGATGAACTTTGTGAGAACGACAAGGTTCGCAAGATCACTTTTACCGGATCTACTCCAGTGGGTAAGCAGCTTGCCTCCAAAGCATTGGCCAACATGAAAAAGGTCTCTATGGAGCTTGGCGGCAATGCGCCGTTTATCGTGTTTGATTCAGCTGATCTCGATAAGGCTGTCGAAGGTGCCATTGCATCCAAGTTCAGAAATTCTGGTCAGACTTGTGTCTGCGCAAACCGCATTTATGCTCAGGCTGGAATTTACGACGAGTTCTCAGCAAAGCTGAAAGCTGCCATTGAAGATCAGCTGCGCGTTGGCGATGGTCTGAAGTCGGGTACCAACCAAGGCCCTCTTATTGATGAGCATGCTGTTGCGAAAGTCGAAGAACTGATCGCTGATGCTGTTTCTAAAGGCGGTACAGTGGTAACAGGCGGCAAGCCAGATGCTCAGGGAGGCACGTTCTTCGAACCGACACTTCTGCTTAATGCGACCCCAGAGATGAAGGTTGCCAAGGAAGAGACGTTTGGTCCATTTGCCCCTGTCTTCAAGTTTGAGAGCGAAGATGATGTGGTCAGAATGGCGAATGACACAGAGTATGGCCTCGCTTGTTACTTTTACACTCAAGATTTGGGCCAGACCTTCCGTGTTATGGAAGCATTGGAATATGGTCTTGTTGGCGTGAATGAAGGCGTGATAACGACCGAATATGCTCCGTTTGGCGGTTATAAAGAAAGCGGAATGGGGAACGAGGGCTCCAAATACGGCGTGGATGACTACATCAATATCAAGTACTCTTGCATTGGCGGGCTTGGCCTTTAACGCTCAATATTAATTTTGTGGGAGCCGGAGTGTTCATCGCTTCGGCTCTTTCTTTTTGAGGACTGCTTTCGTGATTATCGAAGAAGAACGCTGTACGGCTGCTCCAACACTTAACGGCGAGCGCATTATCATGCGGGCTCACCAAACTTCAGATTTTGAGGCATGCTGCGCCTTGTGGGCGGATCCTGATGTGGTTCGCTATATTTCGGGGAAGCCTTCCAGCCCAACGGATACGTGGGGGCGCATCCTCAAATATGCCGGGCACTGGAGCCTCTCCGGTTTTGGGTATTGGGCTGTGATTGAGAAAAACAGCGGAGAGCTTATTGGCGACGTTGGTTTTTCTGACTTTAAGCGAGACATCACTCCGAGCCTTGATGGGTTTGCAGAAGCTGGTTGGGTGATCTCGCCTAAGTTTCATGGCAAAGGTTATGCCCGGGAGGCTGTTGAGCTGAGCCTATCCTGGTTGCGCAGTTCCAGACTGTTTCGTGAGGTTCATTGCATTATTGCCCCAGAGAACACAGCCAGTGTCAGCCTTGCCGAGCGTGTTGGCTTTGAGAAGTACACGGACGGGTCTTACCTCGGACAACCGACCCTTTTCATGAAGCAAATCTTTACTTAAGCCCAAGAGCCCAACCTGTATCCGCCGGGTTGGGCTTGTTCATTTTCTGCGTTCCTGTATATCCTTTAGCTAATGATCCATTCAGGCTGAGTTATGCAGAAATACGATAAGATTTACGCCAAGGACGAAAGTTACTTCGGCCATACCTCCAAGCAGTTTACAACACTGTTCTCAAATCTCGATTTTGACAGCGGCACAATTCTCGATCTGGGTGCAGGCCAAGGACGCGACGCGATCTTTCTTGCTAAGCGCGGTTATAATGTAATTGCTGTCGACAGCTCCAAAGTAGGTCTGGACCAATTGCAGGAACGAGTAGACACGGAGAATCTGCCGATTGAGGTTGTTCACGTGGATGCACTTGGTTACACGCCCCCGCAAGATCTTGATGCAATTGTTGCTGACCGTTTCTTCCACGAGTTGCCGAACAATGTGCGCGTCAAACTTCTGCAGCGTATGCTCAGTCACCTTCGCGTTGGTGGCTATATGCTTATCGCTGATGAAAAGAGCGTTCTGCCGAACCTGCGCGACACTCTGAAGAAGGAAAAATTTGAGTTCCTACGCGATAAAAACGGCATTCTCTTCACTTACAAGCCATAGGCACCTGATCGGAGGCGCATACGTGTGCCTCCCTTCCCCATTTTTATAACTAGAGTTTCTAACTGACAGATCACACACGAAAGTGTGATGTAAAACCCTTATATTTTTGCAGTTGTATCAGCTGGCTTTACAATCTCCATTATATTGCCACAGTGGCAACTCATTTCCGCAACAATGTTTGCAAAAATTGGCGATATTGCTGACTTCCTCGTGATTGTGCACCTGGGATGAACAATGCGTTTAATTGCAATTCCCAGAACATCTGCCAATTGTATGCCCAAGATTGAAATTCACAGTTCAACATAATTGGAGATTACAATGAAATCAGTTCGCTTTGGAATGCTCGCAGTCGCAGCTTCTTTCCTCGCTACAGCAGCGGTTGCTGAACCTGTTGCTTACGACGTTGATATGTCCCATGCAAATCTCGCTTTTAACTACAACCACCTCGGCTATTCCACCACCGATGGCCGTTTTGCTACTTGGTCCCCTACTCTGATCATTGACGAAGCAAACCCAGCGAATTCTAAGGTGGACGTTGAAATTGACGTCAACTCTCTCAACACATTCTGGGAAGCTCGTGACACCCACCTGAAGAGCGCTGACCTGTTTGATGTTGCTAAGTTCCCATCAGCAACATTCAAGTCCACCAAGGTTGAACAGGTTGGTGAGAAGAAGCTGGAAGTGACTGGTGATCTGACCATCCGTGGCATCACCAAGCCAACTGTCCTTGAAGTTGTTGTAAATCAGCTTGGTGAGCATCCAATGGCGAAGAAACAAGCTGTTGGTCTGGATGCGACTACCACGATCAAACGTTCTGACTTTGGCATGGCGATGGCTGTTCCTTACGTGTCAGATGAAGTGAACATCAACATCAGCTTCGAAGCGACTGTTAAGTAATGTTTCCGGCCTGTCGGATGCTGAGAATGCTCTGACGGGTCTGGTCGAACTTTGAGAAGGGGCAGCGATGCCCCTTCCCTCGATCAAAGGGTCTTTTCCATGATCAGGAACACTCGATCAGCCTATGGCATCGTGGCAATTGCACTACACTGGACCATAGCAACGCTTATCATTGGTATGTTGGGATTTGGCCTTTATATGGTCACGCTACCGATTTTCGAGCCTGCCACTTACTCTCTTTATCAGCTTCACAAGTCCATTGGTTTTGTCGTCTTGGCATTGGTCTCATTGCGCATCCTTTGGAAAATCACTGGTATCACACCTGACTTACCTGCCGAAATGCCGGTTTGGGAAAAGCTTGCTGCGCATATGGGTCACATCAGCTTATATGCTCTGATGCTGCTGATGCCGCTGACAGGATGGTTGCTGGTTTCGTCCAGCCCGCTTGGACTGCCGACAGTTTTCTTTAACCTCTTTCAGATTCCGCATCTACCAACACCTGAGTTTTTGGGGCAAAAAGCAGATGTATCTGCGTTCTTCACCGCAGTGCATGGCTGGGCTGCGTATGCGTTTATCGCAGTGATCCTTGCACATGTTGGAGCTGCCCTTAAGCACTACTTCATATCCAAGGATAAAGTCTTACAGCGTATGTTGTCCTCAAAAGCCTAATTTGAGGATCTGGAGAAAACCATGAAACGATTGACCGATATGTTCTTTAAAGCCGGCGTATTTCTGACCTTCATCTTGGTAGGAGCAGCTTCATCTGCCTTTGCAAATGAATGGTCAGTGGATCGCAATAAGAGCACGCTTGGCTTTGAGGTCATCAATAACGGAAACACCGTTACGGGCACTTTTGCCACCTGGAATGCTAAGATCATCTTCGACAAAGAAGAACTCGACAAAGCCCAGATTCAGGCAACAATCATCACTGGAAGCGTAAAAACAGAAGATGCGCAGGCAGCAGGTGCAATCACAACTCCACAGTGGCTGGATATCTCCAGCTTCCCTGATGCTGTGTTTCGCGTAGATAACGTGGTTCCTGCTGGTGGTGATCTCTATGAGGCTGCAGGTACGCTGGAGCTCAAAGGTGCAAAGATTGCTATTTTCTTGCCCTTCACTTTGACCATTGAAGGTAAAACCGCTCACGCGGTTGGTGAAGCAACGTTATCTCGCAGTGACTTCAAGATTGGTGATGGCGTGCCAGACAGCACTGTCAGCAATAAGGTGACTGTGAAACTGGACCTATATGCTACTCGTTGATGGATTGCACCAAAGAGAGCCTTGCATTTTCCACCAAGTCTCTCGTCAATTCGGCGTAATCTAGCAAATTTGACAAGTTTTGAAGGCTGAGGGGCTTTGCCCCTCGGCTTTTTCTCTATAAAACGGCGCTCAGCAAATTCAACAGTGTACAGCGGTACACCAAAATAGCCAGAGAGTGCCAAGATGTCCGAAACACTTGCTCCCGAGTACGTTCACACCTCTCTTTTTCCATTGGGTAAAGACAAAACTCCTTATCGCAAACTGACCTCCGAGTACGTGAGCGAAGTTGAGTTTGACGGTGAGAAAATCTTGAAGGTGGAGCAAGAGGGTCTTCGCTTACTTGCCGAAGAAGCGTTTAAAGACATCAACCATTTCCTGCGTCCTTCCCATCTGGAGCAGCTCCGTAAAATTCTCGACGACCCTGAAGCAACTGCAAACGATAAATTCGTTGCTTTTGACCTGATGAAGAACGCGAATATTTCAGCTGCTGGTGTATTGCCAATGTGTCAGGACACTGGCACTGCAATTGTGATGGGTAAAAAAGGTCGCAAAGTCTGGACTAACGGGCATGACGAAGCAGCACTTGGTGAAGGTGCACGTGATGCTTACTTCAAAAAGAATCTGCGCTACTCCCAGCTGGCGCCGATTTCCATGTTCGAGGAAAAGAACACCAAGAACAACATGCCAGCTCAGATCGAGCTTTATGCTGAAGGTGATGACGCGTACAAGTTCTTGTTCATGGCGAAAGGCGGTGGGTCTGCTAACAAGACCTTCCTGTTCCAAGGCACTCCGAGCCTGCTGACCAAAGATCGCATGATTGAGTTCCTGAAGGAAAAAATTCTCACTCTTGGTACTGCAGCATGCCCGCCATATCACCTCGCAATCGTCATTGGCGGCACATCTGCAGAGTTGAATCTGAAATCAGTAAAAATGGCTTCTGCCCGTTATCTGGATGAGCTGCCAACAGAAGGTTCTGAAGGCGGTCACGCGTTCCGTGATCTGGAAATGGAAGCTGAAATTCACAAGCTGACACAGTCCAGCGGCGTTGGTGCACAGTTTGGTGGCAAATACTTCTGCCACGACGTGCGCGTGATCCGGCTGCCGCGCCATGGTGCATCTTTGCCGATCGGCATTGGCGTCTCTTGTTCAGCAGACCGTCAGGCGACTGGCAAGATCACCAAGGAAGGCATCTTCCTGGAGGATCTGGAACGGAACCCTGAAGTCTATATGCCGGAAGTTACTGACACCGATCTTTCTGATGATGTTGTAAAGGTCGACCTCACGCGCCCAATGAGTGAGATCCTTGGCGAACTGACCAAGCATCCAACCAAAACACGGCTTTCGTTGAGCGGTCCGTTGATCGTGGCCCGCGATCTAGCGCACTCCAAGCTCCGTGATCGTCTCGAGGCCGGCGAGCCGCTTCCTGACTACATCAAGAACCATCCGGTTTACTATGCAGGTCCAGCCAAGACGCCAGAAGGTATGCCTTCCGGTTCATTTGGCCCAACCACTGCTGGCCGTATGGATGCTTATGTGGACCAGTTTCAGGCCGCTGGAGGCTCTATGGTGATGCTTGCCAAGGGCAACCGCTCAGCGGATGTTCGTCGTGCGTGTCAGGCTCACGGTGGTTTTTACCTCGGTTCTATCGGTGGCCCTGCAGCCCGCCTTGCTCAAGACTGCATCAAGAGTGTTGAAGTGGTTGAATATGAAGAGCTGGGTATGGAAGCCGTTTGGAAGATCGAAGTTGAAGACTTCCCTGCCTTCATCGTGGTGGACGACAAAGGTAATGACTTCTTTAAAGAGCTGAACCTGAGCTAACTGTTCTGGTGAGATAATACCGAGATTGAAGGGCGTTCATTAGAGCGCCCTTTTTCACTTCTTGCATTCATGACAATTTCATTCAATCACAATTCAAATTAGCCACATTCATGTTTCATTGAATATATTAATTAGCGTTTTAGCTAGATGCGAATTAAGCTCGAGACGAATGTAAATCAGCTTCGAATGGATCATGAGTAAAATCCTTTTCCATAAGAAGTATATAGCAGCAGTTGTAGTCTGTATTACTTCAAAAATTAATAGATTTGACATTCTAAGCTGCGAGCGTCTCCCTACTCGCTGCATAAATTCCCTCATGCAAACGAGATAAAACAAACAACAATATCCCAGGGGGTATCAATGCGCATACTTATCGCGAGTGTTGCTCTTTGCTTCGCAGCACTATTTACCGGAACTCAGGCAGATGCCGCAGCGTCTGGCAAGTTCTTTGATCACGCATCCAAAAAATGGGTTTCCTATGGTTCTGCTCACCATGGAAAATCCCCAATCAAACGTAAGCAGGTCAGGTATAACGGCTCATACGGCCCGAACACTATTGTGATCAGCACAAAAGATCGACGCCTCTACCATATTCGCGGCAATGGCACCGCGATGGTATACGGTGTTGGCGTCGGTCGTCAGGGATTCCAGTGGTCTGGAACTCACCGAATTACCCGTAAGGCTGAGTGGCCAAGCTGGACACCACCAAAGGTCATGATTGAGCGTGAACGTCGCAAAGGTCGTAATCTGCCTAGCTTCATGAAAGGTGGCCCTAATAATCCACTTGGAGCGCGCGCCATGTATATCGGTAGCACCATCTATCGCATTCACGGTTCTAATGAACCATGGACGATTGGTTCAGCTGTCTCATCTGGCTGTATCAGGATGGCAAATGAAGACGTCATTCACCTCTATGACAATGTCAATGTCGGCACGAAGGTGATCGTGCTTCGCTAGACCAAGTAGGGCTGGCTTTGTGTCAGCCCTACTTGCTGAGCTCTCTGCTCAAACCACGTTCCTGCAGTTCACTCAGATATCGATTCCATAAAAAATCTTTTTGATCGTTCATTTCCTGAAAATAGGTCCACGTGAAAATTCCGGTATCGTGCAGGTCATCAAATGTCAGTTTAACTGCATAGTTTCCAACTGGATCTACACCGATAATCGTTGTATCCCGCTTCCCCGCAATCACTTTTCGTTGATCTGGAGTATGCCCTTGCACTTCTGCTGACGGGGACATTACTCGCAGAAACTCCGAGGTAAACGAGACTTCAAGGCCATCATCAAAAGTAATTTCAAGATTTTTGCCTTGGTTTTTTAGGTGGATTTGCGTAGGCCAGCGTGTATCCGACATATTTTTTTATCCTTGCCCAAGTTCATGGAACTCAGTATTGATGATTTAGGAATTATACCTGTGGTTCTAAGATATATTTCTAGTTAAATCCACTGGAACTCCTTACTGATGGATTGACGCTAACTCATTGCGTACTACATTAGAATTGTTAAATTCGTCGCCAAAAGAGATACGTGAGTGGAGGTTTCCATGGGGCAATATGCCGAGGACAAACAGCAGGGTGCCCACCCAGCATTGATTGACCCGTTCGGCCGCGCCGTGACGTATCTTCGCGTCTCTGTGACTGATCGTTGTGATTTGCGCTGCGTCTATTGCATGTCCGAGCACATGACTTTCCTTCCCAAGAAAGACGTTCTTTCGCTGGAAGAGCTGGATCGCCTCTGCGCCGTTTTCATTGAAAAAGGCGTCCGGAAAATCCGCCTCACCGGTGGGGAGCCGTTGGTTCGTAAGAATATCATGAGCTTCATCCGCGGCCTGAAGCGGCATCTGGATAGCGGCGCACTCGATGAACTCACCATTACCACGAACGGTACTCAGCTCGAACGCTACGCTCAAGAACTGTATGAAGCAGGTGTGCGGCGCATCAACGTCTCTCTCGACACCTTAAATGCAGACAAGTTCAAGGATGTTACACGGTGGGGTGATATTCAAAAGGTATTCGATGGCATCAAGGCCGCTCAGGAAGCCGGTCTTCAGATCAAGCTGAATGCTGTTGCACTTAAGAATTTCAACGAGGATGAGCTCATCCCGATGCTGGAATGGGCACATGAGCGCGGGCACGACCTTACCTTCATCGAAACCATGCCACTCGGTGAGATTGATGGGGACCGGAATGAGCAGTATCTGCCGCTGAGCGATGTGCGTAAGGCACTCTCCGTCAAGTACACACTGACAGATATTCCATATAAGACCGGCGGCCCTGCCCGCTATATGCAGATTGAAGAGACTGGTGGGCGTCTTGGTTTCATCACCCCAATGACACACAACTTCTGTGAAAGCTGTAATCGCGTCCGTGTGACCTGTACTGGGCAGTTGTTCATGTGCCTTGGCCAGGAAGATCAAAAAGACCTGCGTGCGGCACTACGAGCATCTGAAGGGAATGAAGTGCTTTCGGAAGCGATTGAATCAGCGATTGCACGAAAGCCAAAGGGGCATGACTTTATTATCGACCGTGATAACAAGTCTGCAACTGGAACGCGTCATATGAGTATGACGGGCGGCTGAACATTAAGTATTAACTGGTACCGAAAAGCCCAGCTGAACTTCAGCTGGGCTTTTCCTATTCTTAACTATTAGGTGCTGCTGTTTTTGCACCTTGAAGCTGGGTAGAGATGTTTTGGAATACTGCCGTCAGGTCATCACCCAGCAATGTAACTGCCGTGATAATTGCTACAGCGATGAATGCAGCGAGAATACCATATTCGATTGCAGTTGCGCCTGACTCGTCCTTAAGAAACTTAGCGAACATTGTTTTAAACTCCGTATTGAACCCTAGAAGCCCCACTCCTCATCGGGACTAGCTGCAACCTAAGCCTTCATTTCTTGCCAATTTATGAATCAAATTTGCGGAGCAATTTAAGTTTGTTGGGCATAAGCACTATTATCAGCAGTGCATGTTTAACACTATAAATTCAACACGCACATAATGCCATTAACTTATTGATTTAAATAATTTTTTCATTAAATAAAATTTGCAATAATGCATTTACTATTCGTTTACTTTGTCTGATAGTTGTCAGTTTTCGCAGTGCATAGTTTTGCTTCTTCAGTTCAAATCGTTAATCCCCCTTTCTCTGCAACTTTAAGTCTTTCCAAAGACCTCGCCAGAAGAGGTGAAATGCGTGTGATCGTGCGTAGCGGCCTTGCATTAAAAGTCGATGCATTAGCAGTTCAGTTGTTTCGTTTTGATCTTGGAAGGCTTCTTTCGCCAGATAGCTCATTGTCTTATACTCCTTACCGCATTTTGTTGAACAATAGTCTTGTTTCGAAGATGCTGACAAACGAGTAATTTCAAGCAATCGGATCAGTTTTCTTGAGGCGAAATGCGTTACCCTCTTCCTCCTCTCAACTCGTTCAAGGCCTTTGAATGCGTTGCCCGTCACATGAGCTTTGCTAAGGCGGCCAATGAGCTTGGGCTAACGCCGTCGGCCTTGAGTTATCAGATCAAAATGCTTGAAGATCAGCTGCAGGCCCAGTTGTTTACACGTCTGAACCGGGCGATTGAGCTTACTTCAGCTGGACACCGGCTGTTGCCAGGCGTTGAAGCTGGGTTAGAAAACTTCAGCGAAGCTGTCGCTCGCATTAAAGGACTAGATCAGGATAAAATCCTCGTTATATCTACGGGACCGGGAACGGCATCCAAAGTTATTGCACCTCGGATTTATCGTTTCATGGAGGCTTATCCTGAAATTGAACTTCGCATCTCTGCTAATTTGAAGCTTGTGGATTTTTACAAGGACGATGTTGATCTCGGGCTTCGCTTCGGGCGAGGACCATATCCGGGTTTGCATATTGATGTTCTTGCTGAGGATTTTCTTACGCCCATGTGTGCGCCTCGGCTGGCGAATGAAATGAGTGAGCCCGCCGACTTACAGAACTTTACCTTGCTTCATGAAGACAGCATGGCGACCTTCTTGAACGCACCGGGATGGAAGGAATGGCTGATGACTGCAGGGGTTTCCAGAGCCTCCTGGGCAGAGAAAGGAATGCACTTTTCTCAAATTGATCACGCTCAGGATGCTGCTATTGAGGGGGCTGGTGTTATTCTGGGTCGAAAAGTTTTATGCGCGCATGACGCTCGACTGGGTCTGTTGACCAACCCATTCGATTTTGAAATTTCCGCAACTGCTCATTATATGCTGGTGGGTTTGGAAAGTTCATTTCAAAAGCATAAGTGCAAGGCATTCATTGAATGGATAAAGGCAGAACTTGATGAGCTCTGCCTTTCATAATTGCATTTCGTAGAACTGGGCACTGCAAACAGAAACGGCAGATGTCAACGAAATGACTACCTGCCGTCTAAGCGAAACTTTTTCAAAGAAACAGATTAATACTGATCAACCAACAACGATTTTGGGTGCTGATCTTGCTGCATCTCCAGTGGGTTGAAGGACGCCCTGCCACAGGCCAGCAGCAATGATGCCGTATGCCTTTGAGATTGGGCTATCTGGATTGCTCACTGTAATTGGGGTGCCTGTATCAGATTGCTCTCTGATTTCCATCGTCAAAGGCACTTCACCTAAGAACGGGACTTTCATCTTCTCAGCTTCTGCTTTTGCACCACCATGGCCAAAGATCTCATGTGTGCCACCGCAATCTGGACAGACGAAGTGACTCATGTTTTCTACGATACCCAATACAGGGATCGCGACTTTCTCAAACATAGCAATACCACGACGTGCATCCAGAAGCGCAAGGTCCTGTGGTGTTGAAACGACCAGAGCACCTGTAAGAGGTACTTTTTGAGCCATAGTCAACTGCACATCACCCGTTCCAGGCGGGAGGTCAACGATAAGTGCATCCAGCTCACCCCAGTCAACTTCGCGCAACATCTGATTGAGGGCAGACACCACCATTGGGCCGCGCCAGATCATGGCTGTTTCTTCTTCTACAAGAAAACCAATAGACATCAACTTGATGCCATGGGCTTCCAGAGGCTTCATAATACGATTTTCAAGAACTTCCGGCTGCCCAGATGCTCCCATAAGCTTTGGAATGGATGGGCCGTAGATATCAGCATCCAGCAAACCAACCTTCAAGCCCATTGCAGAAAGAGCAAGTGCGAGATTGGCTGATGTTGTTGATTTACCAACCCCACCTTTACCTGATGCAACAGCAATAATGTGTTTTACGCCAGGCACTTCCTGCTTTGCTGGCATTGGGGCACCTTTCGGCGGGGCTTTGCGTGCAGCAGGTGGTGGCGTAGATGGAGAACCAGGTTGTTTTTCTGCTGTAAGTGCAACGAGGACCGTTTCAGCACCAGGAAGCACCGACACAACCTTCTCGGCGGCCTGACGAAGCCCTTCAAGTTCGGAAGCTCGCTCTGCAGGTACTCTGATAGAAAAGACGACACGACCATCTGATACAAACAGGTCTGCAACCAGATCCTGATCAACAATATTGCTCTTGCCATCAGGCGATTTAACCTGTTTGAGCACTTCGAGAACGCGCTCCTGCGTCAACCCAGCCATAGCCTCTTCAGTATCCTTATGGTTCTTGCCTGATGTGAACCCGCCTTTGAGGCGCCCCCACAATCCTTTAGATTTGTCGTTGTCCATTGTGCACACCCTGTGAAGCTCTGCATTGCAGAGAGGGATAATATGATCTTGAAGGTAAATATGCCTGCAAACTGAATGTACAAGCTTTTGCCTATGGTTCTTTTATATCTTGGTATACGTCTCAAGATGAATAGAGCAATACAGAATTCATCAAAGACGTTATTTGTCCTTTGCGCATTCGCAACCCGTTTTGCCAAAACTGGGTGCCATCAGTTGAGCGAAGTTCACGCAAAGTTGAGCTCACCAACACAAATTCACAGATATTTGCGGTTGGCGCAAAATCTTTCGTTGCAGATAAAACCTAACGTCTTCTGAGGATTAGCGCGCCACCTAGGGGATCTGCCTTACGCATTGGAGAACCTGTTTCATGCTCCTGATACATTAGGCCCACAAACTGAGGGGAATGCATGGTATTTAGGGGTTTAAGAACCCTCTTGCTGCTGCGACCAGAAGCTGGAGGGGCGGGCAAAATTCATGCTGACAATTATGTTCTGCATTTTCCACGGGCTAGGAGGCAATCGTGTCTAATCCTATTTTGATGAATCGTCGTAGCGTGCTGGGAGGCATGGCCGCTACCGGTGCCATTGCAATGGTGCATCCATATTCTGTTCTTGCAAAAGAGAACACCGCGCACTTGCGTTTGATGGAAACAACCGATCTCCACGTCCACGTTGCTCCATATGATTATTATGCTGATCGCCCAATGGACACAGCTGGCCTTGCTCGCACAGCAACTATCATCAAAAAGCTGCGCTCTGAAGCAACCAACACCATGCTGGTTGACAATGGAGACTTTCTGCAGGGCAACCCAATGGGGGATTACATTGCTTACGAGCGCGGCATGCGCGAAGGTGATGTGCACCCGGTCATCAAAGGCATGAACGTGCTGGGTTACGACGCTGGTACATTGGGTAACCATGAGTTCAACTACGGTCTGGACTTCATGATGAAGGTTCTTTCCGGAGCAAACTTCCCAGTTGTTTCCTCCAACGTATCCAAAGGTACCACCCTTGCTTCCAATGGCCGTAAGGATGATCTGTTCCTGAAGCCGTACACCATTGTTGAGAAGAAGATCAAAGACGGTGCTGGCATCGAGCACACGATTAAAGTGGGCTTTGTTGGCTTCGTTCCTCCAATGATCATGAACTGGGACTCCCGTCACCTGGTTGGCAAAGCGAACACTCGTGACATGGTGGATGCTGCGCGTGCATGGGTTCCAGAAATGAAGGAACAAGGCTGCGACCTCATCATCGCGTTGTGCCATGGTGGTATCGCTGGTGGCGAACATGAAGACGGCGCTGCAAACACTGCACTACACATCGCTGGTGTTGAAGGCATTGATGCTCTGTTTACGGGTCACCAGCACGATGTCTTCCCGGGTCCTAGCTATGAAGGCATTTCTGGCGTTGATGCTGTCAAAGGCACGCTGCAAGGCAAACCAGCTGCTATGGGTGGTTTCTGGGGTTCTCACCTTGGTGTCATCGATCTGATGATTGAGCGCGACGGCAACAACGGCTGGCGCATTGCAAACTTCACCACAGACGTACCGTCTATCTATAAGAAAGAAGGTCGTAAGCGTATTCCTCTTGTTACCAGTGATGAAGAAGTGCTGGCAGCGGTTGAGGATGATCACCAAAAGACACTTTCTTATGTGCGCCGCGCTGTGGGCAAATCCTCTGCTCCGCTGCATTCCTACTTTGCACTGGTGGCTGATGATCCGTCTGTTCAGATCGTTTCCAAGGCACAAACCTGGTACACCAAGGAAATGCTTAAGGACACCGAGTGGGCTGGCCTGCCAGTACTTTCTGCTGCTGCTCCGTTCAAAGCAGGTGGTCGCGGTGGTGCGGATTACTATACTGACGTTGCTGCTGGTGATATCGCAATTAAGAACGTTGCTGACCTTTACCTTTACCCGAACACAACACGTGCAGTGCTGATCACCGGTAAAGACGTGAAGGAATGGCTTGAGCGTTCTGCTGGTATGTTCAACCAGATTGAAGCAGGTAAGAAAGACCAGGTGTTGCTGGACGCTGAGTTCCGTTCTTACAACTTTGATGTGATTGACGGTGTTACCTACGAAATCGACCTGACACAGCCTTCTAAGTATGACGGTAAAGGCAATGTTGCGCATCCAGATTCTAACCGTATCGTGAACCTTCAATTCGAAGGCAAGCCAATCGATATGGATCAGAAGTTTGTTGTTGCAACCAATAACTATCGCGCTGGCGGTGGCGGTAATTTCCCTGGTATCAACGATGATGTGATCATCTTTGTTGGTCCGGACACAAACCGCGATGTGATTGTTCGCTACATTGTAGACCAGGGAACGATCAACCCGTCTGCTGATGCGAACTGGAAGTTCACACCTGTAGCTGACACGACTGTTCTGTTTGAGACCGGACCTGCTGCTGAAAAGCACATGAAAGGTGTGAAGGGCGTTCAGATTGAGGCTGCCGGTGAAGGCAAAGACGGTTTTGCCATGTACCGCATTACGCTTTGATTTTGACTGGGGCGTAGCGTTATCTGAAAATCGGAACCACTTCGCGGCGATACGCTCTAAGTCTGAATGACTTACATGATTTTGGGAAGGTGGGGCCATGAGCTCCGCCTTTTCTTTTTTCGCAAAAAGCGAGAAGTATCAGTGTTTTAAACGCTGTATTTTACATTTTTAGAAGAATTTACTGTCAGGCTTTCATGAACCGGAGGATCTGACAATGAGTGTTACGCAATTATGTTATCGCAGCCGCATTCATTGGCCTGCGCTTCGCTATAGCCTCGATGAGGAAGTCGAGCGGTCGTTGACCCGTATTCGGCGCGTCAATTCGATGGCAGGTGTTACCGGCGCTTTGATCCTGACAGACAATCATGTTTTTCAGCTTTTGGAAGGCCCTTGGCCCTTAGTGAAGCGAACGTTTGAGTGTGTGCTTGAAGATAAGCGGCATTCTGATCTGACCGTACTCTCCAATGAAGAGCAGGATTTCAGGCTCTTTCATAACTGTTGGATGCATTTCTGCGATCTTCGTGAGGAAGCAGATAGTCAGTATCCCAAGTTTTTCGGCAATCTCCTTGCCCATCCTGACCGCACCTGTAGCGAGGAAGTGATGGAGTTGCTGCTTCTGCTCTCAATGAACATGAGCGAAAGTCAGCTGACCAGCCGCCTTGCACTCATGTAGTCCCAATACTTGTTCCCCAAGGTGGCATGACCACCGCTCCCAGACGCTCTTAAAGGCACCTCTCCTCCCACTGCCTTTAGGAGCGTTTTCTTGTGGTTTGCGACTGGATGCCACTTTGCACCCTGCCCTATCCTGCTTCACAAGTAGCGCTGATGATTTGTGTGTTAGAACACGTCACGTTCATTAACATTCACGCGGCGTGCTCTAACATCTTTGGTGGAGCGAATTCTTCTCGTTTAATTGAATCCAATCAAACGGAACGCGCTCTAGGCCTAAGTGGGAAATCAGGTATGTCTGTTGAAACAGAGAAGCGAAACAAAGTGATCGGTTGTATCCTCTGCGGTGGGAAGTCCCAACGCATGGGCGGCTCTGATAAAGCATTACTTGACCTGAATGGCACGGCTTTGCTGGAACATGTTGCTTCCCGCTTGCATGGGCAAGTCGCACAGAGTGTTTTAAGCGTGAATGAGCCAAGTGACCTTCACGAAAGTTTGGGACTGCCGATGCTTTCAGATGAGCTTGAAGGTCATCTAGGGCCATTGGCTGGTGTTCACAGTTCATTGAGCTGGGTAAGACAAAACGCTCCTGACGCATCCGATGTTGTGACTGTGGCAGTTGATACGCCGTTTTTTCCAACGGACCTGGTGGAGACGCTTGCTGCCAACAGAAAAGCGAATGCTGGCGCCCCAATTATTTGCTCCAGCGGTGGGCGCGACCACTTTGCATTTGGCTTGTGGCCTGTGGCCTTAGCAGACCCTTTGAAAGAGTACCTTTTGAAGGGTGGTCGTAGCATCAAAGGCTTTTTTGAAAACCATCCGCCAGTCATCGTGGAATTCAAACTTCAGAAAGCTGTTGATCCCTTCTTTAACATCAACACGCCAGAAGATGTTCCTGTCGCACTTGAGCATCTTGCTCAATTACAGGTGCAATAGTCGTCAAAACGATCAGATGCCTGTGAGATCTTTGATTTTTGCCAAATCCTAAGGCGTGACTCTGGTAAATAAAGAAACACGCCCACTCAAGTTTCCGGAATAGACATGAACACGAAAACGCCCAGTCTGAGCTTTGACGAAGCCCTTTCTCATTTGCGAGGTTTAGGTCACTGCAAAGTCACTGCAGAAGAAACATCGCTTTACGAGGCGTATGGCCGTGTTCTTGCCAACGACATCATTGCAACCTGCGACCTTCCTCCGCTTGATAACTCTGCAATGGATGGTTACGCGATCGCTCAAAGTGGGTCCGAGCAGACATCCTTTCCGGTGGTCATGGAAATCTTTACTGGCTCCATGCCGGAAGCCGCGCTGAAACCGGGAGAAGCTGCTCGGATTTTTACGGGAGCACCGGTTCCTGAAGGAGCCGATTTTGTTGTTCCTCAAGAAGATTGCTCTGAGAGTGAAAGCGATGGAATACGTTTGGTTCAGCTTTCTCGGAGCTATTCGACTGGCTGTAATATCCGTCGCAAAGGTGAAGACCAGACTAAAGGCGCACCTATAGTGAAAGCAGGTACTGTGCTGCGCCCGCAGGAGATTGCCGCGGCTGCCTCTATCGGTATTGGCCAACTCCAAACATACCGCCGGCTGAAGATTGGTGTATTTTCCACGGGCAATGAACTCATCCGTCCGGGAGCAACGCGGCAGGACGGGCAAATTTTCGACACGAACCACTTCCTGCTGCGCGGTATGCTTGCCAATTTGCCGGTAGAGCTGGTGGATCTCGGCATTCTGGCAGATCAACATGATGTTGTGGAAACTGCGTTAGAATCAGCCTCTAAAGAATGTGATGTGATCCTGACCTCTGGCGGTGCTGGAGGTGGTGATAAGGATTTTGTCTCTGCAACGCTCTCCAAGCTTGGCAAGACCACCTTCTGGCACTTGGCTGTTAAGCCGGGACGCCCGTTCATGGTGGGCGAACTGCCTGATTGCGTCTTTATCGGCCTTCCGGGCAATCCTGTGGCAGCCACTGTCGCCTTCGCATTCCTTGCGCGCCCGTTGATTGAAGCGCTTGCCGGGGCTGACTTCATTGAAGCGCCGCGCCAATACATCGCTGCAGATTTTGAGATTTCTGGCCGCAAAGCCGGACGCCGTGAGTTTTTGCGCGGGCGCCGGGTGGTTGAAGATGGCACTCTTAAACTGACCAAGTATCACAGTGACGGATCAGCCTTGTTATCTTCTCTCACTTTCGGCGATGGTTTCATTGAGTTGACAGAGGATATGACTTCTGTTCGCAAGGGTGATCTTGTTCCGTTCATCAGCTTTGATGAAATTGGCCTTAGGTAACTCTGCAGGCTCGCATTTTCAGAATCGCGTGCGAGCCATTTTTCCACGCCTAGATCACTGGTTGCAATTCTAACAAGTTTGCCCTCAAAGCTGCGAAATATTGCAAGATATTACCGCGAAGCATCGTCATTTTGCTATTAATTAGCCTAATATGCCCAGTATATAGGTTGATCTACGGATACTTTTAGTGAAACATAAGCTCCGGTTATGCAGGGGCCTACCTAAAGAAACCCTGCCAAGATAATTAATTCGGGGACATAATATGCGTATTATGCGTTTGGCAGCAGTAGCAGCAATTGCGTTGGCAGCAGTTTCTGGCGCGGAAGCAAAAGAATGGACAAAGGTTCGCATGGGCACCGAAGGCGCCTATCCTCCATTCAACTATACCACCGCTGACGGAACACTGACTGGCTTCGACATTGAGATTGGCAATGCTCTTTGTGATGAACTGAAGCTTGAATGTACATGGGTTACTCAAGACTGGGACGGTATCATCCCTGGTCTGGTTGCTGGCAAGTACGACACCATCCTTGCTTCCATGTCCATCACTCCAGAGCGTATGGAAAAGATCTCCTTCTCTGAGAAGTACTACAACACTCCTCCAGGCATCGCAGTACGCAAAGATTCCGAGCTGAGCGAAGCCTCTCCAGAAGGCCTCAAAGGCGTTCGTCTTGGCGCACAGGGTAGCACCACGCACTCTCAGTTCGCTGAAGAGATCCTGAACGGCTCCGACGTTGCGCTTTACCCAACTTCTGAAGAGTACAAGCTGGATCTGGAAAATGGCCGTGTTGACGCTGTGGTTGACGACGTGATGGCTCTGGAACAGTGGATCAGCTCTGACAAGGGTTCTTGCTGTAAGATCCTTGGCACCATGCAGTCCGTTGAAGAGATCCACGGTAAAGGCGCGGGCATCGGCGTTCGTAAAGGCGACGAAGACCTTGCAGCTCTGTTCACCAAGGGCATCGCTGCTCTGCGTGCAAACGGCAAATACAAAGAAATCAACGACAAGTACTTCAAGTTCGACGTTTATGGCGAATAAGAGTAACTTGGCACTCAACTGATTTATCAGCTGACGGTTTTTGAGACCCTCGGGTGCTTTGCCCCCGAGGGTTTTATTTTGCCAATTTGACTAGTCAAAGTCACCAGTTTGGCAGAATGGCTCATTTAGTCGCTCAAAATGGCGAATTGTAATTGATTCCGGGAAGGTTCAAATCCGCTCTTCTGAGTGTGAAGGGACATAGTTTTCTCACTTAGCTCAGAAAGCGGGAGAAATATTTCCTCCACACAACTCGTCGAATTAACGGATATCACTTCACAATAACGGCACATGGCGCATTTTTCTTCCGATATCTCCGTTATTTCAGTTGAAGTCCTGCGCATTTTTTATAGTGTCCTTGGCAACAAATGCAGAGCACAACCAAAATGGCCACTCTGCCAAAAAGAACAAGGATACACGGATGTCTTTTGCCCGTATGGCGCTTGCCACACTTATGAGCTTCACAGCAGTTTCAGCCCTTCAGGCAGATGAGATCACCAAACTGCGTATTGCGACAGAAGGTGCTTACCCTCCATTCAACTTCACAGGATCAAATGGTGTTCTGACTGGCTTTGATGTTGAGATTGGCAATGCACTTTGCGCTGAGATGAAGGTTGAGTGTGAGTGGGGCACTCAGGAGTGGGATGGCATGATCCCAGGTCTGGTTGCTGGCAAATACGATGCGATCATCGCCAGCATGTCCATCACGGAAGAGCGGCTAGAGCGCATTTCGTTCTCTCGCAGCTATTACAACACGCCATCAACCATTGCAGTGCCTAAGGATTCTCCCGTTTCCGATATCACTCCTGAAGCTCTAGAAGGCCTTTTGGTTGGGGCACAGGGCGGCACCACGCACTCTGTTGTGGCGGAAGAGATTTACTCCGACGCTGATGTGTCGCTGTATCCGACCTCTGAAGAGTACAAGTTGGATATCGAAAACGGTCGTCTGGATGCCGTGATTGATGATTTGGGTGTTTTGCAGAGCTGGGTGGATTCTGAAGCAGGTTCTTGCTGTAAAATCATCGGCTCTTTGCCAATCCAGCCTGAGTTACACGGTCAGGGCATCGGTGTTGGCGTTCGTAAAGGTCAGGAAGAGCTGGCAGATCGCTTCTCTCAGGCTATTCTCGCAATTCGTGAAAACGGCACCTATAAGACGATCAATGACAAGTATTTCTCTCAGGATGCGTTTGGCGAGTAACAGCTGAAACGAGCCAAGAAAGATTCGAAGCTGGGGAAAGTTTCTGTGATGCATCACCGTTTTGTGGAACAACCATGCCCAAAACTGATCAGAATGGAAACTTACTCCTCTCAAGATGGAATGAATTGGCTATTTTCTGCTGACACCCCTACTCAAATAGGTTGAAATCTTATTTCTTCCATTTAAATATGCGCCCCGGCTGTGCAGGGAGCCATCTTGATGACCCCTGCCAAGAATTTACAAAGGGGAATACAAATGGGCTTTATGCGCTTTGCCACTGTTGCAACACTCGCACTTCTTGCTTCAACTCAGGTTCAGGCAAAAGAATGGACCAAAGTCCGAATTGGTACTGAAGCCTCATACCCTCCATTTGCCTACACCACTGCCGATGGCAAGCTGGTTGGCTTTGAGATTGAACTGGGCAACGCGCTTTGCGCCGAACTGAAGGTTGAATGTGAATGGATGCCGGTTGACTGGGACGGATTGATCCCTGGCCTCGTTGCAGGCAAGTACGACACGATCATGGCATCTATGTCCATCACACCAGAACGGAAGCAGCGCATTCAGTTCTCTGAAAAGTACTACCAGACCCCTCCGGGAGTGGCAGTACCAAACGATAGCAAGATCACTGAGGCCTCCATTGAAGGAATGTCTGGTGCTCTTGTCGGCGCGCAGGTTGGCGCGACACACGCAGTGTTTGCTGAAGACATTTTGACTAAATCAGAAGTGTCTCTGTACCCTACTGCTGATGAATATAAACTCGATTTGGAAAGTGGTAGACTTGACGCTGCAGTTGATGACGTAGTTGTTCTTTCTGACTGGTTGAAGTCAGAGGAAGGCAATTGCTGTAAACTGCTCGGTACCATGTCACCTATTCCAGAGATACATGGTGAAGGCGTTGGTGTAGGCGTTCGTAAGAACGACCAAGACTTGGCAGACCTATTCTCCAAAGCGGTTATTGCTTTACGCGAGAATGGAAAGTACAAAGAGATCAACGACAAATATTTCGACTTTGACGCCTACGGAGAGTGATGGCGTCAAGCTGCAATACACTCTGACGGCGGGACTTGTTTCCCGCCGTTCTAAAAAGAATAGGGGCAATCCCCGTAATGAATGAATTTTTTGCATTCTTGCCCAACTGGGCTGCCGAGATCGGTCTTGGCATAGTAAATAGTGAAATTTTCACACTCTTGTCCTTTGGGGACATGGGCTGGGGCGACGAGATAGCACTTGGCGTTGTTATGACCGTCTCCCTTGCGTTGGCAAGCCTTCCCATTGGCTTGCTTTTGGGGTTTCTGCTGGCGCTTGCGAAGAAGTCCGAAGAGCCTTCTCTCCGCGCAGCAGCCAACATTTACACGACAATTTTTCGGGGACTTCCCGAGCTTCTAACCCTTTTCCTTGTCTATTACGGTGGTCAGATCCTCATTCAACAAGTGCTTGCACTGTTTGGGGAATTCTATTTTGAAGTGAACGCATTTCTGGCAGGTATGATTGCCCTGTCGCTTGTGTTTTCTTCCTACGCTTCCGAAGCTTTCCTTTCTGCCTTCCGCGCAATTAACAAAGGCCAGTATGAAGGCGCGAATGCGCTCGGTCTGGGATACGTGCAGACCATGCGTCTGGTTATCCTGCCGCAGCTCGTCCGCCTGTCCTTGCCCGCGCTGAGCAATCTGTGGCTCATCTTGCTGAAAGAGACATCTCTGGTCTCCATTATCGGTCTGGCGGACATTATTCGCTATTCCAATATGGCAGCGCGGACCACCAAAGAACCGTTCCTGTTCTTTTCGGTTGCTTGCGTGATTTATCTCGTTCTGGCTGTGATCTCTTCCGGTGGCATTTCCCGCCTTGATGCATGGGCTAAACGCGGGGAGATCTCCAGATGAGTGATGCATCTATCGGCGCTCCGGGAAGCTACGTTCAATCTCAGGCCATTCAGGCGAAAGCCCCTCCTCCGTCTCCGACATCCCGTCCGTGGACGCCAACGCGTATTGTTGGCACCACCTGGCTGACACTTTGGATCGTCAGCGGACTGGGCATTGTATGGTTCCTGCTGAATTCAAACAGCGTTGCATTGGTGTTTGGCGGCGAAGGTCTGCTGCCTGTTTCTCTCACCCACAATGCGAAGTTCCTGACCAAGTATGGTGAGAAATTTGTTTCAGGCTTCATCATCACACTGAAGCTTGTTGGCGTTTCCATGTTGCTGGGCGTTCTGCTTTCCATACCGATGACCTTCATGCGGATGAGCAAGAACCGTGTTCTGGGTGGCATTGCGTATGGCTATGTCTATTTCTTCCGCGGTACGCCGTTGCTGGCGCAGGTGTTCCTGATTTATTATGGCGCGGGTACGTTCCGTGAGCCACTGGAATCCGTTGATCTGTGGTGGTTCTTCCGGGATGCATGGAACTGTGCTGTTCTGGCGTTCACGCTGAACACCGCTGCCTATCAGGTGGAAATCCTGCGAGGTTCCATTGAGAACATTGCCAGAGGACAGTGGGAAGCTGCGTCTGCGCTTGGTCTTCCGAAGTGGGTGACTTTCTGGAAAATTATTCTACCGCAGGCTCTGATCGTCTCTCTGCGCCCTTATGGTAACGAGATCATTTTGATGATCAAAGGCTCTGCGATTGTAGCGATCATCACCATCTACGATCTGATGGGTGAAACGCGTCGTGCGTTCTCACGGACCTATGATTTCCAGGCGTATGTTTGGGCTGCGATTGCTTATCTGGTGATGGTGGAGACATTGCGCCGGGCATGGGATCGCATTGAGGCTCGTTTGACGCGCCACCTAAAAAGATAAGCCAATAGGCAGAGATAAATACTTGAAAGCGCGGGTCCAAAAGCCTGCGCTTTTTTCATTGGTACACCTAAGGCTCGTTGCGTTCAGTAACGCTCACGCATCGCGCTCCCGCATCTTTGGTGGAGCGAATTCCTGTTGTTTGGTTGAATACAATAAAACGGAACGCGCGCTCGTGAATTTACGTGGTATCTGCTGGTGAAACTGGTAGTGTTGCTGCGCTCTGATTCAAGATTATAAGGATAGTCCGATGGCAAAGGTCGCGTTTATTGGTTTGGGTGTTATGGGATACCCAATGGCGGGTTTTCTGGCCTCACGTGGTGGGCATGACGTTACCGTTTACAACCGGACAACAGCCAAAGCAGAGGCATGGGCCAAAGAATACGATGGCTCCTTCGCTCTGACCCCTCAGGAGGCCGTTGAGGGTTGTGACGTTGTTTTTGCTTGTGTTGGCAACGACAACGATTTGCGCTCTGTCACGACTGGCGAGAACGGCGCCTTTCACGGCATGAAAGCTGGCGCTATCTTCGTGGACCACACCACAGCTTCGGCTCAGGTGGCTCGCGAGCTGGATGAGGCAGCGCGTGCGGGGGGATTTTCCTTCCTTGACGCGCCCGTCTCAGGTGGGCAGGCAGGTGCTGAGAATGGCGTTCTGACCGTTATGATTGGCGGTGAGGAAGACATCTTCAATCGCGCAAAACCGTTCATCGATTGCTTTGCAAAGTTTGCCGGTTTGATGGGTCCCGTTGGCGCTGGTCAGCAGACCAAGATGGTCAATCAGATTTGCATTGCTGGTCTGGTGCAGGGTCTGTCTGAGGCAATTCATTTTGCGCAGAAGTCCGGCCTTGATGTTGAGAAAGCTATTTCAGCAGTGCGCGGCGGGGCTGCTCAGTCCTGGCAAATGGAGAACCGCTGGGAGACTATGCGTGAGGGAGAGTTTGAGCATGGCTTTGCGGTGGACTGGATGCGCAAGGACCTGAAGATCTGTCTTGAGGCAGCTGACGAGGTTGGCGCACGCCTGCCGGTGACAGCACTGGTCGATCAGTTCTACTCAGAGGTTCAAGGCATGGGCGGTAATCGCTGGGATACCTCCAGCCTGATTGCCCGGCTGAACAACGCCGACAAGAAGTAAGAAAACACAAAGCCCCGATCAGATGACCGGGGCTTTTTAATTCTCAGCTTTGCCGAACAAGTCCTATGACATGTTCGCTTTTGGCTTTTCGGCGATGATGTAAGACAGTGGCAGTTCAGTTGTGTACTTGATCTGCTCCATCGCAAAGGACGTGGACACGTCTGCGATATTTACCTTTGCAATCAGCCGCTTATAGAAATCGTCGTAGGCATCAATGTCTGGCACGGCAACGCGCAGCAGGTAGTCTACCTGTCCGGCCATGCGGTAGAATTCCACCACTTCCGGGAACTCTCGGATGACATCTGCAAATTTGCGGAGCCAGTCGTCGGTGTGTTCGTTGGTGGTGATGGCGACGAAAGCGGTGACTTTGGCGTTGACCTTCTTTGGGTCAAGCACTGCAACGCGGCGGGTGATGACGCCGTCTTCTTCCATCTTCTGGATACGGCGCCAGCATGGGGTGGTTGATAAGCCGACGCGGCGACCGATCTCAGCTACGGGAATGGTGCTGTCTTCTTGTAGAATGGACAGAATGCGACGGTCGATCCTATCGATCATATTATACCCCTATCTCCCACCGGAATTATTGTTTGGCGCAAAATCATTGCAGGAAGCATAAGGTCATGTGAAATGTTATTCCAGCTTCAAACAGCAAGATTTATGCAGGAATATAGGTTTTCGTTCTACGTATAATTAAATTCATGAAATTTATTTTCATCAAGATGGATTTTAGCGGGAGCCAAAGAAAACCGTTCTCATATTTATAGGCACATAAAAAAAGAATCTCTCAAATCAGCTCAAAAGACGGCTTACTTCTTCTTTCAGGAGCGGAAGCAGCTCATTTTCGAACCAGGGATGCTTTTTTATGTGGGCATTGTTGCGCCAGGACGGATGAGGGAGCGGGAGAACGCAAGGGCCGAGGCCCTGGGCGTGGCGCTCGACTGTCCTGTCCCAGATTGATCGAAAATCAGCAATTGTTTCCCAGAGGCGTTTTTTGGTCAGCTCGGGCATGTGGTAGGCCTGTGCGTAGCCACCTATTGCCAGCAGTGTTTCAATCTGTGGCATATTGCTGAATATTTCTTGATGCCAAGTCTTCTTGCATTCCGGCCTCGGCGGCTTGTCGCCCCCTTTTGTGTCCAATCCCGGAAAACACAGGCCCATGGGGATAATTGCAAGTTTGGCGGGGTCGTAGAAAACCTCTTCACCTATGCCCATCCAGTCGCGCAGACGATCTCCTGACGGGTCTGTAAACGGTTTACCAGAGGCGTGGACGCGCGTTCCCGGTGCCTGACCGCATATGGCGATACGTGCTGTTGAGGACAGCACAACAACGGGCCTTGGCTCGTGTGGCAATGGCTGGCGGATGGGCTGCTCTACACAAACCCTGCACGCGGCAATGCGCTCTCTTAAGCGCTGGAGGTCTCTTTCATCACCTGAAGGGCTGCCTGCACACCCGGGCGCTCTGTCATCTTTGCATACCATCTGCGTAGATTACCAAGTTCCTCAGGGACTTGCAGCTTAATTACGCGAGCAAAGTTGATTGCTGCGAACAATGTGATGTCAGCGATTGAATACCGGTCACCGGCAACAAACTGATTGTCTGCCAGTTGCCTATCAAAAATGGCCAGTGTCTCCAGAACTTTAGGTCTGTTCGCCTCTCCCCATTCCTTGATCTGCGGCTGCTCCAGCGGAGCCATGGCCGGATTGGTGTGGCGGAATACCTGAGAAATCTGACTTAACAGCCTCAGATCAGCGCGCCGGTTCCACATCTCAATCAGCGCTCTTTCCTTGGCCGTCTGGCCCAGCAAAGGCTTGAGTGGGTTCATTTCTTCTATGTAGCGACAGATGGCACAGCTTTCGGATATCGCTGTTCCATCCTCCAGCACGAGCACGGGCAATCGCTGAAACGGATTGATCGCTTTAAACTCATCTGCCTTCAATTCGCCATGCATGAAATCTACGTAGGCAGTGTTAACCTTAACGCCCTTCTCAGCAAGGAACAGAGTGACGCGAAAAGGGTTAGGTGCTTGCCTATGGCTATAAAGTTTCAACGGTGCCTCCCAACAACCACGAGCTGTTGCCCCTACAATCTAAAAGAGAATCTGTCCCAAAATGGGGCAAAAACCTAGCATTTTTTAGACCCTGTAAACTCAACATTAACCTTATGAATCAGAGCAATCTTAAGAGATCATGTTCATTCTGGTCAAAAGAGCAAGTATCCCGTCAATCTATTGGCACACAGAGGCCGAGAATACATGAACAACGGATCGTCGCAGAATAGTAAGGACAAAACAACTATTAATCGTGCCCGAGCAAATCGCCGGCGCGAGGTTGCACGTACCGTAACGGATGCTCGCGAACGTCTTGGCACCGTTGAGGGCGTGAGACCCAGTTTTGAAGCTGATCTTATTTTGATGTTCGTGAAGAACAGATTGTCCGTGGCCTACGCCATGCCGATGATCGCCATTGTGGCTGCGACCATCTCAAGTGTATGGCTTCCTGTGGAAGTGGCCGGAGGCTGGCTAGCCGCCATGCTGATCGCTCACTCCCTTATTCTTCTTTCTACAAAACGGATGGAAAAAAGCTTAGCTCAGGAAGGTGATCTGCGCTCAATTCGCAGAGAACTTTTTGCTGGTGATATGCTCTATGGCATTGTTTGGGCTATCTTTTTCATCGGAAACCTGCAGTTCAACACGGATTACGGGTTTGGCGTTTTCCAGTTTGCGACCATGCTGATTGTCATTGCCATGGCGACCATGTTGTCGTCCCCTCTCCCCGGCGCTTTGCTGGCTGCCACGGCCCCGATTACGGGCGCACTGATCTTCAGTTTCTGGCAGTATGACAGCATGCCTCATTATGCGATGGGGATGATGGCGATTGGGGCGCAGCTGTTCTTTTATATCCTCAGCAAACAGTTGCATAACTCTGCTTTGACCTTGCTGGAATACCGTGCAGAGAAGGACCATCTGATCTCCGAGATGGAACAGGTGAATGCAATTTCTCAGGAAGCGCGGCGGCGTGCTGAGGAAGCGAACCTGGCTAAAACACGTTTTCTTGCGACAATGAGTCACGAATTACGCACACCTCTGAATGCGATTCTCGGGTTCTCTGAGGTGATGAAGGACGAAGTTCTTGGCCAGATGCATAATAAAACCTATCTGGATTACTCCAAGGATATCAATCAGTCTGGTGAGCATCTGCTCAATCTGATCAATGAGATTCTGGACCTGTCGCGCATTGAGGCAGGCCGCTATGAGTTGCAGGAGGAACCAGTCTGTCTGCGTGACGTGGCAGCGGCCTGCAAGCACATGATGCATATGCGGGCAGCGGCGAAGAACATCGAGATTCATGAGATCTACGAGAGTGGTCTGAGCAAAGTCTGGGCCGATGAAAAAGCCCTGCGCCAAATGGTGCTGAACCTTTTGACCAATGCCGTGAAGTTTACGCCTCCTGAGGGAGAAATCTCAATTCATGTGGGCATCGACAATTCAGGCGGTCAGTACATCAGTGTAAGCGATACAGGTACTGGTATTCCTGAGGAAGAGATCCCTGTGGTGCTGCAGGCTTTTGGTCAGGGCACGCAGGCCATTCAGGATGCGGAGCAAGGCACCGGCCTTGGCCTTTCCATTGTGCAAGCGCTGGCGCATATGCATGAGGGCGAGTTCAAGCTGGCCTCCAAATTGCGTGAAGGAACGCAGGCGACAATCTCGCTGCCAGCCAAGCGCGTGCTGAGCCATATCGACCCGATCCCCACTCCAGACCCGAGTACACGCAAGGATAGAGAGCCCTTGCTTCGTGCAGGCTAAGGGTATACGTTCCTAATTTGTTCTAGGTGCGCATATTGGGGGGATGTATGCTTCGTGGTTCATGCCATTGCGGTGCAGTTCAATTTGAATTTCGTGAAAATCCAGAATGGCTGACAGAGTGCAATTGCTCTGCCTGTCGTCGTTACGGCACTGTTTGGGCGCACGGATCACCCAGGAATGTGAGCATTGAAAAAGCTCCTGATGCGACATTCACCTATATTTGGGGTGATAAGATGATCGCGTTCCATACCTGTAAAACCTGCGGAAACACCACTCACTGGTCCGATCTGGACGAGGATTATGACCGTATGGCAGTCAACACACGGCTGGTGCCTGCTGAGGATGTGAAAGACATCCCTATCCGACATTTTGACAGTGCTGATACGGGGCAGTTTCTGGATTAAACCCATTCCCTTTTCATCGTGATCCTGCACCCTGCTTTGCTTTGGGTTTAAGGATCGACGCTTCTATTCATTTACCTATTCATTTACGGGGAGAAACACATGTTACGTGGCTCATGCCATTGCGGTGCAGTTAAGTTTGAATTTCGTGAAAAACCAGAGTGGCTGACGGAGTGTAATTGCTCTGCCTGTCGTCGCTACGGCACCATCTGGGCGCATGGCTCGCCCAAGAATGTGACGATTGAAAAAGAACCTGACGCGACCTTCGCGTATGTGTGGGGCGACAAGGGCCTTGAGTTCCATACCTGCAAAACGTGCGGGAACACCACGCACTGGGCGCCGGTTGATCCTGACGGGGATAAAATGGCGGTGAACACACGGCTGGTGCCTGCTGAGGATGTGAAAGACATCCGTGTGCGCCACTTTGATGGTGCTGATACCTGGCGCTTTGTCGATTAGCGCAGCTCATCAAACCAACGTTTGCGTTGCTATGTGCGTTGGTTTGAAAGGAAAGCGTTTTTCCTGCGTTATTTGCTGAAATTGAAAAAGGCCGCCTCAACTCGTCTGAGTGAGGCGGCCTTTCTTCAATTTATTCCCCTCCTCGGCGGAGGGGTTATTCTCAAATTAGTCCTGAGCTGCAACGCCTGCATCAGCGAAGGTCGCCATGCCTGTATGCGTTGCTGCTGCTGCTTTGATGATGCCAGCTGCGATGGCTGCACCGGAACCTTCACCCAAACGCATGCCCAGATCCAGAAGAGGCTTGCCGCCCATCTCGGTCAGGGCGCGGCGGTGTGCAGGCTCAGCGGAGGCATGAGAGAACACACAGTGCTCTAATGCGGTTTTATCCATCTTATAAAGGATGGCAGCGGCGGCGGAGGTGACGAAGCCATCAACAACGACAGGAACCTGCTGCATGCGCGCTGCAAGAATAACACCCGCCATTGCTGCGATTTCGCGGCCACCGATCCGGCGCAGAACTTCCAGGGGCTCAACTTTGCCCGGTCCGCCGATCCGCTGCACAGCTTGCTCAACAACAGCAATCTTGTTTTTAAGCGCATCACCCTGAACACCAGTGCCCGGGCCAACCCACTCTTCTGCAGTGCCGCCGAACAGCGCGTAGAAGATGGCAGCTGCTACAGTGGTGTTTGCGATGCCCATTTCGCCAAGGCAGAGCAGATCAGTCCCGCCGGAGATCGCTTCCATGCCGAAGGCCATGGTCGCTGCGCACTCAGATTCTTCAAAAGCGTCTTCCTCGGAGATGTCCGGGGTTGGCATTTCGAGTGCCAGTTCGAACACTTTGAGGCCAAGGTCATACGCAATGCAAAGCTGGTTTACGGCTGCGCCGCCTGCAGCAAAGTTGGAGACCATCTGCGCGGTCACTTCTTTCGGGAAAGCAGAAACGCCTTTGTCAGCAACGCCATGGTTTGCGGCAAACACAGCAACCAGTGGGCGGGTGACTTTTGGCATTGGCATGCCCTGCCAGGCTGCCAGCCATTCCACCAGCTCTTCCAGACGGCCCAAAGAGCCTTGAGGCTTCGTCAACTGCGCATCGCGTTTCTTCACCGCCTCAATCGCTTCAAGGCTTGGACCGGGCATTGCACCCACCAGGTTTCTGATATCATCGAATGGCAGTGCAGACGTTGCAAGAGACATACGCTTCTCCGAACTTAAAGCAGTTCTCATTCAGGTTGGATCAGTTGAACTGCTTTAGCTTTTGTTTCCGCGCACCTTTGATCCGAAAACCGGTTTCCACTTTTCGGAGATGCACATTAGTTGACCCGCAAAATGAATTTTTGCGCCTTGTTGTTTGCGCAGATCTATAAGCCACTGGAGGCAGAATACAAATGAGACTTATCAACTATTTGTGGTTTCCACGGCTTTGCAAACTACAAATTGTTGATTTAGAGCTTGCGCATTCATGCGCCATGCTCTGAAATCTTTGTGTTTGAGCGAATTCTTATCATTTGATTGAAATAATCAAATGGAACGCGCTTTAACTGAATTCAGAAGCTCTTGATGCCTGTTTCATTTCTGTGAGAACCATCATGTCCGACGACAAACATTCAGAAGATTCTCTTCCCACACCTTCCTCCATTTTGGCCGAGGTGGCGGAACTGGTGCGCTTCTTCTCCCGCATTCCTCTGCCGAAACTTGGGAGCTGGGATGATTTGAGCACAGCACCGGATTTTCGTATGCGCGCACGCAGCATTCCGCTAGCGGGTATTGTCATTTCACTGCCAAGCATGCTGGTGTTGCTCATACTCTCCCAAAGTGCTCTGTCGCCTGCCATTATTGCGCTGCTTGCGGTTGCTGTGGCGGCGGCTGTGCAGGGCTGCCTGCATGAAGACGGCCTTTCTGATGTGGTTGACGGGTTCTTTGGAGGTCATACGGCTGAGCGGCGGCTTGAGATCATGAAAGACAGCCGTATTGGGGCTTTTGGCACAGTGGCACTTGTGCTTTCCCTGAGCCTGCGCTGGCTGCTGCTTTCCATGTTGCTGGAGAGATTTGGCGGCATGGGCGCGGCGCTTGGCTATCTGGCAGCGGAAACGACTGGCCGGGTTGGCATGATCTGGATCTGGAACACGATGCCGCCTGCTTATCATGGCGGACTATCCACCCGCTTTGGCATCCCCCAAAACAGTGCTGTCTCCTGGGCCGCGGGCTTTGCCTTGCCACTGCTGATCATAAGCTTGTTCTACCTCAGCTTCTGGCAGGTGGCGTTTGGGGCAGCATTCAGCTTTGTGGTGGTCGGTGCCTTGGCAAAACTGTCTCTGGCAAAAATCAAGGGCATCACTGGTGATGTTTTGGGGGCTGCGCAACAAGTTGGTTCACTGGGCTTCCTGCTGGGCGTCCTTGCTGTTTAGAGCCTGCTGCGTGTGCTTGCCTGAAAACCGGAGCAGCGCTTTTAAGAAACCATCATTGTGCAATCTTTTGCTAGCATTTTAGCTTTATTCTACGCGCATTGATTGCCTAGAACACGTTTGACTTACTGATTGAACCTTACGGGCTCGGAGAAATCATGAAGCTTTCTTTTGCTTGCGCACTGTCTGCATTAAAACGCGCTGCCACTGTTGCACTGGCCGCTGCCGTCCTTGCTGGTTGTGCCTCCCGGCCCGGACCAGATGCCTTGCGTGTTTCTTTAGAGGAAGCGCCGGGAACCAGAGAAGTCAGCATGCTCATCGCCACCACACGCGCACGCTCTGACGTTCCTCACCAACTTTACTCTTCAGGACGCTCTGAAGGCGTGGACTTTGGGTCGGCGACCATCTCCATTCCGCCAACCCATAAACCGGGCCGGATTGCATGGCCGTCTTCCTCTCCGGGCGACCCGAACACTGATTTTGTGGTGCGCCAAGCCTCTTACATTGATGGCAATGCCGCCTTTCAAAAAGAGATAAACCGCGAGCTTGCAACGCGCTCCGGGAAAGAGCGTGAGGCAGTGCTGTTTATTCATGGGTACAACACCCGCTTTTCTGAAGGTGTTTTCAGACTGGCGCAAATGGCAGCTGATGCAAAAGCAAACCGCTTGCCCATTTTGTTCACCTGGGCCTCAGCGGGTTATCTCACAGACTATATTTATGATACTAACAGTGTTGCCATTGCGCGAGATGGACTGGAGAAAGTCCTCATTGATCTGACCAATTCCAATGCGCAGCGTATCACCATTGTGGCTCATTCTCTTGGAAACCTGCTGCTTCTGGAGACCTTGAGGCAAATGGAGCTTCAGGGTAAAGGGCTTTTGAAGAATAAAAAAGTCACCGTTGTCATGGCATCTCCTGACATCGATATTGATGTTTTCGAAACAATGATTACCTCTCTTGGGTACAGAGCAAACCCTGTTTTCGTTCTGGTCTCGCGTGATGACCGGGCACTGCGCTTCTCTCGCAGGCTTGCGGGTGGTAAAGCGCGTGTTGGTGATGTGGAAGACGATGAAAGGCTGACCAAACTTGGCATTGTTGTTATTGATCTGACAGAGGTTGAGTCACAAGATTCGATCAACCATGACAAGTATGCGCAGCTTGCTCAGTTTGGCCCTCAACTCGTCAAAGCGCTTGAACAGGGCAAGCAGAACAGAAACAAACAAGGTATTGGCGGGCGCCTTGGCAATGCCGGACGCAGCTTTACCGAGTTCCTTGGCCACACAGCCAAGATTGTGGTGAGCACACCCGGATCAGTTTCAACGCGCCCTTAAGACGCGCGTTGGAGCCCCAGCGATTTTGTAGGACTTTATTTTGTCAGTCACTTTAGAACCACCTGCCAGCCCTTGTTTAAAACTGTGTAAGCTGGATGAAGACCGGAGGATGTGCGTGAGCTGTTGGCGCCTTTTGAGTGAGATCGCCGGATGGGGGTCCCTCTCCGCACAAGCTCAACATGATGTGCTGGCAAAGCTCCCTGCCCGGAAAGCCAGATTTCTCACGGTAACACAGGAGGATGTACAATGCGCTGGACGATAGGCCTTGTCATCCTTATTGGCGCAATGGTGATTGGCGTTGCGACTGGTTACCTTGGAACACCTGAGTTTTTGGGCGACAAATTTCAGGAGGACGGGCCGCGCCTCGTTGCCCTGCTCGCCATGGGAATTGTGATTGGGATGGGCGTGCTCATCCGCCGTCCAAAATTCCGCGAAGTTTTTGGCGCAGTCGTCTTCTGGGGTGGTTTGGCTCTGCTGCTGATTATCGGCTACTCGTACCGCTATGAGCTGATGACCGTTCGTGACCGTGTGATGTCCGAGCTGTTCCCCGGCTCCATCTCGCAAACAGCAAGCGGCGAACTGGTGATTTCTCGCGGCATCAACCATCAGTTTTTCATTGATGCGCAGGTGGATGGCACCTCTGTCGATATGCTGGTGGATACAGGTGCCTCCCATATCACCCTGTCTTATGGCGATGCCCGCCGGGTTGGCATCGATACGCAGAACCTGTCCTTCACAACACCGGTTTCGACTGCCAACGGCATGGGTTTTGTGGCCCGTGTGCGCTTGCAGGACATGCAGATTGGAGACTGGGACCTAAACGATGTGCCTGCCTTTGTGGCGCAAGAGGAGATGCTCTCCACCAGCTTGTTGGGCATGAGCGCCCTGAACACATTTGCCAGCTGGCGCGTGGAAGGCAATCAGCTGATCCTGAAGGCTCGCTAAACAATCATCTGATGTCAGATAAAAGAAAGCCGCCGACATTGCTGTCAGCGGCTTTTCATGTTTCTACGAGAGGCTGGCTTACAGCAGGCTGATAGTAAACCGGGCGCAAGCGATGAGCAGGAAGACACCGAACGCGACTTCCAGCTTGCGCTTTGGCAGATTGTGCGCGAAGTGCGCGCCCAGTGGGGCCACGTAGATTGTGATTGGAATGATCAGCGCCACGGCCAGCAGGTTGATGTAGCCAACAGAGAACGGTGGAAGATTGGGAGCCCCCCAACCTGCGGCGACCATGCCAAAGACCGCCGGAATGGAAATCAGCACTCCAACACCGGAGGATGTTGCAACAGCCTGATGGATCGGACGGCCAAACAAGGTCATGAAGGTGTTGTTCATAACGCCGCCGCCGATGCCCATGAGCGTTGAGAAGAAGCCGATCAGCACACCAATGAGCGCACGCACCGGATTGCCCGGAATATCGTTGCCCAGCTTCCAGCTTTCACGGTTGAACAGCATGCGCATGGCGACCACGAACGCGATCACAGCAAAGATGCCCTTGAGCGTATCCCCTGAAACGAGCGCAGCAACATAAGATGCCAGCAGCACGCCAATAGGCACCGGAATAATCCAGCTTTTCAGCAAGGACAGATCCACAGCGCCCTTCTTTTTATGCGCGAAGAAGGACCGTAGAGACGTTGGGACGATCACTCCCAGAGAGGATGCCACCGAGATGTGGACCACGACGTCAGGATCAACGCCCACTTCCGTTAAAATGGTCACGAGAACCGGCACAAGGATCGCGCCGCCTCCGATACCAAACAATCCTGCCAGAAAACCTGCTAGTGCGCCGGAGGCAACCAATGCCGCTCCGAAACCCAGCATAGACGCTGTAATCATGTCCATGCTGCCCCTCCTCAATTCCAAACAAATTTTTCTACACGTACCCTTGTCCGAAAACTAGCGTCCATTCTTCGGGAATACGCATCCCTCAAGCGCACTCTTGTCCGAAAACCGGTAGCCACTTTTCGGGAGTGCGCTTTAAATCAATGCGGCCTCTTTTTGCTCGCGTGCTTCGCGCATTACACTTTGATGGTGTAATACGGCGGCCAATGCATCTTCCAGCACCTCAATGCCAGCGCCTGTCTTGTTTGCATCCACCGTCATGATACGGCGGAAATGACGAGCACCAGGAACGCCTTGGTATGTTCCTAAAATATGGCGGGTGATTGACGCCAGCTTTGTGCCAGCGCTCAGTTCATCCTCAATATAACTGCGGTAAAGGTCCATCGCCTCAACAGGAGAGATTGCAGCAGTTTCTTTTCCGTAGACCACGCGGTCCACTTCAGCCAGCAACATCGGGTTTTGATAGGCTGCGCGGCCCATCATGACGCCGTCCAGCATTTCCAAATGCGCTGAGGTCTCTTCCAATGTGGCTACACCGCCGTTGACGCCGATAAACACGTCCGGCAAGCGCTGCTTCAGGCGATAGACAAGGTCATAATCCAGCGGCGGCACATCGCGGTTTTCCTTCGGGCTCAGGCCTTTCAGCCAGGCCTTGCGGGCATGCACCCACAGTGCGTCCGTGCCAGCTGCGATGACTTTATCTGCCAGCGCATTCAGCGCTTCCTCCGGCTCCTGAGCATCCACCCCAATGCGGCATTTGGTGGTGACGGGAATAGACACAACATCCTTCATGGCAGCAATGCCTTCCGCTACCAATTCAGGTTCCAGCATGAGGCAGGCACCAAACTTGCCGGACTGTACCCGGTCAGACGGGCAACCCACGTTGAGGTTGACCTCATCGTAGCCCCAATCTTCCACCATCTTGGCGCACTCGGCAAGCGCTTTGGGATCAGAGCCCCCCAACTGGCAGGCAACTGGTTGCTCATCTTTAGAAAACCGAAGATGACGGTCCCTGTCGCCATGGATCAAAGCGCCAGTAGTGACCATCTCAGTATAGAGCAGCGAGTTCTTGGAAAGGACACGATGAAATGCACGACAATGCCTATCCGTCCAGTCAAGCATCGGCGCGACCGCGAAGACAGACTGATTGATATCATAGAGTTTTTTTGTTTTTTCAATCATTTAGCATTCCTAGAACTCTATCGAATTCGTACCGTTTCTGTCCGTTATTGACTATCGCGTCCCTTCTGGTACGAATAATTCGTACTCGAAAAGGGCGGTTCGTACCGATGGGCACTATAGTCTCAAAACCACGCAAAGATGGCAGTATCTCACATTGCGCGCAGATACTCATCAAGCGAAAAGGCAAAATTGTCCATCGAGAAAGCAAGGTCTTCTCCCGCAAGAGGGCAGCCCAAGCATGGCTCAACAAACGAGAGACCGAATTATCGCTTCCAGGTGGGCTAGAACAAGCCCAAAAACCCTCGAAGACTTTAGGGGAGGTAATAAAGCGATACATCGAAGATCACAACAAAAACATTGGCCGCACAAAGTCTCAGGTTCTGGAGACTATTCGAGAGCAACATGCGATCGCAGACCTGGACTGCACTGAGATCCGGTCCGAGCACATCGTTGAGTTTGCAAAACAGCTTTCTCAAAACGTCCAGCCGCAAACAGTCGGCAATTATCTCTCCCATCTTTCAGCGGTGTTTTCCATTGCACGTGCTGCATGGGGCTTCCCTCTCGACAAGCAAGTCATGGAAGACGCTCACATCGTGTGCAAGCGCCTTGGCATCACGTCAAAATCCAAGCAGCGGGAGCGCCGACCGTCACTGGAGGAGTTGGACAAGCTGCTAAAGCACTTTTGCCTGAGCCAGACAAAATACCCAGGCAGCACTCCTATGCAGCAGATTATCCCGTTTGCTCTTTTTTCTACGCGCCGTCTTGATGAGATTTGTCGATTGACGTGGGCTGACTTCGACAAAGATCACAAACGCATCTGGGTGAGAGACATGAAGCACCCCGGCGAGAAGATCGGAAATGATGTTCTGGTTGATCTGCCAGACCGGGCAATCTCTTTCCTTGAAAATCAAGATGAAGTTGACGAGAAGATTTTTCCATACAATCCGAGAACCATCTCAACGACTTTCACGAGAGCCTGCAAGGTGCTTGGCATTGAGGATCTGCACTTTCACGATCTCAGGCATGAAGGCATTTCGATCTTGTTTGAGAGCGACCTAACGATCCCTCATGTCGCAGCTGTTTCTGGCCACAGGAGTTGGACTTCTCTGAAGCGTTACGCTCACATTCAAAGCAAGGCAGATAAATATGAGGATTGGGATTGGTTGAATATGCTTTGACATTCAACCTCCTACAAATTAGCGATGATACATAGCATTCACTCATGTCACGCCACCCAGACGTAAGTTGACAACCTAGGCAACCGAAGAATGGCCATCAATACTACACTTAAAATAATATTATTTTTATTTTTACTGAACAAGTCTAAGTACGCATACTCGTATATATATAATCTCGTTCATACGTACACTAACCTTCACCCTGCTGTAATGAATGCAATTTCAATTGCTATACTATTTACATCATTCGCTGTATTCATGTACGCCTTCGAACTTACACTAAATTATATACTTGAGACCACCAAAGAAAACAGCACACTTCTCAAGAGAGTATTCCACTCCAAAGCTGCAATGACTATGTTAGTTGTTCTCATTCTGGCTCTGCCACTGTTACTTAATCTAACTGCACACATGAGCACAAACGGCATAAAAGATTACTATTTCTGGGTAGGACTAGGTGCCGTACCCATTCTTTATATTAGAGTTTTACGTGCCCTTCGCGACAACATTTTAAATAAGCAAACTCCTCGTATCTCTACTCACAATGATAGCAATGTAGATACTGAAGGAAATAAACCTGGATCAAGCTAATCTACTTGAGTGAGAAAGCGAGGCCGTTTCAGGCAAAGTGGAAGTTACAAAATATGGTTATCCTGCTCTCACCTATCTGGAACTGCAATTCAAAAGCCCGCCCAAGGCGTGTTAGGTTGAATTTACAACTTTAAATATATAGGCAAAAATAATTACCTCATTTTGAGAGACGGAGAATATTTATGAAACTGAAGATTTTATCGACTGCTTTAATATCGGTAGCGATCACAGGTTGCGGGATGCCTAAGGGGGAATTGATAACTCGGCCCGCCAATGGTTATGATAAAATAGTTTTCCAAAATACCGCCCGAGTTAAGGGTGCACCTCTCACGGAGTATACTTTTAGTACTGGAAGTGTATTCGTCCAAGATAGAACGATGAAAGGTGTGCCAGTATATTGCGGTCCAATGACTATTAACGTCACCCTACTAATGGAAGCTTGTATTATTTATGATGGAAACGACACGATACAAGTTAATCCGACACAAATGCGTCAAGCGACACGAAACCTTCCGCAAGGTACGATTAAGCACATTAAAGCCCAGCCATAACGACCCAAGAGCAACCGCCCCGCATGGAGTGTGGGCGGCTTTGGGCCGAAACAAGTCAAAGTGCTAGAAACAGGCGTTGGTTTACCCCTAAATGCTGCGTCCAACTAAGGAGGCAGGCCTCAGAAAGCCCCTCACAGTACAGCACCACCGAAAGCTAGGTTTGACACTTCGTTATCTCACATTCACAATGAGAACAAATAAAGAACAGAAACCAAGAGCTCATTGAAGACGGGCAGCGCAACAGTAAAGAAGGAGCTGTTCTGGCAGCCGAAGAGGCCTATGACAGCAACCGCTCATGAAGCAAATCTCTGGTTTAACGTCATGCCATTCTGCGAGTGCCACTTAATGCTCTGTTAGGCAACATCAGGTGAGCTAACTCACGTGCACTTTCCCTGTTTCGTCCATATCAGGACAAACAAGGAGAAAAATATGTCATTAACCCGATCTGCCAAAGTAGTACTCGCTGCAACTGCGATTGCTGCAATTGTGGGCGCACAAACCGCTTCAGCTAACCGTGCAGTACTCGTTTATCAAGACCTTTGTAATGATAAAATTCCTCTCACGCCGACTGTTCTTTCCTGGCTTACAAACCCTGATTACGGTCAAGATTATAACTCAATCTATGTTCTTTCTAATGTAGGGGGCATATTTCCGGTCACAAAGAACGCACCTGATTTCAAAATGGTGAAAGATCTTTTTGTATTAGGTCATGGCAACTGTTCCAATATCTTCGGCCTAACTTCTGTGAAATTTGCACTTATGATGATGGATGCATTTGATGGAAACGTGCCCGATAGCATTAGGTTGGGCTCTTGCCTAAGTGGTGACCTGGATTCTGACAACCCAGCCTCATATTTGACACTAGCGTTTCCAAAAACCAGTATCAAAGCATTCAGTACGAAAACCGGTATTCTTGGCAATGGAAGTCAATTCCCTAAGGATTGGACTTTCGGACAAACGGCTTATTGGCGAACAGATGCTGTCGTCGACCGAATAGATCTCTTACGTGATAACATTGAGGCAAAGTGGCTCGCAAAAAAGGAGGGTGCAACCAAGAATACCTGCACTGAATATTTGAGTAAAGCAGCGCTTGATCGAAAGCAATTCAGCTTTGAAGGCTTTGCTGACCTGATACTACAAGAGTTCAGCGATGCCGATGCGCGGATGGGGAATTATGATATTGTAGAGCTTTTTTCTTATAATAACCCCCCTGGTTTAACAGCGTGTGGTGCAGGCCTACCGTTCTCCAGTAAGGATGAACCATGTGCAACCGCTCATTATACCCCACCACCACCCCAATAGGTGATGAGGCCTCTCATTACCCCACATAACGTTCCACTAGCGAGAGGGGCAGGATGACTGCTCTTCTTTGCTTGCCGTCGATCATGATGGCGTTTTGGGATTGGCAGGCGGCGGGGAGTTTTTGCAGGGCTAGTTTCCAGTTGCCGTGCCATTGGGTGAGGCGGAAGACCTCCCACAGGTAGTCGTGATCGTAGGCGATGGCGACGCCGTCGGGGTAGGCATGGGGGCGTAGTTTGATGCCCAGTTGTTCCATGCGGCGGGCGCCGACGTCATCTGCCAGGGCGAAGGCCAGGGCAATGCGGACGGAGAGGTTTTTGCCACAGGTGAAGTTGATCAGGTGGGTCAGGCAGCCATCGGGATCATCGGCGGCGGTGCCGGCCACCTGGTATACGCCCTCC
>NZ_LMCC01000011.1:0-195526 GCF_001623225.1 Pseudovibrio sp. Ad13 | reverse complement strand
GGACTCCCACAGCTGCATGGCGGCCTCGCGGCCATAGATGTAGCGCGCTTCTTTGAGCAGATTGGCGCGGGCGTTCATCTCGTTGACGAGCAGCACCTGCTTTGCGTCTGGCCCTTGCTGCTTTTGCGGTGTGGGGCCCATGGAGTAGGAGCCGGACTGGCGCAGCGCGGGCAGCACTTCTGCCGTCACCCATTTTTTGAACTTTTTGGCTGATGACTTGCGAGAGCTGAAAATGAGCGAATAGAGGCCGCTCTCGTTCACCGCTGTTACTTTTTGCTGGCCGCCAAGGGTGTCACTTGAAATGACACCCTGCTCATCTCTGTCAAGTTTGGCGACGGCTTGCCGGCTGTTCTTGATATCCAGCACGGTGCAGACATCTTTGGCGATGAACCAGAACAGGCCGTCTACCGTCATGGTGCGGACGGGTTGCTCTTCAAAATCGAAGATGGTGAGCGCGCTCATGCCTGCCCTCCCCGGTTCAGCTTGCTGATGTTGCTTTCCATGGCATCCAGCTCTTTGATGAGATCGCTGTGACGCTCGGAGAGTTCATCCTGCAAGGCAACGGCTGCGTTCCACAGCGGGCTTGGGCTGGAGATTTCGTTGGAGACATGCCCGAGAGCCTGAAACAGCCCCTCAATACGCGCTGCAAGGCTCTGCAGTGCCGAATGGCTGGAGGAAAGGGCTTGAAGTGAGGTATTCCGGGAAAATTCTGTCATGACTAATTCCCTTGTGTATGGATTTAGTCTGACCGTCACCTGTCAATATGGCGGTCAGACGCCACGGGTTGACAGACCGGTACACAAGGAAGCCGGCAGGCCGAAGCCTCCCATAACGCCTGACCATAGGCGCAACAAAAAACGCGCTCAAAAAGAACGGTTCTTTGGCGCGGTGACGCCTTGTGTTTCGAACGAGCTGTCAATCCCGGCTCACCACTTTGAAGTGAGCATGGATAAGTTGACGGAGGATGGGAAGGTTGTCAAGGGAGGTGGGAAGGTAGTGAAAGAACAACGCTGGGATGCACAGCAAAACTTTCGACCACGATTAAGAATCGAGATATAGTTTATGCGAATTGCAACTAAGAATTTTGAATATGAAAAAAACTGTTTTAATCCTTGGCGCCGGAGCGTCTGCTGATTTTGGTTATCCTACTTGGTGGCCACTCAAAGAACAGCTGAATGAGCTAAAAATTCAATCATTTCTTACCGATATTGGTGGACTTGATGAAGCTGAAATTGAAGCCCACAAAAACGCATTTGAAGAGTTCTCTCTGCTCGCACAGAAATATCCTGAGTACACGCTTGATCACATAATTTATGAGATGGATCGCCCCAAGGAGAAGCATTTAGCTCCTACGGGGCACTATGTGATTAATATCGTAGGACACTTATTGGCCAAATGTGAGGTTCAAGTCTCAGAAGGACGATGGATTACGGAACTGCAACAAGTTCTTGTTAACTATGTAGCAGAAGCATTCAACCAATCCACGCCAGAACACGAGCTTAATCTACTCAAAAATCTTACGATTATTTCATTGAATTATGATCGGACTTTTGAGCATTTCATCAGAGAAGGCTTCTATTCAAAGGTCGTAGATCATGAAGGCTATCAGCCTCAGGATTTACGCCAAAGCATCAGTTTCTCAAGAGCAAACTTCCTGCAAATTCTTCAACCCCATGGGTACATGTGCGCACTTCCCGCCGCTCACTCAAATGTAAAAGTGGGTATGTTGGACAATCTTGCAACCACAGGCGGAGAACATGCGGGCATTCGCACTCCAGGAAATGTCTCACCCGTCGCATTTGGAGACAACGGAATACTCTCTAGCAAAGCATTCTTGCGGATGGGCAGACATATGTATGTGGTTAACGAACAGGGTTATTCAGATTACAGCAATACGAATGCAGCGCTAAGATCTGCGGAGGAAATCTACTGTTTAGGCCTTTCCTCGGATGGAATTTGTCAAAGCTCGCTAGATTTCACAGAAGGGCAAAAGATCTATCTCTCGAATGCCTTTGAGGATATTGAAGCGATCAACTCAGTTAAAGCAGGGCCTGAGTATGTATCTCTTGGAACAAATGGTGCTCGGTTAGATGCATCTGACTTCCCTAAGAAGTTTAATGAGCTTTGCCTGATGAGATCTGAGAGTAAAAATCTTGAGCAACTATTAGACTAAATGATCCCTGATAAATCTTTCAAAAAGTAAAAAATGGAAATTCTAAGATGACTGTTAAAGATACGGACGAGACCTTAGACACCATGACCCTGGGTGATATGGGCAAGTTTCACGTCGATCAAAAGAGCCAAGATTTATATTGGAATAATCAGAGAGTTCACACAGTAAAGAGACTTGATAAACTTGAGAGGTTCCTAGTAATTATTGGGCTCGTCGCAACTTGTATAAGTGCAACAGCAATTTCCGCAAATACTATACTTAATTATATAAAACATTTTTGATGTATATTCATTTGTAAGTTGGGGTTAATGAGAGTTTCTAAAGGGGAAGTATAATGGTACCGGAGTGGTTTACACGGCTTCTTAAAGGAGCTGTCAGAACGGAAGCTTCCTTACCGATCTCAATAGCATCTCTTATTTAGATTTGCATGCTGGATAGTTGGGCCCAACATTTAGGAATAGCGCTTACTCATCCCCAAAAGTAAACATCACTAATTTGGCTGAGACTTAAAGAGATTTCCTCAAGTTCAGCCATAGGTCGAGGATTTTATGTTGCTTACACGGTTTGACGATAGCTCGTTAGATGCCACACGTAGGTCTATAATACTCTATACAGCGCTAGCGATTGCCCTCTACTATTATAGGCCAAGTGTCGACCTTTCAGCATTATTCGATACGAAAATCGCCTTTGCCAAAGAGAGTTTCGCCCCGAGTGTCTATGGTTTTGCTCTGCTGCTAAGTCTTCTCTATTTGTACTTCCGTCTGCTTGTTTGGCTTCCCCTACATGAAAGTACCCGTGCGAAAAACTTCGCAGAACTTCGAGAAAGTTTTCGACAGGAAACCCAAAAAGTTATCACAGCAACTGCTGCTGCAGAAGAAAAGTACAACCAGACGACTTCCAAACTAAGAGAGTTAGAACAAGCCAATTTAGGGCAAACACTTGAGAATATTGAAGATGCTATTCAACGTTATATTGCAGAAGCAAAAAGGCTTCAAACTCAAAGAGAAGACATCAGATCTGACTTCCTAAAGATGCTTGCAAAATTTGAAGGTCAAGTTTCTGAGTATCCAGTTAATGCGCCGCGACGAAAACTGACTAAAGAAGAAATGGATAGTTTGTTTCAAAAAGTGCAAACTGAGTTCTCGAAAACCTCTGCCGCATTAACTGGGACAATTTCTCATCCACCGGCAGGTAACACCGAGTTCAACCTACCAGATTTTAGCACTTTGTTTGCTACTGCAAAAACAGAAAAAGAGATACTTGAGCTCTTAGAAGGTGCTTCGAAAAACCTCCGGAATGCTACTGTTAATTTTTCTTTTGAGGATGTGAACGTTCTAGGTATCAGCAATCTTGAGATCGCCATCTTTGCAAAATGGCTACCACTTTCAGTCATTTCCTTTGGAATTTCAGCAGCTATCGGACTTATCCTCAAATTTGAAGGCTGGTTCGACTTTATCGTACTCACTTTTCCGCTTGTCTTTCTAGCAGCCAGTATTGGGTTCTTTGCTTTTCGTAGTCGCGCGAAGCAAAGATAATTTGGGGAACGCAAAGTGCTTTATCACTATACGACTATTCAAACCCTGGCTCTTATTTTGGAGAGTGAAGCAATTCGTTTTCGTAAACTCTCCAAAACCAATGATCCTGATGAAGGCACGGCCGATCATGCTCAATTGAAAGAGTTCGTTTATTCATCCTCATGGACCAGCCAAGAGAGAGAAAACATCGGTCTTTGGAAAATGTATGCAGGAATGGATGGCGTACGTATTGGCCTCCCAGAGGAAATGTTTCCTGTCCACCAGCCGCGAAGTTTACACCAACCACATAGCTTACACTCGATTAAGCACCGAACTTTTGAAAACGCTGCGACTATTCCTAGCGTTAATCTCGTGGTTAACGACCCTGAAAACTCCTACTTAGAGAGCGGGTCTCATAAACTACGAGATTTTTACGGACCTGATGAGATCAAGTATACTCAAAGCGTGTCGGAAGCGCGAGCCGAACTAAGAGACGAATATTACACCACCGCAGGCGTGGGCATTTTCAAGTTGGATGATTGGGATTTGGAGAAAGAAGTCCGCTTCAGAATTGCTTTCGCGCAGAGTTTTACTTTAGCCCAAGAACCTCCATTCTATTTAATGGACGATTTTGTTGACGTGCCACTCAAAGAAGGCATTCTCCAAGAAATTGAGGTTACCGTCGGGCCTATCAACGATGTAGCAAACGAACTGATTGCGAATGCTTTATTGGAAGTCAAAGGAATAGACAAAAGGGCTAACAGATCACGCATTCGGTATGTTGGAACGTAGCAACTGCAGCATAATCATGATGGCCGCGGTCAACAGTAAACTCATTTGAGCCTCAGGACATTGATGTGATCCAATTCGCTTTGAGGATCGTCGTCACAGGCGAGCGACACATGCCATTTGCCGTCGTATGGCTTCATGGAAATGGTTCTTTGGCTGACGCCGGATGACTTATCCGCCCTCACTTCACTGCAATCAATAATAGTCAGATATTGCGTGTCCCCTGTGGTGTGCAGCACTGTATCTTCCGCAACCACCATCACATGTCCGGTATCATCAGCCGTCTCAGGGTCTTCAGAGTTCTAGTTCTTCTCCCGCAATTGCTTGCGCTTGAGCTGAATATCCAGAAACCGGAGCCAGACCACGAAGGCGGCGCCGAGCACGGTCAGCAGAATTATTGCGGCCTGCAGGAGCGGTTCTGCGTAGCCCTCCCAGATGTTGGCGATCCAGGCAGAGCCTAAGGCTGCTGCGGTAGAAATCTCGTTGCGGGTGATCATGCAGCCCTCTCCTCAAAACAAAAGAAAACCCGGCATCGTGTGAGGCCGGGTTGAAGCGTCTTTTCCTGTGCCGGGCTTAGTTGTCCAGACACCACGGCGCTGCTTTGGTGCCGCCGTCATAAGTCACCGCATGGCCGTTTTGGATGAGCAATGCCCCCAGATCCCGCCCATCACTCAGGGCCAGTTTGCCCACGGCGCGGCCCGCATATTTGCCAAGCTTTACCCCGGTCAGCAGCAAGGTGTCATCCGGCTTTACATGAGCCTTCACAAACTCGGTTGCTTTGAAGCCCAGTTGCTTCTCATAGGTTTTGATATGCGCCGGCACATTCGCCGCCTTGCCGCCATAAAGCGCGGTGCAGCCCGTGCTGCGCTTTTCCGGCGTATCAATGCCCTCCAGCCGCACATCCACGCGCTTGAAGTCCATGGGCCAGACCTCCACAAACACGCGCAGCGTATCGGCATCAATGACTTTGATTGTCCTGGCGGTGTAGGGCCCGGGCAGCGTCCGGCTCTTGGCCAGCCCCTGCTCCGCGCTCGCCCAGATCGTCAGGCACAGCACTGCTGTCAGAAGATGTTTCATGGTGACCTCTTAAGGTTTGGCAGGCCGGTTGCTGCCATGTGTCGATGACGCATACAGCCCGTCGCAGGGCCTGATAGTGCGCTGTGATCTGCCGCAGCTTTGCGTGCCGCGGCAGGGTTTCCAGCTCCTGAGCCACAGCGGCGGAGTACGTCAGGCTGTAGGGGTGGAGCGTTGGAGTGGGAAAGCGCCAGTCATACCCAGCGGGCTGTGTTGGCGGGGGCGGATCAGAGCCCGTGCTTGCGCAGGCGCTCAGGCACATCATCAGGGCTATCATCCAGCAGCTCACGATGGGCCGCAGCCTCTGCCTCTCTGGCCCGCTGCTCAAAGTCATGATGCTCCTCCGTCTTATTGAGCCGATCGGTGCGGGTTTGCGCACGTTTCTGGTCAAGGCGGCTGAATAGCGCCTCGACCACGGCTTTGAGGAAGACACGCAGCAGCTGGCTCATGCGCTGCCCTGCCCGGTTGCGCGATCGCCCTGCTGGATTTTCTGCAAGGTTCTGGGCCCCACGCGTCCAGAGACAAACTCGGCCAGATCATCCGGCTGCAGCTTGAAATGACGAATGGCATCGGGGGCTTTTCTGGTGGCGTAGCCCGCAAGCTCGGCCACAAGCTGGGACCGGGAGTGGATGCGCATGGAGGCCCGGTTGCCCTCATAGGCATCTGTCAGCATCTGCCGCAGTTTGGAAACGACAATCTCCTCCAGAGTTTTGCGGTGACGTTCATCCAGCGATACACCCAGGTATCGGTGCAGCAATCGCGCCGCCCATGCCAGAGCTGCCGAGACAAGCGCCCCCAGCAGAGCGATGAGCGTGGGCATCACAGCCTCTGCCAGTGGCGCAAGGTCAATGGTGTAACTGCCCTCATCAGCAGCCAGTGCAGTGCTGGCAAAGCTCAGGGCGGCAAAGCAAAGGGCACACAGGCCCATTGCAAGGGAAATGATCCGTTGCATCAAAGAGGTTCCTTTTATGAGTGAGGTGTGGCCGTCAGGTATTGTCCCAGGTGGCGTTGGTGCCACGCCCGTCCACGTGGATGAAACTGCGGTAAAGGCCGAGGCCACCGACGAACACGCCGCGATCGCGCTGGATGCTGAGCCAGTCGAAACAGGCTTGCGGGGTGATGCCCGGACAGCTCAGATCCAGCGCGGCAAACTTCAGGTGCTGACTGCGGGAAGCTCCGCCAATGGCCGCGTTGTAGGCCGCAGAGCGGTAGGCAGAGAGAATGACAACTGGTCGCCCGAAGTGTTCTCTCATTCTATCAGCCATGGTGATGGCGGGGATAATGTTGGGCCAGAGTTCCGCAGGCGGATCTGCGTTGAGGCCGTAACCAGGATGCCCGGGTGTTTCATGCGCTTTCCCCTTGCTCAGCAGCTCATGGGGCGAGAAATGGCGCAGGTTGAGGCCCTCGCAGAAGGCGGCAAAGCCCTCCACGCTCTCAAGTTCAGTGATGTTCACGGGGATTACTCCAATAAAAAACCCGCCTCGGAGGGCGGGTGGATGAGTTGCGAAATGCGCAACCAGGAGCTGAATGTCTCTGCAAAATGCAGTATAAAGAGTTTGTGGTGATGGGGATGGATTGGCCATCCCCGCCACAAAGGAGAAAAGCATATGAAGTTACAGCTTCTCGCAATTCTCCTTCAGATTATCGTGGCCCTGATGCTCTTAGTGAACATCATACACCACTGGTAACCTGAAGCCGGTAGGCCCTCTCTGACACAGAGGGTCTACTTGGCTTACAATATAGGAGCACAATCATGTCAACGCAAGATAAACTGGCAATCGCCTCTATCGGCCTTTCCGTCGTGATCCTAGTTCTGATTGGCATCAACTACGGTTGGTTTTCCTAAAAGCTAAAGCTGTTTATTCAAACCTGGTAGCCTGAGAAAGCAATCCTTTACCGGTCAGGCAATGTCGCTTCCCGCTTTGGCCTTGCCTTCAATTTCGGTCAGTAACCCATCGCCTTTTGAGTAACTGTGGGTGACGCCTTCTGCGATAAACTCCAACCCGTCTACACCAGGACGCACACCCGCATATGTAAACGGTTGCCCGGCCAGAAAGTCAGGTCTGCCCTCAATTGAAACTGTTGTGGTCACCTCACCGCGCAGCAGCTCTTTGGCACGTGCCTTAGCGGCCTCTCTTGCCTCGCCTTCTGAGCTGAAGGTCTCACGGATCTTGTAGGTGCCCTTCCCGCTCGCATCGCCCTGTGCCTCAACACCGACGCGACGGGCTTTGTTCGGGTCCTGATAGTACGCCTTAATCGTCTTGTACCGACCACGATCTCCAAACCGCACGCGGCACGACCCTTCAATGATCTGGGTTTGCGAGATGGTTTGAACAGGAAGTTCCTTTCCGCTCGCACTTTTGCCGGTTCCTTTTTCGGCAAAAACCAGCCGACCATCTTTGATAGCAAACAATGCCCCATGGCGACGTGCAAGCCGTTCAAGCAGGTGCATATCCGATTCACTTTGCTGACCGAGCCACTCATAAACGTGGGCAGCGACTGCATCATCAATGACAGGCTTTAGTCCGTGCTCACCAGCTATCTGCTTCACAATGTCTTTGACGGACTTATTGTCAAAATGGCGTTCTTTCTGGGTCTTCAGGTCTTCCGTTACATCCGCGCCTTGTCCTGGCACATTGAGGAGATACGGCAGGCACTGCACCTCAATTTCGCTAGCCGTATATTCGCCCTTGTACACCAGACCACTGGTGGCGTACCCCATCCAAACCTTGATCTTCGCTTTCGGCTTTGGCAGGGCGACAAAGGGAGGACCATCCTCCAGTTCGAGATCAACGGTATCTGATCGCGTACCTTCGCGATCTACCACACGGATGGAAATCAAGCGCTCCAGAAACAACCCTGAAACGGGTTTGCCGTCGATAGAGACTTTTACGATTGGCCGCATTGTCTAATCCCAGAGCTTCAGCGTGGTTGTCTCATTACCGCTTAAAACCGGCATAGAGATCTTGGTTCCGCGTGGCACAATAGGTATGAGCCCCACAAGGTGGGTGTTTGCCGCCAGCACCGCTTCAACGCTGCCTCTGGTATGCCCGTAATACTGTGAGCAGATCAGGTCCAGAGGGCGCTCCATGTCCACCTCAATCAGTTCCGCCATGTGTGCTCCGTGGGTCGAGTTAAAAGATCGAAGCGACAGCTCCAATCACATTAAAAAAGCTGCTTGGGTAGGCCAGCAGCTCGATGGTGTATTCATTTTGTCCCGGTGTCCCGATCCGGTCGTGAAGGCTTTGAGCTTCTTCAACCCCTTGTATGGTGTGAGATCCAAATACCCGCCCACCAATAGACACCAACATCAACGGCACGCCCTGCCTGGCAGCAAGACGCACACCGTCAAGCGTTGTTTGCCCGCCGAATTCTTGCGGAAACAGGACTCCATTGATGCGGATGGTTTCAGAGCCGGGGCCCGTCCATTGCTGGGCATGCATACGCCCGGCAGTTTCCTGCGTGGCCCACCGGGTTTCCAGCGTCCGTTCCAGCTCGGTATAGCCAAAGCCGTGCGCATGAAACAAAAACGGCCCCAGCGCCATGGGAATTGGTCCAGCCATAGCCACTCCATAAGTTTGTAAGATTACATGCCACCATCAGAATGATACTGGCGAATAGCTTTAACGCTCTCTCGCCCTACATCCTTGCCCAGTGAGCGCGCGTCTTTTCCACTTCCACCTGACACATGTACATGAAGCTCACCCACAAGCGGTGCACTACGAGCTGTACTGCCGGCCCCTTGCTGCTGAGTAGTTGGCGGAGTGAACAAGGCAGCCTGAGCAGGCGGTTGCGGTAAAGACAAGCCAAGGGGCATTGCAATCGCAGCAGATGCCGCAAGTGCTCTGATTTGTTTCAATTGGTTGTTGTTGGAGACATATTGGCCTCTCTCAGTCCAGATGTATTCCGGCCCGTTTTCTCCAACGAGCGCCGGACCACGGCCTGTGACACCACCTCTTGCAAACGCCGGCAATGGCTTTGCTCTGGGGGCGTTCGCTGGCACCATTACCGCTTTAATCTGGTCTGCCTTTTGTTGCAGCGCCTGAGCGATCTGCGACGTTTGCAGTTCCTTTTCAAGCTTGGCAATTGTTTGTGTCAGCTGCTCTCGCATACGGTTCAGGGTCATAAGCTGGGAAGCCTCCTGAGGCGTCCCTTTCACCTTGGCAATCTTGTCATCAACGAACGCCAGCTTTTCCTTCGCTGTTGCCAGGTCGCCGGAAAACACTTTGGATTGTTCAAACTTCTCCCGTGCCACCTGCCTTTTTGGCAAGACATCGGGATTGTTCACTATGCCGGCTTTAAAGACCCAATCCGGTAAGACACCTTCAATCCAACTGTTCAGCGCCTTCCCATTTTGAGCGCCGTCTTCTAACTGTTGGAGATAATGAGCCTGTCTTTCTTCATCCGTTTTTCCCAGCAGATGTAATTCAGTACTTAGAGCATCCCAAACAATCCCGGCAGAACCAGCAAGCACGAGGGACTTTCCAGCCCTTCCTCCTATTTTTGATTTGCTCTTTGTTTTGGCTTTGTCTTGCTTGTGATCACCACCCAGCACACTATCTGCGGCTTCACCCAGTATCAATTCACCCAGCAAGCCCGATCCACGGCGTCCTCTGAGCTTACTGGTTGCCATCTTCAGGCCAAGGGCTGCAACTGTTGCCGTTGCAACAAGAGTGGTCAGAGCTCCACCAACTGCAATCAACCCGGCCACAACAGCTGCAATGGTGCCTGCAAGTTTGGCCTGATCCGGATTTTCTCTCACCCAGTCACGCAATGGGGCGAGGAACTCACGGATACTCTTGGAGACCGCCCGAACAACCGGCAGCATGGTTTCACCAAATTCCGCTTTCAGCGCATACATCTCATTGGAAAGCAGTTGCAGTTCGTTTGCCGTGGTCGCTGATTTTGAAGCGTATTCGGCTTCTGTAGAACCGCGATAGCCTGCATGGTCGTTTTTGGGATCGTACTGACCATCATTTTCAACCAGCTTGTAGGTGTCTTTCAAACGCTGGATGTTTTCAGTCAGACCACCAAAAGCCTTTGCTTCCTCACCAAAAAGCTGTCTTTCAATTGCAAGGCGGCGGTACTTTTCCACCTCCCCAAGCTTTTCAACCACCGTGAGCAAGGTGCCAAAAGCATCAACCTGCATGTCCTTGGCGACCTGGACAGGATCAAGCCCGACTGCCGCAAAAGCCTCTCGCTTGTCTTTGCTCAGCGTATCTGCACCGGTCAGCGTCTTTGTAACATTCGCAAATGTGGTGGCTACAACTTCAGGGGCAAACCCACCGGCCACCATTGACGACCCTAACGCAAGCGTTTGATTTTGAGTAAAGCCTGCTTTCTTAAAACTCCCGGCCACACGCGAGAAGTAGTTAAGCAGATCAGGTGCTATCGAAGACGTTCTGTTAGAAAGGTGGTTCACCGCATCAACGTAATCCGTCAACCCTTCTAGATCTGTTCCCAGCGCCGTTCTGGTTTTCGCCAGCACTTCACCGGCAAGCGCTCCATCAATGTCAAAGGAAACACCCGCTTTACCAGCAAGCGACGTGAACTGCTGCAAGTCTTCCTTGGCAATACCCGCTGAGCTGCCAGCTGCCTGCAAGGCAAACAACTCAAGCAACGGCATTGCAATTTTGGTCGACATATCAATAGTCGATTGCTTGTATTTCTTCTCTTCAGCCTCATCGGTGAAGTTTGTTTTGGCCTTCACATCGGCAAAAGCTGCTTCCACATCGATCGCGACACCAACGGGGTTGTACATAGCCCGCAAAGCTTGCCTGCTGGCGTAAAAAGCTGCAGCACCGCCAGCTCCAACAGCCGCTGCCTTAACAGCCTTGCCTTTCATGGCCTGCTGTTTCTGGTCCCGCACCTGTGCCGCTTTCTTTTGCTGAGAGAGCTTGGCATTTTGTGCATCGATCGCTTCACTGGTGTTATCTATAGCAGCGGCCAGCTTGCGCTCTTCGGCTGTCAGATCTCTCACGTTCATACCAGCGGAACGCATGCCGGTCTTCATATCGACAAGAGTTTTGGAAGCCTTTCTGGTCTCTCTTGAGAGTTTTTCAGCGCCCTCTTCAGCCTGGCCATAGGCCCGACCAACTTTTTTCGCCTCACGCGTTGTGCTGGCAAGCTGTTTGGAAAGGACCTTTGCTTCTTGCCCTGCTTCCCTGGTCTCTGCATTGAGCACTGAAAGCTGCTCACTCTGCGCAGCCCGAATTGATTTTAGGCCCTGCTCTTCTGCCTTCAGTTCAGCAATAGCAGCCTTCAACCCATCAATAGGTTCCTTAGCTTTTCGCGCTGCTCGCATTTGCTCTTCAAGAGCTTTGCGCGCTGCCTGATTGCTCGCCAGCTGTTTGCTGGTTTCAGCCTGTTCAGCCTTAAAACGCTGCATACGGTCGGCAAGCAGCATCACCCGATCACTTGCTGCCTCATAAGATCCGGCCAGCAATTTGGCCTGATTGTTCAGTCCTGCCAGCTGCTCGCGCCGACCGGAGAGCGTATCGTAAGCTGCTTTGGTTTTATTCTTCAGGCTGTCCAGCTGGCCTTCAAGTTTCCTGAAGTCCCCGAGCTGGTTCATTTTGCTGTTGAGGGTTTTCACCTCACGCACCCATGGCTCGGCAAACTTCTTTGCGGCCTGCGCACTTGCCCCCGTGGTCTTTTGAAACTCGCGGGTCATATTGGAGACCACACGCAAGTTCAATTGGGTTTCAACCTTGCGCATGGCATGCTCCAGTTTGCTTTAATTATCGCCGGGAGGTCTCAAAAGCTTCCCGCTTGATCCTCTGGGCTTCATAGAAATAGTCGATGGCTTTTTGCGGTGACAGCTGTTCCACATGGCTGAGCGGCGTGGATAGGTGAGCGGCAATCTCTGCCGCCACCTGTAGCCAGCTTAAGCTTGTTCCGTCACCGCTTCCGCATTTGGGTCTTCGCCCTCACCCGGTCGCTTATCAGGAGGAAGAAACAGCGGAACCGTTTGCATGTCGCACGCGTTGTAATCATAAAGCTTCAGACGCTTGATGACAGGCAGGCTCACATCGGCAAGAGCTGCCAACAACACAGCGTTGCTTTCCAGAGTGTCCTTTTCAAACTTCTCGGCCTGAATCATGTCCGCAACCGTTGGCTCGCGAAACGTAAGTTCGTTATAGGTCCGCCCATCATGCTCGACAGGCGATTGCAGTTTTACGGTGATCTGATCCATGTCGGTCTCTTAAAGCTGGAGTGCACTGCGGATGCTGTCATATTGCGACACACCGCCAATCTTCACGTCGAAATCATCCATCTCAACAATCTGGGCACCGTCGATTTCCAGTTTCATTGAGTGGACCGAGACCTGATAATCCGTCTCTGATTTATCACCTGGCTTCCAGCCTCCGGCATCGACTTCACGCAGGAAGCCGCGCATATAACAGGTGGCGCTATGAGTGGTGCCGTCCTCATCAGCAAACGCCCCAGCGGCGAGAAAATCCTTTTCAACACCAGCTGCCAGCCCGAAGAGCTTCAAAGTCTCAGGGTCAAAGGCTGTCATTTTGAAGCTCATTTCCAGCTTCTCATAGCCAAGAACCACATCGCGCTCTTTGATCATGCCGGCATTGCGCATGCTCTCAGTTTTCACCGTGAGCTTTGGAATGGTGATTTCACTTGCGTTGCCCACTTTGGAATCGCGATCCACGAAAATGGTGCAGTTGCGCAAGATGTATTGCGGTGTCTCTTTCATGGGGTTTCCTTAAACGGAGGTGGTCAGAACACCGTTCAATAGCTCGGTGTAATAGGTGATGTTGCGGTGAGCGATGAAGCGGATATCTTCCATGGGAGCAGGCGGTTCAAAGTCCACGGCCAGCGTGATTTTACCGCCTGCCATGGCCTCGTCCGTGTTGCGCTCCATGTCCAGCCAGACCTTACCGCCCAGGATCGCACCTTCAGCCTTCAGCTTGGCCATGAAGGCATTCCCGCTCTCAACCATGAACCGCAGGTTGGCTTTTGAGAACGGCTTGTCGACAAACTCTATGTAGCCCTCACGGATAGCGCCATTGATGAAATCAGCCGTCCGCCGCACAGCCATAAACCGCCAAAGATCATCGCCGCCAGAAAGCCGGTTGCCCCAGGTCTTAAAGCCGTCTCCATGATTGATGATGGTGGCAATGCCGCGCTCATTGAGATAGTCGGTCTGGGAGCCATACGCGATCGGGCGGGACACCGCCGTAACACCGTTGATTGTTTTGTTGGAGAGCGACCACCAGAACCCGTGCGTGCGATCCGTTTTTGCCTGCACACCGCAAAAATACGGCGCTGATGGCTTAAACCGGTTGGCATTGAGATCCGTGTCCCAGTCGCCAGCTTTTGGATCAACAATGAAGATACGCGGGTGGGCATTTACTTCCTTAAAGTTCACCGCGTCTTGATCCGTGCTATCAGGTCCATCAACGATGCCGATAGCCTCAAGCTCACCCAGCACACCGCCAAGCTCAGCAATCACCGGATCGCCAACCGCCCCAATATTGACAGTCGCAGTTGCCCCGTTGCCATCCCCGTTCAAGGTGGCTGTGGCATTGGTGTAACCAGAACCAGCCTTAGTAATCACCAGTTCAGTGACTGCCCCATCCAAGACCATTGCAATTGCCTCAGCCCCGGTGCCATCACCTGCAATTGTAACGGTTGTGGCATCGGTATAACCGGCACCACCATTTGTCACATTGATGGACTGCAGGCCTTTATCTTCAAAGCTGCCAGTAAAGCCAGGAATGGCAATCAGGCGCGGTGTCAGTCCATGAGCCGACTGGCATTTTTTGAGCGCGTGGATACCTGTGAGCGTGGAGGCTTCACCGATCACGTTAGAAAGCGTTGCAGCAGCATCTGCCCCTTCTGCAACACGGATCACAAACACGTAGGTTCCTACCTGTTTAAACACCGCATCAACGCCATCGCGCAGATTTCCGTCCCCGAGCAATGCCGCCTTGCTCTGGTCCCCTAAAAGCAACACCGGCTCATTCAAAGGGAAGGCTTCAGCATCGGCACCTTCAGCAGTGCCAATCAATGCGATGGTAGAGGTCTGGGCAATCTCGATAAGAATGGGATTTTCAGCAGATTCAAAGACCCGCACCCCATGGTGAAAGCTGACATCAGCCATTCAATTCTCCATAAAAAAACCGGCCACACAGGACCGGATACGGATGAAACTCAAAAGGAAGGGAAGCGGCTTAAAACTGCTCTGTCAGTGCAACCACTTCAGGCGGGCACTCCGGCCAACTAGCATCCTGTGTGAAATCAGTGCCCGGATCTTCAGCAAGTTCCAGGCATTTGGAGCGCATAGCACCCACCCAATCCAGTGCAGCCTTTGTGCTGGTCAAAAGCGTGACCTCATCAGCACTTCGATCAACAACGGCTTTGCCAGCAATGGCAGCCGCAGCTGTTGCCATGTTCATCTGGGTCTCAGCGCTGGCGCGGGCATAAATGCGCTTGCGGCATTCCGCTTTAATGGTTGTGAGACGAGCGCCTTGTTGGGCTTCATCAATAGTAGCCTGGGGCACGCCAGCAACAAGGGCATCTTCGGCAGTGAAATTCCGGTAGCTTCGACCGTTAAATGTGATGTCAAAGGCATCCATGGATAAACCCTCCTAACGCCTTAGAGCGTTGCCAGATTAGTGATGAGTTGTGTGGTGTTTGACGGGTCCTCAGCATCGGCGCCATCCACGTATTGGCCCGACATGTTCCCGTTCACATCGACGACGTTATTACCCAGAAAAACCAGACCCGTATGGGTTGCACACGCTAGCCAACCAAAGCCATTTTCATTGGGAAAAATCAGCTCGGCATCAGAGATGGCAAAATGAGAAAGCGTTTGAACATATCCAGAAAAATTGCCCAGAATTGAACGATAGCGATGATAACCGGGCAGGTCACCGGTGTAGATTGGAAATTCAATATTGACGAAGCGGAGCATGAACCCTGCATTCAAACCAAACGTATTCCAGCCAGACAGATAAGCAGACCCATCTTTCTCGAAGACAGAGGCTTTGAGTTTAGCCTTTCCGCTTGGCGCCCTGTGGCCGTAGATCTGAATGCTCTTGTTTTGAAGAGAATAGCGCTCTGGTGGTAAAGTGATGTCTGAGAGCAGGTAGATGTCAGCGCTGCCATTGATTGGAGCTCGCTCAATGGCCCCTTGCAGGGTAAGCAAAGGCTCCTCAACGGTACCAAGGTTGCTATTGTCACCATTGAACGCATCCACATAAAGTATTTTATGTGTTTCAGGAAACGCAGCTACAGCGGCCTGAACCTTATGATCAATCTCAGTTTCTTTTGCTTCAAACGTATCAATCAGCTCTGTCGCCTTGCCAACCAGCTTGGTGATTTCACCCGTCAAACTCATTGCAGGATCTCCTTTGTCTTAAAGATGTTTTGGGCATTGGTAAGTGCTAGTGCCCCGGTGTTGGTAATGAGGGGGAGCAGGTCATTAATCTGCTGTTGCTGATGCTCAATGACCTGCTGTAGTTGGTTGGTATTTGCGGTGAGTGCGAGAGTTGCGGATCGTTGTTTTTCCAGCTGACTCATGCGCTCAGAGAGCATAAGGTTGCGCAGCTGTTCGCCAATCAAAGCCGAACCGAGGCTGGCAAACTCTTCGCCAAAGAAGATCTGAAGATCCACATCACCAGTTACTTGAATGACACCCTGAGGAAGCGCGACAAGCGCCAGCACAAAGGAAAACGCAATTGGTACACCGGGAGTGTATTGCGCTAATGGCGTGTCAGGGTCTGACCAGACAGCAAGCAAGGTGCCATCCTCAAGCACCACGCCCAGCTCTGCCAATGTGAACCCGGTGTCCCCGTCAATCTTGGCCGTGATCTCCATCTGGAAATCATCCAGATAACGAGACCCAACAATCTCAACACGGGCCTTTTCTGATTTCAGACTGTTTTCATTACCCGTTGGAGTGTAGCGCGAGGCACCAAACGCCAGGTGTGTGATCCTGGCATGAAGGCCAGCGTCTGAGGCATCAAAGATGGATCGCATGCCAGCGCGCGTAAGTGTTGGATTAATGGCCTTAAGGCTCATGTCAAAAGCTCTCCATGAAGTGAAAGAAAGGAATGCCCGCGACCAGTTGCGGCACAACCAGGAACGGCCCCCATTTGCGGGAGAACCGGCTCAACTGTTTGCGCCAGGAAGGCAACACCACGCGCCATTGTGCCTGCGCTCAACGTAGCTCCACTTTCGGGCAAAACCATTGCGCCCATCGGCTGCGTGAAGGCATTAGACCGGCCTGCAAGACCAATACTGAGCGACGTCTCAAACTGTGCCCCAATCTGGAAACTAAAGCCCCGCGATTTTGGTTTAGTTGCTGAGATTGTGCTCAGGATATTTTCTTGCAATCGTGTATCCAGAACCGGCCCATCAGCAAAGATTTGCTCATTGGCATAAGCAGTAATCTCAAACGTGCCAGGAACGCCGGAACCGCCCTCTTGCCACCATTCCAGCAAGTGCGCTGCCACCCCAAGAGCTGTGAGGGCAGTCTTAATTGAGTAAGGGGTGCCTTTGTATTTGTGCACCTCTTCCGAGACAGCCAGCACACGGCGTTTGACTTGCTCAGGCCATTCCCGGTCCCACACATCAACGGAAAGCTCCCAGCCCAGATGATCAAGCAGGCTTGCAGGTGCTTTCAAAGGGTCCAGACAATCGCGAATAACACCAGCTGGAAGACCAGACATACGGTCTTCAACAAGGTCCATTGCCACAGCTATGTCAGCAGAGTTCGGCGGCAGCACAGTTTGGCGGAGAGCCTTATCAGACATTGCGCCAGCCTCCGGTGATGGAGGTAACGGTGATTTTGACAGAAGAGGCGTAAGGCGCTTCAAAAGGCCCGACCATCACATCAGCCGCAGGCTTGGTGATGATCACCTCCTCCACACCATCAACTTTCAATGCCGCCGCAAGTGTGGTGCGATAGAGCGGGCGACCTATGGCAAGGCGCGTTGAAATAAACTTTTGCAAGGTTGCTTGCGCTTGTTCTTCAACGATGGAAGCAGTTGAAGCTGACACAACTTGCAGCTCAGCTTCAACTTCATAGTGAACAGGTGTCGCAGAGATAACCGTCAACTTGTCACCCACTGGCCTGCGTTTGTCTGATTTCAGGTTCTGATAAACGCTCTCCAACAGAGCATTACTTGCGACCCCGTCCCCAATTCTGGAAAGAACACAAATCACGGGCTCAGCAGGAGGAATTGGCGGGTCCAGATTGTCATCAGGCCCATAAGGCACAACGTCCAGCACATCACCGGAGGCCTGCAAAGCCCAGTAGACGTATGCGCCTTCCGGCCCATAGGGAGAGTAACTTTCCAGCACCAGCTGAATGCGTGCCCTATAACTCTCGTCATCCTCATAAATGGTATTTTCAGGGTCACTGTCATCCAGAACCAAGCGGGCAACGCCCCGCCCTGCTCCGCGATGGTCAAGATCAGATCCAGTTGCCGTTGCAAGCAGAACTGATTTCACCGCCGCATTGATGCGCGCATTCATGTAAAGCTCGCGCGATGCTCCTGCCTCACTTAAATAGCGGGCGGGCGATGCTGCAATGGAGCGCGCCAGTGCCATGATCTCATCAGCTTCAGCCTGTTCAAAGCGGCCATCACGCAAATGACGGTCCAGCTCAACAAGGCGTGCTTCAAGCAAAGCATTATAGTCCAGTTCCACCACAGCGGAGGGTTCCGGCAGTGTCGCCAGATCAAGCGCAGCAAAGCGGCTCATGGTGTTATCCTGATGTCGGGAGTTAAAGGCCAGAGATCGGCACAGATAAGGTTTGCTCTCCACTTTCCGGCGTGGTGTCGCCGTAATGGCCTCTTGGCAAATAGATGCCAACCAGGTTCAAGAGGATCTTGCCAGGTTCAGCCTGTGATACGTTTAGGGAGCTTAAAGAAAACCTTGGCTCCCACTGCTCCAGGGCAGTTGCGACAGCTACAAACAGCGCCAGAATGCCAGCATCATTTGAGGGAACATCCACCAGGTTTGGCAGGTCAGAACCAAACTCACGCAAGAAAACCCGCGTATTTTTTGGAGTTGAGAACAGCCGGTTGATGGACTGGACCACATGAGCCCAGCCAGAAACTTCCCCGCCCGTTATCTCACTTAAGTCCTTACCGGCCATATTCTAGTCAGCTCTTCGAGAGGTGGCCTTGCCTTTAGCAGGGGCCGGTTTCGTGGTCTTCGCGTTTACTTCTGCAAGCCGGCTACCAAGAGGTGGAAGATCAACTTGAGCCTGTTTTTCAAACAACTCAATTTCCTCGCCTTCCCGGCGATAGGTTCCATGCAAGAAGCCTGCACGCAAAACACGGTAGCGGTTTTTTTCCATAGTATCCTCCAATTAGACAGGAGCCCCGGTCTTAGATGGACCAGGTGTCACTCCAGAATGAATGTGGGTGTGGTCTATTGTGGTGCCTTCCGACTTCACATAGCCGAAGTTCAAATCCACATCGCCTGCGGCCTCAATGCCTGAAGGCGTCAAGGTGATGGACGTACCAGCAACGCTGAAAGTCATCCGCCCATCAACCAAGGCAATGGACGCATTCCCAACACTGAGCTGGAGTTTATCGCCACCACCTGAAACGATAATTTTTGTAGCCCCAGCCTGCGCCAGGACATGGTCGTCTCCTTTTGCGCTCGGTCTGGGATTGTCTTCACTTGGCAGCGCAGACCCAATGCGGGCATCGGTTAAATCACCGCTCTCACTGGTCAGTGAGACTTGCTGACCAATCGAAGGCGGATTGTGGGTTTTATTGGCGCCGCTTGCTGGCTCGGTCCAGGGTAGCCAGCCCGTAAGCATGGGAGTATCTGAATCTGTCAGCCTGACCCGTGCTTTGCCTTTGGCTGCATCAACTTCAGAAATCACCCCTTCCCGCGTGCGCGAAGCAAGTCGCCGTTTGATCTCGGCAATCTCGAAATGCAGTTCAGCAATTAAGTCTGGCAGGTCCTGCGACATTGCGCGTGCTCCAAGTTACCGGGAACCGGCGCTAAGTGTGCCTTCCGGTTGTTCGCTGGAAAATGTTGCTGAAGGATTGATCTTGGAAGCGCTGGTCAGTTTTAGGGCATCCGCTTCAAGGCCAGATAGCCCATGAAGGAAGGAAAGCCGGTCATCCTGTTCCCGACCGTTCCAGGCAAGCAAACCTTGCAAGCGCTCACATTGTTCCGGATCACTTTCAGCAAGCTTTGCTAGAAACCGGCTCCAAATCCCGGCCTCAGGCAGTGCTGCTCCTGGAACAGGGTCTGCAACCAGCTCAACGGTTAGCCGCAACTGACCACTCACCAGCCGCACCCCATCACGGGCATTGCCATGGCGCAGCTCTTCACAAGCTCGAAAGTCTGGAGCAAATCCCTTAAGCAGCTCAGACCAATGGTTTTGAGGATCAAGAAGAGCAAACTTGATTTGCCGCGTTAAAGCATCAAGAAAGAACTCAAAGTTGGGACTTGTTGCAGGCACCTCCAGCCCAACGACAACACTCTCACCCTTCTCGTTGGTCTGGGTCATCGCAGCTGTAATGCCGAAATTAAATACCAGATCCAGGTGACCATTTACGCGCAGCGAGCGACCACCCAACTCGCCCGAATTAGAAACATCCGTGTAAACGGCAATAAAAGGGCCTTCCTCATCGGTGCGCAAACTTCCATCACCACTCACCTGAAGCGCAGCCACCTTGCTATCAAGGATGTTGTTACCAACTAGTGTTCCAGCTGTTTTTAGCGCCTCTACGGCGCAGTGACGCAATGCAATACGGGCAAGCGACATTAGGCTTCTCCGAGTTCAAGAATAATGCGGGACGCACCGCGATCAGAAACATCAAGGACTTCAAACCACGGGAGGCCAGCACGGGAAAGCGCTTGCACTTTATCCCCGGTCTTGGGCATAGGTCCGCCATAGTCAGAGCGGGAAAGCTCCAAGAAAGATGGCTCTGCAGAAAGGCTGGTGCGCTCTTTTTTCGATCCCTTAGCAAGATTGAACGCATGCCCTGCATCACAGCGCAAAACCGCATTCACCACCGTATTTTCGCGGGCCGGATCGCTGCGCTGCTCACCGTCAAGGAAAGCCAGTAAAACCGGCTCTCCCATGACGTCATCCACCTCTTCGGTGAGTTCGGCCCGAAGGTCATCAAGCTCAGACATGATCAGTCCTGAGCCGAACCATCGGTGCTGGTCTGATCCTCAGGCTTCGTGCCACCAGAGCCATCACCTGCTCCAGTGCCAGTAGACAGGTCCTGAGCTGACTTACCGCTCTGAGAACCAGAGTTGTCACTCTGCGTTGCCGCTGGTTTAGGCGGCAGAGAAACTTCTGCAAGCCCACCAAAGGCATCCAGTTTACTTAGCTCAGCCTTCTTCAAACCTGTTGGCAGTTGCTCGCCCGGTTTAATGACGCCTTTTGAGGTCAGCAACCGGGCAGTTGCAATCTTGACTGTGCCAGCTCCTGCCATCAGACCACCCCTTTCCAAACTTTCACACCATTTGGACGACCTGGGATCATCAATGGCGCTGATTGCGTCATTGCCTGATCAATGGACGGATTGTCCTGTTCCCAAACTTTGGGGAACATAGGCATCGCCTGAAGGCCTGCCTTTTTGTCCATAATGGTGCCAAATGCACGAACCCCGTAAACACCAGAGGTCCCACTTTCACCAACTGACGCAATCAGCATGACTTCACCAGATTCCAGATATGGCTTTTCTGTCCCATCAACATCCCGGTAAGTGCTGTGATCGACATAGATGTTAAAGTTGCCAACCGTCCCTTTGAACTCAACTGGATTTTCCGGGTCTGTTGCAGATGGAGACGCCGTCAAAGTGCTGTCATTGCGCTTGGTCAGATCCATTTCTGCCTTCACGCTTTTGTTCACTTTGAAATGTCGCCACACATCCGGTGCGAGGTAGACTTCTGTTGCCCGAGATCCGGTCTTTTTAGCAACCTCCGCAGAACCTTCTTCCAAAAGGGAGAAAAGCTCATAGTCGGGGTTGGACCACTTCTGGTCATCATCGGTGATCAAGTCCACCATTTCAGGCGCACGGCCAAAATCGACCAGACGAGCGGGATAGTCTTCACCTGCTATTGTGACTTTGCCATCTTTCAAAGCAAAACGACAAAGCCATTCCCATCGCGCCTCAACCTGCATTTTCTGCTCGTAAAGCGCGAGAGCAACTGCACGCTCAAACCGATCCATAGCCGTAAGCTCACCAGAGAACTTTTCGCCGGCCATACGGGTGATAGCATCTGTGGGCTTGATCACATTCAGCGGCTTCACGTAAGCAGGTTTGAATGACTTAGCCGTGTACCCAGCACGTTCCTGAGGCTTACCTGCATTCAGTGGCATCACGAAAGGTGCAAGCGACACCTGATCTCTGAACACACTGTCAAAATGGATCTCTTCTTTATCTGAGAGATATTCAAGCTTGAAAAACTTATCAATGAAGTGACGTTTAGGCGTGAAGATTGTTTCAATCACAGTCATCAGATCGCTTAGGGTGTAAATATCCATGAGCGTATTCTCCTTAAGCAACCTGCCAGTAACGCGCCAAGATGCCGTTGCCACGCAGCGCTTGCTTCACCGCTTCAGCATCCAGAGCGCCAAAATGCATTTCATTTAGATTGAAGTCGTCCCCCTGAACGTAAACGCCCATGGAACTGTCAGCCTCCAGCGTAATACCAACGGGCATCACAACACTGGCCTTGCTCGCATCAGTAAGTGCAATAAACACCTTATTGGCGCTGTCATACTCAAGCACTTGACCGCGCTTGTAAGTACCAGCGGCAACTGTGTTGGGTTGGGTTTTAACGTTCCCGCCATGAAGATTATCGACGGGAGACTTTCCATGGTTAGTACTTCCAGCCAACTGGCTCATTTAGCACCTCCAAACATGCTCTTTGCTCGATTGACCAGGCGTGTCCCTTTATCATCGTCGGTCAAATCTGATGGGTTGCTGTAACTAGATGCTTGGGAACTGGCAGATAGGCGCTGCTGTTCGTAAGTACTGGCCTGAGTTCTTTGTCCGTCACTCTTCGGCGCATTGCCCTCACCAGCTTTAGCAGCCTTATCAAGCACCTTTTGACTATCTTCAAAGTTCGTTGAGGTCTCAAACGCGAGGTACTTCGCAAGTTCAGTGCGACCAACAGCTTCCGCACAATTGAGGATCTTACCGATGCGCTCACGTTCCGCTGTTGCCTCATCGGCAGCGTTTGACTGCGTCTTGTCAGTGTTAGGGCTGGCGGAGTTGGCATCCGCCGCAGGTTGTGTCGTCATAGGCTGTATCTCCTGATTGACAGTCGTTTGTGCGACGGATGCCGCCGGAGAGCGCTCAGCTTGAGCGCTCCAGTTCTTTGTCTTGGAAAGTTGCTTCAAAGTGTCGGGTGCACAGTTGTAAGTGCGGTAGTCAAAGGCAGACACACTCACTGCCTGAGCAGCCTCATCAACGGTTGCAAAACCTTGAACCTGGGCTTCACTGCCATTCATCCAGGTTTCTTCAACCATCATTTGGCGTAGTTCTTCGGATGTCTTGCCGGTTACATCTGCGTAGATGCCTGCCAGCAAATCAGCTTGCTTGTGCAGCAGCTCACCCATCGCTTCGTGCTCTGCTGCTGTGCCGCGTTTTTCTCCAGCAGGATCATGGATCATCATCATGGCCCCGGTGCGCATAGTGCGCTCATCACCAGCCATGGCAATAATGGAGGCAGCTGAAGCTGCCATTGCGTCGATGATGACAGACACTTTGCCCTTGTGCGTCTTCAGAGCATTGAAGATGGCAATACCTTCATCGGTATAGCCACCGCCTGAGTTGATCCGCGCGGTGATCGGCTCATCACGGCCATGCAGAGCAAGAGCATTTAGCACTTCCAATGCTGTAAAGCCTTCATCCCAATAGTTTTCGCCAACGAACCCATAAAGAATGAGTTCGCCGTCCTGTAAAATTCCCGGCATTTTGGATATCCTTAAAGGGTGGGTTCAGCACCAGCGAACTGAGCGAGCCCGGCGGCGAAGCTTGCCGCCAGCAGCTAGGCTGCATTTGGCATCGTACTGAGCAATCAGCTTTTGCAGCGCAGGCAGATTGGCAGCTGAGTAGGTCACTTCATCCCGTCCAAACCGGACGGTTTCACGGCGTCCACCAGCGGCAACAACCAACTCAATTTTGCGGAGCGCCGTTGCAACAGCACATGGCTCATTGATGGAAACCATGTCAGAACCTATTTTGACCTGATCACTCATCAGCAGCTCCTTGTGCTTCATCAGTGTTTGGTGCCGTTGCCTGTGAAGATACTCGCTCATAGGGTGAACGCATTCCCTCAGCGAGATAGCGCCGGTGCTCGGAGAGGCGCTGCTCAAACAACTCCTCTTCATCTATGCCCATCTCAGAACATTCATGGGCAAGGGATGAGGTGCCATTTTCCAAACGGGTGCTGGAAGCCTTAGCGCTTTTTGCATCATCTGCCGTTGGTTTGGCTGGTCCTTGCCACTGGGCCCAGGACGCTTCTTCACGCAAAGCCGAATAGGCTTCATACCCGCCCTTGAACGGGATACGCTCTTCACCGATTTCCTCATCAAGCCAGCTTTCGTAAACAGCCTGATAGGTGGGCGCAGCAATGCGCTCTCGCCGCCTGGTCACGACCGGCCAAATGCTTGCATTTTCCATCCGGACACTGGAGTAAGTGGCATTGGAATAATCCATGGTGAGACCACCGTAGGTAATCCCAATCGCCCGAGCCATTTCCCGACCAAGCGAACCAGAAAACGGTAGGTAATGAGGACCTGGAGTTCCAGCTGTCTTGATTTCGAAATCTTCTCCAGGCGCGATATGTGACACCGTAGGATCACTGCCCAAATGAACGGAGTTTTCTGCTGATTTATCCAAGGTGCTTAGGAGATAATCAGAAAAAGAGTCTTTGAACTCCTTGCCGGCTTCGGTGTCTTGCATCGCGTCGATCGCAGCAAACGCTTCTTCTGATGGCAACTCACTCTTCAAAACAGCAGCAAACAGGGTTTGCAAAATAGCGGTTTGCAGCGTGGCATCTTCAAGCATTTCGTGCTGGATGTGCTTTCTAAAGGCAGACGCTAAAACGGAAATCCCACGTACATCGCTTGCACAGGTGGGATCAAAAATATGCAAGACCTGAGCACGCCCAGCCAGATCGCGAGCGTTATACCTTGTCTTGACGGTTTGACCGTTTCTCGCCTCTTCAATCAGATAGGAAATCGGGCGGCCATTCTCATCATGGTAGACACCTTGAAACAAACGGTCATGTTCCAGCGTGTCCTGAACCAGCTTCTGCGGTGAGAACAGGCAGAGCTTCGTTCCGGCCTTAATGCCGTAACGAGCCCGCTGAGCGCTGCCCATATAGTCCAGCATGCCCGTCACTTCGCCAAAGGTGATGTAGTCTCTCAAAGAGCAATCAACCAACTGTGGCAGGGTGAACTTACCGCGCATGTCGCATTCAGCCTGGTTCCAGGCAAACCGCTTCCAACGTTGCTTAACTAGTCGGCACCAATCAGCAGTTTCCTGCGCATCATAGCCTGCAGCGTGTAAGTCCGGTTTGGGATTAAGCAGCAGCTCGGAGCCAACCGTATCTGCAATCACCTGATCCACAGCGCCTTTAAGCCGCCCTGAGTTTTGAATGATGTCACGCGCCAGCCCCGCACAGCGGCGCCAGGACAAACGAATATCATCCCGGCTGTTTGTGAGCGGAGCTGGTCGTGTTGCCAGAACCTTAGAGCGAGTATCGCGCAGATATCGACTGACGCTGCGCACTGCAACCTGCCCTGTTCCCTGCTCAGGTGGTGCTGATTTCCCGCCTCGGTTAAGCAACCGACCAAGCGCTTTTAACGGTTTCGCCATTTCTCGCGCCTCTTCCTGATACGTTGCTGCCTCTCTGCCCATCCGTTGTCGTGAGCGGGAGCTGCTTTTATCTCTGATGTTTTGGTGGGAGTGCTGACCTGAATTGCCTTGACTGCTTCAGGTGAAAGCAAGTCCAGATCCTTTGCAGGCGCCAACCGCTTTCGCAGCCGCGCCCAATCATTGTCAGTGTTGGAAGTCAGGCCCAAATGCTCGGCAATCGCCATGGCGTAGATCCGGCAATCAAGGAAGTGGTTATCTTTCCGGGATTTCTTCCATTCCTCAAGCAACCGGCCCTTCACCAGTTTCTGGTCGAAGTACTCAGCCGTGATTTGAAGAAAGTATTCTTCATTCAGCCAAACACCGTAATGACAATAACCAGGTGGATCACACTCAGCGCCAGCTGCCATGCCAGACTTATGCAAGCTGCCATAGAACTCATGCTTAAGGCCCCATGTTCCAACCGGCCAAAGCTGAGAGCCACGCACCTTTACGCGCTTGCCCCGTTTGTTGACTGACTTCTTTTGAGGTAACCCGATCGCTGGAACACCGCGTCCCCCTTGACCTTTAATGGCGTAGGTATCTGGCCTTGCTCTGCACCAACTCAGCACCTGCTCCATACGGCCACTGTCACCAGCATCCACCGCCAGACCATCCAGCCGGCGTTCCATGCCCCATGCGTCCTTAAAGCCTTGCTTGTAAAACGCATCCAGCTTGAGCCATGCACCCGCCTTGATGTCATCCGTTGACCCTTCAAGAAAGTGCGCATCCACGCACCAACTTTGCCGGTCATCTCCAAAGGCGACCGCCTCTACATAGATGCCGTAGTGCTGAACATCCGCGCCGGCCACAAACAACAGGCCTTCAGCCGGGATCTTCCCACGCTCCAGCTGTTCACGCCGTTCCATAAGCCGTTCATGTTTCGGAGCATTGCCACGCATGGCGTAAGCCTTGGCGAGCACCAGATTGGTGAAGTTCTTTTTGGCTGCTTCACTTCGTTTTTCTGCGTTGATGAAGTCCCGCGCGATATCGCCGTAACTCATCATCAGAGAGCAAAACGCATCCACATGGAAACCCGGCTGGCGTCCCTCGTCTGGCTTTGTAGCAATGAACTGCCCTTTGCGAACAGCAACAACGCGCTCAGCCTCTGTAATGGAGTGGCCACATTCCTCACAAAGGTAGGTGCTTTCCTCTGGGTTCTCGCGGTTTACCTGAAAGCCGCTCCAGTCCTGCCGTTGTTCAAAGTCGCAGGAAGGGCAGCAGATGTGCCAAAACCGTTGGTCTGAGCGTTTGAAATCGCGGTCGATACGGCAATGACCTGGACCTTCTCCGTCTTCATCACCGCTATCATGTTCCGGGGTAGAAAGAGCAAAGATCTTATAGGACTTCTCACGGCGAAAGGCGGTAAAGCGCCCAAAGAAAAGCTCTTCAGGATCTCCGCCATTGTCCGTCTCTTCCCACTTGGAAACCTCGTCCTTCACCCCATACTTGATCGTCTTGGAGGAAAGATCCATTTCCGAATTGGCATTAGCAAGCGACAGTGCGCCCCCTGGAAACTTCTTCTCAAAGGTGGTTGATCCTTTACCGCTGCGGCTTGTAATCGGTTCAATCACCTGCTTGGAAGTGCGCTTCTCCCATGCCTCAATCAAAGGCATGATCTTCATGGAATTGGTTTCTTTCAGCGCCTGATCGCCTGGCACAGCGTACAGAATATTGTCGGGTGCGTTTTCCGCCAGGTAGATGCTCCAGGAAAGCCCCAGAATGGAAACACCGGTCTGCTGAGATTTGCGAACACAGACATAGTTGCAAGGGTGATCAGCAGACAGACACGCGGCGATTTCCGGCAAATACGGAGCGTCTTTTGCATTCCAAAGCTCTCCACGTCTTGGGCCGTCCACCAGCTCAATGTTTTTGGGAAGCCATTCGTGAAACGGCAGTGGCTTTTTAGGGCGGATCGTTCTTGCAAGCACTCGCGTAACGAGGCGAGCTGCACCATAAACTCTTGTGTTTGCTCCTCGCAAACTTCCCAAAGTTTCCTGCATAGCTCACCTGTTGTCGTTAGAGTTCCTCCTGTTGCTCCTCTGCAAGCATCAGTTCTTCTGCACTTGCTTCAGTGCCAATCATGCCCTCTGGCAGATCATCAAACTGTGGTGCTTCCTGAAAAGCAGCCTCCATTGCTTCGGCAATCTCCTGCGCAACTTCAAAGGCAGCATCCTTCAGCGCCAGGCGCAGGCCATGGACACCATCCTTGGTGACACGCGCTGCCAGGTCATCTGCCCGGTTGGGAAGCCGCGAAACAACAGATTTAATCTCGCCTCCCATTTTGGCGAGCGCATCTTCCATAAGATCGCGGCGCACCAGTGCTCCAAGCTCTTCCTGCATTGCAAGCCGGAGCCGGAGCACTTTGAGCCATGTTTCCTGACGCTTACCTTCGTTCAAGCTTTGCGGATCGGCACCGGGTGCTGCCGGCATACTCCCCTCTGTCGAGGGCTGGCTTGTTGGTGCCGTTGGAACAGCGGGGAGCTTGGTGGTCGTTTTCAGCGGATTAGAAAATCGGGAGCGGATGTGATCATAGTGGGCAAGCGAAAAGCATGTGATCCGCCCGCGCCCATCCCGCTCAACTGGCAAGTTATGATTGTCTGCGTAGTTGCGCACGTTTTTTGAAACAGCTGATTTGGAGACCCCGTCCCGATCGGCAACCTGCACAAATGTTGCCATCACCAGTGGTGCATCTTCGTGCATCTGAAAACCTCCACTTCTGGCAACCTTGGCAACCGGTTGCTGGCAACTCTAACAACCCTGACAACTCAAATTTTCAATCTGTAAAACTGACGAAACCCCGGGAGCTGCGCCCCCCGCGGGGAAAGGGTGTTTTGTACGGTCCCTTTTTTTCTCAGCCGCCGCCGCGCCCTCAGAGCGAGCGGAGCAGCCGGTCGATTTCGTGTTCCAGCCGAGGCCGCAGCTTTTCGTCAGCGACGCTTTCGAGCACGTCCATAAATTCATCTTCATGGTTTTGAACATCAGCAGCAGGGTTTGGCCCCCAAAGTTCGCGGACCGGAAGGCGCGCTGCGCTTGATCGTTTGAACACTCCGGCATGACCAGAGGCCATCGTGGCAAGGAATGTGCCTTGGTGTGTTCCCCAGTTGCGAACAGATACACCATCCCGTGTCTGGCGGGCGCTCCCCAGCTGGTAGAGCGGTATCCAACCAGAGCGCATGATCACACTGGCAGTATCTACTCCTGTGTTCACCGCAATGGTTACACTGCGAATATCCTTTTGCCGCATTCCTGTAGATGCCGCGGACTTTCGAATTACCCGAGTTTTGGCAATTGCTGTCGTATGTTTGAGGGCGCGAGCAATGGCCTTTCCTTTGATCTCACCGGGCAAGTTGCCAAGCCCACGCATGAGGTCATCCAAGTCTCGTTTGTCAAAGCTAATTGTGAACATGTTGAGGCCTTAGGAAACAAGCGATGTGGCGCTTTTCAATAAAAAACCGCCCTGCAGGTTGTCCCTCAAGGCGGTTTTCTTTCCGCTGTCAGGCTGTCAAACGACGCGGGTCATTTCAAGTCGCGGAGCTCATTTGGAGCAATCTCACAGCCTTCCGATCGAACTCAGGTGATTGAAACTTCTTGAGTTTGTGAGTTTTCAACATCGGTAGCGCACCGCTTATGATTTCGAGCGCTGCGCACCAGTAGGTGTAGGTTTCCAGCAAAAACTCTTCCAAATCACTCTCAACGGATACCACCTGCAGCTCACAGGCCTGCCCAACGCGGCAGCCCGGCCCGTCATAGTCGTGAGGCTTTGGCAGTTTTGTACCCGGGCGAGCAAAAAGCTCCTCACCATCAGCCCGCCAGTAGCTCATCACCGTGCGTCCGGTCTTATCGCGCTTTTCCTGTAGCTTGCGGCCACTCAGAGCTGGCTTTTCCGGCTGCGTCCGGTTTGCGCCGTAGTAGATCAGCAGACCAGCGGCATAGGCGCAATCATCGGACTGAGCTGCAAACTCCTTCACCGCGCCATGCACGGCCTCGGCATCTGGATGCAGCTCCACACATGAGCGCCCGCCACCATCCACGAAGGTGCGCAGATGCAGCAGCTGCTCTAGTGAGTTCAACGCACACCGGACATCGAAGTGCCGTGCCTCATCATCGCTCACGATATCCAGATGAGCCTTCTGCTCGCCGTAGGTCCAGTCCAGCAAGCTGACCAGATCAATCCTGCGGACTTCGTTCTGCTGTGCCTGCTCTTGTTTGAGCCGGCCAATGTATTCCGGTGATGCGCGCAGCGTTTGAACCATAATTGATCTCCTGCGAGTGTTCCGAGGGTACCGCGAGTGTTAAAATCAGACCCTCGCGGCCATTTTATCTTTTAATATCAATTGTTTTTATAACCCTCCGCGAGGGTTCAAGGGTTAGTTGACTAATTACGCATATGAGAAGTCTTTTCCTTAAAAGCTATTCCCCATTCCCCTATATATGCGCAGGCGCGCGATATACCCTCGCGCCCTCGCGGCTATCCTCTAACCCATTCACGGCTTTACGAAATCCGGCGCGAGGCACACGGCACAACCCTCGCGCATACCCTCGCACCCTCGCGGGCTCAGTTACACTCATCCCATAGGCTCCCAACTCATCGTTTCGGGACGCATCTCAGTTGGCAGGTTGAAGCGCACATTGGCGTACTTGCGGATGCGGGTCATCACCTTGCGCATGCCCGGCTTCTTCGGCAACTCGCGCCCTAAAGCTGTTTCCGTGAAAGGCTTTAGGCCGGAGATTTCAGACCACTTCTTATAGGTGTCATACATGGCGCGGCCAGTGATGGAGGGCTCGTTCGGGTCCTCTCCCGGCGGCTCGGCAAACTCCAGACAGGCATCCACAAATTGCTGTATCGGGTCCAGCTCGGTCTTGTAATCCTGCGTCAGCCCTTCCACGGCTGGCGGCACATCCAGCCCTTCCTCCATGTAGATCTGCAGCCCCTTCAGCATCCAGTTGAGAATGCCCGATCGCTCGGCCTCGAACTCGGCCAGCACCTCGGCCATCGGTCGCTTTTGCTCTTCGCTGATGCGCACGGACCATGGCACGATCAGCAAGCGCCGCCAGATGCCATAGTCATTGCCTTTGATGAAGGGCTTGTCGTTACCGCTCATGATCGCTTTGAAGATTGGCGTCATATCAAAGAAGCCCTGATGCAGCCGGCGCACCTGCATGGGCTCACCACCCGTCAGCGCCTTGATCAGCTCCTCCTTCACTGCCTCACCCTTTGGCAGCTCGGAAACGCGCACCAGCCGTTTGCCCACCAGCGTTGCCAGATCCGGCGTTGCCTGGTCACCACGCCGCTGGCCTGTGCCCGTCACACTTTCCGGGTTCAGCTGTCCGGCATAATCGCCCATCAGCCCGCAAATCGCCTCTACAAAGGTGGATTTGCCATTGGCCCCATCGCCATAGAAGAACAGCAGCTTTTGTTCTGCCGTCAGCCCGGTCAGGCAATAGCCGGCATACACCTGTAAAAAGCGCTGCACGCCAACATCGGGCTGGAAGAAGTCCAGAAACGCCTGCCACTGCGGGCATTCCGCTTTGGGGTCAAAGTTCACCGGCGCGCATTTGGAAAGCCGCATGGCTCTGTCGTGGGCCACGGAATCCGGCACCATCACCTGCCCGCCTTCTCCATCAGGTTCAGGGTGCAGCTGCAGCGTGGCCGTGCGCGTGTTGAACACAAGATCGTCTTCATCCATTTCCTCTGGCGCATAGGTCACATGCGGTAGCGCCTGCACAATCATGCCTTTGATCTTGTTGGAATTGCCGCTGGAAACCGCAAATTTCTTGCGTGCAGTCCGCCTGCCGGAGCGGGCCTTTTTCACGTCCTCCGCATCCTTCAGCAGGGCTTCCTGCTCTTTGGTCAGCGCCGCCTCTTCTGCCAAACGTGGCACCGCCTTGGCTTTTTCCAGCACCAGCTCCTCCCAGGGTTCATAGCCAAGGTAGTCGAGCTCTTCTTTGATCAGCTCCGCCGTGCGCTGCGCATAGCGGGTCATCACTTCCTCGCCACCGGTCAAATCCCAGTGGGTGCCTTTGAAGGTGTAAAACCCCACCTCCCGCACATGCAAAAACTCCTCGCCAAAATGCTCCCGAAGCCGCTTGGCATTGCCCGTATCATTCTGGTCATACAGGGCGCAGCGCGAGAGTTTTTCCGCAAACTCGGTTGAAAGTGGGGTGATGAGGGGATCGTCACTTGGCTGCATCGCACCCTCAATCGCCTGGCTCATGGTGCTCATGCTGCATCCCTCCCGTTCGCCAGTATCCAGTCATTCATGTCCATGCCCAGTGGTGGCCACAAGATCTGCGCTGATCGCTCCTCAAACCGCAGGCGCCGCACAGCCCGTTCCAGTTGAGCTTTGAGTGCTTCAAGGTCTTTGGTGTCACTGTCGGCCAAAACAATCATGGACCGCGCCTCAAATGGCAGAAACGCCCGTGCACTGGCCATGTCCGGTTGCCGTGATGGCAACAGGTGACCGGTGCGCACCGGATGCGGCTCGCAGATCCCGTCAGGCTTGCCAGAGCCCACAAGATTGCCAAGCGAGCCCGCACACCAGCACGAAAGGCCAAAGGGCGCACAGGACAGGCAGGTCTCAATGCCCTCACCCACGCCCATCACAGGCGCAGGCGGGCCAAGCCGCAAACTGGCGCCCATATACGGCCCGCGGATCTTTTTGGCTGGCAACCGCAGCCCATCCTCAAGGCTTAGTTTGATTTTGCCGCTGCCATCCGCCTTCAGCCAGGTCTGATGCACTGCTGAAAACCGGCCCTGCTTGTTTTGAAAGGCCGCCAGCAGCGCAGGTCCATGATGGATGATCTCGAAACGACCCTTTGCAGTCTCTGCCCAGTACGGCAGATCCGCAGCAAAGCGCAGCACCGCCCCAGGCAACGGGATGTCACCCAGCCCCCGCGCTTCACGCAGATAGGTTTCCGCAATACTGCCGGAAAGCTCTGTCCCAGCTGAAAAGATCTTGTAGGCCGCCTGACGCGCTTTTTCCTGTGTGGTGGCAGTGCGCGCAGCCGCAAGCACCTTGTTGTCCTGCACCAGCTTGTGCTGTTTGTCCTGCCAGCGTTGATCACGGGCAATCTGTGCCCCGCCCAGAGCCTCAACCGCATCAGCAAAGCTGGAAAAGCCCTCAAACTCCATCATCCAGTCGATGATGGACCCGGAGCGGCCGCAGGCGGTGGAATAGCAACGGAAACTGTTGCTGACAGGATCAAACACAAAGCTGGCATTGCGATCGTCATGATCGGGAAACGGACATTTGCCGGAATACAGCCGGCCAGACTTGCGCAACGTGGTGTGCCGGCAAATGCGACCATGCAGATCAGCAGATTGCTTCAACCGCAACAAGTCGAGAGTGGAGTACCGCATCACACCAACCTCCCTTGTTTGGGCGATCGTGGCGGTGGCGGCGTACGCTTGGCAGCCGCAACATCCGCTTCATACTGCTTGGCATGCTCGGGGCAAAACCACAGCTGCACCCGCTTGCCGGCATCATCCACGGTGTACCCACGAGAGCCCCAGTTTGCGCAGCCCTCTGCCATGCAAGGGTGCTCGGAGTGGCCGGTGGATGTGGTTCTAGGTGTCTTTCTACGATCAATCCTGAGAGTCATGCGGCGCACCTCTCAACTGAGGCGTGCATGGATGGAGAGACTCGGCTACAAAGCAAGTTTAAATTTGAGGCACTAGCATGAAACGTTTTTTTTCGCTGATCTTGATAGCAGTATGTGTTGGAACTGCTATATCTGCAGCTCTCATAATATCGCGATTGGCTTTCGGGGATGCGCTTTGTACTACAAGCAACTCTTTTAGCTGGACTTGTGGCAAAGAATGGATCGGTGCGACAAGTGGTTGGGCTGCTGCAATAGCCGCAGTTTGGGGCGCATTTTTTGCAGGTCGTAAGGTACAAGAGCAAATCAAAAGAACTGATGACCAAATTGAAGAAGCTCAAAAAACAAACCTTCTCGCACTTCAACCGTTTCTTGCAGATAGCTTTACTTGGTATGCTAGAGAACGCGAAATAATTGAGTACTTGGAACGAGAAACATCCCTTGTAGAGTTTTTCAAGAACTCTTTGATGTCTTTCATTTCTACCATGAATGCAATGGATGACCCCGATCACCCTTCTCCTCATGAGGCTGAAAAAAGAAACACAAGAAACTGCCAAAAGATTATTAGATCTATTGAGGAGCGTACGTGTCTCTTTCAGAAGAACGATCATCACTATGAAGCAGGGCGGTTTATTTCTGGTGACGTGTTCAGCCAGCGCGATACCTTGCTTAAGACTTGGGAAACTGAATACGAGAGCTACGTCGAACTGTTTGACCAAGCGAGTTCGATAGTTGCTCTCAACCAAAACAGACAAGGCAGCCACATTCGTGATAAAGACACTGAGACCGCTAGTAATCTTGTGGTAAAACTCAATGAAATTTTGAATACAGATGAGTTTAAATCTGCTGAAGATCAACGGATTGAAGCAATCAACAATTACTCTGCCGACCTCAAGAGAACTTTTGAACCGGTTGATGTAAATGTTGCTAGAATTAGAGATCTCGCAAAACCTGTCGCTGGTTAATAGGGTATCGATCTTAAAATCCGGTGAGGTTTCTCCATGCAAGATAAGCACCTGAACATCATTATAGTTTGCGTTTTGGCTTCTCTCTTGGGTGGCTTTTTCGCAGTTCTTCTGCTTGACTTTCAGGTCAATCGAGCTGGGCTCTGCATTTCTTCGCAATCTCCTAGTCAAAGCTCGCCCTTTCTGAGCTCCTGGGAGTGCGTTCGATCGTGGGCCGGGGTGTTGAGTGGATGGTTTGCTGGTGTTGCAGCTATTGCAGCAGCCATGATTGCCTATAGTTCTGCGATGAAGCAGGTCAGAAAACTTGGAGATCAAATCTCTGAGGCTCAAAAGGCAAATCGAATAAATCAAATAGAGCATATCGCCAGTGTGATGGAGTTTTGCTCTCAAGAGCTCTATCTCGTCGATCAAGCCTACGCATGGGTCCGCCATATCAAAAGACGTGGACTGACGCTCCATGATTATCGGAGATTGATCATCAACTATAACTCGATTTGTGCTGGCTTTGATGGCCACAATATAAACGCAGCGAAGTACAACCCTGGTACATCCTATCAGGAACGACAGAGGTTTTTGCAAAAACTCAAAAATCTTTGGGTCTACCAACTGAATCTTATTGAAGGCTACGATGGAGCCCCAATCCCGTTGGAGGACTTTGCTCTTGATACTTTCCGTAGTATCCAAACCGAGACAGCTCGATGTCTTGCGCGAAAGCAAAAAGATCCTGTTGCCGATGAGCTTTTGGAACTTGAGCACGCTATGATTGCCTACAATGACAAGCTCCCGGATAACTGGATGGATCAGCTGCATACATGGCGTGAAGGCGTAGTAAACACTTTCATGGAAAACAGCTCGACTAGCTAACATCACCCCACCTCCTTCACCCGTAAACCACGGTAAGTCACCACACGGCCTTTGTTTTTCAGGAAATTGTAGTCCTGTGTGAGCTGGAGCATGGCGCGGCCAAAGGCGGTTTCAGTAATGATGGGGTTGCCTTCTGAGCGAGCCCAGCCTTTGTAGGCCAGATACATGGCCCGGGCGGTCATGGTGTAGTCTGGATCCAGTTGGCATCCCTCTTCGATGAAGGAGCGCAACTGTTCTTCTGCTCCGGAGACGATGCTTCTGGATGTGAGGCCTCCGCGTGGGGCTAATGACGGCACCATTGGCAGGTCCAGCTTGCGCCAAAGCTCGCAGGCGGCACGTGGGCCGGAGATACGGTTTGCAATCTCAACCAATCTGGATTTGTTACCGAGCTCTGACTGAGTGCCAAGATCATCAAACTGGTTTGGATCCTGTTCCCAATGATGGTAACTGCCCGTTCTCATGATGGTTGGGATCAGCTCTTTAGTGACCCATTTACGGAACCGATGCTGCATTGTGCCTTTAGTGACTGCTTTCCTTGAGCGCAGGATCAGGGTGTACAAACCGCTCTCGGTGACATACAGAACCTGCTGAGGCCCACCCGGGGTGTGAGTTGAAGTCACCCCCTTTTCATCTTCATCCAGATTTTCAAGCGCCCGCGAAGCCTGCTTAACGTCCAAACAGTTGCAGACGTCCTTTGCGATGAAGCAAATGGTACCGTCTTGCTGTCTGAAACTGCGAACCAGATTGTCTTCAAAATCCATGTTGATCAGATCAGTCATGCTGCTGCTCCTCGCTCGGCGGCTTCGATCAGCTGCATCAGGTCGTTGAAGGTGGAGATGTAGTAGAGAGGTTGGGTTTCGCGCGGGTTGTTGGGGCTGACTTGGTTTTTGCCGAAAGACAGGCCTTTTTCTGTCAGCAGTTTGAAGCGCTTTTCCTTGCCACTGGTGGAGGTGCGGGTGCGCTCCTCCAAAATGCCGAGGTCCAGCAGCACCTTGTTGACGGTGCGGGCTGAGCGGGTTTCTCCAATTTCCTTAAGCAGAGTTGTGAGCGCCAGACAGGCTCTCTCATTGACATAGTCAGGCAGCATGTTGGTTGCGCAGCCGTGGTTGTTGGCCACGGTTTCAATCATCTTGAGCTTGGAACTGTCAGACATGGCAAGCGCCCGTCCTGCTGCTTCTGCAACGGCCATTTCCATTTCAATGGAGATGACCTGCGGAGCCCGGTCATAATTGCTGGAAACAAGCCGATCCCGATACTCCAGAAACGCTTCAACGAGTTTACGTTGACCTTCCTTTGATTTCCGGCCACCAATGAATGGCATTGCAATCAACGCTGCCTTTTCTGACAGCTGATACATCGGCTGCTCTTTGTTCTGGGCGTTGAGGTAGGAGGACGACGCAAATTCCCGGAGTCCTATTGTCCCCTCATTAATCAATCCCCGCACGCTTCTGAGCACTTCGTCATGCCGACGCCCAAACACCTCCGCAATCACCAGTGTGTCCGTAACAGGCTTACCATTCTCAATTTTGATCAGATGCTGCATTCCGAAACTCCTTTGACTGGCAAAAGCACGCGGGTGGAGTGCCACGCGGATTGGGTGTGGGTGAAAATCTCTTTGTGGTGGGTGAGAAGAAGGGATTGCAGGGTCACAATGGACTGCACCGCCTCGCACTGATGGGGAGGCAGGTTGTTGCCGAGCGCGGACATGGCGTGCAAAAGCGCGCCGAACTGGGCCACAGCTAAATCAATATTTTCAAGGGAATTCCGAAGCTCGCGGCACGCACGTGTCGCGTTATCTGCCAGCACAACCATGGCACATCTCCTGTAGTCAGATTGTATCCGACCGCTGGAGGTTCCAATCTCTGGCGGCCAGACGAACAGGATTGGAACTACCGTCCTACAGGAAAACGGCGCGCGTGAGCGCTCCTGCCCGCCTAGCCATAAAAGCAAAACGCCGCTGGCATAGACATGCCGCGGCGCATAGCGTGCGCCTGTAGAATAGGAAGGGGTTCCAATCCCCGCACGCCTTTGTGTGACGCACTCACTGGCAAACCACCAGCTGAGCGGAATCATGACCTGATTTGTACCTGTTGTCAACGCAGATGGAATCGCGGATAGGTTGCAGATGTAATTAGAGCACTGACCCAGAGGCGTTTTTAGATGTTTAATAGACAGCTTGTTACACCAGAAACGTTGGATTTCCGTGACTACGATGAAACGCAGTGGAACTCTTGGGTCGAGCAAATTCAAGGAGGTTTCACGAATATTTGGATTGATTTGAGCAATGCAAACTTTGAAAAAGCCATAATATCCGGTGCGTCTTTCGTCCGAACAATTATCAGCAAGTCTGAGTTCATGCAGACCAGCTTCATCAAAACTGACATGAGTGAAGCCAATCTCGATTTCTCCACTTTCTTGAACGTCTCTTTGGAAGACGTCTGTCTTGAGCGCGCTAACTTGGAGGCTTTTCAATTTAGAGGTGGGCGAGGTCATCAGGTTCAATTCACCAACGCAGACGCGAGACGGGCTGAGTTTGATGATGTGACCTTTGAAGACGTCGATTTTACTAAAGCAAACTTCGAAGCCACGACATTCTCGCATTGCAGACTTCGTTCGCCTGTTTTTACTCAAGCACGATTGGCCAATGCCGTGTTTGAAGATTGTACTGGAGTTGAAGCCAAGTTTCGCATGGCTAAATTGCAGAATGCACGTATCGTTTCCTGTAACTTCGTAAAGGCAAATTTTAACCGCGCACGGCTTAGAGGTGCCAACCTTTCGGAAACAAATTTTGAAGGCACAAACTTCAGATTTGCCAATCTCCAAAACACCACATGCACTGATACCAATTTTAAAGATGCAGATCTCAGAAACGCAATTTTGACCAATACCAATCTGCTCGATACAAATCTGACTAACGCCGATTTGCGCGGTGCAAATCTCGTCGGCTCCATTTATCAACGAAGTCAACTCAGAGCCGCAATTACTGATGAGACAACGGTTTTGAATGACGAACAAAGCCCTGAGCAAAAACCGAGCGTATTGGGAGTAGATAAATTTCCGCTGGTTTTTGGCAGCGAAGAGGACCCTAGCACGTCTAATAAAAGCAAAACCAAAGAGACGATTGCAGAAGCTGCATCCTCTGAGGCTGTGTCTGAAAGTGAAATTGCACCCGCAGATACACCTGATGCAATCTCCGAGAGCTACCCAGTCGCCCCACGCGTCAGCTCTCCAGAAGAGCCCAGAGACCTCCTTAAAAACTATCAAGTCATGCGAGTGACCACACCAATCTCGTTCACCAAAGCTGATGGTAGTGAGGAGAGAATTTTTCTTGAGAGCGTTGCCATACCATTTTGGGGTAAAGGCAATAAAATTGGAGAGTTGTTTGCAGCGGCCACGCACCAACTTATTGAAGATGGAGAAGCAAAGTATGCCACAGGAAGCTGGTTTGATGCTCTCACGCAAGACTGGCTTGCTCCGGCAGATCGAACTGTCTGTTTTGAAGCGGTCAAGATCGCACTGGATGATCAGAAAGCCGTAGTTTACTTTGGCAGTGTCAAAGATCTTTCGACCAAAGCTTTGGGAGGCATCACAGGTTTTGTCACTTTCGTGGCTGACACAGGTGTTGAGCAAGTTGCCATTGGAGTGTTGGCAATGGGAACATCTCTCATCTTCCTGCAAGTTTGTCAGTCCGTCGGAAAAGGGGCAAGTGGGGTAATTGAAGCTAAGTTTGAGCAAATAAAAAGACGAATGGAACTTGCCGACAAAGAGCTGGAAGACCGCTAAATGACCAGCTTGCCCCCTGCTCCCCCGAGACCTTTCCGCTCCTACCTGCCAGCTCAACTGCGTGGGTTTGGGTTTGTTTTTGCGGGTAATTTGTGGAGCCTGGGCGTCTATCTGATTTATCAGGGTAGCGCGTTGCGGGACTGGTTTCTGGCCGGGCTTCTCTGGATTGTCGGGGCGGTTATCGTTTACTGGCTGGCAACACGGATAAACCCCGTTTTCAGCCCGCTCAAAGCCCTGCTGGTCACCCTGTTCTTTCAAGTGCAGATGTTCGCCGCCATCGCCTTCATCCGCGTTAGCCTGGCAGATTTCGAGATTGAGGCCCTCAACCAGCTGACCATCACCCAAATGGTTCTGGCCGTCTACATCCTCATGATCCCCATAACCCTCCTCACCGCCTTCATAAGCTGGGTGAGACAGAGTTGATCCTGCTCTGAGCGCCTGACCCATCACGCAGCAACCCTCCAATTGCCATTGGACGACCAGCATCCTCTGGTTGAAGACTCAGAGGTTCGCATCTTAAGGTGCGAGGCAGTTACTGCATGCTGTGTTGAGAGCTGAGATTGATGGATCAGGAAAGTAGCATTGAAAGCACCAATGTTTTGATGCCCATCGGCGCAGGCATTTACGCGATGGTTCTGATTTTCGCATTGGTATGCGCCATATTTGTACCAGATAACCCCTTGAAATTCTGGTTCCCCGACAACGAATCTGGAGCTGAAATTTGGCGAAACATTGGATTGTTGGTTGTTGGTCTCGTCGGTTTTCCTTTCATTATCTGGAGAAGCATTACAGCTCATTGGCAAGCACAGATATCTAACAAGCAGGCTGGGATCGCGCTTGGCCAATTGCAGAACGCAGATCGAACATTGGTTCTCGCAGAAAAGCGACACATTACAGATCGTTTTGCAGAGGCTGTTGAGTTGCTTGGAAAAGACAACTCTGCCTCTGCAAGTGCAGGCGTTATTATGCTCAAGGATTTGATGGAAGCTTCTACTACTTACTTTGATACTTCTATGGATCTTTTGGAGCAGCACATCCGTAAACGAAACATAGAAAGAAGTACGTTTAAGTCTGATCAACCAGTTCCCATTCAAGCTTTCTTCATCGATCAGGGAGTGGCTATTCGAGCGGTTATCAACCTGCGCAATAACCAAGACCAAAATTCTCTCAAGTTGTTTGATTTTGCGAACACCAACATGGACTGCGTTGAGTTCAATAAAATCACCAAAATCAACTTCCATAAATGTCGACTTGAAAATTGCATCTTTAACGGCTTGAACCTTAGTCTTGCTGATTTTTCGGCCAGCATGCTCGTTGCTACTGATTTTAGTAGAAGCCGGTTGGTCGGCGCTAACTTTGTCGGAGCAGACTTGCCTGATACTGACAGTATTAACTTTAACTACCGGCTGTACATGGAATCGTTTTCCAGTATCCAGTTTCAGATTGATAAAGCGCATGAGGAACACGCTACTGAAATGGTGGTTGCGATCCAGAGTTATACTTTGCGGTTGACTGATAAAAGCACTGCACGCGAGATAGTTTCTGAACTTAACCGAATAGCCCAAAACCATCAGACCTATATCAACGATTTCAATCAGGTAATATTGAACTCGACTAATGCGGTCAAACAGATAGGGCAGCACTTTCTCCTCCCTAAACTGATGCAAATGGGAGGGTATGCCATGACGGTACCTAGGTTTGAAGGCGCAGAAGTGTTTGGGGCTTTTATTGAAGCAAAGTTCTTCCCTCTCTTCAGTGAAGAGCAATGGAACTCTGTGAATGTCATTGATCGCGACGGCAACACCATGCAACGTCCATTTACTCCGAGTAGCGAACCCGCCTAATCCCCTCACGCCACAGCCCTCCGTGCATTCACCAGCTCACTCGGACGAGGTGCACCTACCTGAGTGCAGTAGCGGTTGACGGCTCGGCAGACGACGTGGACGCTGACGCCGGAGGCGTGTGCGATGCGCTCGTAGTTCCAGTGGAATTGGCAGCTGAGGCCGTAATAGAAGCAGCCGCGGCAGAAGACATCCTGCTTTCGTTTGCTGTTTGAGGTGAACAGGCGGCCCACGGGCACCTTGCAGGTTTTTGCCACACCGGATGCAAAGGTCCGGACGTCCTCCGGCAATGCCTTAAACAGTCGGATTTGCGGGGTGAGGTCAGCATCCCTGCTCTGCACCGGATACAGCGCCACACCGCCCGAAACAGGCACACCAGACAGGATGATCCGTTCGGCTGTCTCTGTCTTGATCACGTTCTCCACGTCATCCTCTGAACAACCATAGATGCTTGCGATGGCGCGGTGGCTCATGTTGTTGAGGTGGTGCTGCACAATTCTGCGCCGGATTTTGGGGGACTGGATCATCTGGCCGGCTCCCTCTCAATGGCTTCGCAGGTTTTGTCCAGCTTGACAGCCACGCTGATCAGCTCGGCAATTTCTCTGCGCAGGTGGTGGCGTTTCACTTCATCGGCTGTGACTTTGCCGTCATCCTTCAGGCATTCAGCCACACGGCAGAGAACGTCCGAGAATTCCTTGGAGAGCTGGCCCATGTTGCCGACCCAATCCGGCTCTGCTGCTTCCCGTGGGAGTTTGACCAGCGTGTGGCCGCTCATGCGTGCCAGGATGCGGGTGAGCACGGGATCAGCGGCCTCGTGTTCCAGATCGGCAATCACGTCCACCGGCATGGCGTCATGGCTCTGCTGGTTGCCATAGCGGGAGAGCTGGCACGGTGCGACGCGGGTGACCATGCTGGCAGCTTCCACGCCGCCATTCAGCTTCACCAGAGCTTTGGAGTAGGCAAACAGGCGGGAATAGTCAGATTCCGGCAGGGTGCGACTGGTTTGTGAGCGGGACATGCAAAACTATCCTCAAGTGTTTCGCTGACAGCGCCGGGGCAGTCTTGCAGACTGCCGATCCAAAGCAGCGGAGCTGAGCTGATGCAGGCAAAGAAATGGAATTTGGAAAAACTGGAGCGCGATGTTGAACGGCAGCAAGGCCATGGCCGGCGACAGATGCAAAGCGCCCTCGCCGCATGCCGGTTCGCTCGAGGTTTTGCCGGAAGGATCAGAGCTCAATCTCATGAACCCGCTCCTGACGGCAAAACTTGATGAACAGCACCAGGCCTCTGAGTGAGGAAAGCCGGATATCGGCTCCGGTGCGCAATCGCAAATGCAGATGAGGATTGCCGACAGCGCGCTGACCCAGCTGCGCAGGCGTCATGTCAAACTCGTTACAAGCCATGTCGATGAGCTTGATAATGTCGGCTCTGGTGGGAAGTTTGAAGTCCGCTTCGCTGATCTCGGATCTTTCCGTCTGCATACCAAATCACCTCCAATGAAATCGAGGTCAGTATGGAGTATACTGCGAACAAGTCAACGCAGTATTGTGCGCTAGACGAAATGAAATGCATGGATTATTATCCGCGTATGGAAACTTGGCGTAAAAACCTTAAAGATCAGATGGATAAGAAGGGCGTAACTGCACGCGCCCTCTCCTTGGCCATTGGAAAAAGTCCTGATTACGTCAATAAAATGCTGAAGAACTTCACGCCGACTATCGAAGTATTCTCCGCAATTTCGCATGAGTTGGGCAGCAATGTCGGTGATTTGTTTTATGGCTCCGATGGGCCGGATCACTCTCAGCTTATTAAGGATTTCAATCAGTTAAGCGATGATGACAAGAAGGTCATTCTCCGCATGATTGACGGCTTCTCCCAAAAGTAAGCACTTTAAGACTGCCCGTCAGCCCTTGATCTTTCCCTCAGGCGCTCAATTTCTATCGCTACCTTCACAAGCTCAATGGATGACAAGGTCCTGATTTTCTCAGCGAACTTAGCGTCCTTGTTTTTGGTGTCTTCCTGTAGTCCAGCCAATGCCTTCACAGCCCCAGTGCTAATTCCACTAATCCAATGAATGGATCTCTCATTGCACAGGCTATCTACCGATTTGCAGGGAACACAAGTCAAAGGGCGAAAAATTGAAGAACATCGAATTTTAATTGATAATCAGTAATTTGAGCGATTTCTGCATTCAGGCTGAATTGATTTCATTTAAGAGCGCCCCACTTAACCTATTCCCTTCCACTGAAAGGCTAACTTCCCGTCTGGGCGGGTAGCCCATGCACGATTGCGCTCAGCTAAATGATTATTGGTTATGCGTCCCTGGGCGCAGTGCTTGTCCACACATCATGTGCACAATTTTCCATATCGCGCCGCTCCATCTGAACGATCGAGATACTGATTCACACCCATGAATGCGTATTATAATCCATTTTGATATTGACATATGGATTATAATACGCATCAATTGGCGTGCTTAATTGATCTGATTTGGGTGTAATGAAGCGCCTCTAATATGGATCACAGCATTCATTTTCAAACTGATAGTCACCTGTCCTGCAGAACCCCTCATGTGGCAGGTGACTGGCGCGGGTGCTGCCACCAACACATGCACCCGCGCCATCCTTTTCACGGTGGTTCAGGAGATATCTGCATGAGCTCTCATCTGAGGCTGATTACTCAAGATCCCGTTGCGCCGCTTCAACCAGGTCAAGCAACAACAGCCAGCGCTGCAGAGCAGCAAGGCCACAAACTGCTCGACCAGATCTCCCCAAGCTTTGGAGAGATCGCTCTGAAGCGCGAGGACTTGAAGCTGGTTTTGAAGGATACGCCGGAAGATGGACCGGCGATCGTTGCACAGATCCGCAACCTGCAGGATTTTTACCGCGATGGATGGCAGCTCTGCCAGCAAACACTGAACAAGATGGGACGGGGTTAGAAATGACGGACACAACATGCCTCATTCCATTGCCAGAGCGGTGCTACATCAATCTGCAACACCCAGCTTCATCAAGACTGACTTGGCGCTCAGTGGGCATCGTTTTGGGCCGTGTGGCAGCTCTGCCCAATCTTACGGATGTTTTTATCTCTCAGGCGCAGTTCAATCTGCTGGCCTCCCGTTTCACACCGCGTCCGTTGCGCCCGCTGATGATGACCTCCGGCCTTCAGATCATTCTTGCCAACCTCGCCTATGTGGAAACGGACTGCGATAGCGGCCAGACCACTCTTCAGAAACCGCAAGGCGGCCTGCGTGAGCTTGCAAAAGCGCTTGGAGCACTCATTCCGCGACCGCGGCAGATCAGCATGGTTGAAACCGCCAAGCTGGAGGAGATCCGCCGAGCCGCGGTGACGACCACCCTCAACCAACTCTCTCGCAGATGCGTATCAGGTCCAACCTTGCCGCTCGCCTCCACCATCAAACCCAAGAGCCCAGAAATGGCAGCAATGGACTGGGCAGATGCGATGGAAGAAAGCTGTAGACATCCCTCATTGAAGCAGCCCTGCGCAGCATGACTGAAGTTGAAATTCGAACTCTGGAAGGCAATCCTATGAACACCCAGTTTCTCTTGCTGGCTCAGTATTCTGGAAAAACAATCATACCCGTACAGGAAGTATGCAAAGACTTCTTCGGGCACCTGACGCTGCAAAAATTCCTTCGCAAGCACAACAGCGGCGAGATTGACCTTCCAATTGTCCGGATCGAAGACAGCCAAAAATGCGCCAGAGGCGTCCACCTCGTGGATCTGGCGCATTACCTGGACAAAAAGAGGGAGGAAGCTATGAAAGAAAACAATGCCATGTTCGGCAGATAAGACCATCCAAAGCCGGAAAACACAGAAGGTTCAACTGGGTAACCTCAAGCACCCCAATATACTTGTTCTCAGGCAAAATGCCCTCGGTAACGCATATCACCGAGGGCCCATGTTACACAATCAATGAAGATCAGATAAATTGGAAGTCGTCTGAATGAAGATCAGAGGTCAGAACACCTGTCAGGGTCACAGAGTTATCTTCATCAAGCACGATTACCGTGTTGACCCCATCATCCGTTGCAGCCATCAAAACCGCCTCCAGATTCGCAAATAGATCTGCATCAAAGGAAATAATGTCGTCTGACTCAGCTCCAGCTTTAAAGTCAGTAATTACGTCATTACCGAATGACGAGCCCTCAAACACAAAGTTGTCGCTACCTTTGCCTCCATGCAACGTATCGTTCCCTGCTTGTCCGACAAGGGTATCATCGCCTTTTCGACCACCCAAAATGTTATCTCCTGCCGTGCCGATAATATGATCATCCCCATCACTACCATTGGCATTTTCGATTGAGACATAAGTGTCTCCAGCGGCGACTCCTCCACTACCTGTGCCTGTTAGAAGGTCAATAACTGAAATTTGCCCAAGATCGCCGTACTCTGTGTAACTAATCCAATCGGTTCCAATCCCACCGTCAAGATAATCAGAACCTGAGCCGCCTCTTAAGAAGTCATCCCCCTCCCCTCCAAACAATTTGTCATCACCAGCTTCACCAATAAGCACATCATTGTCGGCTCCGCCATAAAGTGTATCGTGGCCATCGCCTCCATTCAGGTGATCTGAGCCAGCCTCACCAAATAGCTTATCGTCTCCACCGTGACTCCAGATTGAGTTATCAGCATCATCCCCTGTGAGATGGTCACTATATAGATCGCTGCCAACAATATTCTCTATCGAAATATAGGTGTCACCTTCGGCATCTCCGGCGTTTTGAGACTGATCAAGTAGGTTCACCACCACAGAAGCACTCGACCAGCGGTAACGCACTGTGTCCTGCCCTTCACCGCCATCAAGATAGTCAGCTCCCGAACCAAAAGCATTGAGAACATCGTCACCACCTTTACCTTCTAGGTGGTCGATACCATCGGATGCATATAAGCCGTTATCGTTGTCATCCCCAATTATGACATCGTCAAAATTGGAACCGTAAATGCTCTTGATGTTGGTAATTTGGTCACCTTCGGCGTAACCACCAGATAACTCCGCTGTGCTCATATTGACGTTAATCGCTGCAGTCGAAGCGCTATAATTAAGGGTATCGTCTCCACCACCTCCATCAATTACATCAGCGCCGTCACTTCCATATATCTCTTCATTGGCATCGGATCCGATGAAAACATCAGCCTCATCGGTACCAAAAAGCCTAGGCTTCCCATCGCTAAACACTGAGATCTTGGACAAGTTTGTACCATCTGCAAACTCATAACGCTCTATGTGAGCCCCCATGTTTGCAATCTGGATCTGACCAGCTGGGCGATCTCCATCTGCCTCCCAGGAAATCTTGAGAGCAGTGCCGTTTTCTCCATCGTGTTCGACTATCGAAATTTTAACATCAGCAAGAGACAAATCTTCAAAGACAATCGTATCAAACCCACCGCCATCGACTTCAGTGGTGTAGTCAATCATAGTTGACCCACTATCTGCCCAGATCGAATAGGTATCCTTGTCCGTACTCCCGCTCAATATTTCACTATCTCCCACGACAGTCACACTTGCAGTTGCTATTGAGCTTTCTCCAGCGCTATCCGTAATCGTGTAGTTAAAGGTATCAGTTGTCGTTTCACCAAGCCCGAGAGAACCAACGAGATTAGCTGGATCGTAGGAGAATGACCCATCATCATTCACTGTAACCGAGCCAATCGTGTTTGCAGTGTCAGCACTGAAGCTATGTGTATCTGACGTATCGACATCCGAATAAGAAGGCGCGATGGTGACAGAACTCCCCTCACCAGTGCTTGCTGTTATAGCACTTGCCTTAGGAGCGTCATTTTGGCCAGTAATTGTGACTGTGACCGTATTTATTGAGGTCACTCCCGAGCTATCTGTTACACTATAGCTGAAACTGTCACTTGTAGTCTCACCAACGGCTAAATCCTCGAACTGCCCATTCGGGTCATAAGCGAATGTGCCATCATCATTCACAGCGACCGAACCTAGTGTGTTGGTGGTATCCACACTGAAGCTGTGAGTGTCAGAGATATCGACGTCGGAGTAAGTTGGATTGATGGTAATGCTATTATCTTCGCCGGTGCTTGCTGTAGTTTCAGAAGCTACGGGAGCATCATTAGTTCCGGTAATGGTAATAGTCACTGTCTTTGTAACGACACCGCCGTTGCCGTCATCCACCGTGTAGGTGAAGGTGTCAGTCGTACTCTCACCAACAGCAAGATGCTCAAACTGACCATTTGGATTGTACTGGAAGCTGCCATCGACCAGAGAGACCTGCCCAGTTGTTTCACTGGCATCTATGGTGACGGTATGAGTGTCTGAGACCTCAGCATCTGAGAAAGCTGGTTCAATAAAGACGCTTTCATCCTCAGATGTTGTTGCTGCAATATCATCAACAACAGGTGCATCGTTCACACCGCTGATCTTAATCGTAACAGTTTCAGTCGAACTCGCACCGGAACTGTCGGTAACGGTATAAGTAAAGGTATCCGTGGCAGTTTCATCAGCTGTAAGACCATCAAACTGGCCCTGCGGATGATAGGAGAATGTACCGTCATCATTCACGGTAACCGAGCCACGTGTGTTGGTGGTATCCACACTGAAACTGTGAGTGTCTGAAGTATCTGCATCAGAATAAGACGGCATAATGACAACAGAACTATCTTCGTTAGTCTCGCTAGAAACTTCAGCGGCTACAGGGGCATCATTTTCACCAGTGATGGTGATGGTAACCTGCGCTCCTGCACTGGCCCAGGAGCCATCAGTAACAACATAAAAAAAGCTATCTGTCGCCGTTTCACCAGCACCTAAATGATCGAACTTCCCATCAGTGTCATAGCTGAATGTGCCGTCAGCGTTTGTGATGACTGCACCTGAAGTGTTTGTATTAATGATACTAACGATATGCGTATCCGATGTGTCGACATCAGAATAATCAGAAGAAATTACGGTTGAACCGCCTTCATTCACCTCTGCGTTAACAGAGATTGCGATCGGAGCATCATTCTGACCTGTAATTGTGACAGTAACGGTCTCGCTGGAGCTCTCACCTGCTTCATCTGTTACAGTGTAGGTAAAACTATCAGTGGCAGTTTCTCCAGCCGATAGATATTCAAACTGTCCTATCGGGTCATAAGAAAAGGTGCCGTCAGCATTAATTATGACCGAGCCAAGCGTGCTGGTGGTATCTACGGTGAAACTATGGGCGTCTGTGGTGTCTGCATCAGAATAAGACGGCGTTATAGTAACTGCACTGCCTTCATCTGTGGTTTCACTCGAAGCAAAAGCTACAGGACCATCGTTAGAACCAAAGAGCTCTATAGTGACTGTCGCTGACGAACTGGCTCCAGAGCTATCGATCACTGTATATGTAAACGTATCTGTCGTTTTCTCGCCCAAAGCCAGATACTCAAACTGCCCTGCTGGATTGTAAGAGAACGTACCATCATCATTGATTGTGACCGAGCCAAGCGTGTTGGTGGTATCTACGGTGAAAGTGTGAGTATCGGCGGAATCGCTATCGTAAAAACTAGGTGTGATCTTATGAGAAGAGCTTTCGCCCCCTCCTGTTACAACAGGATAGGCTGAGGGTACAAAATTTGTCATTTGAGATACCATAGATTCATCATGCATAATTGCATCATACATCTACGCATGCATATTTATGATTGTAAACATTAATTAAGTATACTCATGATTGCAGTAAATTAGCTGTTGGCTAGGACAAGCTTAAGACGCAAGCAATAAGCGTAAATTAGCTAGATTTTCTATAGAATGCGCGAATGGCTGTATTCTCATAGAGGAACCAAACGTGGACCAGCCACCCTGTTCCGCGTCTTGCATCAAGATCTGATAGAGGACCCAAAAAGAAACAGCTACGGCATCCAAGGGGACGTTGACCCAACCACTGATGAGTTGATTGATCGACAGCTCACGGCTGTGTTTGTTAGACTTAGACCTGAAACACCCGCTGTCTATAACGTAATTTTATTTTCAGGCCTCACCAATATCTATCTCAAATTCAGATATTAGTACGAATATCAGTACGACTTACAATGCCATCACCTGACAACACGTTGTAGTATATAAATAAACTTTAAGTATCGATCCCATCAAGCATCGGCGCGACTGCAAAGACAGACTGATTGATATCATAGAGTTTTTTTGTTGCTTCAGTCATTCACGACGGTCTCAAACTGCCTCAAGTCGCAGTCTTTTGCCCTTTCTGCACCAAATTGGCAAGTCAGCCCCACCAGAAACGTACGAATGAACTGCAATGACGGAATGAATGGTTAAGGTAAGAGATGAGAATAATCAGGGTCGGTTAATCGCAATTCCCTCCGAGGCTGTATGGATCGATGCACGTGAGTTACTCCCCCAGTAAAGGCAACATAAGACAATTGATACCTCCACACACAACATTGTGGGATGTGAGTGATGGGGGGATCTGGTAGGGTTTGGGCTCGTATTTTGAAGAGGAGGGTTTGGAACCATGGGTGGTGGTGTGACGCAACCGGAGGCTTCGCGGTCTTTTCAGGAGTTGGTGATCCTGGGCGTGCAGGTGCTGCTCGGGGTTGGGTTTATGGTGTTTAGTGCCTACGTGTTTTATGAGGCGGCGCTGGCACTTTATAAACTGGATCTGGTGCGCATGGTTGGTGCTTACTTCCTGTTTTTCTGTACAGTTGGGCTTGGGCCGTTTTTCTGGCCATTTTCATGGCCGTTTGGTGAGGGCCATTAAAGAAGCCAGATTACGTCTGTGCCATACTATGTCTTATCTTTTGAGCGTATCCCGGCTTGAACGCCATGTTCATTCTGGTTGATATGCTCTTTCTTCGTCGTTCAGGCCTCTTCCTTTTCCCGTACAGCATGATCGATGCCCCAATCGCGCAGTGCGGTGATAATGGGGCGTAGAGTTTCGCCCTTTGGTGTGAGTGAGTATTCTACGTGAGGCGGAACCACAGCGAAGACTTTGCGGGAGACCAGACCGTCGGTTTCCAGCTCTCTCAATTGTTTGGTCAACATACGCTGAGTGACTGTTCCGACTTGTTTTTTCAGCTCACCAAAGCGCTGTGTCCCTTCCATCAGATGGTAGAGAATAACGCCCTTCCATTTGCCGCCAATCAGTTCCAGAGCAGCTTCTACTGGACATCCCTGACTGCAATTGTATTGCTCGAAGCGTTGGTTTTTATCACTCATATTATCTCCTGAGAGCAGGTTGCTTTCATATGCATTCAAGCAACAGACTCTAAGTCTTTTTTTGCACGTACTCTTATCCGAAAACCGAAACTACTTTTCTGGAGTAAGCCTTAGTATACTTCTTGTACCTATAGGCCAAAACTGTGCGTACTTGTTATTGATATAGCGTCTATATAGGTTCTCTGCCAGCAAAACAAAAGAGAGGATTGCTCCTATGACTTTGACCATCGTCGCCAATATCCATGCCGCTAAGGGCAAAGAAGATCTTGTGAAGGCAGAGCTTGAGAAGCTGATTGCGGTAACGCGCGCTGAAGCTGGTTGCCTGCAATATGACCTGCACGTGGACAATGAAAATTCTGGTCACTTCATGTTCTATGAAAACTGGGAGACCCGTGAGCTGTGGCAGGAGCACATGAATGCGCCGCATCTGGCTGCTTACATGGTGGCAACAGAGGGCGCCGTTGACGCGTTTACTGTAAACGAGATGACACGCATCTAACAGCTGCTACGAGTATTTTGCAGAGTCTTTCCAATGTTGTGAGGGCTCTGCATAATTTTATCGCACATTGTAAAAACCGAAACCTTCTCAGACTAATCCCAGCAAATCCCGCTGGTTACGTCCTTCCCTATGCGTTCTACACTTTTCATTTCATCCTCCAAAATCGATAGTTTGTAGAGCCCCATAACATTTTAAGCTTGAACTATCTCTCCTCGCAGATATCATTGTTTTAAGTTTAAAAAAGAATCTATCCAGACTAGGTAAATATTTATCTCGCATCTGCGAGATAAACCTGACCAACGCCGCCTAAATCTCTAGTATTTCTATGTATTCATGACGGAGGAATTGCGGAGATAGATTGATAAATTTTCAAAATAAGTAATCAGAGCTAAGCAGCCACTTTATTCTATTGATGAGGAGGGAATTATGTCTGATCAAGTCTTGATGCCGGAAGGTGCTTTGCAAGGTGTGACGCTTGTGGGGGAAGGCCTTAATGACAACACCAGCTGGAATGTTGTTGGACATACATACACACCTAAAGTGCTGACCGAGAACGTGTTTATCTGGCATGCAACTATTCCGGACGGGACCTTTGTGCCACCGCACATTCATCCAACGCAGGATGAGTGGATTACAGTTTTGACTGGTGCGCTTGAGGTGGAGTTTGGGGAAGCTTGCCACAAAGCGGGACCGGGAGACACAATCAGAATGCCACGCGGAATTGCGCATGGGATCTTCAACCGCTCCGGCGATGAAGCAACCTGTGTGTTTGGCGTGGCCCCTTCCCGCAAGCTTTATGATCTGTTTGAGGCCCTGGACGGCGTAACAGATCCAGAAGAGCTTGTGCGCATCTCTGCCTTGCATGAAGTCGACTTTTTACCGCCACCAGCGGAATAAAGGTGGCTGACATGGTGAAGAAGAAGAAAGTTGCTGTCATTGGCGGCGGCGTGAGCGGTCTTGCGGCTGCCAAAGCCTTTGACGAACGTGGGCACCGGGTGTTCGGCTATGAGCGCACCCACGATTTTGGCGGGGTCTGGGAGCTTTCCAGATCCTATCCGGGGGTGCAGACCCAGTCTCCAAAAGATCTGTATTGTTATACGGATCATCCTATGCCCAAGGAATATCCGGAATGGCCCAAGGGGCCGCAAGTGCATGCTTATCTGCATTCCTATGCTCGCAAGCACAAGCTGCATCGGTTGTTTCAGCTGAACACGCCGGTCCTTTCCATGGACCGCCGGGAGGACGGCCAGCCAGGATGGACACTGACGCTCGATGCGGCAGGGCAGGTTCGCAAAGAAGACTTCGATTTTGTCGTCATCTCAACGGGACAGTTTTCTGAAAAGAACATTATCAGCCATCCGGGACAGGACAGTTTTGAGACGCAGGGCGGGCATGTCATGCACTCATCCGACTATACCGACCCTTCCCTTGCTAAAGGCAAGCGGGTGGTGGTGCTGGGCGGGTCCAAGTCAGCAACAGATGTGGCGGTGAACGCGGCGAAGAACGGGGCCTCTCAGGTAACATTGGTGTATCGTGAGCCAGTGTGGCGGGTGCCGTATTTTGTGGGTGGCATCAACTTCAAACGGCTGCTTTACATGCGGGCACAGGAGTTGCAGTTCAACAGCTGGGGCAGAAATCCGCTGCAAAAGGCAATGGCTGCGATTGCGAAACCGTTGATCTGGGCGAATTTCCGCGGTCTTGAGATGTTGCTGAAGCTTCAGTTGGGGCTAAAGAAGTGGGATATGGTACCGAAGGTGCCGATTGAGAAGGACATCTCCTGCTCGATTCCCATTGTCACCCCAGGGCTGTTTGAAGGGTTCAAGAGCGGCATTATCAAGCCGGTTCAAGGCACGATTGATCATTATGAAGATGGTCAGGCAGTACTGACGAGCGGCGATAAAGTGAGCTGTGATGTTTCGGTGCTTGCTGTGGGGTGGAAGCTGGGCATTCCGTATCTGGCAAAAGAGTATCGTGACAAGCTGATTGAAGAGGACGGGCAGTATCGGACCTACCGTCTTTCTGTAAACCCTGACCTGCCAGAAATGGGGTTTGTGGGCTTCAATTCCAGCTTCTGCACGGTGCTTTCTGCAGAGATGATTGCCAACTGGCTGGTGCGCTATGCGGATGGGCAGCTGGAGAAGCAACCAACGGATGGACAAATGCGTCAGAACATTGATGAGATGCTGGATTGGCGACGTGATGACCGACCAGCAGCTCAGGTTTATGGTGGATTGTGCTCAGCTCCATTCCACTTCAAGCATTTTGATGAACTGCTGGAAGATATTGGAGCGGCCAAACGCAAGCGCAGTAATCCTGTTGCGGAGCAGTTCTCTTATCCCAATGCGCAAGCCTATGGGAATTACCTTAAGTCAGCTCCGCAGTATCTTGCACAATAACAACATCGTGAGACGCCGTCATCTGTTAAGCCTGTAGCGCTAAATGGTTGTTTCTCGCGTATAATCTCTAAATGTCTCTCCAGTGCCTTCAGTTTTGCTGAAGGTGCTGGAGAACCACCTTTAAACGGTGATCAGCGGCGTTTTAATCAAACCACTTGCAACATAACAATGCCGATATAACCATTGTGATCTTTGTGAACGCTCCTCTCAATATTTTATCGATTATTTTAAACCCCATGCAACACGGCCCAGACATTGTCGTGAGATGAGAATAAATGGTCATCTGTCTGAGGAGTGTGTCGATGCTTGGTGGTGCACAACAACAACCTGAGAGTTCAGGAAATCAAGACGAGCTGAGCTGGGCGAAACGCGTATGTCAGCATCTTGGTATCGATTTTCCTGATAGTGTGCAGCAGGCTGAGCAAATAGAAGCCAGCATGCCCAAGGCTGATGTGCTGAGCGTTGCTGACAACAAAGCCGTTGAAGCATCGATGGCGCAGATTGCTTCTGATAGTCCGGCAGCACACAAGACAGCTGACAGTCTGATCAAGAGCATTGTGACCGTGTTCACGCGGCTTGAAGGTGACGACGAGCTCAAAGGTATGATGGATGCCATGCAGGCTTATACGGGCGACAATCCGAAATACGGTGTTGTCGGTCAGCTGGGTGCTGGTGGTTTTACCAAGATTGTCGACGGTGCCAAGAAGGGCAAAGAAGATAGCGACGTGACAATCCGCGAAAAAGGCACGGCCTATTTCGATTTGTCCAACTCCTCCGCTTTCCGAAAGGCCATGGAGAAGATCTATCACTCCCCCGAACTTCAGGAGAAGATGAAAGACATCATCGACATCGATTACTTGCACAGCTTCAAGTTTGGCCGCCCTCGTGGCGCTGGACCGGACAGCACTGCTCCAGATGAGTTGAAGCTTTACACTTATCGGAACGAGAACAAGCAAAACGCCTCGGAGAACCCAGAGCTCTACGGCGAAGTGCCGGGCAGTGACCAAGTTGACGGACCCGTTCCGCAGAATGATGCACTGGCAGGTCAGAGCCTGACAGCGAACCAGCGGAAGTATCGTGAGCGCGGCAAGAAAGGCGGCGATGGTGCGTGGGCAACGGCTGCTGATCTGGAAGCGAACAAACGCCTGACAGAACGCGAGATTAATTTTGCGAAGACCAACCCGCGTAATCGGCACGACAGAGAAGACTACCAGTTCAAAGAAAACAAACCTGTCAAAGCCGGTGAGATGCCGAAGGACAAGGTTATTGTTGAACACCAGCCCGGTTTTTCTGTTTGGGATGTTAAAGACGGCACAGGCTTTGCCAAGGATGCGGACCTGCACAACAAACCAACCGTTGCTGGTCCGTCCGGTACCACAGACCGCTTCCTCACCGGCATTCGCCTGCTGGGTAAAGGGGTGATGAAGGAACTGGGGCTGGAAGGTGACAATGCCGAGAACCAGGTGAAGGAACTGGGCAGATGGCTGGCGACCGGATATCTGGTTGGCGATGAGCACCACTCTGCTGTTGAGGTAAACCTGGGTGCTGCCAACCACGGTTTGAAGCCTCAATGGGGGTCTGATCTTTATACCGAACCGTTCTCCGAGCCGATCAAGGGCAAGGGCTTTGAGATCTCCAGTGAGGCAGTTGTTGATCAGCTTGAGACTAAGCTGGAAACAGCCGAAGAGGATGCCGTGAACAGAGACGCCTACCGCTTCGATCTGGAAGGCGGTTCCAAAGGTACGGTCTCCCCAGACGGTAAGGTCAAGGCACCACCAAAACCGAGCAGATAATCTGGTTTTCCATGCAAGACATCGCTTAAGCCGTGGTGTTTGGGCACAGAAAATTTCATCAAAAAATGAGCAGCCCAACCCCGTGTTTGGGCTGTTTTCATGCCCTCTCAGATTTAATCCTTAACATCCGTTAGGAGAATTTTAATGGAATCATTTCACAATGAGAACATAGGAAGAACATCGGGTGTTAGATAACTATGTCCAAGAAGTTTCAGTGGCGACAGCTTTGGAGAAATGTTCCGGATCACACTGTAGGGACAGGCGTTCTCAATACCGAGATGAGCATGCGGGTTCATCGCGAAGGTGATGATGAAGCCCGTAAGCCATGGCGGTGGGAGCTGCATCACAATGGTGTTGTGTGCAAAGGTGACGTCAACGACAAGGTTGAGGCCATGCAAAAAGCGCAGGATGCCTATATCGCTTACCTGCGCTAATCCATAGTTTTTCAATTTGGGGCGCTTATTCTTATCTGAAAATCAGAGTCGCCTTTCGGGAATGCGCTCTAACTGGTTGCAGCCGCATCTTTGGTTTGTGCCGCGACCTTTGCAGCGCTGGGTGTCTTCAGCGCAAACACGATACTTCCTAATACGATGAGAATGCCGACCCACTGGCGCAAACCAAATTGCTCCCCAACCAACAGCTGACCGCACAAAACCGCGGATACCGGATTGACCAGAGACAGGAAGCCAATGGTTGTTGGGTTGAGCTGCACGATCCCCTTCAGCCAGTTGACCGAAGCCAGACCCATTCCCAAAATGCCTATCCAGAAGAATGCCAGTGCCATGTTCAAGTCCGGCACTGGAGCTGCGCCTTCCAAAACAAGTGCGATTGGTACGGCGTAGAGGCCGCCTAATGTGACGTGCCAGCCTGTGTACGTTACCATGCTTGCATCTGGTCTGCCCCATTTGCCGCTGAGATAAACGCCCGTAAAGGTGCTCAGGCAAGCGGCCATTGCAGCACCGATACCAATCCAGTCCAGTTCAACAGCGCCGAGCAGCAGCATGCCGACACCGAACAGACCGATGAGAGATGCAATGAGCTGGCGGGCAACCGGTGTCTTGCCGTCCAGAATCCAGATGTAAAAGATGATCTGCAAGGGCAGTGTTGCCATAAGAGTTCCGGCCATTCCGCTTGGAAGGCGGAAAGCGGCGATGAACACAAAGAAGATCATGGAGAGATTGGTCAGACCGATGGTCATCGCTCTCTTGACCCAAGGACCTTTAAGCAAGCCCGGAGCAAACGCCAATAACAACAAGCCTGCGGGCAACAGGCGGTAGACCACCATCCAGACAGGGTCTTCTGCTGGCAAGAGCAACGTTGTAACGGCGTAGGTGGTGCCCCAAATTGCGGGCGTAAGCGCCGTGCGCAGTTGAACAAGCATGTACTTCGACCTCAATTATCTTGATCTCAAATTAATTCAATCTGATGCTTAGGATATATACGCAGATCCGTCAAGTATCTTGATCTCAAGTAATTCCTCTGCAATATACCTCTGTATTGCTGCAAGCCAGATTATTGAGAGTGACCATGACTGATCACGTTGCGCGCGTCGTGCGCCAGTGGAAGAGCGAATATCCTGAGGTGGATGCCAGCCCGATGTATGTGCTGGCCCGGATGATGCGCCTCAACATGCAGATCAACAAAGATCTTTCTGCAAACTTTTCAAAGTTTGGTCTGGCAACGGGTGATTTTGATGTTCTGGCAACGCTGCGGCGAAGCGGTGAACCTTACGCACTGCGCCCGACCGAGTTGACCAAATCCAGCATGTTGACTTCTGGCACCATGACCAGTCGCCTCGATAAGCTGGAAAAGCTGGGGTTGGTGTGCCGTAATCCCAATCCGGAAGATCGCCGGGCTCTGATGATCCATTTAACGGACAAAGGCCGCGCACTGGTGGAGGAAGCAGCCGCCGCGCACTTTGAGATGGAAGCTGAGATGCTCAAGATTCTGGATCCAGAAGATCGGGACGCGCTTGAGGGTATATTGGAAAGATGGAGCCACAGGCTGGAAGAAAACGGCACGATGTAATCTGCCTTAAGCTTGGGGCAGGCAAACTGCCTGCGCACGTTTCCTTCTTGCACATTCACTTGCGAAAACTGGCACTTGCTAAAACTGGTGAGGTCTTTGCAGTTGAGCTGGCCGCCTGTGGCTGAGTTGGGAGTATACAAAACAGACAGTGCTCGTTCACATTGCACTGCCTGTTCTGACCTATTGTTCTTGTTATCTCTTAGAATTATGAGTTGCCGGAGAGGCAGGTGTTGAAGGCACCACCCATTTGCTTAAGCAGCTCGGTGTAAAGCTGAGGGCCTGAATCCAGCGTTGATCCAAGAGGGTCGAGTTCTGCAGAGTTGACGCCTGTTCCCTCTTTCAGCACCGCAACCATGCGCGGATTGAACTGAACTTCAGAGAAGACACAGCTGACGCCCAAACCTTCCAGTTTCTGGCGAACTTCAGACAAACGCTTTGCTCCCGGCAGCACTTCCGGGCTGACAGTGACTGAGCCAACGGCATTGAGGTTATAGGCCTCTTCAAAATAACGGTAGGCATCGTGGAACACCACGAAAGGCTTGGTCCGGTTGCTTTTCAGATCAGCCTTCAGCGTCTCGGAGACTTTGGTGATCTCCTCTGCTTCCGCCTTTGCATTGGCTGCATACTTGGCAGCGTTTGCAGGGTCGGCCTTGGAGAGAGTTTCTTCAATCTCATGCAGCATGGCAATCGCATTTTGCGGGTCCAGCCAGATGTGCATGTCTACGGCTTCATCACCATGCTCATCGTGCGCCTCATGGTCAGCGTGTTCCTCATGCTTTTCATGATCAACGTGTTCTTCGTGCTTCTCATTGTCATGATCGGTATGCTCTTCATGCCCTTCGTCGGCATGTTCTGCATGTTCTTCTGCAGTATCACCGGCGTGTGCTGCATGCTCTTCAGCGGTTTCGCCAGCATGATCACCGTGGTCGTGACCTTCAAAGTTGCCACCTTCACGGAAGTTCAGGAGCGTGAGACCATGGGCATCTTTCAGTGTCACGATGGTTGCGCCGTCGGCAAGGTTCTCAAGCGGGGTCTCAAGGAAACTTTCCAACTGAGGACCGACCCAGAACACCACATCTGCGTTGGCGATCTTGCGGGCTGTTGACGGACGCAGGCTGTAAGTGTGCGGAGAGCCTGCCCCTTCCACCACCAGATCAGGCGTGCCTACGCCTTCCATCACGCTTGCCACAAGAGAGTGAATTGGCTTGATGGATGCCACCACGTTGACCTCGGCCTGAGCCAGAGCAGGAAAGGATACACTTCCGGCAAGAATACCGAGAATGCTTAGTGAACCTAAGAGATGCTTCATACGTCCCACAACCGCTTTGTTATAATATTACATTCGATTTGTTACTTTATAACGTCACATATTTTGGAGTGCAACGGCCTTTTTGCGATTTATGCAAGACTGGCAAAACTCAAAATGACGGGGTAAATACCCTATTGATCTCAGCAGGTTCGCTCAGCCCTCAGCCAGTAAACTGTTAGTTTTGCCTGATCCTACTGCCAAATTAACGAGATGCCTGTTATATTGCCGCAAAATTCAAAGGACTTTCTATGGCCGAGATTAAGGATGAGCTGGACCGCAAGCTAATTGCCATCTTGCAGGGAAACGCTCGGGAACCGGTGTCTTCTATTGCACGGCGGCTGGACGTTGCCCGCTCAACGGTTCAAGAGCGCATTGCCCGGCTTGAGCGCAAAGGCATCATTATCGGCTATACGGCGATTTTGGGAGACCAAGAGGACCAGAAGCGGGTTCAAGCTCTTGTGATGCTTTCCGTAGCGCAGCAACGCTCACGCGAACTGATTGCGCAGTTGGAGTCCTACCCTGAAATCCGCAGCTGTCTGACGATTTCCGGTGAATTTGACCTCTGCCTGATTGTGGAGCCTGACCGTCTGGAAGAGCTGGATGCCGTGCTGGACGAAATTGCCGCTATTCCAGGTGTTGAGCGCACGCGGTCCTCTATCGTGCTGACGAAGAAGTTTGAGAGGCAACGGCCTTTCATGCCTCAAAATACTTATAGCCTTGAGAAATAACAGCTCCTGCGCATTCGTATACTTCACCCATTCGATTTAATTGGCACTCCTCGCATGTTTTCTCAAACACGAATCGTGTGAGCACCGCACGTAAAAATCGTCATATTTACAATTTTAATGTCAATATGACATAGTTACCGTCATTTACACGAAATAAAACGTCATTTCGTCAAGTTGCCCCATAAACTCCGGCAGTGTTTTCACGTAGACTTATCGTCAATCGAAACAAGCTTGGAGGGGCTTATGAGCCGACATCATGTTGCTGTTGTGGGTGCAGGTAAGATCGGTGGGATGATCGCTGCATTGTTACAAGGTTCAGGTGATTATCAGATCAAGGTACTGGACCAGAGTGTGGAAGCGCTGAGTGCGCTGGACGTGCCGCATGTGACAACAGAAGCACTGGATGTGAGTGATCTGGGGAAACTCACAGAAGCTCTTAAAGGATGCGACGCAGTTATTTCAGCTGCACCGTTTTTCCTGACGCCGGTGATTGCGCAGGCCGCAAAAGATGCAGACTGTCACTATCTTGACCTGACCGAAGATGTGGCCAGCACTGCAGAAGTGGAGAAGATTGCAGAAGGCGCCAACAAGGCGTTTGCTCCGCAATGCGGCCTCGCACCCGGTTTTGTATCCATTGCTGGGTATGATCTTGCAAAGCAGTTTGACAGTCTTGAAGACCTGCATCTGCGTGTAGGCGCCCTGCCCCGTTATCCAACCAACAAGCTCAAGTACAATCTGACATGGTCCACCGATGGCCTGATCAACGAGTACTGCAATCCATGCCTTGCCATCGAGAACGGTGAGTTGACCAAGGTGCCAGCTTTGGCCGGTTTGCAGCATTTCTCTCTGGATGGCGTTGATTATGAAGCCTTCAACACCTCTGGTGGCTTAGGCTCTCTTTCTGAGACGCTGAAGGACAAGGTGCAGAGCCTTCGTTATCTCTCCATCCGTTATCCGGGTCACCGGGACATCATGGAGCTGCTGCTGAAGGATTTGGGCTTCATCAACAAGCGTGACTTGCTGAAAGAAGTGATGGAAGATTCCATTCCGGTCACCATGCAGGACCGCGTGCTCATCTTCATCACCGCCACAGGCATGAAAGACGGTCGGTTCCAGCAGAAGTCCTACTCTCACGTGGTCAATGACCGTGAGATCATGGGCAAGCACTGGAGCGGTATTCAGATCACCACTGCAGCCAGCATCTGTGCCACGCTGGATCTGCTCATGGATGGTAGTTTGAACGCCAAAGGCTTTGTGAAGCAGGAAAGTATCAACCTGGATGACTTCCTCTCCAATCGCTTCGGCGGCCTTTACAACAACGGTGGGTCTGATCACGAAACACCGGGGCGTCAGATCGCAGCTTGATGCTGTTTATCTGATCCGTTTTGCGATCATTGAGAGAACAAAAAAGCGCAGCTTCATTTCTGAGGCTGCGCTTTTCTTTTAAACTCAGTTGCCCGGATCAATCGTCGCGGAGGCGACCTTTGATCTCCTCAGACAATGGCAGGGTGACTTCCCCCAGCTTGCCGTCTTCAAGCACCAGAACCCGGTCAGCACCTTCCAGCTCGCTGGCGCGGTGGGAGACCATCAGGACTGTTTTACCTTTGGTCATGGCTCGGAAGGATGCGAGTACTTTGTCTGCGGTTGCGTGGTCCAGTCCTTCCGTCAGCTCATCCGCAATCCAGATTTCCGGATTACGCAAGTAGGCGCGGGCCAATGCCAGACGGCGACCTTCACCGCCCGACAGACCCAGACCACCTTCGCCCAGACGGGTTTCCAGTTTTTCCTGTCTGCCTTCGACAAGCTCCTTCAGACCAGCGTGGGCCAGTGCTTCCCAAAGCTCTGCATCGGTTGCATCTTCACGGGCAACGCGCAGGTTCTCCGCGATGGTGCTGTGGAAGATCTGCGTGCGTTGACCGACGACAGTCAAAGCAGCACGCAATTTATCTTCTGCCATACCGCTCAGCTCGACGCCGCCAATCTGGATTGCACCAGATTGCGGAGTTTGCAGGCGTGCAACGATGGCTGCGAGCGTGGATTTACCAGCACCACTTGGGCCGATCACGACTGTACGGCTGCCAGTTGGTAGAGCGAGGTCTACACCGTCCAGAATAGCAGCTGCCTTTGGTGTGTAGGCGAAGTGGATGTCTTTCAGGTTCAACGCATCTTTGCCAACCTCAAAAGAGGGTGTTTCAGAATTGCTGCGGGCGTTCTGAAGCGCTTCGCTGTCCTGTCCCACTGTGAGCAGGGAGCGGACGCGATCAGCTGCACCAGACATCTTGCTCCAGCTGCCTGCGCTGTTGGCGAGAGAGATGAGCAGTTCTGGTAGAGCAAGAGCTACAAACGCGAACAGAGCTATATGCTTCAGTTCCATCTGGCCTTGCTGATAGGAATAAGCGGCGAACAGGAACGTAACAGCGACCATCACCTGGCTCATGGTGCTCACCACAGCCTGATTTCGCATGTCTGTCAGTTCGTTCTGCTCTTGCACATCGTCCAGTTGGTTGACTGCTTTGAGTGCGGCAACACGCTGTTGCTCCAGACCGCCGAAGACGGAGAGGTCGCGGCGACCACGCACCAGATCAGACACGCGAACGCGCAGAGCATCACGCGCTGCATTGAGTTTGCGCGCCTGCGCCTTTTGGCGATGACCGCCTGATTTTGCCAAAATAGTAAGGCCTGCTGCCTGAACTGCCCCCAGAGCGATCGACGCCATTGGTGAGTACTGCCACAGGATAACCAGTGTCAGACCAGTGATGATAGTTGCAGAGGCCAGAGGCACCACAAGACGCAGGAACAGGCCATCGAGCTGGTCCACATCACTCACCACACGGGAGAGCGCCGTTGCGGAGCGTTGGCTCAGTGTGCCATTGCTTTCCCGGGCAACAAGACCGCGAAAAACGCCGGAACGCAGGTTCGCGAGAAAACGGAAGGTCGCGTCATGCGTGATCACCCGCTCAATATAGCGACCGAAGATGCGCATGGAGGCGTAAAGGCGGATACTGCTTGCCGCAGATGAGGTATTGAAAGCAACTGCACCTGCGGAGAGGCCAGCAAGGGCCGTTGCGGTGATGAAGTAACCAGAGACCGCCAGCAATGCGATGCCTGCTGCGGCTGGGAGGAATGCTAGGAACAGACCACCCCAGAATGCGAGCGGTTCTTCTTTTTGCAAAAGCCAGATGATGCGAAGGGACGATCTCATTGTTGTTCTCCTTCACGTTCACTCAGCTCATCCAGCACGCCTTCTTTTAAGGTCAGTACGCGGTCTGCAGAGCCGACAACGCGCGGATCGTGAGTTGCGACCAGAACTGGCTTGTTGTGTGCAAGTTTTTTAAGTGCAGCGACAACTTTTTGTGCGGTTGCACCATCGAGATCAGCGGTTGGTTCATCTGCAATGATCAGTCGAGCATCCTCACGCAGGGCAGCACGTGCCAACGCAAAGCGGCGACGCTCCCCTAATGACAAGCCCTTGCCGTCTTCACCAATCTGGCCTGAGAGGCCTCCCGGGATTTTGGCGAGCAACTCATCAACTGCAGCAAGCTTCAAAGCTTGTGTGAGTGTCGCATCGTCTGCTGACTGATCAGCGCGGCGCAGGTTTGCCCGCAACGTGCCGTGGAACAGCTCAGGATTTTGCGAAAGGACGGAGATGGACTGTTGCCAGTTGGTCAAGCCGTATGAGGTCAGCGGCAGTCCGCCATAAGCAATCTGGCCCTGATCAGCTGGCAAAAAGCCGAGAATGCAATCCATCAGGGTTGATTTACCGGTCCCACTCGGGCCTTTGACAACGACTAACTCCGGTTCGCCCAACGACAAGTTGACGTCAGCGAGGATCTTGCGGTGACCGCGGGAAACACTCAGATTTCGGATCGTCAGTGCACCGGTTGCTGGCAGTGGCACAACATCGAGGCCGGTCCCGATGATATCTGCCTGACCATCGTCCTCCAGCTGTTTTTGCAATTCAACGATATGATCTGCTGCTGCAATGCCTGCGGCGCGATCATGATAGGCTGCCGCAAAAGCGCGAAGTGGTGCAAAATATTCAGGAACGATCATCAGAACGAACAGACCACCGGCCAATGTGAGCGGTGAGCCATATGTACCGAAGCTCCAGTCTCCAAGGAGAGAGAAGCCGACATAGATTGCAGTGATGGCGATTGCAGCGGCACTGAACAGTTCCAGCGCAGTGCTGGAGAGGAAAGCAATACGCAATACACGCATGGTGGATGTGCGGAAGTCACCGCCCAGTTTGCGGATATCGTCCTCAGAGCGTTTCACCGCACCAAACAGACGCAAGGTTTCCATACCTCTGAGGCGGTCCAGCAGCAGCCCCCCCATATCGGCAAGAACACCGAGCTGACGGTCGCTGGCTTTCTTGGCACTGATACCAACGATTGCCATGAAGACCGGCACCAGCGGGCCAAAGATCAGCAGACATAGAGCTGCGAACCAACTGACATAGGCGACAGACGCAATCAAGACGAGAGGAACGAGTGAAAGGCGCGCCTGAATTGGGAGAAAACGGCCAAGATAAGGGCCGATTGCCTGAATGTGCTCCACCGCGATGGACGCGATTTTACCACTTGCAGGCAGTTCGGTTGCCGGTGACAGGTTGGTCAGATTGCTCAGCAGACTGGTTTCCAGTCTGTGGCGCGCCTTTGAGGCTGCGCGAACTGCGATCTCACCGCCCCTGATGCGCAGAAAATGGCGGATCACGGCTAAGATAAGTATAGAGGCTGTTGCATAGAATGGATCAAGGCCCGGTCCGTGTGGATCGATCAGGCCAGCGATTGCCAATGCCAATAATGCTGCCTGCGGAATCCAAAGGAGTTCCGAGAGGCCTTGTAACATTGCACCGCGTTTCACCAGTTTCATTTCCGGGCGAACCGCATCCTGCAGCCAAACCTGACCCGCGGATTTTTTGCGTCCACGTTTCTTGGCGGAGGCATTTGCCTCCGCAACGTCTGCATCAGATAGCTCTGTTACGTTTGCTAGGTTTTCAGTCATTCCGCTTGTCCGGTTCCCTCTTCGCCGGGGCATCTGCCTGTAATTCATAAAGACAATTTCCGAAAAAACTCTTCAATTGCCTAGACTTGCTTGCGCAATGGAATCGACCCGTCCGGTCTGTGATTGCAACACGCTCGTTAGAATTACTCCAGTTTTTTAATAAATCGCAACAAACTCAGAGGCGAAGCCCCCCCAATTTGTATGGGACATAAGCGCACAGGTGCGCATATTGAGAGACCATAGGTGCCCCGCAGAGCGTTGCTTCGCCGAGGTTTACGGGGTTTTACCGAAGAGCTGCCACGATAAAAATCAAAATGACTCATGGATCCCCGAGTTTTCGGGAATATTAACTGCTTTCCGCTAAGGTCCCCGAGTTCTCTTATAGCTCTCAGCCTACATCGAACTAACGAGTTGATATTGCTGAATAACAACAAAAAGGAGAGAACCTGCCATGTTTTGCTCTTTTCGCCGTCTGTGTCTGGCGGCAATTTGGGGCCTGGGCCTTGCCTCCTCATCTTTTGCCTCTGAAAAAGCTGGATTTACTGCAGAACGGGATGATGTGATTCCGCCATTGGACATTTTCAAGACGATGGCAAGTGATCTGGAGCCTGAGGGCTGGATCACCTTCCAGACTCTGGACAACAAGCAGATCATCAACTTTGCCCCCATCATGTCACTGCGCTGCAGGCTGAAAGAAATTAAGTATTCGATTGACTCCAAGGATCTGGATAAGAGCTTTCCTATTCCTGATTGCGATCCTGAATACCCCTTCCGTGTCGAAGCGCAGAGCATTCATAAGCCGTACGTCATGGAGTTCCCTGGTGGGACAGTGCAAGCCCTTGCAGTGCAACTGACGTGGGATGACGGAAGCACTAGCAACACTGTCTATTATGAACCCTGCCGCGCGGTTGGTGCCGCGCCTTGCGCCTATCCTCTTGGTAGCAACGAATAAAAAAGGCGCTCAAAAGAGCGCCTTTCAAACTGTTAACCCGCAGGCTTAGCCCATTGTTGGGATAGAGAATTCTGCACCTTCCTTCACACCTGAAGGCCAGCGGGATGTCACTGTCTTGGTGCGGGTGTAGAACTTGAAGCCATCTGGGCCGTGCTGGTTCAGATCGCCGAAGCCAGAACGCTTCCAGCCACCAAAGGTGTGGTATGCGAGCGGCACAGGGATTGGAACGTTGATGCCGACCATGCCGATGTTGATGCGGCTTGCAAAGTCACGTGCAGTGTCACCATCACGGGTGTAGATTGCTGTGCCGTTGCCGTACTCATGATCCATTGGCAGGCTCAGAGCTTCTTCATAGGTTTCTGCGCGTACAACAGTCAGAACCGGACCAAAGATTTCTTCTTTGTAGATGTCCATGTCTTTGGTTGCGTTGTCGAACAGGCAAGGACCAACGAAGTTACCGTTTTCATAGCCCTGCAATTTGAAGTCACGTCCGTCAACAACAAGCTTAGCACCCTGCTCAACACCGGAGTTCACCAGACCGAGGATGCGCTCACGTGCCTGTGGGGTGATGACCGGACCGAAGTCAACGTCGTCGCCTGCAGTGTAAGGGCCAACTTTGAGAGCTTCAACGCGTGGGATGAGCTTCTCGATGAGGCGGTCTGCAGTTTCCTGACCAACAGGAACAGCAACGGAGATCGCCATGCAGCGTTCGCCAGCAGCACCAAAGCCTGCGCCAACCAGAGCGTCAGCAGCCTGATCCAGATCAGCATCCGGCATGATGAGCATGTGGTTTTTCGCGCCGCCGAAGCACTGAACGCGCTTACCGGAAGCTGTACCGCGGGTGTAAACGTACTCAGCAATCGCGGTAGAACCAACGAAGCCAACAGCCTGAATGATTGGATCATCAAGGATCGCGTCTACGGATTCTTTGTCGCCGTTCACAACGTTCAGAACGCCGTCTGGCAGGCCAGCTTCCTGCATCAGCTCAGCGAGCATCATAGGCACGGAAGGGTTACGCTCGGATGGTTTGAGGATGAAGGAGTTACCAGCTGCGATCGCAACACAGAACTTCCACATCGGGATCATTGCAGGGAAGTTGAATGGCGTGATGCCAGCAACAACGCCCAGTGGCTGACGCATGGAGTACATGTCGATGCCAGGACCTGCGCCCTCGGTGAATTCACCCTTCATCATGTGTGGTGCGCCGATGCAGAATTCTGCAACTTCCAGACCACGGATCACGTCGCCTTTCGCGTCCGGGTGTGTTTTACCGTGCTCAGCAGACAGCTTGGATGCCAGCTTGTCCATGTCGCGGTGAAGCAAAGTCACGAACTTCATCATTACGCGAGCGCGGCGCTGTGGGTTGGTTGCTGCCCATGCTGGCTGCGCTTTTTCAGCGACGGCGACAGCTTCCTGCATTTCTGCTGCAGTTGCCAGAGCAACCTTTGCAGTTACTTCGCCGGTTGCAGGATTGAAAACGTCTGCAGTGCGGCCGGACTTGCCAGCAACGCGCTTACCATTGATAAAATGACCGATCTCTTCCATGAGGTCCTCCCTCTCCAGGTCTATTCTTGCGGCCTGCAAACACATGCGTTTTACAGGTCTGCGAGCGAATTTCTTTATGCCCCTAGCATGAACTATATTTTTCGCATATCAATGAGATAATATCCGAAACCGTTGTGCAAAAATTAAAGCACGATCCGTGCAGCATGTGGACTGGGAGCGATCAAAAATCATGAACTGGGATGATGCAAGAGTGTTTCTTGCTGTGGCGCGCTCCGGACAGATTTTGGGCGCTGCACAGCGCCTTGGCCTCAACCATGCAACGGTTGCCCGCCGCCTTTCCGCGCTTGAAACTGCTCTGCAGGCCAAGCTCATTGATCGGCGCACCACGGGATGTGCGTTGACCAGCGAAGGTGAGCGGTTCTTCGAGTTTGCTGAATCGATGGAAACGGAGATGCTTTCCGCCCGCGCGGAGATCGGCGGGACGGATGTAGAGCTTTCCGGTGCTGTGCGCATTGGTGCACCCGATGGCTTCGGGGTGGCTTTTCTGGCGCCGCGTCTGGGTGCACTGAATGAGCGTTATCCTGATCTCACGCTTCAGCTGGTGCCGCTGCACCGGGCTTTCTCTCTCTCCAAGCGCGAAGCTGATCTGGCAGTTACGGTTGGTCAGCCTGAACATGGACGTCTGGTGAGCCGCAAGTTGACTGACTACTCATTGGGTCTTTATGCCTCTCGCGCTTATGCTGAACGCTACGGGCTGCCGGAGAACGAAGAAGAGCTGAAAGAGCATCGCCTGATTGGCTATGTGGACGATCTGATCTTTGCCTCTTCGCTCAACTACTCCGCAGAGTTTTCCAAGGACTGGCAGTCTCGCCTGGAATGTGCCAGCGCACTCGGCCAGACCGAAGCTGTGCGGGCAGGCAGCGGGATCGGAATCCTTCACGGGTTCATTGCAGATGGCAATGATGATTTCGTTCCAGTGCTTCCCAAACGTCGTATTTCGCGCAGCTACTACCTTGTTACCCATGAAAGCGCACGACACCTGCGCCGCATTAAAGCGGTTTCTGATTTCATTGGTGATTTGGTAAAACAGGAGAAAGATCTCTTTAGAAATCATCTGTAACGCTTTGAATTAGAATCCGAATTAAGCCTTTAAAATTATAAATTGTCATTTTTGATAATTTATAATATACAGTGCGCATCACTTCCCGACTATAACTTGAAGGCAAAATGAGATGATTGGTAAGCTTGCGGAGTTCGTTGGCGTTCCTATGATTGTTGTCGCGATTGTAGCGACCCTGCTTTACTTTGATTTTGGCGGATCCCTCACACAGGAAAGCCATGCAGCTGATGGCAAAGATCAGCAGGCTCTTCTGGATACTCTTGCACCGGATATCCCTTCCCTGCCTGTGATCAAGATTGAATTTCCGAATCTTTACAAAGACCTGCAGAGCCAGATTGAGAAAGAGATTCAATCAGGGGCAGATGAGCGCGTGCTGGCTAAGCGTCTGCATGACTTACTTTACCGCGCACTTCAAGTTTATCGCCCGCTGCTAAAATATGCTGATGACGATAAGATCATCACGGTCCTCAAGGCCAAACGTGCTCTCACCTTAAAACTGAAGAAAAGCAAAGGTGAGCTGGTTTGTGCTCAGGTTTTTTCCGGTTCCACTGGTGCGTTTCTGGACAGCTACACCGTGGTAGAGAGTGAAAGCACGCAGGAAGGGCTCGCGCTGCTCCAGTTGCTCGCGGATGCTCAGGTTAAAGCCAAGGACGATGGGCTCGTGATCCATTACATTGCAGAGCCTGCACAGAAGAAAGTGCGTGTGATTGGCAAGCCTGCGGATAAGCCGACTGATGCAGATTTGTATCTGCCTGCGAACCCGGCATTTGATGCGCTGATGAAGGTATATCCAATGGATTCCCTAAGCCGCATTTTCGCTGCTGATCCAACCGATACAAAGCTGTGTGATAGTGAGGTCCGCCTTTACGATGCTCTTGTTGGCCTGCCCGCACCACATGGCCCTGCAATGCGCAAATACATCGTGGACCTGCTCTACTTCGCTGGCTACTAACTTGCCCAAGGTAAGCAGAGAGCCTAAAACAAAAAACGCCGGCCTTTTTGGACCGGCGTTTTTTAGTCTGTTTTTTAGGTGGTGTCTTAAGCGAGTTCTGCCAGTGTCTGGTTGTAGTCACCAACCTCTGGGTTCTCGCGAAGAACTGCATCCATTGCTTTGAACATCTCGTGCAGGTGCACTTCTGAGACCGGGCTTTCAACAACAACAACCAGCTCTGGTTTGTTGGAGGATGCACGGACAAGGCCCCATGTTCCATCTTCACACACAACACGGACACCGTTCACGGTGATCAGATCAGCGATATCCTGACCAGATACCTTCGCGCCGTCAGCATGCATGGATTTGAAGCGCGCAACCACACGATCAACCACATCGTACTTGATCTCGTCCGCGCATTTGGCGGCCATGGTTGGTGAGCCCCAGGTCTTTGGCAGATCACGACGCAGATCAGCCATGCTCTTATCCGGATTGCGGTCCATCATATCCAGAATGGCAATCGCAGAGACAACACCGTCATCATATCCACGACCGATTGGCGGATTGAAGAAGTAGTGGCCGGACTTTTCAAAACCAGCAACAGCACCAAGCTCCGTTACGCGGCGCTTGATGTAGGAGTGGCCTGTTTTGAAGTAATCAGTCTTTGCACCATTGGCCTTGAGGACCGGATCGGTGTGGTACAGACCGGTTGATTTTACATCAACCACAAACTGGCTTTCCGGATGAAGGGCGGAGATATCGCGAGCCAGCATGACGCCGACTTTGTCAGCGAAGATCTCTTCGCCTTCGTTGTCGACCACACCACAGCGGTCACCATCACCATCAAAACCCAGACCGACTTCAGCGCCGGTTTCCAGCACTTTGTCACGGATCGCATGAAGCATCTTCATGTCTTCCGGGTTCGGGTTGTAGTTCGGGAAAGTGTGATCCAACTCGCAATCCAGCGGAATAACATCTACGCCCAGCGCTTCGAGAATACGCGGAGCAAACGCACCTGCCGTGCCGTTGCCACATGCGACGACAGCTTTGATTGGACGCTTGAACTTTTCGCGTTCTGTGAGGTCTGCGATGTAACGGTCAGTCAAATCAGGATGGTATTCGTAAGCTCCGCCACCACGCAGGTCACTGGCGCCTTCCAAAACGATCTCTTTAAGGCGGCCCATTTCTTCTGGTCCGAAGGTCAACGGGCGGTTTGCACCCATCTTCACACCAGTCCAGCCGTTGTCGTTGTGGGAAGCAGTGACCATAGCAACGCATGGCACATCCAGATCGAACTGAGCGTAATAAGCCATTGGAGACATAGCGAGGCCAATGTCGTGCACTTTGATGCCTGCAGACATCAGGCCGGTGACCAGTGCCATCTTGATGGATGCGGAGTAGCCGCGGAAGTCGTGACCAGTAACGATCTCAGGACGTACGCCAAGTTCATGAATGAGGGTTCCAAGTCCCTCGCCCAACGCCTGAATGCCCTTCAGGTTGATCTCTTTTTCAAAGAGCCAGCGTGCATCGTACTCGCGAAAACCGGTCGGCTTGACCAACGGTGTCGTTTCATAGGCCAAGGTGTTTGGCGTTAGCTGTGAAACCGGCTTAACTGACATAATTTCTCCTAGACAAGCTTCAGGTCACTGGTAATGCAGAGACGTGACGCTTTTATCAAACTCCGTTTGGTTGTGAGACGTTTCTCACCCAACGGTTTTCAAATTCACGTTATACTCGCAGGATATCATCCTCGGCAATGTATGCGCCGGACTGGACTTCGATCATGCGAACCGGGATTTTTCCCGGGTTTTGTAGTTTGTGCCTTGCGCCAAGCGGGACAAACACGGACTGATTTTCTGAAATCAGCTCATCTTTCCCATCAATGGTCACTTCCAGCGTGCCACTTACAACAACCCAGTGCTCTGCACGGTGGATGTGGCGCTGCAAGGTCAGCCCCTTGCCGGGCTCAATCATCATGGACTGGACGCGGAAGCGCTCACCTTCAGAGATGCGCTCGCTCCAGCCCCATGGACGGTATACACGGCGGTGCTGTACGGTTTCCGGCCTATTGGCCTTGTCCAGCTGCTCCACCACCTTCTTCACGTCCTGTGCCTTATCTTTTGCGGCAACCAGAAGCGCATCCTTGGTGTTGACGACCACAACGTCTTCAAGCCCTACAACACTGACAAGGGCATCTTCAGAATAAACGAGGCAATTTTTGGACTGTTCGAAGATCGCTTCGCCCAAAGCGGAGTTACCCTCATCATTCTTCGCCATAGACTCCCAAATAGCAGGCCATGATCCAAGATCGCTCCACCCCGGATCAGTTGGAACGCAGGCGACGTTCACTTCATTTTCCATAATTGCATAGTCGAAGGAGATGTTGCGCACCTGAGCGAAGGCTTCTTCTTCAAGCCGCAGGAAGTCCAGATCGCGTCGTGCGTTATTGGAGGCCTTAGCAACTTGCTCCCAGATGTCAGGCGCGTGTTTTAAGAAGGCGTCGCGCATGGCAGCTGCGGAGTACATGAAGATGCCAGCATTCCAAAGGTAGTTGCCGTCTTTAAGGAACTCTTCAGCCGTTGCCAGATCCGGTTTCTCGACAAAGGCATCAACTTTGCGGACAGATGCCGCCCCCTCGCAGAGTTTGATATAACCGTATCCGGTGTTGGGTTCACTTGGCTCAATACCAAATGTGACGATCTGACCAGCTTCAGCAGCTGCATGAGCGGCATCGACAGCACACAAGAACTCCTTGTCATCAGCGACCAGATGGTCCGATGGTAACAGGAGGACAATTGCGTTTTTATCTGTTTCAAGCGCCATGAGTGCAGCAAGAGCAGCGGGAGCAGCCGTGTTTCGTCCGCATGGCTCTAATACTATAGCTTGTGGCTCTATCCCAAGTTCGGCCATTTGCTCACCGATCAGGAAGCGATGGTCTTGATTTGAGATAACCAGCGGTGCACGGAACTGCTGGGAGCTGACACGCTCACATGTCTTTTGAAAGAGACTTTGACCTGAAAAGATTGGCAAGAATTGTTTTGGCCTTTCTCTACGGGACAGAGGCCAGAGGCGAGATCCAAACCCACCCGACAGAATCACAGGTGTGATTTTGCTTATGCTATTGCCAGTCATATTTTCAGGATCACTTTCAAACAAACGAATAGACTATTCGTAAACTTAGATGCTGTAGCCCAAAACCCTCAAAACACGTGGAGTTTCAGTGTTCCACACATTCTCTCGAAAATAATTAAGGCTTTTTACCAGTCTGCGCGCTCCGAGATACTCCATTATTTTTCAGGGGTATTCAGTCGATTTGGGAACGGTCACGATATCATTTAATTCATTTAAGCATTTGTTCTGGGGGGAAGATGCGGGAGGAATTAAGCCAATCCGTTGAGCGGAAAGTGGATGAGCTTGTTGCGCTCACTCGTGACCTGATAGCTTTTCCGACAATCAATCCTCCCGGAGAAGCTTATCGTCCCTGTGCAGAGTTCATCGGCGAGCGCTTGAAGCGTAAAGGCTTTGCTGTCGAGTATGTCAGAGGAGAGAGCACCCCCGGAGACTCTGACCGTTACCCGCGTATCAATGTCATTTGTCGCTATGAAGGTCGCGGTCCCGGCCCTTGTGTCCACTTCAACTCCCATATTGATGTTGTCGAGGTGGGGTATGGCTGGACGGTTGATCCCTTTGCTGGCGTGGTAAAAGACGGAAAGGTCTTTGGGCGCGGTGCCTGTGATATGAAAGGCGGTCTGGCCTCTTCCATAATCGCGGCAGAGAGTCTGATTGAATGTTTCCCTGAGTTTTGTGGTGCCATCGAGATATCAGGAACGGTTGATGAGGAATCCGGCGGCCTTGGCGGTGTGGCTTATCTTGCCAGACATGGCTACTTTTCCAAACCGCGTGTCGACCATGTGATCATCCCTGAACCTTTGCACAAAGATCAGGTTTGTCTTGGGCACCGAGGGGTATGGTGGAGTGAAATTGAGACGCGCGGCTCGATTGCTCACGGCTCAATGCCGTTTTTGGGTGACAGCGCAATTCGTCACATGAGTGCTTTCCTGAATGTGCTGGAAAACGAGCTTTACCCTGCGCTCAGCAAAAAACAAACACAAATGCCGGTTATTCCTCCGGGCGCCCGATCATCCACGTTAAATATCAATTCTTTACATGGTGGGCAGGATGAAGGACACGATGGTCTTCCCTCCCCTTGCGTTGCAGATAGTTGCCGCATCATACTGGATCGTCGATTCCTGATTGAGGAGCCGCTGGAGGATGTGAAACAAGAGATAGTTGAAATATTAGAAAATCTGCGTAAAACACGTAGAAATTTCGAATATGAACTTAAGGATCTCCTTGAAGTTCTCCCCGTGATGGCAGAGAAGGACTCCCCAGTCGCTCGCGCTGTTGCAGGCGGAATTAAAGACGTGCTTCAAAAGGATGCATCATATGTTGTCTCTCCGGGGACTTATGATCAGAAGCACATAACACGATTGGGCCACTTGCACGATTGTATTGCGTATGGTCCAGGCAAACTTGAAATGGCGCATAGGCCGGACGAATTTGTTGGAATTGAGGATCTCGTTGACAGCGCCAAAGTGATGGCACTGGCCGCGTACTCTCTTTTGACGGAGCCTGATGCAAGACCAATAACAAGAACACTGTCTGATCACGTGCACTCTTAAAGTATAAGGGACGGAATGGAATGCATGCAAAGTCATTAAAAAGCCGGCTGCTTTGCCTTGCCGGAGGCGCGGCCCTCGTCCTTGCTGCACTAACAGGTGCGCACGGTTCTGCTGAAGCCAAATCTTCCCTGTCTTTGGGAATGGTACTCGAACCACCGCATCTTGATGCAACTGCAGGGGCTGCAGCTGCTATCGATGAAGTGGTCTATCAAAACGTTTTTCAAGGCCTGACACGTATCGGGCCAGACGGAAGTGTTCTGCCCTCTCTCGCCAAATCGTGGGATGTGAGCGAAGATGGCATGACCTATCGCTTCCATTTGCAGACGAGTGTCCTCTTTCATGATGGAACGCCGTTTTCTGCCGATGACGTAAAGTTTTCCTTGGATCGTGCTCGCGCTGAAGGCAGCGTAAATGCCCAGAAGCCGCTCTTTGCAGCGATCTCTGATGTGGTTGTCGTAGATCCGCAAACCGTTGACATCAAGCTCACTACGCCAAGCGGAAATCTTGCTTACAATCTGGCTTGGGGCGATGCGGTAATTGTATCTCCTAAAACGGCTGAGACGAACAAGACGCAGCCTGTGGGCACCGGACCGTTCAAGTTTGACCGTTGGATGAAGGGGCAGGAAATTCGGATTTCCCGTTTCGACCAGTATTGGGGTGAACAACCGAAGCTGGATAAAGCCTCTTTCCGTTTCATCTCTGATCCCAATGCCGCCTTTGCTGCAATGATCTCTGGCGATCTGGATGCGTTCCCGACATTTTCCGCTCCAGAAACCATTATTCAGTTTCAAGCGGACCCACGCTTTGAAGTTGCTATTGGCACGACTGAGGGTGAAACCATCCTTGCGATGAACAACACTCGCGACCCGCTCAAGAACAAGCTCGTGCGTCAGGCAATCTCGCATGCGGTCAATAAGCAAGCCTTGATTGACGGGGCAATGTTTGGACTTGGTACGCCAATTGGAACGCACTTTGCTCCGCACCATCCCGCTTATAATGATCTGACAGGGCTTTACCCTTATGATCCGGCAAAAGCGAAAGAGCTTCTTGCCAAAGCTGGGTATCCAGATGGCTTCAGCGCAACGCTGAAACTGCCACCACCGACCTATGCCCGTCGTGGTGGTGAGCTGATTGCCTCCGATCTGAAGAAGATCGGCATTGATTTGAAGATCGTGCCTGTTGAATGGGCGCAGTGGCTTTCCGAGGTCTTCAAGGAAACCAATTACGATTTCACAATCGTTTCTCATGTTGAGCCGATGGATATTGGTATCTATGCGCGCGATAAGTACTACTTCAACTACAACAGTGATGCTTTCAAACAACTGATTGAAGAGCTGAATGTGACTGTTGACGAAGAGAAGCGGTATGAGCTTTTGAAGCAGGCACAGCAAGTCATCTCCGAGGATGCTGTGAACGTCTACCTGTTCCAGTTGGCGAAATCTGCTGTGTGGAATGCCAATGTGAAGGGGCTTTGGCGAAACTCCCCTACACCGGGTAACGATCTGTCGCAGGTCTATTGGGCGAATAACTAAAAACACATAGCAAATACACGTAGATATTTGCACAGGACTGCGGTTGCAACCGCAATCGCAGTCCTTCTCAATTGCTATTCCAAATTATATGGTTTAAGCGGTTGCCAAACTGACAGTTACTTTAGGGGTAACCCTTTTCTCTCATTGTGCAATTTGCTTGTGCAACGCAAGTTTGATTGGTTTAGCGGATTTGTCCGATGCTCTGGTTTGCGTTCCTTCGTCTCATAGGCTTACTGACAACTCTCCTGGCCGCAAGCCTCGTCATCTTCGTTGTGCTTGAGGTTATTCCCGGTGATCCGGCTGAAGTGATGCTTGGGCTGAATGCGCAGCCTGACACACTCGCAGCTCTGCGCGCTGAACTTGGCCTCAACGCTCCTTTATCCACCCGCTATGTGAACTGGTTACTGGGCATGTTGCGGGGTGAATTTGGTGTGAGCTACACATATTCAGTTCCGGTTTCTGAACTGATCGGCGAACGCATTCAGGTCAGCCTTCCGCTTGCAACTGGCGCACTGATCCTCTCGACAATCATTGCTATACCGATCGGCGTTTACTCTGCCCGCTATCATGGCAAGGTCATCGACACAGGTATTATGTCCATTGCCCAGATCGGCATTGCTATCCCAAACTTCTGGATTGCCATTTTGCTGGTTTACGTGTTTGCGATCGTGCTGCGGGTTTTACCATCTGGTGGTTTCCCGGGTTGGGATGTGAGCTTCTTCGGCTCATTGCAGGCGCTCTTGTTGCCCGTTATCGCGCTGGCTCTCCCCCAAGCGAGTATTCTGGCCCGCGTGATGCGCTCAGCCTTGCTGGATGTTTTGCATGAAGATTATATCCGCACAGCGCGTGCCAAAGGGCTCTCCAACAAAGCCACGCTTTGGAGACACGGCGTACGCAATGCTCTTATTCCGGTCCTGACTATTCTGGGTCTTCAGTTCTCTTTCCTGATCGCAGGTACGGTGATTATTGAAAACCTCTTTTACCTACCAGGCCTAGGGCGTCTGATTTTCCAAGGCATTACTCAGCGCGATCTGATCGTAGTGAAGAGCAGTGTCATGTTGCTCGTTGCTCTTACAATCTTTGTGACATTCCTTGTCGACATCGCCTACGCAGCCATTGATCCGAGACTGAGGCGACGTGCATGAATCAGGAACTCCCAAGTTATCCGCCGCTTGCCAGTTTTGACGAAATCTCCATCTGGAAGAAAGCCTTTCACAGTCGTTCTTTCGTTATCGGGGCAGTGCTTGCTCTCGTTATTCTCATTGCCGGGGTTACTTCCGTCTTCTGGACACCCTATGCCATCGATGTTCTGGATGTTTCCAAGCGTCTTAAGCCGATGAGTTCTGAATTCTGGTTTGGGACGGATCAGTATGGTCGCGATATCTTCTCCATGCTGATGGTTGGCGCCCGCACCTCCATTATTGTAGCGCTGATTGCCGTTGGCATCGGCATGCTGATTGGCGTGCCATTGGGACTACTGGCAGCGGCCCAAAAGGGTTTTCTGGAAGAACTGGTGATGCGCACCAATGATCTGATTTTCGCATTTCCGTCTCTGCTCTCCGCCGTGCTCATCACATCCATTTTTGGACCAGGAACAATCAACGCTGTAATTGCGATTGGCATCTTCAATATTCCGGTTTTTGCCCGCGTTGCTCGCGGTGGCGCCTTGTCTCTTTCAGGACGCGAGTTTTTGCTTGCCGCCCGCATTTCCGGCAAGAGCTCGTTTTTGATCACTCTGGAACACGTTATTCCGAACATTGCTAATTTGTTGATCGTGCAGGCAACCATTCAGCTTTCTCTTGCAATCCTTTCAGAGGCAGGCCTCTCCTATCTTGGTTTGGGGACGCAACCACCCATGGCGAGTTGGGGCCGCATGTTGTACGAGGCCCAGACCATGGTTGCCTTTGCACCACAACTGGCGCTTTATCCGGGATTTGCGATTATCTTTTCCGTTCTTGGTTTTAACCTGCTTGGCGATGGGCTTAGGGATTTGCTGGATCCCAAGATGCGGAGGAGAGTTGCGTGACCTCTGTTTTTTCCACCACTGACCTTTGCGTTTCCATTTCTGGCAAGCCGATCCTGCGCAATGTGAGTTTTGACCTTGAGCAGGGCAAAATTCTCGGTCTCGTCGGCGAAAGTGGCTCCGGTAAATCCATGAGTGCGCTCTCAGCAATGCAGCTTTTACCAGAGGGTGCTCATCAGATTGGCGATCTGATGTTTGAGGGCAAGAACCTCACGCGCGCTACAGATACAGAGATGACCCATGTACGTGGCAAAGACATCTCTATGGTCTTTCAGGAGCCGCTGACCGCTCTCAACCCAACCCGCACCATTGGCGAGCAAGTTGCTGAAGGCCTTCGCTGGCACCAGGGTCTTACGCGCAAGGAAGCGATGGACCAGACCATCGATGTTCTGGAACGGGTTGGTCTTGGTCTTGAATATGGTTTGATTGATCGTTTCCCTCACCAGCTTTCCGGCGGACAGAGGCAGCGCGTTGTCATCGCCATTGCCATCGCCTGTAAGCCCAAGGTGTTGATTGCTGATGAGCCGACCACCGCACTTGATGTGACGGTTCAGGCGCAGATCCTGACATTGCTAAAAGACATCGTGCGCAAAGAACAGATGGCCATGCTGCTCATTTCGCACGATCTGGCAGTTGTTGCTGACATGGCGGACACTGTTGCGATTATGAAAGACGGGGTGATTGTTGAGCGCGGCCCGACTTGCGAGCTGTTCGACAACCTTTCTCACCCCTATTCCAAGAAGCTGTTTGAAGCCTCCAACCACGTACCTGTTCCACGGCAAGAGCCAGTTGACGAGGTCACACAGCCACTCTTGCAGGTGAGCAATGTGCTGCGGGAATATCCTCTCCCTCGCGCCAGCATCTTCACACGCAGACAGTGGCACCGAGCCGTGCAACATGTCTCCTTCCACGTCGCCCCGCGTCAGAGCATGGGTCTGGTGGGTGAAAGTGGATGCGGTAAATCCACCCTTGCACGCACTATTTTGGGACTGACGCCTCCGAACGCTGGTCATATCCAGTTTCTTGGCAAAGACCCCTACTCGGTTTCACGAAAAGACCGTCAGGATTTGCAGCTGGGTATTCAAGCCGTGTTCCAGGATCCTTATGGAAGCTTTGATCCGCGGCATACGGTTGAACGTACCGTGGGTGAGCCTTTGCACCTCATGCGCAACGAACTGTCTCGTTCTCAACGTAAAAAACGCGTTCATGAGGTTTTGGAAAGCGTGGGGCTTTCTTCTGCAGATGCCAACAAATATCCGCACGAATTTTCTGGCGGACAACGGCAGCGTATCGCGATTGCGCGTGCGCTGGTCACCAATCCAAGCCTGATCGTCGCGGATGAACCCGTTTCTGCGCTTGATGTTTCCATCAGAGCACAAATTCTGGATCTCTTTGCAGATTTGCGTGATCGGCTAGGTATGGCTTATCTGTTCATTTCACACGATCTGTCTGTTGTGCAGGCTATCACTGACCGGGTGATTGTGATGAACGCTGGCCGGATTGTTGAAGAAGGTCCAACCGGAGAAGTCTTTTCCAATCCCAAACATCCTTACACACGTATCCTTGTTTCTGCGGCACCAGACCTCAACGAAGCCTTGCGCAGGCGCAGAGAAAAAGAGAACAAAGATACGCATTGAGCGCTATTGCCTGAAGCAAACCAATGCAGCTAGCCTTGCATTTGCTCAGGCTACAGCAATCGGAGACATGTTATGACAACAGCTGAGAACCAGCTTCGCCGGGAAGTTATAAGAACGGCGCGTGCTTTACAAAGCACTGGTTTGACACATGGAACCTCCGGCAACGTGAGCGCCCGATATGAAAACGGTATGCTCATCACCCCTTCTGGCATTCCTTACGAAGACCTGGAGATCAAGAAGATTGTCTTCATGGATCTTGAAGGCGGATACTTTGGGGATTACTTGCCTTCGTCCGAGTGGCGCATGCATATGGACATCTACCGGAACTACAAAGAAGCAGAGGCGGTTGTTCACTGTCATTCAGCCAGAGCGACTGCGCTTTCAACCCATAACAAAGGCATTCCGGCCTTTCATTATATGGTAGCTATTGCTGGCGGTGATCAGATCAAATGCGCAGATTACGCCACGTTCGGAACCAAAGCCCTATCTCAAGCAATGATCAATGCGCTAGAAGACCGGAAGGCTTGCCTTTTGGCACATCATGGACAAATTACTTTTGGCCCTTCACTGCACAAGGCGTTTGGGCTTGCCGGTGAAGTGGAAGCCTTGGCTGATCAGTATTTATCTGCGCTGGTTCTGGGAGAACCTGCACCTCTTTCTCCAACTGAGATGAAAGAGATTTTGAGAAAATTTAAAAGCTACGGCAAACAGCTGGATGCATTGGATGGAAACGACGCGGGTGCTTTTGAAATGCCCCAGCGACGTGACTAATCCAGAAAAGAACAAAGAATACAGAGGCGAATGCCTTTTATGATTGTAATGGGGGAATGACTGGAACATGCGAATTGGACTTGACTGGGGTGGTACTAAAATTGAAGCGCTGGCACTTTCTAACGAAGGTGAAGAACTGTTTCGCAAACGTGTTCCAACTCCCAAGAACGATTATCAGGGTTGCGTAGAAGCTGTTATCGGACTGGTTGCTGCAACGGAGGCAGCCACTGGCGAAGTCGGCACAGTGGGCATTGGCATTCCGGGCTCTATCTCACCAAGCACAGGGCTGGTTAAGAACGCAAACTCCACTTGGATGAACGGCAAACCTCTCGATAAAGATCTTACAGATGCACTTGGCCGTGAAGTGCGCATTCAAAACGATGCCAATTGCATGGCGGTTTCTGAAGCCATTGATGGAGCGGGTGCAGGATGCGGAGTTGTTCACGGCATCATCATTGGCACTGGCTGTGGCTCAGGCATTGCGATTAATGGACGCCCCCATAAAGGCGCTAACGGCATTGGCGGCGAATGGGGCAACGTTACTGTGCCTTGGATGCAGGAAGGCGAGTTCCCAGGTCCGCTCAATTGGACCGGACACCACGGCACGATTGACCTTTTGTGCTCTGGCACAGGTTTCCAGTGGGATTATGAGAATGCTACTGGAAAACCGCTGAAGGGCAGCGAGATCATTGAGTTGATGCGCTCTGGCGACGAAGCTGCCATGGGCACCTATCAGCGTTATGTAAGCCGCTTGGGCCGCGCCTTGGCGATGGCAGCCAACATTTTAGATCCGGACTGTTTTGTACTCGCTGGTGGCATGTCTAACGTGGAAGAGATTTACAAGGATCTTCCTGCTGCGATGCGTCCTTACATTTTCTCTGATGGTTATGATTTTGATATCCGTAAGGCCAAACACGGCGACAGCTCTGGTGTGCGCGGAGCGGCATGGCTGTGGGGTAAAGGCGAAACAACGCTGCGGCATGTCAACGAAAGCTCGTAAACGTACTTTTCCTTATGGATTTCTCTTTCTATAGTCAGAACTCACGATTCCGATTTCCTGAAAGAAATTTCCATGACAATGACAAGCCAAGAAGTCCTTGCAAAGCTGGTTAGCTTTGACACGGTCAGCGCAAAAACCAATCTCCCCCTGATCAAGTGGATCGAAGAGTATCTTAATGATCTGGGGGTCTCTTCTTCCATACTGCCAGACGAGACAGGTGAGAAGGCGAGCCTATTTGCGACGATCGGTGGAGATGGGACCGATGGTTACATTCTTTCAGGCCACACAGATGTGGTGCCGGTTGAAGGACAAGACTGGAGCAGTAACCCGTTCTCCCTTCGCGAAGAAGACGGTCTGCTATACGGTCGCGGTTCCTGTGACATGAAAGGCTTTGTTGCGTGCTCTCTTGCCAAAGTGCCAGAGATGCTCAAGGCATCGCTGAACAAGCCGTTCCACCTCATGTTCTCTTATGACGAAGAAACTGGCTGCACCGGTGTTCAGCCTGTGCTTCATAAGTTGGCTGGCGAAGGGTTTCAGGCGGAAGCATGTTTCGTTGGTGAGCCGACTGAAATGCAGGTTGTGGTGGCACATAAATCCAAAGCCTCATACCGTGCTGTGTTTACCGGCCTTTCCTGCCACTCGTCTCTCGCACCACAGGGCGTAAACGCCGTGCATTATGGTGCTCGCCTTGTTGCAAAACTGGAAGAGATGGCACGGGAACTGGCAGCAGGTCCTAGTGATGATCTGTTTGATTTACCGTACTCCACCGCTCACACAGGTGTCATGAAAGGTGGAACTGCACTCAACATTGTACCGGAACACTGCGAAGTGATTTTTGAGTTCCGCGTGCTGCCAACTGAAAGCCTTCAGGCTTGCATGGATGAGATCAGGCGTTATGCCACGGAGGAGCTTCTTCCTGAAATGCGCAAAGTTTCTGAAAAGGCAGATATCGAGCTCATTCCTTACTCTGAGATCCCAGGACTGGATACGGAAGTGGAAGCGGATGTGACTGTTCTGGCGAAGAAACTGGCTGGTCGCAACGACCACGCAAAAGTTGCTTATGGCACAGAAGCTGGCCTGATCCAGACCATTTTGAAAGTCCCAACCGTGGTGTGTGGCCCAGGTAGCATCGAGCAGGCTCATAAACCGGACGAGTATATCAAACAGTCCGAACTCGACAAATGCGACGGTTTCCTAGACCGCCTTATCCAGCACGCATGTGCTTAAGTTGATGATGGGGAGCTCTTCACGATGGGTTGAAGGGCTCTTCTTTTCATTGCTGGGTGCAATTTTGTTTCAGGAGTTGCACCTATGAGCTCCTTAGGTTATGAAAATCGCATGATGACTATGCAAGCACAAAACATGCTGTGGTGGTGGCGCCGGTGACGGTGGCTGAACACGCATGTCTTGTTGACCTGTAATTTCCAAGCCGCCGCATTTTCTGCAGGCGGCTTTGTTGTATCTACCGCCTCGCAAACATCGGAAACAGGTGTGCACGACCCGGAGGATTGACCATGCCGATTACGGCAGAACGGACTTATAAGAGCAAAGGCGGCGTTATCATCCGCCGTAAAAGCCGAAATGCTGATTATGCCGCTGGTACAAGCGAATGGATGGACAGACTGGACCGTCAACGCGGTGCTGTGCTTTCCTCTTCCTACGAATATCCGGGCCGCTACACGCGCTGGGATATGGCACTGGCCAACCCACCGCTGCTGATTGAATCCAACGATCGCAAGATTACCATTCAGGCGCTGAACGAGCGCGGGCGCGTGCTGATGCCTGCCGTTCATGGCGCATTGGATGGTCACGAGGATATCGCAAATTTCAATGCAGGCGAGTACCGCATTGATCTAACCATCAAGACGCCGGACAGAGCTTTTTCAGAGGAAGAGCGCTCCCGCCAGCCTTCAACCTTCTCCGTAGTGCGTACACTTGTTGATCTGTTTTCCTGTGATGACGATCAACTCGGGCTGTATGGCGCATTCGGATATGATCTGACGTTCCAATTTGAGCCGATTAATCAGAAGCTGCAACGTCCTGACGACCAGCGGGACATGGTGTTGTTTCTGCCCGATGAAATCCTGATTGTTGACCACTATGGCCGTAAAGCCCATGTGCTGGAATACGATTTTGAGTTCAACGCCAAGACGACAGACGGTCTGCCGCGTGATGGTGAAGAGACGCCCTATAAGGCTGCGACTGAAACTCCAGCGCGTGGTGACCATGAGCCGGGTGAGTACGCTGATCTGGTGCGCTCTGCAGTCGACTACTTCAAGCGCGGTGATCTCTTTGAGACCGTACCGGGTCAAGTGTTCTATGAGCCTTGCAAAAACCCACCATCTGCTGTTTCCCGACGTTTGCAGCAGATCAACCCTTCGCCTTATTCCTTTTTCATCAACCTAGGCAACGCCGAATATCTGGTTGGTGCCTCTCCTGAGATGTATGTGCGGGTGACTGGTGGTCGCCGTGTGGAGACATGCCCGATTTCCGGCACGATCCGCCGCGGCAAGAACGCGATTGAAGATGAAGCACAAATCCGCAAGCTGCTGAACTCCGCCAAAGACGAAGCAGAACTGACCATGTGTTCTGACGTGGACCGGAACGATAAGAGCCGCATCTGTGTTCCAGAGTCTGTCCGTGTGATTGGTCGTCGTCAGATCGAGATGTATTCTCGTCTGATTCATACCGTGGATCACATCGAAGGCACTCTGCTTGATGGCAAGGATGCGCTGGATGCGTTCCTTTCTCATACATGGGCTGTAACTGTTACTGGTGCGCCGAAACGTTGGGCCATGCAGTTTATCGAGGACCACGAAAGGAGTTCCCGTGCGTGGTATGGTGGTGCGATCGGTGCCGTGTTGTTTAATGGCGATATGAACACAGGTCTGACGCTGCGCACAGTTCGTATCAAAGATGGTGTGGCTCAGATCCGCGCAGGTGCGACGCTGCTTTATGACAGCATCCCAGAGGATGAAGAAGCTGAGACTGAGCTGAAAGCATCTGCGATGATTGCTGCTGTTCGCGAAGCTGGACTTGCGCTTACCTCTGAAGAGGAAGTGGTTAAGGCTAAACCGGGCAAAGGCAAAAAGATTCTACTCGTCGACCACGAAGACAGTTTCGTGCATACACTGGCAAATTACTTCCGTCAGACAGGCGCTGAGGTTGTGACTTACCGTAGTCCGGTGCTGGATGATGTCTTTGATCAGGTTCGTCCGGATCTGGTCGTATTGTCCCCTGGCCCAGGTTCTCCGAAGGACTTTGACTGCCGGGCTACCATCGAACGGGCCCGAGCACGCAAGCTGCCAATTTTTGGTGTGTGTCTTGGTCTGCAGGCGCTGACCGAAGCGTTTGGCGGTGAACTTGACCAGCTTGATGTGCCTGTGCATGGCAAGCCATCTCTTGTTTCCTTCAGTCACAGTTCCAAGCTGTTTGATGGGCTGAGTTCACCTGTCAGTGTTGGCCGTTATCACTCCTTGTTTGCTAAACGGGATGTGTTGCCAGATTGCCTTGAGGTAACCTCAGAGACCAAAGACGGTGTGATCATGGCAATTGAACACAAGAATGAGCCTATTGGCGCTGTTCAGTTCCATCCAGAGTCTATCATGTCCCTCGATCAAGACGGTGGTCACAAGATTATTGAAAATGTGATGACCAAACTTCTTACCGGTGGCTAGATCGACTCTCTGACCAAATTGAATTCATCAATTGGACTAAATTAAAGGCCGGGATTGAGCGATCACTTCCGGCCTTTCTCCTAGAATTTTGTATAGATGATTTATCTGCACGAAACCTAGAAGCATCTTTGGTCGCATTATTGTGGAACTACAGCATATAAATGCGTTGGATAGTGAAAGCGAACCTATTCAGATTGAGAATATTGCAAGTCTCATGTGCGCCGGGTTGCGTTATATGACTAATCTATGCACGATTGAAGTGATTGACGCAGTCATTTTCCATAGGGATCTATAGACTGCAAAAGATTTTTACTGCGTATCCTACCGGAAAACAGTTGCCACTTTTCAGGAATACGCTTTGATTGACGAGAGTTTGCTCTCAAGGTTCACTTAAGAGGATAAAGATGAAGGTACGCGGTATTTTAAGCGGCGTTTTGATGGGCGCAGCGGTTCTAACAGGAACGTTTGCGACTACAGCAACTGCAGCAGAGAAGATCACTGTCGGCGCCTTGCGCTTCACTTCTCATGCGGCGAATTTTGTTGCGTTTGAAAAGGGTTATTTCAACGAAGCTGGTCTGGAAGTTGAGTTCAAGTTCTTTCAAGCCGCACAACCAATGGCGCTTGCTATCGCCTCCGGCGATGTGGACTTCGGCCTTACCGCGATTTCCGGTGGCTTGATCAGTCTTGCCGATAAGGGCGCTGTGAAAGTGATTGGTGGCGCGCTACAGGAAGAAGCTGGCATTGACGGCCAGATGATCCTTGCCTCTAAAGCTGCGTTTGATGCAGGCCTGAAAACTCCTGCTGATCTAAAAGGCAAGAGCTTTGGTGTGACGACAGCAGGCTCGTCTTTCCATTACATGGCGCATAAAATTGCAGATAAAGAAGGTTTTGACCGCAAAGACATCAAGATCCGTCCGCTCCAAAAAGTTGGTGCGGTGATTGGTGCACTGAAGAGTGGTCAGATTGATGCGTGGTCTATTGTTCCCCACATCGCAAAAGGCCTTGCCAAGTCCCCACAAGTGGAAATGATCGGCAAAGTCTCTGACTATGTACCGAATTATCAGGTGACCACTGTCTTTACCTCCGCGAAGAACATTAATAGTAATCCTGAGCTGGTGAAGACCTTCCTTGGCGCCTACTCCAAAGGCGCAGCTGACTTTAACGCGGCTCTGGTGGACAAATCCGCCGGAGATGCGGCAGCTGAAGAAATGGTGAAGCTCATTCATAAGTACGTCTATGCTGATCGTCCATATGAGAAAGCTGCTCCATCCATTCGCAATGGAGCGATGCGTCTTAACGAAGGTGCTGCGCTAAACATGGCGAGTGTTGAAGACCAGCTCAACTGGTTCAAGAGCGAGAAGTTGGTACCAGCAGGTGTAACACTCGACAAGTTGGTTGATGTGAAGTTCGTCGAAACCTTCTAATCCAACTCACGCATTGCCCGCTGCGGGTGGGCAATGCCTTTTCTCATAATCCGGTTGGATTACATGCAAATTTCCATTGAAAATCTCTCGCACGCCTACGGCTCAGTCGAAGTTCTGAATGATATCAACCTGACCTTTGAGCCCGGCGAGATTGCCGTGATCATCGGTCCGTCCGGTTGCGGAAAATCTACGTTGCTGCGTCTGATGGGCGGACTTGAAGAGCCGAGCAAGGGCGCCGCTTATATCGCAGGTCAAGCACCAGAAGGGTCTCTCAATCCCCTCACCTACATCTTTCAGGATTTTGCGTTGCTGCCATGGCGCTCTGTGGCCGGGAATATCTCTTTGGTGCTTGAAGACCACAAGCTTTCCAAACAGCAGAGCAAGGCGATCATTGATGATGTGCTTGCACGCACCAACCTCTCAGAGTTTCATGATGCACTTCCACGCCAGCTATCCGGTGGGATGAAGCAGCGCGTGGCAATTGCGCGAGCATTAGCAGTTCGCCCTGCCTTTCTGCTCATGGATGAGCCTCTGTCAGCTTTGGACAGCCAGACACGAGAACTTCTGATGGATGATCTGGTGGCTCTTTGGGCCCGTGAGGCATTCTCTGCTTGCTATGTGACGCATAATCTTGCTGAAGCTGTTCGCCTTGGCCACAAGGTCATTGTGTTGTCTCGCCGCCCGGGCAAGGTTCGCGATGTTGTAGAGATCTCTATCCCGCTAAATGAACGCCGTGAACGTGCCGCTGAGCTTGAGGAGGTGCAGCAGCAGTTGTGGCACATGATGCGTGAAGAAGCTCTTGCTGCCGACAGGGAGCTTGCCGATGTCTAATCCGGTAAACCGCAAGAAAGTTCCATTTCGTGGAGGTGGGTTTAAGCCCCGCCCAATCCGTTTTGTTGCTCCATTTGTATTTCTGGCGTTGGTGCTGTTTTGGGAGTTTGGCTCCCGCACAGGTATCATCAGCAATCTGGTTTTGCCAGCACCATCAGAAGCGTTTCAGGCCTTCTTAGATCTCTATAATTCAGGTCTATTCTGGAAGCACGTGAGCACAAGTCTTTATCGGCTTGTCTTTGGCTGGAGCATTGGAACAGCACTCGGCATTTTGGTGGGATTGCTGATTGGGCTGTTCTCACTGGCACGATCCAGCCTTCTTCCACTCACCTCGGCGTTTTTTCCAATTCCAAAGATTGCCTTGCTGCCGCTCTTCATCATCTGGTTCGGAATCGGGGAAGGCTCTAAAGTTGCGACAATCCTGTTTGGTACGTTTTTTCCTACAGTCATCGCCACTTATGGCGGCGTTGATAATGTGGAGCGTGGATTGGTCCGCATGGGACAATCCTTCGGTATGAGCTGGCTTTCCATCGTACGGAAGATCATTTTGCCCGGAGCCTTACCTGCGATCCTGTCCGGAGCTCGGATCTCCGCAAGTATCGCGATTATTCTACTGGTCGCTGCAGAAATGATCGGCGCAGAATATGGCATTGGCGCTTATGTGTTGATGGCTGGTTCCTTGTTCGCAACAGATCAGCTGATCGTCGGAGTTGCGATGCTTTCCATTTTGGGACTGTGCGTCAGTTGGTTGATCGGGAAGGCGGAAAAGGCCCTGCTGAACTGGCGCGGATAACAAACAGGCCTCGCTGGAGAAAAAACAGCGAGGCTTTGCTTCTAAGCAGGACTGGAATTACACGCGTTTTTGAAATGAACCTCAAAAACGCTGACCCAGCCGTTGTTGTAGCTTTCGCGCATTGTGGAGCCGATTTCGCCCATCTTCTCCCAATCATGATGGCTTAGAACCACTTTGGTACCCTCGCCGTCCTTCTCAAACGTCACATCCACACAGGTTGCCATGCTCTCCGGGTTATTAATGTGCCAGAGAAACGAGAGGGCTTTTGAGGGCTGATAGATTTTGAGCGTTCCCCAGTCATGTCGCGTGCCATCCTTTGCGACTTCATATAGCTTGCCGCCTTCCTGCCGCTCACAAAAGACCTCAGGTAGTTCGCTGCCATTCATTGCTGTTACAGAATGGGTTTGAATTGGCCACCATTTACTGAAATCCCCTGTAAAAACCTCGAAGGCTCTTTCCGGACTACAGTCCACCCTAATCGTTTTCACCACTGGTGTGATCATGCCCCATCTCCTGTTGTTCGGTGACTTCAGTTGCAAAAGCGTTCAGGACGTCCTCCCAGAACTGATCAAGGTAGTCACGCAAAGGTGAGATGCCCTCGCGCCTTACTGCGTAGAATCTCGACGTTCCGCGTTGATCGGCCTCCACCAGCCCAGCCCGTTCCAGCACTTTCAGATGCTGAGAGACAGCTGGCCGAGTGACGCCTTTTGCCTGTGAGAGTGCTTTGACATTCTTAGGACCTGCCCGAAGATCTTCAAATATCTTGCGACGAGTATCATCTGCCAGCGCATGAAGGATATCTTGGTAAGTCATAACTTACGGTAAGCTTTGACTAACGCAAAGTCAATTGATTAATATGTTTGATTGCATTAACAAATTCTATTGAGAGATCAGGTTGAAACTCTCCACGCTAATACTTCACAAAATTGTATCAAGAACTGAAAGCCGCTCCCATTGAATGCAGAAATTCGGTACTTAAATGTTATTGGTGCTGTGGGAGGTCCAAGGCCTTTTGAGCGATGCGCAGTACTGGATAAGAAGAGGATTACTCATGGTTTTACGCATTAACGATACTATCCCTAACCTTTCCGTAGAAACTGATCAGGGCGAAATCACCCTGTATGATTGGATTGGCGGTAGCTGGGCAATTATCTTCTCGCATCCGAAAGACTTTACTCCGGTTTGCACTACCGAATTTGGAGCTGTGGCAAAGCTCAGTGAAGAATGGGCAAAGCGTAACACCAAAGTCCTAGGCGTTTCAGTTGATGGTGTAGAAGACCACAAGAAGTGGAAAGTCGACATTGAATCTGTTGGCGGTGCAAAGCCAGATTTTGCGATTGTAGCCGATGCTGGTCTTGAAATGGCCAAAGCCTTCGACATGCTGCCTGCTGAATATGTGCTTCCTGATGGCCGCACACCTGCAGACTCTGCCACTGTGCGCTCAGTCTTCATCATCGGGCCGGACAAGCAAGTGAAGCTGATGATGACTTATCCAATGACCGTTGGACGAAATTTCGCAGAAATCCTGCGCGCGCTAGACGGGCTTCAGATGTCTGCCAAGGGCGTTGCAACGCCTGCGGACTGGACTGTTGGTCAGGATGTAATCGTGCCCCCAGCTGTCAGTACCGAAGACGCAGAAGTCAAATTTGGCTCTGTGAAAACAGTCCTGCCCTATCTTCGATATGTGAGTGCGCCGAGCTAACCACTCAGAACACGCTCCTGCAATAGAAAGCCCCGCAGAGATGGTCTCTACGGGGCTTTTGAATGTCTTATTGAACCTGAGGCTTAGTCAACTTTACGAACTGCGCCTTTGGATGCGCTGGTGGTCATGGCAGCATAGGCTTTCAGCGCGGTGGTAACCTTACGCTTACGCGTCTCAACAGGTTTCCATGCAGCATTCCCTTTTGCTTCCATCGCAGCGCGGCGGGAGGCAAGCTCTTCATCAGAAACACGCATCTCGATTTTACGGTTTGGAATGTCGATATCAATCATATCGCCTTCTTCCAACAGGCCGATATTGCCGCCTTCAGCTGCTTCCGGGGAGACATGGCCAATGGACAAACCGGAAGACCCACCAGAGAAGCGGCCATCTGTGATGAGTGCGCAGGCTTTGCCGAGGCCTTTGGACTTGAGGTAGCTGGTTGGATACAGCATTTCCTGCATGCCCGGACCGCCACGAGGGCCTTCGTAACGGATAAGAACGATGTCGCCCTCTTTCACCTTCCCAGTCAGGATCGCGCTGACTGCTGTGTCTTGAGATTCAAAGATGCGTGCAGGGCCGGAGAATGTGAGAATGCTCTCATCAACGCCTGCGGTTTTAACGATACAGCCGTCTTCTGCCAGATTGCCGTAGAGAACTGCCAGTCCGCCATCCTGTGAGAAGGCATGTTCTTTGGAGCGGATAACGCCGTTTTCACGATCCTCATCAACACCTTCGGCATAGCGAGAGCTCTGAGAGAACGCGACCTGTGTCGGCACACCACCAGGTGCTGCTGAGAAGAACTCGCGCACGCTTGTACTGTCTGTGCGTTTGATGTCCCAGCGCTCAAGAGCGTCGGCCAAGTCTTTGGCATGCACTGATTTTACTGAGGTATCGATGAGGCCTGCACGGTCCAGTTCACCCAGAATACCGAGGATACCACCTGCGCGGTGAATGTCTTCCATGTGGACGTTGGCGATCGATGGAGCCACCTTACACAGCACTGGTACGATGCGAGACAGGCGGTCAATGTCTTCCATGGTGAAGTCCACTTCACCTTCCTGCGCTGCGGCCAGCAAATGCAGAACGGTGTTGGTGGAACCGCCCATCGCGATGTCCATAATCATTGCATTTTCAAAAGCTTTGAAGTTTGCAATGTTACGCGGCAGTGCGCTCTCATCTTCCTGTTCGTAATAGCGTTTTGCCAGATCTACGATCAGGTGACCAGCTTCGATGAACAGGCGTTTACGGTCTGAATGCGTTGCCAGAGTTGAGCCATTGCCCGGAAGGGACAGACCCAGGGCTTCTGTCAGACAGTTCATGGAGTTTGCGGTGAACATGCCAGAACAGGAGCCACATGTCGGACATGCGCTGCGCTCGATGCTTTCAACGTCGCTGTCAGAAACGTTGTCATCAGCTGCGGCGATCATTGCGTCGACAAGGTCAACTTTGCGTTTTTCACCGTTTGCGAGCGTTACTTTGCCAGCCTCCATAGGTCCACCGGACACAAACACGGTTGGAATGTTCAGGCGCAAAGACGCCATCAGCATGCCTGGAGTGATCTTGTCACAGTTGGAAATACAGACCATGGCATCTGCGCAGTGGGCGTTGACCATGTACTCCACGGAGTCGGCGATCAACTCACGAGATGGCAAGGAGTAGAGCATGCCGTCGTGACCCATTGCGATGCCGTCATCGACTGCGATGGTGTTGAACTCTTTTGCGATGCCACCGGCCTGCTCAATTTCGCGAGCGACGAGCTGGCCGAGGTCTTTCAAATGCACGTGGCCTGGCACGAACTGCGTGAAGGAGTTGACGACAGCAATAATTGGCTTGCCGAAGTCATTTTCTTTAACACCGGTTGCCCGCCACAGGCCTCTGGCGCCTGCCATGTTGCGGCCGTGTGTGGAAGTGCGCGAACGATAGTTTGGCATCGAAAACCCCAATCTGGCGAATATGTTATTTACGCGTTGCGGTATAGTTAGTTTTATCGGACTAATTTGGCAACTTTTCTTCAGCTTACACCACTAATGAGAAAAAGAGTACCCGCGGGTACGCCTCTCCTCTTCTGATCGCTTGAGCATTTCTCGGGTGTCGCCTGCTCGTGCCTCAAGTCTTGCAGCTTTTAGAAGCGGTTAAAGGCAAAACTGGAGAGATCGTGGCCAGCTGGTTTCCCTGTGAGCACATCTGCCATAACACGTCCGACAGATGGACCTATTCCAAACCCATGGCCTGAGAACCCTGTCACGATGTGCAGGTTATCCAGATTTGGAGCTCTATCGATCACCGGCAGAAAGTCTGGCATGGCATCAATGAGGCCGCCCCAGGCGGATTGCAGTTTTGTTCCGTTGAGCTGCGGGAAACGATCAGCGAGTGCTTGTGTTAGAGCACCCAGCTCTTTCTGATCAGGTTTGGAGTTGAGGACGCGCATTGCTTCAAACGGTGTTGTGTCCGCTCCGGTCCAACGTCTTTTTTGCATCCACTGATCAGGATAGTTTTTTGGAGACCATGGTTTGATGCTGGTACCCTTGAGGTTTTCGGCCATGTTGGGCAGCCATTCTTTCAGGAACCGAAATGAATCCAGACCGATATGATGGGTCTGGTTGTTCTTCAGTGCCAGCGTGTAGCCACCATCCTGACGGCGGCGCATAGCAAAAGTGTTGTCTGAGGCATTTGCCGGGAAGACATCCGGTACGGCTTGCGTTGCTGCAACGGTCAACTCTACAGAAAGTTGAGGTAGTTTAATGCCTGCATTGGCGGCGAACAAAGAAGACCATGCCCCACCTGTCAGCATTACCTGTCCTGCTTTGATCTCGCCTTGTTCTGTGACAGCGCCCACAACCTCGCCACCGGATTTTACCAATGTACGAACAGCGTTGTTTTCGCAAATGACAGCTCCAAGTCGCTCTGCAGCTTTTGCGATGCCGAGCGTCGCCTGCCCGGGTTCAGCACGACCATCACTGGCAGTATGCATTCCGCCGATCCAGCGGCCTTCCTTACCTTTGATATCTTCATGAACCTGCGCTCTTGAGATCATGCAGGTATCAAGATCATATTTCCGGCCAAGCTCGACGAACTTCTCGAAGTTTTCCAAGTCCTCATGCTTTTCAGCAAGGTAGTAGACGCCGCTCGCGCTGTAGCCGAGGTCTTCCCCTGTCTCTTCGCTGAGTTCCTTCCACAAACGGCGAGCTTCGATAGAGAGCGGGATTTCCGGCTCATCACGTCCTTGTTGGCGAATCCAACCCCAATTGCGGCTGGACTGTTCTCCTGCAACTCTCCCCTTTTCGCAAAGAGTGACGCTCACGCCCTTCTTGGAGAGGTAATAGGCGGTACACACACCAATGATGCCCCCGCCGATGATGAGCACGTCTGTTTCCTGCGGCTGTTCTCCATGGAACTGCTGCGGTGTATTTTCTGAATAAATCACGTCACTTACTCAAGGAGGTTAGATAAAGGGTCCGAGCTTGATTTTGGAGCCATCGGAAAACCGCGAATAGCGGAAGCGCGTCAGGTCGTAGCCAGCTGGTTTGTCCATGAGCAAATCTGCCATTATGCGTCCTGCTGCAGGACCAATGCCAAACCCATGCCCGGAAAAACCCGTCGCGATAAACACGCCCTTTTGTGTCGGGACTTCATCCATGATCGGGACAAAGTCCGGCATTGCATCAATCATTCCAGCCCAACTTTCTTCCATTTGCAGCCCTTTGAGCTGAGGGAAGCGGTCAACCAGACGATCCTGAATGCGTTTGAGGGCTTTCGGGCTTGGATCAGGGTTTAGCACACGACATGTTTCAAACGGTGTGACTTCATCTCCAGACCAATGCCGCTTATGCGCCCATGAATCTGGATAGTTCTTTGGTGGGTTCATGCCAAAGGAAATGCCTTTGAAGGACGCTTTCACAGCAGGAAGCCACTTGAAGAGGTGACGAAACGAGTCCTTACCGATGTAGTGATCATGAATATCACTGACCGCAAGCGTGTAGCCACCATCTACTCTTTTACGGAACGCGAATGTGCCGTCTGCAGCGTTGCCGTTGAAAAGATCAGGCACAGCCTTGGTTGCAGCCACAGTTGCCCGCACACATAACTGAGGCATGGACACGCCGAGGTTTTGTGCAAAGAGTGAGGACCATGCACCAGCAGCGATCAGGACACGGTTTGCTTTGATCGTCCCCTTTTCGGTCACAGCACCTGTGAGTTTACCACCTTCAATCTCGAGCGTACGCACTGCACAGTCTTCAACGATCACAGCGCCGTTGCGTTCCGCTGCCCTGCCAATCGCGGGCACAGCTATCCATGGCTCAGCACGGCCATCACTTGGTGTGACCATTCCGCCAACCCATTTGCCATCACGCCCCGGAATTTTGGTGTAGACCTCGTCTTTGCTGAGGAGCTTGGTATCGAGTTGATGCTGTTTGGCAAGCTCAAGAAAGTCCTCATAGTTTTTGAGGTTCTCTTGTTTTTCTGCCAGATAATAAACGCCCTCCTGGCGAAACCCGAGATCCTCTCCGGTTTCTTTCATCAGCTGCTGCCAGAGCCGGCTGCTTTCCATGGATATGGGGAGTTCTGCGGCATCCCTACCTTGCTGGCGGACCCAGCCCCAGTTGCGGCTCGACTGTTCTCCGGCAACGCGGCCCTTTTCGCAGAGTGTCACGTTCACACCCTTTTGTGCCAGCCAGTAGGCTGTGCAGGTGCCAATCACGCCACCGCCAATAATCAGAACATCAGTCTGTTCTGGAAGGTCGCCGAAGAACTGTTGGGGAGTGGAGCTGGTATAGGTCGCCATGAAGGCCTCTAGGAATCGGATCTGTAAGTTACAATCCGATGAACTTAGCAGGACTAAGATACCACTGCACGAGGGTGTGCCTAAGCACTTAGTCGACCTTTGGATTAGACCATATTGGTAGGTCTGGTTGTTTCGCAACCAGAAGCTGGCCTGAGAACTCAGCGCTCTCAGACCAGAGAATTGCTTAGCGCGGTGCCATGCGGATTGCGCCATCCAGACGGATGGTTTCGCCGTTCAGCATTGGGTTGGTGCAGATTGCTTCCACCAGCTGAGCGTATTCGTCGCCGCGGCCCAAACGGGACGGGAACGGCACCTGCTGACCGAGTGAGTCCTGCACTTCCTGAGAGAGGCCACGAAGCATTGGAGTTTCGAAGATACCCGGTGCAACAGTCATCACGCGGATGCCGGACTTAGACAGGTCGCGTGCAACAGGCAATGTCAGAGCGGTGATGCCACCTTTAGACGCTGCATAAGCTGCCTGGCCGATCTGACCGTCAAATGCTGCCACAGATGCAGTGGAGATGATCACGCCGCGCTCACCATCTTCTGTCAGTGGTTCAAGGCTTGCCATGCGTGTTCCAGCAAACGACGTACAACGGAATGTGCCAACAAGGTTTACGTTGATCACCGTCTGGAACATATCCATTGGGTGCGGCTCACCACGAGAGGTGGTTTTTGCAACAGGCGCGATACCTGCACAATTGACGAGAATACGTGTTGGGCCGTGCGCTGCTTCAGCTGCATCCAGACCTGCTTTCACGCTGTCATCGCTGGTGACGTCCACTTTTACGAACTGACCACCAATCTCTTGTGCCAGTGCTTTACCAGCTTCTTCATTCACGTCAAAAAGAGTTACTTTAACGCCATGGCCAGCCAATTTCCGTGCGGTTGCCGCGCCAAGACCTGATGAGCCGCCGGTTACAACGGCTGCAATTTCTTTATTAAGTTGCATGGAATCCCATCCCGATTCATTTTGTTTGCCCCGCTGTCTTTCAAAGCTCCCGCCAAAATTCTTTGAAAGCAGCAAAATGCTGGATTGCGGGTCGGCATGAGAAAATCATTCTCACGCCAAAGCCACAAGGTCTACTTTTCCATTGATTCCCGCAACACACTCAGACTTTAAATCTATCATGTTTCCCTTATACCCTTGTCGTAGAGCCATGGAATAACTTGCGCCATCTGTCAGGAACCGCGTGCCCTGGACCTTGTTGGCGGCTTCCAGCTTTGCAGCGCGGTTGACAGCATCACCGATCACGGTGAACTCCAACCGGTCCCGCACACCAACAACTCCGACGCTGACCGGACCTGCTGCGACCCCTACACCAACTTCAAATTTCATGGGCCAGCCTGCAGCTTCCAGATCGGCGCACTCTTCCTCCAGAATGTGAGTCAGTTCGACACCTGCTCGCAACGCATCAGCTGCATACGTTTCGCTGTCTGATACAGCGCCGAAGGTTGCAAGGATTCCATCACCAAGGAACTTATCAATTTTGCCCCCTTCTCCCAAAATCACCTTTGCAGCTTTCTTTTGGTAGAGGCTCAAAACACGCATGGTGGTTTCTGGCGGCAGTTTGGCGGCAGTTTTTGTAAAGGACCGGATGTCGACAAGAAGGATGGCAACATCCCGGATTTCACCGGTTCCAGCCATGAGCCTGCTTTCAGATTCCACAATGGAATTTGCAACTTCTGGCGTGAAAAAGCGGCTCAAGTCTTTTACTGCATTCTTTTGGCGAATGGCTGAGAAGAAGGTCCGTCGGGCTCTGAAGATAGAAAGGGCAAGAAGCGCTGTCACTGACAGGATGATTATCAACTTATCCAGCTCTGCCCCTATGAGAACCGCTTCGCCCGTCAGATACTCGATGTAGTTGCGGGTGATGAGCGTCGAACCACCTTGATACGTCAAAGCGTAGAACACCAGTCCCAGCCAGCCCAGGGCTCCGAAGACACCAGTGAGGATCACGTATCTTGGATCAAAGCGGAGGGCTCTCAAGGCGATGAACAGGAACAGGTACATCAAGGTCGGGGCCTTGAGGTAAAAAGTGGGATGCTGGGCATACTGGATGTGGAAGGAGAAAATCAATCCGACCAGAAGCGCCACGTCTGCCATGATAGACAGGACCAGATACCAGACCGGCAGGGTGGTTCTGAAAGAGACGTAAATTCGAATAAGCGTAAAGACAAGATAACAGGAAAAGGCGATGGGAACGAAGTTGAATCCCATTGTGCCTTCGGCCCTCGGAGCAAGGGCATATAGAACAGCGAAGAAGATGATAACGCCGAGCTGGACAATGCCGATCAGACGTTCTGAGGCCGCTTCCTGACGCGCTACTTCACTACGCACACGTAAAGGTAAGTCTCCTTCCGGAGCTTTTGGACCTAAAACACCGCGCTTCAGCTGTTGGTAGAAGTTAGGTTCAGCTTTCTTCTGATAAGAGATGCCATGGAACTTTTCGCTCAAGTCCACATCCGGCTTTTTCTCAGATCCACGTTTTTTTGAAGGATCGGAATTTTCTGGACCACTTCCAACTGCCACACTTGTCTCCCGTCACACCATTCAACAGGTGTTGCTGGTTTGCTCGCAGTTTCATCCGATCGGTTGCGAGCGACGGGTGAATGAACTCAAGGTTTGAAGACCATCCCTTCAGAGGCCACGATTGCTCGTGGATGCATCTGCTGGGCAGCCAAACCTATCTCGTCCAATTCATCATCCGTGCGACGCGGATCGTGATGAAAGATCACGGGCGTTTTCACGTTGGCGCGCTGGCATATTCCGACCACATGCTCCCATGTGGAATGTCCCCAACCCTTATACTTAGGGTATTCGGCACAGGTGTACATCCCATCCTGGATCACAACATCTGCATCACGGATAAACTCTAGGACAGCTGCATCGTGAGATTCGCTCCCCATTTCGTGATCTGTGATGATGCACATGGACTTACCATTGTACTCCATCCGGTAGCCACAGGCGCCGCCAGGATGGTTTAGCGCAACAGTTTTGATTATCAGCCCATTGTCTTTCTTCAGGGTGTCCCCTGCCTTGAAACTTTTAAAGGAAACAGCACTTAGCGTGTTCGCTCCTACCGGGAAAATAGGGGGCGACATGATCCGACAGATGATATCCTTCAAATCACACGGGTCATTAAAATGGCCTGCAGTTAGACGAATATTGAAATTGGGATCGTACGCAGGCTCAAAGAAGGGCAAACCACAAATGTGGTCGAGATGTGTATGCGTGAAGAGAAGATCGATGTCGCGGTGCGGGCCTTTCATCAACTCTTTGCCCAGATTGCGTGCACCAGACCCACAGTCGACCATCAACAGAACGTCCCCCGCCCGGATTTCAAAGCAGGTTGTTTCTCCGCCGTATCTAAGTGTTTCGGGACCAGCAGCAGCTGTTGAACCGCGAACACCCCAAATTTTAAGAGAAAACTCGTTCAAGTAATCTGGCCTTTCAAGTGGACGCAGGGCGTGCCTGCGCAAGTTCTCTGGTCGTTTTTTCCAATCGCAACGCCAATACACGCATAATCTCGAGCGAAACTTTCGGAAACTCCGCGATGAGCTTCAAAAAATCGTCTTTGGATATTGCCAGAATGTGAGTTGTACCCACTGACTGTAAGGTCGCTGTTCTTGGCACATCACACAGGATCGCAATCTCACCAATGATGGCATATTGTCCAACCTTCGCAACCTCATTTTCATCAACAAACACAGCAACTTCACCGGAGAGGACAACAAATGCACTGTCACCATCATCTCCCTGATGGCACAAATGCTCCCCATCCTGAAACTCCATGCGATCACTGATGAACGCAAGAAGACGCAGTTTGCTTGGTTCCAATCCCTGAAAGAGAGGGACACGGCTTAAAGCTTGGACTTCTGCATCAATAGTCACATTTCACTCCCAATAACTTGATGAGCATAGCTGAAGTTCTCCCAGCAAACTGTGTTCCAGCTCACATCATCTCGCCTTTGTTTCACCATAGTTCCCAAGACTATCTTTCGATAACCCTCCCATTTTCTAGGTGAAGCGTCGTAGAAAACTCCTCAGCAACACTTTCATTACTTACTCCGAACATGAGAATTTTATCACTCATGAGCTTCCTGAGGTCTTCGCGCAGGGTCTTATCTGTTGCACTTACACTGTTTGCTGTCTCATCCAGAACGTAGATGTGTGCATTCTTCAACAGGGCACGAACCAGACAGATCAACCTACGTTGATGGGAGGATAACTTCGCGCCAGCAACGCCCACCTGATAATCGAAGGCAGCGCGGCGAATTGGGGCGATCAGATCTCTTTCACGCACGAGCTCCTGCAGCACTTGTTGTATTTTCTGACGGGCATCGCGGCGGTCCAATCTTGCGTGACCGAAGACCAGATTGTCCTCGATGCTCAAAGTGGTGAGATAAGTGTCGGGATCAAAGAACTCGAAACGCTCATTGTCTTTGCCCACTGTTTCCATAAACTGTTTCCGAGCTGCAAGGATCTTCTCCCGCATATCATCATCCAAGACACCAAGGCGGTGCTTTGCTGGAATGAGCTTGAGCGCCAGCGCAATCAAACGTGCCCGATCTACATCTTTGAGCCGTTTTCGCCGTTGTTCCCCCTTTTGCTCATTCACAATACGGGCAAACTCCGGAAGATCCTCACGACTGATGAAAGAGTACCTGTTCAGCAAATCACTGTCTGCGCTGACATCAGCAAACAGCTCGACCATGGTCTTTGCGATTTTCAGTCCGATATCTGCCAGGAGCACATCAAACCCGGTCTCTTTGAGGAAAGCTGAAATCTGCGGGTCTGTCGGAACATGTTCAATGGTCATAAAGTGTTCTTTGGGGCTGGCGAAAAACAGGTTCTGCGCCAGATTAGCAGACATGTTGAATTTTTCAGGGTCCCAGAACTCGACAAGATTTTGAAGTTTTGTGTCATTCTGGATTTTCTCGCGCAAGGCTTTCCGCGCCTCAACCAATTTGGGCATGAGGCCGCCATTGAGCTCTTCAGTCTCGTTTGGATTGATGACTGTCTCAACGCCCAGTAAGTACAAATCACGCGAGAAACCCGCCACTTTACATAGCTCAAGGGCTTTGTCTTCCAGTTGCTGCATGGAACCAGCATCGGCCAACTCGTAATCTTCCCAGCGCGCTTTCAAATCAAAGTACGGATTGAGTGTCATGGCAGCTTCCTTCAACTGGCGCTGCCGCTTTCTCAGATCACTGCCTTCATACTCGACCTTTTCCTGAGGCCTGTGGCGCAGCCCGTAGAAGAGGTTATCGCGAATTGTCCCTGTCCAGACATGCAAATGACCACCCACGTAGGCAATCTGCCGACCCAAGGTCGCTTCTGGCATGCTTTCGAAATTAGTGTTGTTGATGGTGACTGATCCTGAGGTGGGGCTCAGCAATCCAGCTGCCATCTGCAACAATTCAGCACGTCCAGAACCATCCACACCAGAAACAGCCAGTGGTTTACCCGGCTCGACATTAAGTGAAACATTATGCACTTCCTGCCCGGTCCCTACTCCTGATAGCCCTAGTTTATCTAAGGTAAGTGAACCTGTTAGCACCAGAGATTCATCATCCAGCAGGCGTTGTTTGTCGTAAAGGTCAGGTGGATCGAAGTTTTCAACCACTGTCTGGTATTTGACTGAGACGTCTGCTGTCATCTGGTAGTAGGCCAGCAGCTCTTTCCATGGACCAGCCAGATCCTTGTAAGCTGCAATCACCGCAATCAACGCACCGATGCTGAGCTGACCTTTGATGACCAGATAGCCGCCGATAAAGTAGAAGAAAAACGGCGTCAGTTGGTTCATGAAATTATTAACGAACTTGATGAAGTACTTGCGATTATAGATATCGAAACGAATGCGGAAGTTTCGATAGAGTCTGTCTGAGAGGTCTGCTGAATGCCACGCTGAGGTGTCGTTGCTATGAATTTCGGAGATACCTGAGATGCTCTCCCCCACCTTATCGGCGATCACGCGCACGTTCTTCACACGCTGACGAGACAGGCGAACGACCTTCTGTTGAAGCTTGGGAATGATATACCCCTGCACCGGGTAAAGTGAGATGGCGGCCAGTCCGAGCAGTGGGTCCTGCATGAAAATAAAGCCGACCTGAACGACCAGCATTCCGCCTTGATAGGCTGGTAAAGCGAAGGCCTCGCCAACAAAACCACCAACATCCTCGACCTCGGCGGTAATCATTGGTATGATCTCGCCGGAGCTGACCTTCTTAAAGTGAGGCAGGCGGAAGCGGAGTACGCGCTGAAACAGCTCAAACCGCAACTGGCGTAGCATCCTCTCACCCAGTCTACCCTTGTAGACATTGAGGTAGAGCTTGATGCAGTTGCTAACAACAACAAGAACCAAAAACAAAATACATAGCACCGCCAGATACTGAATCTGACCGAGCTGCATTCCGAAAAGTTCTACTGGAAAATTGCTACCCTGAATTGCTTCATTGGTAATTGTCTTAGGTAGATCCAGCAGGATGTAACTCACCGGATAGGACAATATGGTGACTAGAAGAATCGCCACTTGATAGCGGGCTGAGTTCTTCCAGATGAATTGGAAAAGCGATTTTTCCATGTCCACTCCGATTAAGCTCAGATCAGACTAACCCAAACTGAGGCGATGCGATTTACGCTCTAACTGACGCAAGGGAACCCTACGCTTTAAGATCTTAAAAAACGGCATAAACCCGCAAGATCCCTTGGATTTATGGGGGTACTTCTTTGGTGTTTAAACGCTTCAAAGCAGGTTTGACCGTTCCTTGGTGGCCCTCCCCCGCCAAACTGATCTGATGCTGAGGTTTATGCGCAGCACATGGAATAAGAAGCGCATGACGGTAATGACGCCAAAAATTCTGATTTATAGCCACGACACCTTTGGATTGGGCCATCTGCGGCGGTGCCGCACAATCGCACAATCTTTGGTTGGCTCCTTCCAGGAAATGTCCGTTCTCATCCTTTCAGGATCTCCCATCATTGGTAGTTTCGAGTTTCGTTCCCGGGTCGATTTTGTCCGCATTCCGGGCGTGATCAAACTGCGCAGTGGTGAGTACACTTCGCTCTCCTTGCAGCTTGATATCAATGAGACGATCGCCATCCGATCATCCATCATCGAACACACAGCCAAGGTGTTTAAACCTGATATCTTCATCGTCGATAAGGAGCCGCTTGGGCTGCGTGGTGAGGTTCTCCCCTCGCTTCAATACCTTAAGGGGCAAAAAACGCGGCTGGTTTTGGGGCTACGCGATGTGATGGATGATCCGCATGTTCTGAAGGAGGAGTGGCTTCGCAAACGTGCCTACCCTGCTCTCAATGATCTTTATGATGAGATCTGGGTTTACGGCCCTTCAGTGATGAACAATCCATTGGATGGGCTTGGCTTTGACCAGTCGGTGATGGAAAAAACACTCTTTACTGGCTACCTGCGCCGGTCAATGCCAAGTTCAGCTCAGGATTTCACAGCGCCCTTTGACGGTGCCCCCTATGTGTTGGTGACCCCAGGCGGTGGCGGTGACGGTGTTGAGCTCGTCGATTGGGTTATACGGGCCTATGAAGCACGTCTGCGTCCCTTGTTCCCTGCTCTCATTGTCCTTGGACCTTTCATGAGCAAGGCAGATGTGGAAGCGTTTACAACGCGTGCATCTCATTTGCGCGATGTTGAGATCCTTCGATTTACCCCGGAAATTGAGCCCTACATGGCCAATGCGACTGCTGTGATTGGCATGGGGGGGTACAACACATTCTGTGAAATACTTTCCTTTGATAATCCAGCCCTTCTGGTTCCACGTGTTGTGCCACGCAGAGAGCAGGCTATTCGAGCAGAGCAAGCCCAGCGGCTGGGTCTTGCGCAGATGCTTCCGATTGACTCATACCCGAGTGTTGAGCTGATGGTGAAAGCATTGGCAAACCTACCATTTATCGCACCACCGTCTCATGCTCATTCCGAAAACTATCTAGGTGGTTTGGATATTATCAATCTGCGAACTGCCGAAATTCTTGGCATGCGTGAACAGCATTTATCACAACGTCTTGGTCCTCGAGACGATGTCAAACTGACATATAATGCGGGGTAGTGATGGAAGTTGGTCGCATTGCTGTGGTTGTTAAAGGGTATCCTCGTCTTTCCGAGACCTTTATTGCCCAGGAAATCTACGGTCTGCAGGAACGCGGTGTAGGCCAGCTTATTGTCGCGCTGCGCCATCCCTATGATCCTTATGTGCATGACGTCCACGAGAAGATCACTTCCGACGTGCTTTACCTTACTGAGTATCTCAAGGATGACCCTCCTCGTGTCCAAAAAGCTATGGCATGGGCAAAGAAACAACCGGCATACGCAGCAGCCAGAGCATGTTTTGAAAAAGACCTGAAACACAAGAAAAATGCAGAGCGCTTCCGCCGATGGGGGCAAGCTTGTGTGATGGCTCATGAACTGCCAGAGGATGTTATCTGGATACACACGCATTACCTTCACAGCCCTTGTAGTGTTGCACGTTACGCAGCTCTGCTCTCGGGGCGTCGCTGGTCATTTTCAGCTCATGCCAAAGACATATGGACCACAGAACGGTGGGAGATTGAGACAAAACTTGCTGACGCTGCCTGGGGAGTAACCTGTACCAAAGCAAACCTTGCTTACCTGCGTTCCCTTTGCAAGGAACCTGACAAAATCAGTCTTGTTTATCATGGTCTCGATTTTTGCGGATTTCCTGAGGCTCCCCGTCCTGCCACGTTACGGGATGGAACAGGAGCAGACGGCGTTCGGATTATCTCCGTCGGGCGACTGGTAGACAAGAAGGGTTATGACAACTTGCTGCGCGCTTTCAGCAAACTCCCAAAGGACCTGAACTGGCACTTCACCCACATCGGTGGAGGTGAGCTGTCATGTTCACTCAAGGACCTTGGTGTGCAACTTGGTCTGAATGACCGTATATCGTGGCTGGGAGCCCAACCGAGGAAGCTTGTGTTGGAAGAGATGGAAAACGCCGATATTTTCGCTCTTGCCTGCCGTGTCTCAAAGTCAGGTGACCGGGACGGTCTGCCGAACGTGATGATGGAAGCACAAGCTATGGCGTTGCCGTGTGTTTCAACAGAGGTATCTGCTCTTCCTGAGATCATTGAAAGTAATGAGACTGGCCTGCTTTGCCCTGCTGAAGACATCTCAGCCTTATCAGAGGCACTGCAGCTTCTGATCACATACCCTTCTGAGCGAGAGCGCATTGGAACCAATGCGTTTGAAAGCGTTCATCGCCGATTCAGTGCTTCGCCCGGTTTGGATTTTCTAGAGGAGAAGTTCTCGAGAAGTTTGGAGCCCTGCTGATGAAAGTCGCCTTTACAGCGCCCATGAAGCCTATTGACCACCCTGTGCCTTCGGGAGACCGAACCATGGGGCGGTTGATCGTACGAGCATTACATTTGGCAGGGCATGAGGTTGAAATTGCCTCCACTTTTCGCAGCTGGCGCGCTGAGGGTGGTGAGGACGTGACACGCGACGTAAAAGAGCTGGCGCTTACAGAGGCAAAGACTATTGCAAAGCGCTGGATTGAACACAGTGAAGTGCCTGATGTGTTTCTCACGTATCACCTCTACCACAAAGCACCTGACTGGATCGGGCCGTACCTGTGCGCGAAATTCAACATTCCCTATGTGGTCGTGGAAGCCAGTCGTGCTCCAAAACGGCAGGCAGGCAACTGGGCTCTCGGGTTTAATGCAGCTGATGCAGCTCTTGCTCAGGCCAGTCAGGTGGTCGCTCTAACCAAATCTGATGCACAATGCCTGAAAGAGGTCTTGAATGAAGACGTTCTGACGGTTCTGCCACCGTTTTTGGAGACTGCAAAGTTTGAGGTCAGTCACAGTGTCACCAAAGGCTCGGCTGATGGAAAGATACGGCTGCTGTGTGCGGGTATGATGCGTGAAGGCGACAAGCAGTTTTCATACATGGTGCTTGCTGCCGCCCTGAAACAGATTGCCGATTTGCCATGGCGCCTGACCATTGCCGGAGATGGACCGGCCCGAGGTGAGATAGAACCGCTGTTTGATCCAGCACGCACAGAGTTTGTCGGGCTCATCCCTTGGCAAGAGATGCCACGCCTTTACCGGTCTCACGACATTTTTGTCTGGCCTGCCATTCGTGAAGCTTTTGGATTTGTGTTTCTGGAGGCACAATCCTGTGGCTTGCCCGTGGTTGGTGGGCGGGTGTTTGGTGTACCTGACATCGTGGAGGAAGGTACCAGTGGTTTGCTTTCAGATGAAGGTGACGCCTCTGCTATGGCTCAGAATCTGATGTCTCTCATAAAAAACACACACAAGCGGGAGAATATGGGGCTCGCAGCTATAGAAAACATTCACAAAAACCATAGTCTTGAAGCTGGTGCGAGAGGGCTGGATAAGGTGCTCAACGCAGCTCTTGAACATCACAAGTTTAAACGGAGAGTTCACGGAGGCCGATGATGAAAGCCTTCATCCATGTTCAGCACTTACTTGGCTCGGGCCATATCGTCCGGGCAGTGGCGCTTGCCAAGGCGCTGGTTCGTCAAGGCATTGCAGTGACCCTTGCAACTGGGAACCGTATTCCTGACACGTTGAATTGTGATGGGCTATCTGTTGTCCGGTTGCCTGCTGTGCGTGCTGCTAATGCAAAATTTGATGTTCTGCTGGATGAGCATAACGTCCCGATTGATGAGGCTTGGTGGGAGAAACGCATCACGGCAACGCTTTCTGCTTTTTCCTCTGAGCATTTTGACTTGCTAATCACAGAAACCTACCCCTTTGGGCGCAGGATGTTTGCAGCTGAGATGACGCGGCTTCTTGAATGTGCTGGCAGCAAACTCTCCCCACCCTGGGTCGTTTGCTCCGTGCGTGACATTCTGGTGCGCAAGGACGAGTTATGGAAGGAAGAATGGATGGCTTCACAAGCCTCCGCCTTTTACGATCGAATCCTTGTCCACTCAGACCCACAACTCATTACGTTTGATGAGAGTTTTCCGTTCTCAAACAGGGTGAGTTCGCATATCCGCTACACGGGCTATATCAGTGATGACCGTACAACATCCGCACCTTCAATTGACGGTGCAGGTGAGATTATTGTTTCGTGTGGAGGTGGAGCTGTCGGCTCTGCTTTGTTGCGGGCCGCGCTTTCTGCTCCCAACCATATGTCACCCAACATCAGCCATCGGTGGCGCGTGCTTGTTGGACAAGACGTTCCCGACGCTGAGTTCCAACAGCTTTCCAGGCACTCCTCATCGGAGCTCATTATTGAGCGGGCTCGCAAAGACTTCCCTGCGCTTTTGAAGAATGCCAAACTTTCTATTTCTCAAGCTGGTTACAACACGGTTGTCGATATACTGCGTGCAGGTATTCCATCCGTTCTGGTTCCTTTCGCACAAGAAGCTGAGACAGAGCAAACTCAGCGCGCGCTCAGCCTCATGAAGCATCACAGAGCTGTGGCTGTTCCCGAAAAAGTGCTCAGCCCCAATACGCTTGCACAAGCAGCACAAAAAGCACTCTCCCTTCCAGCGCCAGACTTACACGTGGCGCTCAATGGAGCGGAGATTTCAGCTCAAGTGCTTGCCGCGGATCTTGGCATGGAAACACCCATGGACCATGCGCTCGGGATTATCTGGGAAAGGAACGTTTCTCGTGATCTCTAGTATTGCTCCTGTCTTTGAGACTGTTCCGGAAACCGAACACTTCGCAGGTGACGGCCAAGGGGTGTTTGAACATCATCTCACCCAGCACCTCAATTGGTTTGAAGAGCGCGGCCTTACTGTCAAATTCTGGTGGCGGGACGATGATGCTGTTTCACCAACCCCTGCGCTTGAAGAATTACTTATGTTTTCTGACCGGTTCCGCATTCCGCTTTCGCTTGCCGTAATTCCAAAATTCGCAACAGATGCGCTCGCCCAGCGCCTTGCGAACACGCAGGATGTTCATGCCGTTCATCATGGTTGGCAGCATAAGAATTATCAGAAGAAAATATACGGCGAGAAAGCCAGTGAGTTTGGGTGGCGGCGAACGTCTAAGGAAATGGAAAAAGAACTGACAGAAGGCCGAGAGATCCTGCAAAACTTGTTCGGTAAACGCTTTGTGCCGTTGTTTGTGCCTCCATGGAACCGGATTGCGCCGCGTGCTGTGCAACTCCTCAAGCAGCAAGGCGATTACGGATTATCCGCATTTACCTGGATCAATCATTTCCGCCTGCCACGCCTCCAAAGCCACGTCGACATCATCAAATGGAAGAAAAACAAACGCTTTATCGGTTGGGAGGCCGCTTGCAAACGGTTAGATCTGCAGCTTTGCCGACGTCGAACCAATGTCGCTGAGCCGATCGGACTGCTGACACATCATCTTGATCACGGTGAAGGCTGCTCTGAGTTTCTGGAGGCATTTTTCAAGCTCACGTCTGCTCATCCTGCAGTTAAATGGCTTAGTTCTCGAAACCTTCTGGATCAAGCAAAACGTGATTTTACTTTGGCTGCCGGACAGGTCTGACCAATCGTAGTTTCCACCCTACATTCTTTGAAAAAGACTTCAACTCCAGATCATCCAGCATTTGCCAGTGATCTGTTTTGTCGGTTTCATCCCAGATCTTCTTAATGGACTTGTTTGCGCCTGATTTTTCTCGAGCTGGCGTGTACATGGAGATTGCAATAACGCCGTCATCTTCAAGAAATTTTGCATAGCGATTGAGCTGTAATTCAGGCTCTTCGCAAAAGTAGAGCACTTCATTGAAGACAACTGCTGAGAACGTCTCCTCTGGTTTAGCGTTGAAGCTCTCAAGATCAGATTGCACCAGTTGCACATGCTCCTCCCCAACCTTGGCATTGCTTAGTGCAATTTCTGAGAGATCGACACCACAGTACCGCTGCAAGCCTGATGACTTGAGATAGTGATACAGAATTGCTTCACCGCAGCCGACATCAAGGACCGCACGTGTCGCTGCAGTTTGCCCAAGCCATGCTGAGAGAATTCCGTAGCGCGCAGCCTCTTTGATATCATTAAGAAAATGCCAGCGTCCTGCTTCGTACTGGCGATCCCAATCACCTGAGAGATCTTCCATTATATTGAGGCTCCAGCTACTTATACGGATCAGCTGCATCGCGCAGCCCGTCGCCCATGAAGTTGAAGGCAAGCACGACAATGATGATCGGAATAACCGGCGCCATCAACCACGGATAAATGGTAACAACGGAGATATTCTGGGCTTCATTGAGAAGAACACCCCAGGATACAGCAGGCCTCCTCAGTCCGAGATTCAAGAAGGACAGAGCCGTTTCACCAAGTATCATCGCCGGTACAGAAAGCGTTGCTGATGCAACAAGGTGGCTCGTGAAACCGGGAAGCAAGTGTTTGACGATAATACGACTTGGGCTGGCGCCCATCAGAGCTGCTGCCTTGGCATATTCTTCTTCTCGCAGTGAGAGCAATTTAGATCTGACGGCACGCGCCAAACCCGGCCAGTCCAACAGGCCCAGAATGACCGTCAAGCCGAAGTAAATCCAGACTGGCGACCATGTTATCGGCAAGGCGGCAGATAAAGCCATCCAGAGTGGGAGTTCGGGCAATGAGCGCATAATTTCGATAACGCGTTGAATTGAGCTATCGATCCACCCACCGAAGAAACCAGCAAGTCCGCCGAGCAAGACACCAAGCACCATGGATATGCTTACCCCGACAAGACCAATGGTGAGAGACAGCCGTGCTCCATAAACGAGACCTGAGTATTGATCACGCCCCAATCTGTCCGTTCCTGCAATAAACAGCGTCCCGTCTTTAGCGGGGCAAATGACGTGGAGGCTTGCGGGAAACAGGCCCCAGAACTTGTAGGGGTCTCCTTTGCAAAAGAACCGGAGCTTTTGAACTTTTGTGGTGTCTGTTTCATAGACCCACTTCAAATTTTCCAGATCAACTGAAGGGTTCAGACCATACACAAAGGGTCCAACCAACTTGCCTTCATGGAACAAGTGGATGGCTTGTGGCGGAGCAAAGAGGAAATCTACGTTTCTCTTTGCCACCGGATAAGGTGCAATAATTTCTGCAAAAGGGACGCATAGGTAGAAGAAGAAGAGAATGATCGCTGAGATAACGGCCAGCTTATGCTTGCGGAACTTCCACCAGATGATTTTCCATTGTGGCGCTTGATAATATCTCTCCTGCTCTCGGGTCAGGATCTCTACATCCTTGGGGTCAAAGCCCTTAGGATTGACGTAGTGCTCTGCTTTGTCCTCTCCACGTTCGCCCGGGCTCATTGTCTTGCCCCTTCTTTTCCAAGGCGAATTCGTGGATCCAGATAACCAAGCAAGACATCAGAGACCAACATGCCAATCAATGTGAGGATAGAGACGAAGAGGAGGATAAACCCTGCAAGGAACTGGTCCTGCGATTGAAGCGCACCAAGAAGGACAGGACCGACAGTGGGAAGGTTGAGGACAACAGAAACAATAACCGAGCCTGATACAAGCGAGGGAATTAGATTTCCTATATCCGCTATGAATGGGTTGAGAGCCACACGAAGGGGATATTTAACGAGGAGTTTGCTTTCTCGCATCCCCTTTGAACGGGCGGTGGTGACGTATTGCTTATAGATTTCATCCAGCAAGTTAGCGCGTAATCGGCGGATCATGGCAGCTGTGCCGGATGTTCCGATGACAATCACCGGAACAATAAGATGTGCCACAATAGACAGGGCTTTACCGCCGCTCAAGGGTTCGCCAATGTAGTGCTCCTCCATGATGCCCCCTACCGTCAGTCCAAACCAGCTGTTGGCCAGATACATTAAAACCAATGCCAATAAGAAGTTAGGAGTCGCTAGACCGAGATACCCAATAAGTGTGAAGGTGTAATCTCCTACCGAATACTGATGTGTCGCAGAGTAAATGCCGATGGGAAAGGCAACGCAGTAAATGAAGAGGATCGTGGCAAGGTTGAGCGCAACTGTGAGCGGCAATGTTGGCCCAACCACTTCACCGACTGGCTGGTCATATTCAAAGGACCAGCCCCAATTGCCCTGAATTAGTCCATCAAACCCATTGGGTCCGGGCCAGAGCCCCACCCAAATTCCGTAACGCTCCACAAACGGCCTATCAAGAGCGAACTCTTTGCGCAGAAACTCCAGTCTGCCAATGGAAGCACTTTCTCCGGTTGAGCGAAGCATGGAGATCTGGTTGGAGATGTAATCCCCTTCCGGCAATTCAATGATGAAGAAAACCAGGAAACTGATGGCAGCAAGCGTTGGTATCATCACCAACAGCCGCCGCAGGATGTAATTGAGCACCCGCTTCCCTTTCTTTTCTCACACCACTCGTGGGAGAAGTCTAAAGGAGCTCTCTTGGCTTTCTCTGAGAAAATCTAATCAGGTTTGAGAAGCCCTATTAGCCCGCGCTTAAGGCAAGTGAAAAAATCAATGAGGGAGATCGTCTTCATCCGGTAAGAGGTCTTCAAAAAAGAAGAGATCCATGCGGTGGATGCCGAACTGAGCACCGGGATCCCATCCATAAATGCCCATTTCAGGTACATTCAAAAGCCCCTTAACAACCACCGGCTGCCGGACAGCATTGACCAGACCGATATGAATTGTTTCATCTGCGTGAATCTGCAGGACTTGCTCCCAGATCATGTCCCGTTCTTCAAAACTACTGCTCACGAGCCATTGATCAAAGAGCTCAATCAAGCGGATTGCCGGGGGCCAGTCAGGTTTAACACCTGCGTGTCCATCACTCTCATAGTAGTTGCCCCATGGAGCCCATGAGAGAAAATCTTCGCGCGTGGGAGCATAATCTATCGGCGGCATATCTGCTGTTGGTACACCGTTTTCAAAACCGGACCAGACAGACATCATCAAAGTGCCAGAGAGCGCGCGAGCCCGGATCGTGTCGCGCTGGCTTGGGCGGATGAAAGCAGAAACACCTATTTCCTTCCAGGTTTCTGCAACAAGCTCCAGCGCATCATCCTGTTCAGCACTCTCGCCTGTGGTCTCAATAATGAGTTGCAGCGGGCGTCCGTCTTCCAGCAAGCGTACGCCGTCTCCTCGCCGATCTGTCAGTCCAATATCATCCAGCAACTGATTGGCAAGATCTGGATTAAACTCCGCCCAAGCCGTTTGAAAATCTGGCTGATACAGCGGAGAAATGTTGAGAACCGTATCGTTGCCAGCTCTCCCCAAACCAAAATAAAGCACTTTGTTTATGAGCTCACGATCGATGCCCAACGAGAGAGCATGGCGAAATCTGCGGTCCTGCATGAGTTTGCGCCATGTTGGGTCTTTGACGCTGAGGTTGGGCAGGATCGAAATCTCAGATCCCTTGGAGTTGAGCCAGAGACGGGTGTCATAATCCTGTGTCTGTTCACCACGTTTAAGAACGGAAATATCAGAGAACCCAAGCCCACGTGCCTGCAAATCACTTTCACCAGCCAGCGCCTTTGCCGGAATAAGTTTACCATCCACCACATCCATAATTATGCGGTCGATATAGGGAAGTTGCTGGCCTGCACTGTCTACGCGATGGAAGAACGGATTGCGCTCCATAACTGCCCTGCGATCACCCGAAGTGTTTCGTGGCACCCATGGCTGCAATGTGGGGATATGCGGATTGGATGCGCCGTACATGTCGTCCATGCGGTTGAACAATGGCGCCCACCCACGCACTTTCTCAATACGAGCGATCTGCCTGATAAATTCCGGATTACCATATTCTTCATGAAACTGCTTCATGTAAGCAGCCGGCCGGTAAATGAACGGTGGGCGTGCTTTTGCAAGTTCTTGCAGGAACAGAGGATTTGGCTCATGCCACTCAAAACGAACAGTCGTCTCATCAATAACTGAGAACTCAGGACCTTCACCATCCACCAGCATGAACCCTGGCAGGCCGATGGGGTTCAGCTCCTCGTTTAGGGCGACATCTTCAAACCAAAACCGAAAGTCTTCTGCATTAAAAGAACTTCCATCAGACCATTTATGGCCTTCACGCAGATTTAGAGTGAAGACCTTGTCATAGTGATTGTCTACGCTCTCCAAAATGTCTGGATTTAACTCGAGGTTTTCATTGTACCCAACCAGCCTTGCATAGCCCCACACATTGATCAGACGCACGTCTTTAGGCCGCGAAATGAGCGTATGCAGCGCACCACCCTGCACTCCGATTACGCGGCCAATATCATCGGGGTAGGTCACAAGTGGTTCTTTGGGAACACGATCTACGATAGATGGCAGGCCCGGCGGAATTCCCGGAGTTTCCTTCAGGACCAGAGCTGCCGAGACCGTAGGTACTGCGAGACTGATAAGCATAACAACCGTTGTGAGGAGGCCAAATTTTCTCATATATGGCTCCCCCCTAAACCGACGATATCGCGCATACTTTCCATTCCCGGAGCACATACCCAATGATCTGTCTCAATCTCAACCAAATACGGTACGGTTGAGTAGCGCATCCGGTAGGGCGAAGGCCATTGTGTCGGGTCTGAGCTTGCGGTTCCTGCCAGAGATGAAAAATCCAGTTTGTGGTCCAAAGAGGGTTCTGGCACTGCTTTGAGAAGTGTACGCGTATAGGGATGGATCGGATTATCTATGATCTGCCGCGTTGGTCCGACTTCGACAACCTTGCCCTTGCACATGACCGCTATGCGATCAGAAATGTAGTCAACCACAGCAAGGTTGTGGCTGACGAAAACATAGGTCAGGCCCAACTCATCTTTGAGGTCTTTGAGAAGGTTCAAGATCTGTGCCTGAACGGAGACATCAAGCGCTGATGTTGGTTCATCACAAATCAAAAACTCCGGGTTTAGCGCCAGAGCTCTTGCGATCCCGATACGTTGTCTTTGGCCTCCGGAGAAGGAATGCGGGTAACGACGTAGATATCTTGGCGACAAGCCGACAAGATCAATCAGTTCCCGGATACGTGCTCCTTGACTGAGGCTGTCGCCCATACGGTGTATGACGAGCGGTTCCTGTAGGATCTCGTTGAGTGTCCTGCGTGGGTTTAACGAAGAAAACGGGTCCTGAAAGATAATTTGAGCCCGTTTACGGTATTGGAAGAGCTCTTTTTCAGAGAAGCCTTGAATATCGCGTGGGCCGTCCTCAGTGGTGTAGGAGATTTTGCCACGCGTCAAAGGAAAAGCTCGCAGCATAGCAAGGGCGGCTGTGGTTTTTCCGGAACCAGACTCTCCAACAATACCAAGGCATTCGCCTCTACGGACTGTCAAAGATACATTGTCGAGTGCGGTTGTCATGCCTCTGCGTTTTTTACCGCGTAGGTTCTTGAATGTGAAGTTCTTACAAACGCCCTCCAGTTCGATGATCGGCGTTCCACGAAATGCGTGAGCTTTGCCAACCGGACTTGGCTGCAAATCAGAATGATGCGTGCGGGGTTTAATTGGGCGGATTGGAACAAGGCGTTCATCCGGCTCCATAGAAAGCGAAGGAACCGCGTTGAGCAGCGCTTTCAGATAAGGGTGCTGTGGGGTTAGGAACAGGTCTTCAACACTACCCTTTTCCATGACCTCACCGTTGTAGACCACGACAACCTCATCAGCCATATTTGTGACTACACCAAAGTCATGCGTAATCATGAGCAGTGTCATGTTCAGTTCAGCTTGTACTTCCTTAATCAGCTTCAGAATTTCGGCCTGAATGGTAACATCCAGCGCGGTTGTCGGCTCATCTGCAATAAGAAGCGTGGGGCGGCAGATCATCGCCATGGCTATGAGTGCACGTTGCCGTAAGCCGCCAGAGAGCTCAAATGGATAGGCACGGATTGCGCGCTCAGGCTCGGGGAAATGAACCAGACGCAGCATATCCTTGGTCAGCTCCTGGGCTTCTTTAGTGCCAACAAAGCGGTGCAGTTTTGCTGCTTCGCTGATCTGGTCTCCAATGGTGTGCAGTGGTGAGAGCGAGACCATGGGCTCTTGAAAGATCATTGCAATCTGATCGCCGCGAATGGCGCGCATGGCAGGACCAGCCGGAGGCAGTTTTGCAATGTCTACTTTCTCGCCGTTTTTGCGATTGTCTCGAAATAAAATTTGACCTGATGTGATGCGAGATTTTGCGGGAAGGATCCCCATAACCGCCCTGGAGATCACGGTCTTGCCAGACCCTGACTCACCAACCAAAGCGACGCATTTGTTTTCCGGGACACTAAAAGACACATCGCGGACAACTTGGTGATGCCCTTCGTCTCCATGAAACTCTACCGACAACCCTTTGACGTCAAGCAGGTTCACGTGCGTCCCTTCCTCACTGGCCTGTTGCTAGCGCACGCGAGAAAACCTTTCGCGGCTTTCACACTAGAACAGGGCTTTCTTTCAATGAGGTTGGGTTACGTAGCACACTTAAATTAAACTAGAAGACAATGCCGGGATTATCAGTCGTCGCATATGGTCGAGTTGAGCTGCCAAACCTCGACTTTGCCCTTCCGTCCACGAATGTCATGGCTACCGCGATGGGTTACGTTATCGGGTCGGCCTGCTCTCTCAACAGTTTCACCGCTCAACACCACACATGCTCCTTTAACAGAGGAGATGGTGCCACCCAGGCTTTGCAGGCGACTGCACACATTCACGGCATCGCCGACAATGGTGTAATTCCAACGTTCGACTGCCCCCACGTTGCCAACAATTACTGGGCCTGTGTGAATGGCAATCCGTACATTCAAAGCATTTTCGGGTGTAACTGCATTGGCTTGCTGGATGGCGCTGACCATATCTTCTGCAGCGGAGATCGCGCGGCGGGCATGATCTTCCATCTCGTTTGGTGCACCCCAGAATGCGAGCATGCCGTCGCCGACGAACTTATCGACAGTCCCCTGATGAGCCTCCACAGCAGACACAAGCAGTTTGAAGTGATCATTGAGCAGGCCAGCCACTTCGCCAGCGCTTCTGTGTTCGGAGATCGACGTGAAACCTTCAATGTCCGTAAACAGGATCGTCAGTTCAGCTTCTTTCGCTTTGGCCGCCCGGTCGATCCCCATAGCCATCAACTTGGAATAGAGCGACTTTGGAATATACCGGCTCATGGCTTGTAAGCCGCTGGTGCTGGCATTCATTGCGGAGGTAATCTGATCTACTTCACGAATATGACTGCGTGGCAATGGTTCAAGGTGCTCAAACTCCAGAGCACCGAACTTTTGAGCGCGTGCAGCAATGCCTTTCAGCGGCGATGACAGACGACGCGCGAAGAAGATCGCCACAAGTGCGGACAGGAACACAACGGCCACGCCAGCAAAGACCGAGTTAATCAGACGGGTGAACTCATCATAGCGCGAGTTTGCCAACTGATATTCACCGACGTAGTAGACCTCGCCATCTGGTGAAACAAGCTTTTGTAAAACAAGAACATACATGTCCTCGCCATCATAAATGAGATGCAGTTCAACGCCTCGTTTGCGCGCACGCTGACTAAAGGGCTGAGCTTTACTGCCCTCGAACTTTGCAAGAACGGGATCTCCAAACTCTGTGACATGCGCCAGCAGATTGTGCTGTTGCAGCTCATTGGTTGGAGAGGAATACGCGAGCACCCGATTTTTGTCAGTCAGGATAAAGCGAGTGACATCCTCTTCGTCTACTTCGTTTCCAATACCATCTTCTTTTGAAGAGGCGAGGACCGAGCCAACTCCCTTCATCGTGATGATTGCAGAAACATAGCCGATCGTCTCTCCATCAAACTTGATAACGCTTGTCGCCGTTGCAAATGGATCTTCACCAGATGCGTAGAAATCTCCCCAGAATGGGTCTTCAGCAGTTTGCGCATCGATGCTTTGCATTCTGGAGAATTCAAACAGATCTTGTTCAGGCTGGAATGAGATCAGATCTTGCCGGTTTTCGGCGTGACGCAAGCCCCAAACCGTTCCATTGGGCAGCGACAACACCAAGCCTTCGACACTTTTCACCCCGAACAGTACGCCACGAAACGTCTGGCGGGCACGAAAGATCGCATTTTGCGCCGTTGGCTGTTCTTCCGCATAAACTTTGATTGCATGTACCGAGGAAAATGCCGGGGTCATATAGGCACTCAAGGCATTGTTGATTGCCTCGGTGGACATGATCGACGCTTTTTCGATCAAGCTTCGGGTATTCTTCAGATTGGTATGAACAGACATGTACAGCACAATACCGCCGCACAAGGTCACCACAGTCACGAAGGTTAGGCTCACCAACCACGTCAATGACAACTTGTAATAGCACCACCGTATGCCGATTGCTTTACGCCTGATCCTATTCCAAAGCTTCAAACCGTGACCCACCTGTGTGAGGAATGCCAGCCCGTTAAACCACTCCCCGGACCGAGGGTCAAACTGCCTTCCTGCACATGGTGTCGCTAGTCTTTATTCTACTGCTTCTTTGCCTAATTCTCTCAATATCTCATTTCTATGCTCATCGAGAGCTGGTGCACCCTTCTCCAGTTTCAGCTTAGAATTAGTAAACCGAATTGGCGTACGGACATAGGTTTGCTCGCCTTGATGCTTAGATGTTGTTGGCAAGTTGACTTTCAATTGCCGGTGTTCAATTTGCGGATCCTGCAAAACATCAGCAACTGTATTGATCGGACCTGCCGGAACGCCGCGTTCTTCCATTTTTGACAGGAGTTCATCCCGATTGAAGTTCAGCACGAGAGCCTGAAGCTTTTCTGTTAATTCCTCGCGGTGCTTCACACGAGACGGGTTGGTCGCATAGCGCCCGTCCTCAGACAGTTCTTCCTGCCCGAGAATCTTGCAGAAGTTCGCAAACTGAGTGTCGTTGCCAACCGCCACAATGAGATGACCATCCTTCACTTCAAAAACCTGATATGGAACGATGTTTGGATGAGTATTGCCCATACGGCTAGGGACATTGCCGCTGCTTAGATAATTCATCGCCTGATTGGCCAAAACACCGACCTGAGCATCCAGCAAAGCCATATCGATCCATTCGCCTTCACCGGTCAGGTCACGGCGGCGCAGAGCTGCCTGAATACCTATGACCCCGTATAGGCCCGTGAAGATATCAGCAAAAGCAACGCCTACCTTTTGTGGCTCGCCGCCTTGCGAACCAGTCAGATCCATAATACCGCCCATGCCCTGGATCATAAAATCATATCCAGCGCGATGGGCATAAGGGCCATCCTGACCAAAACCAGTCACGGAACAATAGATCAGCTTCGGATTGATCTTCTTGAGGCTATCATAGTCGAGGCCAAACTTGGCTAGCCCACCAACTTTGAAGTTTTCGATCAGCACATCACTTTGACGTACTAGATCATAAATCAACTCAAGGTCTTCCTGCTTTGAGAAGTCAGCAGTTATGGAGCGCTTGCCGCGATTGCAGGCATGGAAGTAGGCTGCGCTTTTGCTTCCGCCCTCTTCTTCGACAAACGGAGGTCCCCAGGTCCGGGTATCATCACCGCGCGGGCTTTCCACCTTGATGACATCGGCACCCAAATCAGAAAGGGTTTGTCCAATCCATGGGCCTGCCAGAATGCGCGCCAGTTCCAATACTTTTATGTTTTCCAGGGGAGCTGTCACGGAAGCAACCTCAGCCTTTTTGTATAGATCTGTTTCAGGAGCTCAGTGCTACCTGTTTTTTCGGGATAGTGCTTACGAGGATCTGTCATGATCTCCTTCCAGTCCTTCCCTTGCTTGATAATTTGATTTTTGGGTGCAAAAGTGATGAGGTTTTCATTCCCTGCATTTGACCGGAACCGTTTTCAACGGTACCGCCGATCTACATAAAAATTTGGAAGCGCTGCGCCAAGGGGTGATCAAGCTGCTTTAATACTTACTGGGAGAACAGGTATGCGATCTGAAACAGCTCAGCTCATTAGACTGCAAGACTACACAGAGACACCCTACGTCATTGAGAGTGTTTCTCTTGTCTTCAAACTTCAACCAGAAGCAGCCGAAGTTATCTCCACCCTCACCATTTCCAAGCGTGATGGCATAGAAGACGGAGCTCCACTTGAGCTGGATGGTGACGAGCTTACGCTAATTTCAGCCGCTATTGATGGTGCACCATTAGCAGAAGACGCTTTCGAAGCCTCTGCAGACAAGCTGACGGTTCATGCACCACCTGCTGAGCGCTTCCAGTTGGAAGTTATCACCAAGGTGAACCCAACCACGAACACCAAGCTGGAAGGGCTTTACCTTTCTCAGGGCATCTACTGCACTCAGTGTGAGGCAGAGGGCTTCCGCCGGATCACTTATTACTATGATCGCCCGGATGTGCTTTCAGTATTCACGACACGCATTGAGGCTGATAAAGCGACCAATCCGATTTTGCTGGGTAATGGCAATCCACAGAACGCAGGTGACATTGAAGGCACTGACCGTCACTTTGCCGTGTGGCATGATCCACACCCGAAGCCAGCTTATCTGTTTGCGCTTGTTGCTGGCGATCTTGCCTGCATTTCAGAAAAGTATATGACAGCTTCCGGCACACCAGTCGATCTGAACATCTTTGTCGAGAAAGGCAATGAGGACCGCGCAGACTGGTCCATGGACAGTCTGGTCCGGTCCATGCGGTGGGACGAGAAAGTATTTGGCCGCGAGTACGACCTTGAAGTGTTTAACATTGTTGCTGTTTCTGCGTTCAACATGGGTGCGATGGAGAACAAGGGCCTCAACATTTTCAATGACAAGTTCATTCTGGCGGATAGTGACACAGCAACCGACACAGACTACGAGGGTATTGAGACCGTTGTTGCCCATGAATACTTCCACAACTGGACTGGCAACCGTATCACCTGCCGCGAATGGTTCCAACTTTGCCTGAAGGAAGGTCTCACTGTATTCCGCGATCAGGAGTTTTCTTCTGATGAACGTTCTCGCCCTGTGAAGCGTATTGCTGATGTGATCCGCCTGAAATCCCGTCAGTTCCCTGAGGATCAGGGACCTCTTTCGCATCCAGTGCGCCCGACAGAATACAAAGAGATCAACAACTTCTATACGGCGACTGTCTATGACAAAGGCGCTGAGCTGGTTCGTATGATCAAGACAATTCTTGGTGCAGACAACTTCAGAAAAGGGATGGATCTTTACTTCGAGCGACATGATGGTGATGCCTCAACCATTGAGGACTTCCTCAAATGCTTTGAGGATGCGACCAAGATCGATTTGTCTCACTTCAGCCTGTGGTACCACCAGTCCGGCACACCAGTTGTGAAAGCAAAAAGTTCTTACGACGAAGCTGCAAAGACTTTCACTCTGGAGCTGGAACAGATTAATGCTCCAACACCTGGACAAGACCAAAAGAAGCCATTCTTCATTCCAATTCGCTTTGGCCTGGTTGGCCCGAATGGAGATGATCTCGTCTATTCCAGTGCCGAAGGTGCTCAAGTCGATGGCGACTTGCTGGGTCTGAGCGGCAACAAACAAACCGTTGTCTTCCATGGTATTGGCAGTAGGCCAGTTCCTTCCCTTCTGCGTGAATTCTCGGCTCCAGTTAAGTTGGAAACAGGTCTGTCCCGTGAAGGTCAGATCTTCCTGATGCGCCATGACATTGACCCGTTCAATCGCTGGCAGGCTGCTCAGACGTTGATGACCGATCTGCTTATTGAGCTGACCAATGGTGCAGAGCCGACAGGCAAGGACGCCTTTATTGAGGCGCTCGGTCACATGGCAGAGGATGAGAACCTTGACCACGCGTTCCGTGGTTTTGGCCTGATGCTGCCTAGCGAGCAGGCAATCGCACTTGAACTCGGCAAAGACGTCGATACTGATGCGATCGGTGATGCCCGTGATGCGTTCTCCAAAGAGATCGGCGTTGCACTTTATGACACCTTCAAGCGTATCTATGATGCATTGGAGATGCCAGCAACGTTTAGCCCGGATGCTCTTTCAGCTGGCAAGCGTGCGCTGAAGCTGCGTTGTTTGTCCTACTTAGCGGCAAGCAATGGTGAAGGCAGCGCTACTCTGGCTAAGGCACATTTTGATGCTGCTGATAACATGACGGACCGGATCAGCGCCTTGAACTGCCTGGTCAAGTTCAAGCTGGCAGGGGCGCAAGAAGCAATGGCTTCCTTTGAGGAACGCCACAAGGACACTGCTCTTGCCATGGATAAATGGCTGGGTGTCGCGGCCAGCGCGCCGAGCAAAGACACGATTGGCGCTCTACGTACTCTTACAGAACATCCGGCATTTTCTTGGGATAATCCAAATCGTATCTACGCGCTCATTGGTGGCTTCCTCGGTGGCAATACAAGAGGTTTCCATGCGGCTGATGGTTCAGGATATTATTATCTTGCTGAAATCACGTTGCAATTGGACAAGATTAACCCTCAGGTTGCTTCCAGAATGGTCAAAAGCTTTGGCTCTTGGAAGAATATGAATGCGGAACGCAGAGTAAAGGCAGAAGCCGCTTTGAAGCGAATTCTTGCAGCTGATCAGCAACTCTCTACTGATGTCAAAGAAATAGTTGAGCTGTGTCTAGACTAAGACAGTCTACTTTGCACCCAGCGAAGTCTCTGAGAGTCCTATGAAAATTAACGGCAGCAAAAAGCGCTGCCGTTAACCATTTTTTTGTGTCGAGACTCTGGACAAGTTGATTCGGATAGATTCAAATGAATGTGATTCGGGTGAATTGCAACCCGAGTTATTTGCGGCGGAATCTGACACATGGGGGCATTCATGGCACGAGCCTTTGCAGGGGGCGCGACCGCTCGACGACTCTTGAACTCGACCAAACGGACAGGCAAAAAAGACGCCCTGACCGGACATATCAAGTTGCTCGCTCAACCAGCCTACCAACGCCTCTTAACAACGGAACCAATGATGCGCAGAATTATCCCTGCTCTTTGCATCGTGTTCATTGCGTGTACCGCTATCTTCCGCGGACTTGAGATTGCTTACAATTATGAGAATGTCAGCCAGAAGGCTCAGGACGATCTCACACTTATTGCAACTGCCCTGACCGCCAGCATTGAAATTTCCGAGCAAGAAAAAGGCTCCGCCGGCCTGACTTCTGCTTTGCAGCGTGCACTTTCTGAGGCCCTGCCCCCCCGGGCCACCAGCCAAAGCCGTCAAATTCTGTTGACTGACCCGAACGGTACCATTGTTGCCAGTGCTCCGACCCGTCCTGATATGGAAGGGTTGAAAATTACCAGTTTCCTTGGTGACACTCAGCCAATGACGTTCTTTGGAAAGCGCGCAGGTGTGCTGACGCTCAATGAGGGCACCAAAGACGCGACCCGGGCAACAGTTCATCATTTACCAAACAAAATCGGCATGGTTGCTATCATGCAGCCAGAAGACGCGATTTTCTCTTCCTGGCGTGCTGAACTTTCCGCCAATGTCACGATCTTTGTTGCAACCTCCATGGTGCTGCTGGTCATCATCTATGCCTATTTTGCGCAGGCAACCCGAGCGCAACAGGCAGATGGCATTTACTCGGCGACGCGCTCTCGCATAGACGCTGCCCTCAACCGTGGTCGTTGTGGTCTGTTTGACTGGGACCTTTCCCGTGGCCGCGTGTTCTGGTCCGCCTCACTCTATGAAATGCTGGGCATGGATCCGCGTAATGATATTATGGGCTTTGCTGAGATCCAATCCCTGACCCATACCGATGACGTTGATCTTTATGATCTTGCAAAGAGCCTGCTGGATACCGGCAAGAGCAACGTGGATCGTCAATGGCGCATGCGTCACAGTGATGGTTCCTGGGTCTGGCTTCGGGTACGTGCTGAAGTTCAAACCGATGCGGGCACCAATGAACCTCACCTGATCGGTATCTGTATGGATGTGACCGAGCAGAAGCGCTTGGCAGAACAGAGCCGTACTGCTGATCTACGCCTGCGTGATGCAATTGAGAACATCTCCGAGGCCTTTGTCTTGTGGGATGCTGACAACCATCTGGTGATGTGTAACTCCAACTACCGCAAGCTGCATCAGCTGCCAGACCATGTTGTGCAGTCGGGCACGCCTTATGCAACTGTCATGTCTTCCGCGAGCCAGCCGATTATTTCTGAGCCTGAGGAAGGCGACCACATCGACAGCGACATGGGAAGTTCCTACAAGGTTGAGATGGAAGGTGGTCGCTGGTTACAGGTCTCAGAGCGCCGGACCAAAGATGGTGGCTTCGTTTCCGTTGGCACCGACATTACAGAGCTGAAGCGTAAAGAAGAGAAATTGCTTGAGTCTGAGCGCGGTCATATGGCGACCATTGCCGACTTGCGCCAGTCCCGCCAGAAACTTGAACTACAGGCTCAACAGCTGGTGGAACTGACCGAGAAATATGCGGATGAGAAGACCCGCGCGGAAGATGCAAACCAGGCGAAGTCCGAATTCCTTGCAAACATCTCCCACGAGTTGAGAACACCACTGAACGCAATCATCGGCTTCTCTGAGATTATGGATCAAGGCATGTTTGGTGACCTTGGTTCCGACAAGTACAAAGAATACTGCAAGGACATTCATTCCTCCGGTAACTATCTGCTGAATGTGATCAACGACATTCTGGATATGTCTAAGATTGAAGCGGGCCGGATTGAGTTATCTGTTGAGGATGTTCAGATCCAGCAGATCGTTCAGGATGCAGCCCGGATTATCTCTGCAACAGCAGCTGAGAAGAACATCAAGGTTGTTAGCGAAAATCTGCCTCACATGCATCTGCAGGCTGACCGCCGCGCTGTTAAGCAGATCCTACTCAACCTGCTTGCAAACTCTATCAAGTTTACACCAGACAATGGCGAAGTTCGAGTCTCTGCCCGCAAGGTCGGTGCCTTTGCTGAACTCAAGATCTCTGACAACGGTATCGGAATCTCCAAGAAAGACATTGACCGTCTTGCCAAGCCGTTTGTGCAGGTGGAGAACCAGTTCACTAAGACGCACAAAGGATCTGGCCTTGGTCTGGCGATTGCACGGTCTCTCAGCGAGCTGCACGGCGGTTACATGGAAATCGCTTCTGAAGTCGGCACAGGCACCGAGGTTACGATCAAGCTGCCCTTGAAAGCCAAGGGACGCGACAAAGGCCGTCTGACAGGCATCAGCAACCTGAACGCTGCTTAAGAGCAAGAAGACAATCTTCAAAGAAAAGGCCGCTTCATCAGCGGCCTTTTTTGTTTTTCAGATGTACATTATCTTAGCTGGTCTTTTCAGCTTCTTCCACTTTGCCAATGAGGTGTTCAAAGGTTCTGCGGACCATGATCTGTTGTTCCTGCATGTAGATGGTCAGACGTTCAAAGTCTGGCTCACCTCCTGCATTTACAAGAAGATCGAGCAAGCCGCACGGAGCTGTTTTTGGATCAAAGTGTCCGGTTTGAGCGAGCTTCAGGATCTGTGTCAGGTCCTCATAGTTTCGAAGGGCTGGAATAAGCGTGTCAGCATCCTCTTCACGCAATACTCCAAAATCACGCGCCTTAAGCAATGCATCTTCGGTACGAGCCTGCAGGACTTCAGGATGCTCGACACCGTGAGCCAACTGCAAGAACTGGGCGATGAACTCAATATCGATCAAGCCACCCGGAATACCCTTGATCTGCCATGGGCTCTTTGCTGGCTTCTCCTTCTGGATGCGCGCACGCATATCGCAGACATCACGGGCCAGTTTTTCAATATCGCGCTTGTCCTGCAACAACTGCGAGACCGCACAGTCGATCTGTTGAGCAAACTCAGGGCTTGAGCTGGTGATGACACGAGCGCGTGTAAGGGCCATATGCTCCCACGTCCAGGCATCGTTGGACTGATAGTCTTTGAAGGACGCAAAACGCGTTGCAAGCGGTCCAGAGTTGCCTGAGGGCCGCAAACGGAAGTCGACCTCATAAAGGACGCCTTCTGCCGTCGGCGCAGTCAGCGCGGATACAAGGCGCTGTGTGAGGCGACTGTAGTACTGACTTGGGGCCAACGGGCGTTTGCCGTCACTTTGAACGACATCCTCGGGAAAATCGTAGAGCAGAATCAGGTCAAGGTCCGATGCACAAGTGATTTCCTGTCCGCCCAGTTTGCCCATGGCAACAAGAGCAAGTTCAGCTCCTGGAATTTTGCCGTGAGCATCTTCCAGTTCCTGCTGAACACGTGGCAGCAGTTGACAGAGCACTGCGTCTGCAAGTGTTGAAAGTCCCTGGCCTAACTCTGCTGCTGTGATCGTTCCTGTGATCAAGCGCAGGCCGAGCAAGAATTGTTGCTCCTGTACAAAGATACGCGCCCGGTCGAGCGCTTCTTCATAATACCCAGCCTGATCGAGCGTCACAGCAAGCGCTGTTTCAATCTGCTCTGCTGATGGCGCCCCACCAAAGAATGCCGGGTCGAGAAGCGCATCCAGAACGTGGACGCGTTTGGAGACGATCTCGGCCATACGTGGTGCGTTGCCCATAACCATCGTCAGCAAGTTGAACAGGTGCGGGTTAGACTTGAGCAACCCGAAGAGTTGCACACCCATTGGCAGTTTGGAGAGGAAGGAGTCAAATGTCAGCAGTGCTTTGTCTGCATTCTCAGTACGCGCTAATGCATCCAGCAGAATTGGGGTAAACTCGGTCAACCGTTCACGAGATTTTGGCGCACGAACTGCCGGATATCTGCCGTAGTGCCACTGACGGATGGTGCGGATTGCATCAACGGGCCTTTGGAAGCCAAGCTGGCTGAGAGTTTCCAGCGTATTGGGGTCTTCATCATCTCCTGTGAAGACCAGATTGCCAAGGTTGGTTGCCAGATCTGGCTCATGCTCAAACAAGCCTGAGTAGTGCTTTTGCACCAACTCAAACTTAGAGCGGATCGTGTCAGCGAACTCAGAGCGGCCTTGAATGCCCATAAGGTGATAGACACGTGCTAATGCCTCTTCATCCTTAGGCAGGATGTGGGTCTGCTCATCGTTGATCATCTGAATGCGATGCTCAACCTCGCGCAGGTAGCGATAGGCTTCTTCCATATCTTCTGCAGCGGATTGGTCGATCCAGCCACAGTCAGCCAGTCTTTCCAGTGTGATCAGTGTCCGCCGGTCGCGTAGTTGCGGGTTGCGGCCACCTGCGATCAGCTGCTGGGTCTGCGCGAAAAACTCAACTTCACGAATGCCGCCTCGTCCCAGCTTTACGTTATGACCAGCAACCGTGATTTTGCTGAAGCCTTTGTGAGCATGGATTTGGCGTTTGATGGAGTGCACATCTGAAATGGCGGCATAGTCCAAATATTTGCGCCAGACGAATGGGCGTATTTCTTCAAGGAAGATCTCACCGGCTTCAATATCGCCTGCACATGGGCGTGCTTTGATGAGCGCTGCACGTTCCCAGTTCTGGCCCAGGCTTTCATAATAGACCAGCGCTGCAGGAACAGAGATTGCCAGTGGCGTTGCTCCAGGATCTGGCCGTAAGCGCAAGTCAGTTCTGAAAACATATCCATCCCCGGTACGCTCATTCATGAGCTTCACCAGACGGCGGGTGATACGGACAAACTCAACAGGCGCTTCTGCACCACCAATCAGGCGGCTACGCTCAGGATCATAAAGAACGATCAGATCGATGTCAGAGGAGTAATTAAGTTCACCCGCGCCATGCTTGCCCATGGCCAGAATGAAGAAACCTGCCTCCTTTTCCGGTTCATCATGATCAACCGGAATAAATTTACCTCTGACTTCAAGCTCACGAAGGCAGAAGCGTAGGCAGGCGGTCAATGATGCATCTGCAAACTTGGTGAGAGCACCCGTTACATTTTCCAGCGGCCATGCGCCTGCAATATCCGCCAGCGCAACCGTGAGAGCCATTTCCTGTTTTGCCAAACGCAACGATTGCATAAGTGCAGCTTCGCTTTCAGGTCGGGCATTCAGGCAGTCCTGTAAAAGGATCGCAATGGTCTCTTCTGGCGGTGTATTCAAAATACGCAGGAAGCGTTGAACATCGCGCAACATGGTCTCGCGCAGAAATGGCGCACTGACCATGAAGCCTTTAACAAAGCTGCGCAGATGGGGGGCACCCTGACAGAGCTGTTCAAACTCAGAAATGAGGTCTTTACGTTCCAGCTTCTCAATAAGATCTTTCAGGTGCCGATCACCCAGATCATCATCTGCACAGATGGGCTGGCGTTCCAAGCGCTCAAATAAAGGAGCAAGAGCTCCTTCACGATGTTCGCGCTTCAGAATGCTGCTTTTTAGCTGGTGGCGTTCTTCTTCCGAGCCTTGTCCCATGCTTCGTTGCCCTCTCCCTCACCTCTTTGCCCGTTGTTTAAGGGCAGAACAATCCGGGCACGCAGGCCAGATTGCTTATCACTTTCAGAATCATCTGCTGTCCCAGCCGATGTTAGCTGCAATTCTCCATGATGGAGAGTTACCACCGCCTTGATAAGTGACAATCCAAGCCCAGAACCCGGTGCATGGCGAGAGCTATCAAGCCGAACGAAGCGATTACACACCCGCTCACGATCAGCAGCAGCAATACCAGCGCCATTATCTTCTATGCTGAGTATAGCCTGCTCATCATTTCCAGACAGTACGACTTTGATTGTGGGTTTGACATTCTCTTCGGTTGGGCGACCGTATTTGAGAGCATTTTCTATCAAGTTTGCGAGAGCTTGCGCCAATAACTCCCGATCACCTTCGATGACAGGCTCATCTTCCAGTGAGACAGAGAACTCAACACCATCATCTTCGGCAACGGGCTCATAAAGTTCGCACACGTCCTTGACGATGTTGCCCAGCTTGATTGATTGCAGCTCAGCTCCAGTGGAACCAGCTTCTACACGTGCGATGCGCAGCAGTGCGTTGAAAGTGTTGATCAGCTCATCGGTCTCAACCAGTGTCTCTTCCAGACATTCGCGGCCTTCATTTTCACTCAAATCTTGCCGCAGCGCAGCTTCCACGCGCCCACGCATACGTGTGAGCGGTGTTTTGAGATCATGGGCAATATTGTCGGAGACTTCCTTAAGGCCCTTCATCAGCTCTTCAATACGATCCAGCATAACATTGAGGTTGCTGGCCAGACGGTCGAACTCATCTCCGTTACCAGTCACATCGAGGCGACCGGCAAGATCACCTTCCATAATCAGGCGTGAGCTCATGGAAAGGTTATCGATGCGTTTCAGGATACGGCGATTGAGGAAGAACCACGTGATACCAGCCAGAACAACCATCCCGACCAGCCAGAGGGTCAAAGCGTCACCGAGCAAGCTTTTAAGATGGACCTGATCTTCAAGATCACGTCCGACCAGCAGCTTGAAGTTGCCGGGCAATTCGAAGATGCGGACGATCGCTTTGGCTTTGTTCTGGTCCGTCTCAGCAAACCCTAGTGGTGTGTAGGAGACAAACTGAATTCGGCCATCGGACACTGAGAGAACTTTCTCAGGCAGATAGGCGATGTTGCCCGTAATGACGTTTCCAGAGTAGTCCAGAATGAGATAGAGGTTTGAGTTGGGGCTTCGGACACGGCGCTCCACACCAACGACGAGCCCGTTGATACCGTTTTGTGCATATTGTTCGGCAAGGCCCTGAATTTCTGCATCAACCGTCTGCACCACCTGTTTATTCATCAGGTCATCGGTGTTCTGCGAGATGAAGATGAACAGAAACACAGAGAGCGCCGTAAACGACGTCAGATAGATTGCGGCCAGCTTGAAGGCTGTGGTTGAGAGGATTCTAGTTAGAGCTGTCACGGATGGAATACCCAGCACCACGAACAGTATGAAGCAACGGGAAATCGAACCCTTTGTCGATTTTTGACCGAAGCCTTGAGATGTGAACGTCGATCACGTTGGTCTGCGGATCGAAATGATAGTCCCAGACGTTTTCCAGCAACATGGTGCGGGTCACCACCTGTCCAGCATGCTTCATGAGGTATTCAAGAAGGCGGAACTCGCGGGGCTGCAGCACAATCTCCTGTCCAGCACGGCTAACAGAGTGCGCGAGGCGATCCAGAACAAGATCAGCAACTTGCAACTTGGTTTCAACTTGTGGGCCAGCTTTACGGCGGCTCAGCACTTCAACGCGGGCGAGCAGTTCAGAAAAGGCGTAGGGTTTTGAGAGGTAGTCATCTCCACCTGCGCGCAGACCGGTCACACGATCATCTACTTGCGAGAGCGCTGAGAGGATCAATACAGGCGTTTCATCACCAGAGGCGCGCAGTGTTTCGATGATGGAGAGGCCATCGCGTTTGGGCAGCATGCGATCAACGACGAGCACATCCCACGTGTTGGAGATTGCCAGCTCAAGTCCGTCTTCGCCATTGTCTGCGTGATCAGGTGAGTGCCCTGCTTCCTTCAGTGCTTTGAGCAGATAGTCTGCCGCTTCCCGATCATCTTCAATAATCAAGATTCTCATTTTTTCATTTCCCAGAGCAAGGCATTGTTCGTTTCCTCACATTGACGGGAAACGATAAAAAAAAGCAAATGCTGTTGGGGGTAACCGTCAGCATTTGCATAAGTTTTATAGGTGAAGTTGGCAGATGATAAGGTCCCTGCCTTTTCTTCCAGCATTGGTTTTTAGGACTGACATCAAGTAGAGGGCTACCCTTGCTATCAGCCCCTCAAACAACCGAAACACCTGTGAGGGTATCCTTGGTGTTTCGACGAGGGATCACGAGAGGGGCGTTTCTCGTGATCCGCATTCTTGTAAGTGGCTTATTCCTCACCCTTTTCCAGCGGGATCGCTACAAAGAGTGTGTTCTCACCACGGGTAACACGCAGCAGAACTGCCTTGCGTCCTTGTTCACGTGCTGTTTCAACCTGTTCTGCAACATCGGTTGGTGTTTCAACTTTAACACCAGCAACTTCGGTGATGATCGCACCAGGTGCGAGGCCTTTGTCAGCAGCAGGTCCATCGGGATCTACTTTGGTGACAACAACGCCTTCTTCATCAACACCTGCCTGTTCAGCAGTTGCCAGTTCCAGACCTAGGCTGTCTACCAATGCGGTATTCGCATCCTTGCTTTTGCTCACTGAGGCTTGTTTTTTCTCTTCAGGAATAGTGCCGAGCTTCACAGTCGCGGTGTCGATTTCACCATTGCGCCAGTATTCGATCTTCACTTCGGTGTTTGGTGAGTATCCAGCGATGACCTTTGCCAGTTCACGCGGGCCGTTCACTTCTTCACCATCGACCTTGAGGATGATGTCGCCAGCCTGGAAGCCAGCTGCTTTTGCAGGGGTATCGCCCTGAACTTCGGCAACCAGCGTGCCGTTTTCGTTTTCGAGACCGAGGGATTCAGCGATGTCCTTGGTCACAGGCTGGATCTGAACGCCAAGCCAGCCGCGAGTAACTGCGCCGTCTTCTTTCAGGTCAGAGATGATCTTTTTTGCAGTCTGTGCCGGGATCGCAAATGCGATGCCCACGTTGCCACCGCTTGGAGACACAATCGCAGAGTTTACGCCGACCACTTCACCCTTCACGTTGAATGCAGGACCACCGGAGTTACCACGGTTTACAGAGGCATCAATCTGGAGGAAATCGTCATAGATGCCAGCGCCGATGTCACGACCACGAGCAGAGACGATGCCAGCCGTTACCGTGCCACCCAGACCGAACGGATTGCCAACTGCGACGACCCATTCTCCAACCAGTGGTGCATCATCTGTAAAGGCGACGTATTCAAACTTTTCTTCGCTTTCCACCTTCAGAAGAGCCAGATCAGAACGCTTGTCGGAACCAACCAGCGAGGCTTCCAGTTCCTCGCCTTCACTGGTTACGATTGTGAACTCAGTTCCACCTTCAACCACGTGTTCGTTGGTCACCACATAGCCATCATCAGAGATGAAGAAGCCAGACCCTTGAGATTGATCGAAGCGCTTGCGTGGTGGGGCTTTCTTTTTTTGCTCACCACCTGGACCACCAAACTCGCGGAAGAATTTCTGCAGTGGGTGATCATCCGGCATATCGCGGAACATTGGAGGAATGCCCGCCAGACGATCATTCTCTCTAACCTCAGAGCGCACACGAACGGAAACAACTGTTGGCTGAACGGCTTCGACCAAACCGACAAAGCTCGGCATTGCTGGCGCGTTTACGCGGACAGGCTCGGCTTGAGCGGTTGCCGGAACAAGTGTCAGCGGAGCAACCATTGCACCTGCAATTGCCAGTGCCATGGTGCCATTGAGAAGACGGGAACGACGTTTGGAAGTGGTTTTTGCAGCAGACAGGGAAACAACGTTGGAACTTGCGTTCTTGGTCAACTTCATTTGGCTCAACTCCATTTAGTCAATCTCAGCCCAACTGGGGAAAACGGGCTTTTGCATTTCGTTGAGAATGACTATGCCAGAGCGAACCTTACAAACACCTATCTGCCACATTAATCTTCTGTAATGATGGGAAAACTTCGTAGTTGCTCCCACCTCGCTTTAGTTAGCCTTGCATGTAGCGGCTTGCCCATGCTGCAATCACGCGTGCTGCATAATCTGCATCTTTGTATTTAAACAGCAGATGATCGGCATCATCCAAAGACACAAATGATTTCGGATGCTTCGCTGCTTCAAAAATCTGAGCAGCATTTTCAATGCCAACCGTAGCATCAACCGGCGAGTGAAGAACCAACACCGCCTTTTTCAGCACAGCGACGCGTGACCGAACATCCTGCGCTTCAAGATCTTCGATAAACTGGCGCTTGATCTTAAACGGTCGTTCACCAAGCTGGACGGTGGCTTCGCCCTTCTCTTTTATCTCATCAAGGGAAGCTCCGAAGTTATGAATCACATGATCAGCTGAGGCTGGTGCACCGATTGTGGCAACCGCTTTTACCTCTGGCACCTCAGAGGCTGCTGCGAGCACAGCTGCGCCGCCCAGAGAATGCCCTACAAGCAGCTTTGGTGCTTCATAATGCTCTCGCAGGTAATCAGCGGCGCGAACAAGATCCTGAAGGTTTGATGAGAAGTTGGTGGAGGCAAAGTCGCCGCCGCTGTTGCCAAGACCAGTGAAGTCAAAGCGCAGAACAGCAATCCCGTCTTTGGTCAAAGCAGATGCAATGCGTCGTGCTGCGGAAAGATCCTTGGAACAAGTGAAGCAATGGGCGAACAGGGCATAGGCCTTTGGTTCACCATCTGGTGTGTCCAGACGCGCTGCAAGATGCGCTCCCTGAGAGCCTTCAAATTCCAATTTAATGGGATCGTTTGCCATTTGAACTGTTCCTGTCATTTCCTGCGCAGCTGGCACATTCGGAATATATATTAAGAGACAGGTATCTAGTGCGCGCTTACAGGCGTCTTTACAATTCAACTGGTTGCAAGAAGATGTGATTAAACGTGAGCCCCGCAAACCATGTCTGCGGGGCTCTGTTATTGGTCTTAGTTAGAAGACATGAGCTTGTCGAGTTCGGCCTGCTCTTCATCCGAGAGCGGTTTGACACCCGCTGTGCTGCTCTTCAGCGGTGCATGCTTTTTCTTTCGCGATGTACGCCACAGGAAAAAGCCTCCAAGCAGCAATGCGAGAGGTCCGCCGCCCCACAAAAACAGGGTATGGAACGCAAAGCGCGGTTTGAGAAGGACAAACTCACCGTAGCGGTCAACAAGATAGTCCATGACCTCCTTGTCACTGTCTCCTTCCACCAGTCGCTCACGCACCAGCAGGCGTAGATCCTTCGCCAGTTTAGCGTTGGAGTCGTCAATGGACTGGTTCTGGCAGACCACGCAGCGCACTTCCTTGGAAATTTCGCGTGCACGTTCTTCCAGAACAGGATCTTTCAAGACTTCATCCGGGTTGACTGCATAAGCAGCTGGAGCTCCCAGAAGAACAGAAGAGATCAATACCAGTACGAACTTCATCTTCATGGTCATTACTCCGCCGGAGTTGGGGTTGCTGTTGCAACACCGCCTGCTACGCCTTTGCGCTTGCGGGCTGAAACAGGAGCACCAACACGCAGGCGACGATCAAAGAGGGCAATACAACCACCCAGAGACATAAGCAGAGTACCAATCCAGATCAGCGTGATCAGCGGTTTGAAGTAGATGCGCGTAACAATACCACCATTTGCGTCAGAATCACCCGTTGCAAAGTACACCTGCGAGAAGCCGAAGGTCGCGATGGATGTTTCACTCATTGGCATTCCACTGGCATTATAAGCACGCTTGGATGGCTCCATGATACCGACGACGTTACCACCTTTGCGAAGAGTATACTGGGAGACCATCTCCTGATAGTTCGGACCATTTTGGGTCCAGCTCTTCTCATAGGTCACATTGTAACCGTTCTGTTCCAGCGTATCGCCTGGTCGCATCACTTCAACGCGTTCAGATTCAAACGCCATTGTCGTCACAATACCCAGAACTGTAATTCCAAGACCGGCATGGCCCAGAACAGTAGACCAGACGGTTGGTGCAAAGCCTTTGATACGGGCCATGGAACGACCAAAGCCAATTTTGAACAGCTGGGAACGTTCAACGATTTCCCAAAGGGAGCCAAAGATCGCCCAGAATGCCAAACCGAAGCCAAGCGCTGTCATAATGCTTGTTGTACTGACGCCCATGAACCAGATCAGGCCGAAAGTTGCGAGCATTGCGATCACAAAAGCAGAGGTCAATCGTTGGGCTACACCCCACGCATCACCACGCTTCCATGCCAAAAGCTGACCAAATGGCATCAGGATCAGTACTGGCACCATGATTGGGCCGAATGTCAGGTTGAAGAATGGCGCACCCACGGAGATCTTGTCGCCAGAGAAGGCTTCCAGAACGAGTGGGTAAAGCGTACCGACAAAGACCGCGGCACAGGCTGTTGTCAGGAACAGGTTGTTCAGTACCAGTGAACCTTCGCGGCTGATTGGTGCAAACAGGCCACCTTGACGAAGCAATGGTGCGCGCCATGCAAACAGTGTGAGTGATCCACCGACAAAGATCAGCAGGATCGCAAGGATAAAGAGACCACGTGCCGGATCAACTGCGAATGCGTGTACGGAGGTGAGAACACCTGAACGGACGAGGAAGGTACCCAGCAGCGACAAAGAAAATGTCAGCAGTGCGAGGAAAACAGTCCAAACCTTCAGAGCATCCCGACGTTCCATTACGATTGCGGAGTGAAGTAGCGCTGTACCGGTGAGCCATGGCATGAAGGATGCATTTTCGACCGGATCCCAGAACCACCAGCCACCCCAGCCGAGTTCGTAGTAAGCCCAGTAAGAACCCATTGCGATGCCGAGGGTCAGGAAGATCCAGCTTACGAGGATCCAAGGACGTACCCAACGCGCCCAGGCGGCATCAAGTTTGCCAAGAATGAGCGCAGCTGCAGCAAACGCGAACACGATTGAGAAGCCAACGTAGCCAATGTAAAGAATTGGCGGATGGATCGCCAAGCCGACATCCTGCAGCATTGGGTTGAGGCCTGAACCTTGCAATGGTGCAGGGCTGATACGGGTAAACGGGTTTGATGCAACAATGACGAAGAGCAGGAATGCAAAGGAAACCCAGCCCTGAGCGCCAAGAGTAGCAGCCCGGAGACGCTGTGGAATGTTGCGTGAAAACACTGCAACCAGTGCACCGAACAACACCAGAATAAGCACCCAGAGAAGGATAGAGCCTTCGTGGTTGCCCCACACACCGGAGATTTTATAGACCAGCGGCTTGTCGCTGTGAGAGTTCTGATAGGTATTCAGAAGCGAGAAGTCTGAGTTCAGGTATGCCCAGGTCAATGCGGCAAAGGCAACGCAAGTCAAAAGGAACATAAGTACGGCAAGGCCAGGTGCCATCCCCATCAGACGGTGGTCTGAATTCACTGCACCCCACACTGGAAAGACCGACTGAACAGCCGCGACTACCAATGCCAGAATGAGTGCATAGTGGCCAAGTTCAATTATCATTACGATATCCTAGTATCCATTTGGCGCTGGATAACCGGCCCTTTTGGGCAGAGCCGGTTGATTTTACTTTTAGTTTACTTTGGTGCTTTGCTCTGCGGAGGCGGCCTGTTCCTCTTCCATCCAGTGGCCATCTTCCTTCAAGGTCTCGTAGACCTCTTTTGGCATATAGCTTTCATCATGCTTGGCCAGAACTGTGTCTGCAATGAAAACACCCTTCTCGTCCATGTGGCCTTCAGCGATGATGCCCTGCCCTTCACGGAACAGATCTGGCAAAATGCCCTTGTAAGAAACCGGAATAGCTTCTGCCTGATCGGTTACACGGAAGAGGATCACTGAGCCCCGGCTCTTATCAAGAGAGTCATCTTCAACCAAACCGCCAAGACGGATGCGTTGCCCAACTTCAACTTGCTGTTCAGCGATGTCGCTTGGGCTCTGGAAATAAGTCACGCTGCTGGAGAGTCCATAAAGAACCAAGCCGACAGCTGACCCCAGCACCAATCCCGCAAGACCAATAAGCCCGAGTCTTTTTTGTTTACGTGTCATACTCGTAGTTCCGTAGATACGTTGCCAACTAATGCCTTACGGCGTTTGTATTCTGCAGCTCAATAGAACATCAAAAGAAGCTCTATCTCTTTGTCCTAGGCATATCTTATTTCCGAAAACCGCTTGGTATTCATCAGAGATATGCAACCCCTGCCTTATTCAGCAGGGCTCAAATTCAGGCTCGCGGCCAGTTGGTTGATCTGTTCCAGTGCAGCCGCATCGTCCTTCAGGCTTTGCTTTGCGCGGGCGACTGCTTTTGCGGCCTCCACTTGCTCCCCGAGAATAATGCGGGCTTGTATCAGGCGCCCCCACTCGGAAACAGAACCACCTTGTTCATTAAGGCGTTCATCCAACTGCACAACCATCTGGTTGATCATTTCATTGCGATCTTCTGCACTCATCTCAGCTGCTGCTTCAACTTCTTCAGCAGAAGGTCCTGCTGGCTGTCCAAGTGCCGGGATTGCCTCAGCCTCACCAGATACAACGGCGCCTCGTGCGATCAGTTCGTCACGCTGTGCCTTTGCTGCGTCCACCCAAGGAGCATTTTGATCTGCAGTCTTCAGCAGAGCATTCCAGGCAGCCAGCGCTTCGTTTATCTGACCCTTCTGGCCCATAGCCATTGCCAGATAGTAGTAGGGTTGCAGCATTTCAGGCTTAGCGAGATTGATCCGGCGCACAACCTTTTCAACTTCATCGGACACTTGTCCTTCATTTGCGAAAATGCTTGCTTCAGCCCAACCAACCATAAAATCGAGATTTTCAGGGAACTGGCTCAACGCCTGCGCATAGGCGCGGCGAGCCTTATCAAACTGGCTCGTACGCATGTAAACAGGTGCGATTACAGCCCAACCCTGTCCGTCGTTCGGGTTTTCTTTGAGGTGATCCTCAGTCCTGGCAATCAGAACTTCAAGATCAGCCTGCCCTGCGGTTTCAGCCAAACGCTCAGCGCGTGGCTGGTCAGGGATTTCCGGAGAACCGTATTGTAAATACATACCTAGCGCTGCCAGAGGTACCAAAACAACCGCTGTCAGCTGCACAATGCGCATGCGCATTTTAGAGGGAGCTGACTGGTGGTCTCCCTGGTTTTGCTTGTGCGCGGCTAACAAGCGACGCGACACTTCAATTTTGGCGGCTTCTGCCATGTCCGGCGCGATTACACCGCGCTCAAGATCTTTTTGTATTTCTTCGAGCTGGGCACGAAACACAGCTTCATCATTGCGCTCATCAGGACTAACCTTGGGAGAGCGAGCCAATGGAACGAGTACGGCCAATGCGACCGCCGCCGTCAAAATTGCGAGAACTAACCAGAATGTCATAGTGGCTTAAATAGACAGGTTCTAAATGTGAAAGGCAACAGTTCCCCCCCTGCGACGGGCAGTCGCACAAGCCATATACCCACAAAATACCTATGAAGTTGCACTTATTTTCTAAAAGACGCAGGCACTACTAGGGGGTTAGGCGGCATCTTTCAGGTAAGTCTTCTGTCTGCGAATGAGGTTCGCAGTGTCTTCCGGCTCCAGTGAGATCTCACTCATCGAGATTAAACGGCTCAATTTTCTCGAAATTTCGCCATAATTCGGAAGGTTTTCAGTCTCGTTTTGCTCGTCTTTGGGAGCTGTCAAAAGTTTCTCAGAGTTGCGATCGATGAAACGTTCGACATGATCTCTGGTTGAGATTTGCAGCTCGTTCAAGCCAAGCACACCTGCATATTGCGACGCTAACTTGGCGAGTTTTAATCCCCTCAAACATTTGTGATAGGCGCGTTGAATCTGCTCCAGCCGGTACCCACCCTGCAAATCTGCAATTTCAGGTTTTGTTTCTGAAGAAATTGCTTCCTCCAGTTGTGCTGGGAGGTTGCGCAGTTCATCGCGTAGCAGAATACACAAACGGTTTTTGAGCTGAACAGCACGCTGGTTCCATTGACCGCAAGCGCTGAAGCCTTCGAGTTCTTCCAGTTCCTCAAAATGCAGCAAGCAGGCGTTGGCTGCTTCCGGAAGCCCAACAATGGCCTCCTCTTCCATGCGCCAACCTTCAACGACGGACACACTTTGCTCCAAAGAAGATAAAGCAAACTCTATAAAGGCTGCGTAAGGGGTGCCCGTAACATCTTTAAGAGCAGGAACAGCTGCGAGGGTTTGAGCCAGTTTAATGAGGTCAACAGGCGCTTCGTCCAGACGGAGGAATGACAGCGCTGCAAGATAATTGGCCTCAGCTCTGTGCTGCTCCATGTGGGCGCGCATGTTTTGCAAACTGTTACCGGAGGACATGGACAGAATGTCTTCTGCAAAAGGTGGAGTGTCTGCCATCACCTTTTCCCATGCAGGCGCTCTTTCCAAAATCACCAGAACGTCACAGAAGAAATCAAAATTGACATGGCCTCCAACCTTGCGGCGAAGCTTTGTCTTTATCTGAATGTCTTGATCTGCTGCTTCCAGCTCTTTTTTTGCAGCAGCAACCAAACGCAGGCGGAGACCTTCAGCGCATGTATAGAGTGCTTTCTGGATGGTTTCGTGGGTCGTGGGCAAATCTTGTTGCTGACACAGCTCTTCCAAGGCCTCTACCGCTTCGGTAAACTCATTAGAAAGAAGCACCTGGCGCATGTAGGTCCAAAGCGGCTCCATTATTGTGGCATCGATCCGACCCTGCTGCGGTGTGCTCAGCGGCATTTGAATGAGGAACGGTTGAAGAGGGCTTAGAATGGCGCGCTTGAGTGGCGTATCCAGAGATAGCTTATTCTCAGGAATGTAAGAGGCTTCACCAAGGAGCCTGCGAATAGTGAGCAGCATGAGTTCGGCATTTGGCACAGATGTTCCGCTTTGCACCGTATCATCGACAGACCGTTCCAACATCCGCAAAGCAGATTGAGACAAGGCTCCTAACACCTTCTCCATTTGCAATGCTTTATGGTTGACCTCGTGCATCCAAATCTCTCTGGTACTCAGCTTTACACTGGTTGAGCTTATACACGCTCAACCCTCACAACATGCAGCAGACGACAACTGCTAAAATTGTATTTGTTGATCAAAACTATCGGCGGAATTGCTTAATCAAATCTTGATAAGCAGCCTTTTCCGCATGCGAAAGGTGTGTTTCCTTCTGCAAAAACTGCTTATAGCGAGGGATTTTGGGCTAGTTCAGCGCTGCCCAGCGCTCACCGTCCTTACAGGCCGCACCTTTGATCAGCTGCGTTTTCTCATCATACGCAATGGTATGTTGGAAATCGCGGCAGCGGCGGTCATTCACGTAGTAGACAGGACCAGACTTAACTGTGCCTTGCGCGCCAGAGAATCGGTTGCGCCAGACAACTTTGTTGCCTGCATCAGAGGCATTCAACGCTTTGCTCTGTGCTTTATAGACGGTGTCGAGGTCACCGCTTCTGAGCAGTTGCTTCAACTCACCTTCTGTGGCGCTGTCGATTGCAGCCTGAGCTGCTGCGTTTTGCTCACTGTCAGAAGACCAGAAACCAAAAATAGATGAGGATTCGGCATCGGTTTGAGCACTGGTGACATGATCAGATGTCGCACAGCTGGCTAAACCGCCAACAACGACAGGTAAGACCATCAGTTTTTTCCAGTTTCGCACCAACATGCATCCTCTTTGTCGCTTTTGCGACTTATCCGTTTTCGGAAAGGCTCTTTGTCCCTTCCAAGGTCTTCCAGTAAGGCCTCAAACCAAAGCAGCGTCATTAGCTTGAAAACGCTATCGTGGAGCAACCCCTTAAAACACAGTTACACTTACTATCAGGACTGTTTGAAACAGATGCAACCCCTGCCTCACAACAGATCAGATTGTCAGCGACGGCAAGATCACCGTTGCCTTCAATCCACCTAACTCGCTATCACCAAGTTCAAATGAACCACCGTAAATACCTGCAATGTCAACAATTATGGATAAACCCAAACCCGTTCCTGGAACGGTTTCATCCAATCTTTGCCCTCTGCGCAGCGCACGTTTTTTCTCTTCAGCCCCCAATCCAGGGCCATCATCTTCTACGATCAGAGCGATAAGTGACGCAGAGGAATTGTTGCTTTTCAGCGCCACTGACACTTTTTTATCACACCATTTGCAGGCGTTATCCAACAAGTTCCCAAGGATTTCCTCCAGATCTTGCTGCTCACCGCGGAACAACAGAGTCTCATCCATATCAACCGTGATCTCAGGCTCTTTGTCGCGATGGATTTTTTCCATTGCACGTGCCATGCGCGACACCACAGGTGCAGCTTCACATGACACACCGATCACCCGGCGCTGAGCCGCCATCCGTGCCTTTTCCAGATAGTGCTGAACTTGCCCTCTCATAAGATCCGCTTGCTCCGAAACCTTCAAAGTGAGCGGCTCATCTGAACTTCTGGCCTCGTTGGTAATGACAGAGAGAGGCGTTTTCAGGGCATGAGCAAGATTTCCCACCTGTGTTCTGGAATGTTCCACTACTTCTCTGTTTGAGTGGATGAGAGCATTGAGTTCAACAGCGAGCGGTTTCAGCTCTTTGGGCAGATCTTCCTGAACTGCTTCCTCTTTTCCCTGACGGACCCGACCAAGGCTCTCCTGAAGTTCTGTTAGCGGACGCAAGCCAAAGCGCACTTGCAGGAAGATAGCAGCGACAAGACCAAGACCGAGAACACCCAGCGTGATCGCTGCTTGCCATGCAAAGGATGCGGTACTTTCACCAAGCTCTCGCGTGCTTCCGGCAACTGCGATTGTTACAGGTTGGAGACCACCAAACTGGATACGCTTTTGCAAGAGGCGCAGATCGCGACCAGCTGGGCCAGTGATATTTTGTTTGAGTTCCAGTTCGCCCTTCATGTTTTGCAGGCGCAGCGTGTCACCAAAAAGAGATTCGCTTTCAAACAGAACTTTGCCACCGCGCTGCACGGTCCAGTACCATCCCGACAGCGGCATGTTAAACCGTGGATCACCGATACGGCTTAATGCAGGGTTCTTCTGCTCTCCTTCCGCAGCAAGCGCACTGACAATTGCTGTCATGTGGACTTCAAGGCGCTCATCCAGTGCTTTCTCACCCGCTTCACGAAACAGAGCGACAAGAATGGCACCCGCAACCACAAGGCTGACAACAGCCCACAGGCCCGCAACAAAAATCAGACGCCATGCCAATGACGCCTGTTGCTTCTTGCGAATGAACCTGATGGGGTTCCAGTTGAGCAGCCCCTGCAAGTTGTTGGTGTCTGCGCTGTTCTTATCAGGCATTTTCTTCCTGTAGCCTGTAGCCCAATCCACGCACGGTCTCGATCAGTGAACTACCAAACTTCTTGCGCAATCGGCCTACGAACACCTCAATGGTGTTGGAGTCGCGGTCAAAGTCCTGATCGTACAGATGTTCAACCAATTCGGTTCTAGAAATCACTCGGCCTTTGTGGTGCATGAGGTAAGACAGCAGGCGGAACTCGTGAGAGGTGAGTTTTACGGACATGCCGTTTTTCGTCACTTTGCCTGCTTTGGTGTCCAGAACAATGTCGCCTATAGAAATCTCGTTGGAAGCCAGACCGGCGGCGCGGCGCACCAGTGCCCGCACCCGTGCCAGCACTTCTTCCATGTGGAAGGGCTTTGCAACGTAATCATCTGCGCCAGCATCAATGCCAGCAACCTTATCGCTCCAACGATCACGAGCCGTCAGGATAAGGACTGGCATAGAATGGCCGTCTCTGCGCCAACGTTCCAGCACACTGAGACCATCCATCTGCGGCAAACCAAGATCCAGAATGACAGCATCATAGGGTTCGGTGTCACCGAGGAAATGGCCTTCCTCGCCATCATATGCTTTATCGACAACGTAGCCTGCGTCTTCCAACGCTTCAGACAGCTGTCTGTTCAAATCCCGATCATCTTCAACGATCAACATTCGCATAAGATCTACCCCACACAAGCACTCAGGCTCATCAAGCAGTTCAGACTGCTCTAATTTTTCAGTTGCACATTCCTATCTGAAAATCGGTATCCACTTTTCAGATAGGAATGTGCAGTATCGCCTAATATCGCTTCCAAAATTCGTTCAAATTCAGGCAGAAAAATCTCTATCCAGAGTTCTTCTCAGCTCGATTACAACCGGCGCCCCGTTCGTGCATCCAGCGTCACTTGTGAGACGTTCCCGTTGTTGAGTACGGACAGCACATAGACCAATCCCCCTCCTCGCTCACAGAGCTTGGCTGAAAGTATCTGCCCATTGACCCGCAGCGAACCCAAAGGCCGCGCCTGACCGCTGGCAACAGCTTGCCTGGTCTGGCTGGAGGACAAACACGCGGCCTGCGCAGGTGCAGACCATGTAAAAACCGTTGCCGCCAAAGCCAGTGCCATCAATGAGCGAAAAAAGAGGTTGTGGAATTGGTGTCTCATAGGGCGTCTTCTAACCGGCACTGGCTGAACCTCACATGAACGAGGTGTTATATATTTCAAAACAAAGACCTAGCAGATTCTCTGGGGTCTGTGATGTTTCTTGGCTTGGTTTGCAAATAATCCGGTAAAAGCAATTGTTAAAGTGTTACGCTCGCCAAGCAATCTGAAGTTGTCCCCAAACCGAATTTCGTTGAGTTTTGAGCAACTTCACAGGCCACCAGATGCTGACCTGCTCCAAATAGCGATTGCAGCTCGGTTTGTGGGATTATCAGGCTTTCCTGTGTCACCTCATATTCACGCAAGGCGGTTCGTTCATTTTCGCCCCCATCCTGACGATAAAGCGTGACCGAAAACTGAAGTTTATCCTCTTGAAGAGGAATATCTGGCGTTGCCCAACTGTCCGCCTCCCATCTGGCTCTGCGAATCCATTTAAGTTCCAAATCCCCATTATCTGTTTGGCTTGCTCTCAGATGAACGGGCGCGAATGGTTTAAGTGAGCTTTGTTTTCCGGCATGGCTTGTGTTCACTGCCCATTTAAAGCCCAGAGGTTTGCCAGCTGGAACGACACGATATGAGAGCGCAACATCAGCTTTGTCGCTGGTCCATGGCAGTTTCAGCAGGGATTGGTCCAAGAGGACAAATTCGGCGTTCTCCTCACTCGACGAAACAACCAGATGCTCCGTACCCAATTGCCCTCTGAGTAACTGTGTGAGTTTGTAGGTCATGGGGGCGATCAGCTCTGCTTGACTGAACTGTATCACTTCCCACTCATCATTTTTGCGAATGGCACAGGCATTTGCGCCTGACAGCACATCGAGCTGCGTTCGGCTTTGTAACTGGCCGCCATAGAGTTTTACGGTGATCTGGGAGGTCAGATCCCATCGCCAAAGTGGACCGGGGCTGAGAGGTTCTTGCAATATGCCCATGATGGCTGGTTCAGCCACCTGCACTAGCGGTGTGAATTCTTCACCTGAGCTGGAGCTGTAGAGCTGATAGGCACTCGGCCAATTCGCATTGTAGATGGCGACCACCGGGCTTCCATCATCCGCTCCCTCACTGTGGAACCTTGGCAAATCCAAGATGCTGACAATCGGCGGACCTGAGGTGGTGTCGTTGAAAGATCGTTGTGATAATCCATCCGAGACTGCTGCAGCTATATTAGGGTGTCCGTTGAGCCGTATGGCCTGAACGTCCAGATGAGCACCAGATGAAATCTGATCAATCCGGCACTGAAAGGACGTCGTGTCATCACCCAGAAGCTCGCCGGGAAGTTCCAATACATCCCCCGGTCGCAGATCAATTTTACTCAGAGCAAGTTTAAACTGAAGGGTCTCCCGATCCAGCCACACGCTCTGGTGCATTTTTTGAACCAGCTTTTTGGCAGAGGAGAGCGAAGCTGTGATGGGGAGCTGGATGTTGGAGGTGCGCCTGTCCATGCCTTCCAAACGGCGGGAGGAGACGACGAGAGGCTCATAATTGTTATTGGGGTCCATTCCCCGCAGTCGGAGTTCAGCTGGCAGGTCGCTACCATCATTGCGGCTGATGGAGATGTAGCCTTCCTCCTCTTCAGCTTCCAACAGGTCAGCAAGGCTCAGTTTTCCATAATCTGTGGCCTTGGCGTATTTGGGGAGGATGGCAAGATGGGTTCCACGATCAACGGCGATGCCACCAGCGAGTTGCAGGATGGGAGAGAGCGCAGAACGTAAGGACGTTGGGCCTGTCACGATCAGGCCTTCGAGGGTTTCACCCAGTTCAGCGATCTCCGATAGCTCTTGCGTATGTCCGAAATCATCGCGCATGGCACGGATGAGACCTGAGAGAGAGGTTGCGCCGAGACGGCCTGTCAGCCAGTGACCGAGCTGCCAGTTCTGACCATCTGCCCAGACATCAGAATATGTTGGGAACTCGGGGAATGGGCGGGCGTCCCATGTCCAGAGGAAGGAGTTATCTGCATCGACCATCGTACCTGCGTAGGTGCTTGAGGTTGGATTGTCGCCCTGCGGCCAGTCCGGGTGGTCTGCTCCCCAATAACTGAGGCTTGCTTCCAGCGCGCGCCGTTGGACAAGGTCATCTTGCTGCCCATTAGAGAAGTGCGGCAAGGCGCTTTCGGCAGATTTAGGATCCACGAAGACATTGGGCTGGTTCGTTCCTTTATCGACAGCAGGAAAGCCGAGCTCGGTGAACCAGATGGGTTTGGATTGTGGCACCCAGGGGGTTGGCGTGTTTTGTTCAACACTTGCAACACGTTCAAAATGCTGGTTCTGCCACCAGTTCTTAAGGTCTTTTTGCCGGAACACCCATGGCTTGTTATAGGCTCCGTCTGTAATCGGGCTACGGGTTTGCTCAGCTCGGTCTGAGTCATTGGCATAATACCAGTCGTAATATTCGCCGGAGGCTATTCCCTCCCGAAGTTCCTTGAGGTTGTAGGCTGTTTGCGGGTCATCGTTCTGACGCAAGTCCGATAGTGGCAGGTAGTTATCGATACCGACAAAATTGATGTCAGCATGCGCCCAGAGTGGGTCCAGAGGAAAGCGCAGGTCACCGGATTGAAGGCTGTGGCACGCATATTCACTCCAGTCGGCTGCGTAGGAGAGCTTGGTCTGACTACCAACAATCTGGCGGACCTCTGAGACCAGTGTTTTCAGGTGATCAACGAAAGGAAACGCGTTGCCGCCCGCCCAACATTGGGTGAGACCGCGCATTTCTGAGCCGACGAGGAACGCCTCCACTCCGCCTGCCTCTTTTACCAGATTGGCATAGTGCAGGATGAAACGGCGAAACCGCCAGTCACTACCTGAGCCGACAAAAGCGTCTATCTGCGGTGTGACTGCGCTGGTTCCCTGCTGCGTTCCGGGTTGTCCCGCTGCGATGTCAGAAGTGATGCGTCCGCGCCAGGGGAAGCTGGATTGATTGGTTGCGCCATATGGGTCGGGCAGCTGATTGTCATCGGGGATGTCCATCATCACAAACGGGTAGAACATGACGGCAAGGCCACGTCGCTTCAGTTCCTTGATAGCTTCAGTGACGGAAGCATCTGAGGGTGTGCCACCATAGGCAGGTCTGTCATTGATGCGGGAGACCTCTTGTGCTTCAGCGCGGGTCAGGCCTGCGACACTCCAGTTCTCAGGCAAGTGCTTTGTGGTCTGGTAGGTCACTTTGGGCTGGATGGTACACTGGGAGGCGCGCAGGTCATCACCGAACCATGCAACAACAAGCGCAACGCTTTTCAGGTTAGGGCAAAGAGCCTGAAGCTCATCGAGAGAACGGACCAGATCAGTTTCCTCGCCCTTCCCATGGCGATTGACGCTCCGGGTGTTGCCGGGGGTCAGCTCCTCGATAACTTCCTGCGGATGATAGGCGAACTCACCTGCTCCGGGGATGAGCGTGACCGCCTTGATCTGCTGTTCCAGTGGTTCAATGGAGCGGAGCACTTCGAAGGCGAGTTGAGGGATCCGATTACCGAACTCAGCCAGCGGGAGGCGCTCGAACACCACGTAAGCGGTGCCTCTATAGGCTGGTGCAGTGCCTTGCTTGGCTTCTATCAGTGGGTCAGGTTGTTGATCTTCAGCCCCCAGATACACCCTCATGTTAATTGCGCTGGTGTCCAGCTCCTTACCGTTGGCCCAGACACGGCGCACTGCGGTGATCGGGCCTTCGCAGAGGGCGACAGCGAAGTTGGCGAAGTAGCTGTGGCTGGTGATACTGGTCGATGAGCCAGTGGACTTTCCGCCCTGCTTTTCTTCGGAGACCACCTCTTCCAGTCGCGTTGCCCAGATGATGTTGCCAGTTACGCGGACACGGCCATAGACAAAGGGAAGAGATGCGCCTTCAGATGCGGTTTGTAATTGCAGATCGCCTAGCTTACCGACAGAGAGTTCCCGGTTTTCGCCGAAGATCTGCTGATCGATCCACGCCCCACCAAGAGCCCCCAGTGTTTGTCCTATGATGGCGCCGAAAGGGCCACCGACTGCGCCGCCAACGGCTGCACCAACACTTGATAGCACCATTGTTGCCATGGTCCTGTCCTTTCCGGATCACTGACTTGAGAAGAATGAAAAACGCCCTGCAATCTTGTTGCGCCACATAGGCACCAGCGGGCTTTCAACCACTCCCACCGCCTCGTAGGCATGGATGAAGCGGTCTTTGTTGGTCATGAAACCGAGATGTTTGCAGGGAGACTGCGGTGCCCAGCGAAACAGAATGACTTCCGCTGGTTTTGGTTTCTGCAAAGGCCCTTGCATCTCATACAAATACTGGTGCGCAGCATTGAGCAGCTGGTCCTCCCCCTTCAGCTCTGCCCATTCTGGTGCGTAACTGGTGGGAACGGGCGGCTCGGTGTAATGCAAAAAGCGGTAGAGGCCGCGGATAAAACCGAGGCAATCGCAGCCTGCGCCTTTGGTCGTTGCCTGATGCTGGTAAGGCGTTCCAACCCAGCTGTGCGCTTCCCTTAGGAGGGTGTGGGGAGATTGCTGCATGATTACCCCACCAATTTCTCGCCGTTGTTGGCCGCTGATTGGCTTTCAGGTCCGGCAAGGATGAAGTCGTTGCCAGGCATATGAGGAAAGCCTCGGAAGTTTTCTGTGTTTTGGAACTTAATCTGGCAGCTGCTCCAACCTTTATCGCAGCCTGCGGAAACGGATGCAGATACCGGATAGGTTTGCTCCAATAACAAGGGTGCCCAGAGCGTGAGCTTGTGCTTGCCTTGTTCTATGAGGTGACTGGCTATGCGCAGGGGTTGATTAGCGTAGGGGCCGGACAGAAAGGTGAGTTTGCCGAAGGACCACCAGTTTGTGCTGATATCCGTGTTGGCTTGAATGATCAGCCGATTGCCGTCTTCTTTGCCTATGATACTCACCTGTCTCGAATAGGTGGCTGTGTTCAGCTCGATCCCGCATTTGGCATCTCCCAGATCCGCATGGCATTGGTGGGAGAGTTGCCGGCCTTTGGGCTCGGAAAGTTTGGCGGCCAATGAGCGGAACTCAGCACGGAACACATCGGCATCTCTTGTGATTTCGCCAAGAGAGCCGCGCCGGAGCAACTGGTGTTGTTCTGGATTTTGCCAGTTGACCAGATAGACCTCGACCTCAGCATTGTCCCAAAGGCCCGCACTCAACTCCTTTTCGCTCAAGCTGTCGGAAGAAAGGAAGCCCAGCGCTTCTTCCTGTCCGGTCTGAAAATCGGATTGAGCCATGGTCTGCGTGCCATCCAACCCGATGCCGGGCTCATAGGATTTGCCAAGCAATGTAATGGGGTGGTCGTGGGTGGTGAAACCTAGGCTGAGGCCAGATGGGGCGATTAAGCGCCAGCAATAGGCCACGCTTGTGCCCTCACCGGTCAGGTGTTCTTTCAAAGCAGCATTGAACATGAGTTTACTCGCGGAGTTGGTTTCAGATGAGAAGTTCGACGAGTGGGATGGATGGCACCTGCCCTGCCTCGAAGTGCAGGAGGTTGATTTCCAGCTGATCGCTTTCAAAGCGCGTGGGTGTGTCGAACAGGAAGCCCGCCGTGATCACCTGATCGTTTGAGGGAATGTGACCTGCTTGAAATTCCAGGACGCCTGTTAACGGATTGATCAGCACATCGCTGCCGACGGTTTTCAGTTGACCAGCGACCGCAACGGAGACAGTTCCTGCCACTGGTTTCGTGATTTTGCGTTGCCAAGCAACACTTACCGCTCCCACTTGCTTGATGAGCTGGAAAGTCGTTGTTGTCCCGTCGCCTGTTCCGATTGTCACATCGGTTGCAGATGGAGTTGCGTCAAAACTGCAGGATTTATGGTCCATGGGGTCACGAAACCGGAATCCGCAGAGGCGCCCCCCCACTTTTTCGAAGAAGGAGAGTACTCGTTGCAGGTCTGCTGAGCTACGCAATCCGGTCCCCACATCAAAATGCCGTCGCGTTCCCTTCCAGATGGCGTTTCGGGTTTCGGCGCCATTGAGTAACCTTGTGACCTGACTGCGTTTTTCTACTCTGACAGAAGCCCCTAGGGAAATTCCAAGTGGGAATGATTCATCAACAAAACATGGTTGCATTTCACCCTCCTGTTTGACTTGGCTCAAGGCTGGGCGCCCGCGAAGCATCTAATAGATTTGATATGGGAAAGTTATCTGCGTGATTTGCGTAGACCCGTTGTCGATGCTCCTCCCTCTTTGCAAAGCAACGGTCTTTTCCAAAAAGTTTGCTACCACCGTCCGGTAGCAAAGCCACGTCGGTCCTTGAGTCCCTCCTCTTCAATGCCGACGTCATAGCCCGCGTCGCCCCCGTCCGGTGGCGCGGGCCATTATCATCGCAATCTGCCCCTGAGATCTTTCAAAGCTGCGCACATCCTGTGTCGCCACATTTATTGTGACGCTGGGCTGCGTGCTGCCCGCATTCATAGCAACGCCCAGACGACCATCATTGCCGCGCTGCAAAGGCAGGATTGCCTCTGCTCCGGCCTCTCCCATCACCCCCAAGCCTGTGTTGCCTGCAGCAAACATGGTTGGACTGGAAACGACACCGCCTTTTGCAAAGGGCGTTACGCCTGCCACATTGCCAATGGCTGATGAAATTCCGGCAGAAAGCAGGTTCTCAAGCGGCTTTAAGGCACTGTTGAGAGCAGAGCTGGACATGTTGAGCGCGACTTGTGAGAGGATCGATTGCAGGTCTTTGCCAGAGGTGACTGCACTTTGCAGACCTTTGCCAAGCTCTGAAGAGAATTCTTTGGCAAGAGTGTTGACCTCCTGCATGGTTGTTTCCAGCTCGCGTGCATCTTCTACGTTCAGCGTTTCACTAAAACTATCTGTCATGGTGTTTGTTGGTCCTCATTGTCTGGAAATTGGGATACCAGCTCCTCCAACACGCCGCGCGTGATTGTGCGTGCATTGCGGTTTCCCGGCGGGATGAAGGCCATTTCCAGCTCAACCAGTGTTGATTGCCAGAAGGTGTGCGGTGACCAGCCAAGCTCCCGGCAGGCTTTGTGCATCAGGTCATACCAGGGCACCGGTTGGTTTTCAGGTTGCTCATGCTTCACGATTGAGACTGCTGAGGTGGAGAGAACGTGGCGACCAGGAGCTCACCTGCCAGCTTGGCAAGGGCTGCAACGCCGCCTTCATGGGAGAGTTCTGCGACTTCTTCGTTCTCAATGATCAATCCACCACCGCGAAGGCCTGCACCCAGCACTTTGATGATATCGGAGGCGCTCAGCTGCCCAGAGGAAAATCGCTCGGTCAGCTGCTGCAATGTGCTGCAGCTGAGCGCGTCTTCCAGCTCAGCCAGAGCCCCAAGTGTGAGCACCAATATGTGCTTTTGACCGCCGAGGTCTGCGAGGACTTCTCCGCGCCTGCGATTAACGCCCCGGTCATAGGTTTTTGATGGCATCGTATGCTCCTCAAGTTAGCGGGGTGAACGTGAGAGCACCGGCAGATTCCAGTGAAATCTCGAAGGTCACTTCGGATCTGTAATCACCAGAGTACTCCAGTGCAGAAAGGTGGAATGGGCCTTCCAGCGTTCCAAAGCCCGGCAGAATGACCTGCCAACTACGAAGTTCTCCGGCAAAGAAGGCCATGCGAACTTTTTCTGCAGATGCTTTGTCGCGAAACAGGCCACTGCCAGAGAGTGAGGCTTGGCGGGTGGAAGCCCCTGCCAGCAGCTCCCGCCAGCGGCCTGTGCTTTCTGCATCGGTGATATCAATGGGCGTGGCATTTAGGGCGAGGCGTCTTGAGCGCAGACCTGCCACGCTTTCAAAGGTGCCATCTCCCACTGTGTCCAGTTTCAACAACAGGTCTTTTCCGGCCTGAGCGACCATCTGTTTTCCTCTCAAAGTTTGGTGTTAAGCAGTCTGCTGCAGCAGGACGGAGAACTTGATGCGTCCGTACCATGTGCGGCCATCACTCAAACGGCGGCAGCTGGTTTCGGTCATGGTCAGGCCTGCTGCCTCGGTTCCAGCGGATGACGTGACACCGGCTTCCAACAGCTCGTTGAAGATCTGCAGGATTTCCTGAGTTTGAGCCCGATCTGCATGGCGCGAGTAGATGCCGATGGAGCCTGTGAGCCTGCCACCATCGTCCAGATGACCTGTCAGCAATTGAGTGGTGGCGGCTTCCAGCGTTGCATAGGGTAGTGCTGCCCCTCTTGGTACGCCGTCAAACACCCGCATGGGGTCTCCCAGATAAGGTGTCAGCGAGGCCTTGGCGTGAATTGCCTGAAACAGGGCTTTGCGGAATTCAAGCTCCCCCATCATCACCCTCCTCCTGTTCACAAAGGATTTGCATGAAGGGCGCCTGTTCTGAGTGCGGGAGAACCGCTTTTACTCTGAGGCTCTGTCCATCCCGCTCCACCCGCCAGCCCTCTGCCACATCTGTGCGGCGGCGGAGGGTGAGTGTGAGTGGATAGGTGCTGGCGATACGGCCTGCCGCAGTGCGCTGTGAGCCAGTGGATGTCTCGACCAGCCCCCAGACCATGGCGATTTGCTTGTAACTCCTTGTGACAGAGCCATCCGTGCCATTGGTGATCTCTGGTCTGAGTAACAGCAGGGGTTCGTTGAGTGTGCCTGCTGCTCTCATATTCTGAGCACCTTGTAAGGCGAGAGCGCTGCCTCGAAGCCGTGGGGCATGAGGCCTGTGAGGCGGTCTTCTTCCAGCATGGAACGGCGCTCGTACCAGAAGCCGACCAGCATCAGGATCGCGGTTTGTAGGCCTGCAGGGACGGCAGTTGCCGCCGCGCCATAGCCTGCTTTGAAGTCGATCTCGATGCCGTTGAGGTCACGCAGAGACCCGATGGCGCCTGCTTTGAAGCGCAGGCGGGCGGGATTCCCGGTCAAATCCACCTGATAGTTCGACGCTGGCACCAGCTGTTGGTTGCCTTCCCTGTCATAGGTGTAGACCTGCAGGACTTGGGCGACAGGCGCGACAGGCAGGCGGATCAGGCGGTCTGGTGAAAGATCATCCAGAAGCAGCCGCCACTCTTGATCAATAAGAGCCCGCCGTGTGAGGGTCTCCACTTGCTCCCGCGCGGCTTTGATCAGACGCTCGATCAGATCATCCTCGTGGGTGTGGGAGACCCTGAGCTGCGCATGCGCCTGGGCGAGCGAAACCGGCTCCAGAGCTGGTGGCACTGTGAGTATAGCCGTCACGGCGGCTCCTCCTCGATTGTTGTTGAAGATGATTAGGCGCTGAAGTTCAGCAGTTTGTAGGCGTCGAAATCCATGATGCCACCACCGACGCGTTTGGTGATGTAAAACAGCACGTTTGGTTTGCTGGTGTACGGATCACGCAGAACAGAGATGCCGACGCGGTCCACCACCATGTAGCCACGGTGGAAGTCACCAAACGCGATGGCGTAGGGATCAGAACCTGCGGTCATGTCCGGCATGTGTTCAGCTTCAGTGACCGGGAAGCCCATGAGGCTTGGGTCAGCGCCTGCAGCTGCAGGTGGTTGCCAGATGTAGTTGCCCTGCCCGTCCTTCAGCTTGCGGATGGCAGCTTGCGTTCTGCGATTGAAGAGGAAGCGGGCATTGCGGCGGATGGCGGTTTTGACCCCGTATATCAGCGAGATCAGCAGATCGCTTCCGTTGGAAGAGGGAAACGCCCCTGCCTGTCCTGTCTTGATGGACCCGATGGAGAGGCCTGTATCATTCAGCGTGCCGTGAATTGTGCCTTTGAGCAGCCCTTGCGGCTGACTGGTGCCGTTGCCATTGAGGAAGGCGGCGGATTCTTTTTCTGCAAAGACGGTTTCCACCTCTTCTGCCAGAATTTCCCCGATGTTGACCGCTGCGTCATCCAGCAGGGTTTGGGTGACGGCTGGCAGAGCAGAAAGCTCGAAGATCTTCACCTCCCGCATCTCAAATTTCATTGCGTTTGTGGGGGTGCTGCGGGCGTCGGTTTCGCCTTCCCAGTCCGCATCCGGGTTCACCGTCACAACAGGACGGCGGTAAGACGCGCCGGAGATCTTGCGGTTGGACGCAATGGAGCGGATGGGGGACAGGGCCGTGATGCGGCGCAGGATGTCCGTTTCCAATTGCTCCGGCACCAGATACCCACCATCGCCTGCAGTGCCGGAGGACATGGCCTTTTGCTCCAGCGTTTTAAGGCGGGTCTCCTGCCCGTCACGCATGTAGGTCTCAAACGCGGATTTGTGCTCTACCTCAGCTGATGGGCCGCCGGTGGTTTCTGGCGTTGAGCGCGGCAAGCGCTGGGATTTGAGTTGAAGCTCATTCAGATGGCGCAGCTGACCGTCGATAATCTCGTCCAGACGGGCCAGTTTTTCATCCAGGAGCACATCCGAGCCGGATTTTTGCTCCAGCTCAGCCAGACGCATGTCGTTGGTCTGGGTGTACTCAGAATAAGCGTGGTTCAGCTGGTTGAAGCTGCCAGAGGCCTCCATTCCAGACACAAACTGCCCTGTTGCCGGCCCAGAAAGTGCGGGATGAGCTGATTTTCCTGCAGCTTCCCTTGCGAAGTCTTTAGTCTCTAATGCTGGATTGCATGTATTTTTCATAGGATTATTTTCCTCGTAAAGCATATAAAAAAACTGCGGCGCCGATTGGAACCACAGATCGTAGTTTCAAATAATCAGGAGCTTCAGGAGACCACAGTCAGCCGTGCTGATGGCAGCAACGGGAACGTGACCAGCGAGATCTCCCAGAGATCTACCGCCAGCACATCCCGTCTGCCCGTTTTGTTGTTGCGCTGGGCGCGGCGGGTTTTGAAGCCGATGGACAGTCCGTCCAGAATACCCGTTTGCACCATGGCGATGGCTTGCCGGCCCTGTGTGATACCTGGATAAAGCAAGCCCTTTACAAAGAGGCCGATGCTGTCTTCCTGAATGTGCAGCCACTTGCCGATGGGGTGAGATGGATCGTGCTGCCAGAGCATTTTTACATCCGTGAGTTTTTGCTTTTGCAGCGTGTTTTGAAATGCACCTTTGCGCATCACGTCGCCGCCCTGATCGCTTAGTTCAAACCGGCTGGCGTAGCCCTCAATGGCGATGGGGTGATCTGTGTTCAAATTGATTGCCTCCCTTAGCGAGCTTTCAATTGTTTTTTCTGCCGGAGTTTGCTCCCTCCGACTTTGCCGCGCGTCGTTCCACCAATGCTCCGGCGAGTGCCTTGGTGAAGTTGGCGAGGGTCTGTGCGGGGGCTTCATTGCCGCGCTGAGTTGGCTGTTGTTTTTGCTCAACGGGCACGGCTTGTGCTTTGTGTTTTTGGATCAAGGTTTCACCTTCAACCTTTCAAATTATCTCAATAGTCTGAGTGCGCAATTTTCAAAGATCCATGCGGAGCAGCTGGTTGAGTTTTTCCAGTTCACTCATGAACTCCTCGAACCTGCGATTGAACCGGATGACTTGCTTTAATGCCCACAAGAGCAGTGATGTGGAGGTGCCTGCCCATGCGCTAAGCGCCACATGGGCGAGGTCCCCTTTTGCAGCGAGCGCTGCCAGCAGCTCATTCATCTTTGCCCTCCGCCCCATATCCAACGGCGATGCGTTTTTCATCGCGGGAGAGGAAGTCCGCTGCGGTGATGCGATCCCACAGTGCTTTGCGTTCCAGCGCCAGCGCTTCGACAGCATCGAGATCCAGCTCCAGCGTAACCTGCTCATCGTAAGCAGCTGAGAGCCAATTGGAGAGCTCGGAGAGAACCCGCGCGGCGAGCGGCACAACCGTCAGGCGCCAGAAGGCGCGGTTGGCTTCCTGATAGTTGGCGTAGGTGTTGTCTCCCGGAATACCGAGCAGCATGGGCGGCACGCCGAAGGCCAATGCGATTTCGCGGGCAGCGACATTCTTCAGCTCAATAAAGTCCATATCCTTGGGCGACATGCCCATCTGCTTCCAGTCGAGCCCACCTTCCAGCAACATGGGGCGGCCTGCATTTTTCGCACCCTGATAGGAGCTTTCCAGCTCTTCTTTGAGGCGGTGGAACTGGTCGTCCGTCATGTTCATCGCATCGCCTGCACCATAGACCAGCGCACCGGTTGGACAGGCGGCATTATCGAGCAGAGACTTGTTCCACTCTCCGGCTGCGTTATGAATGTCGAGGGCAATTTGTGCGGCTTCAATGGGGGCGAAGCCGTAATGGTCGTTGAGCGGGTTGAAGAGCTTGATGTGCAGGACGGGTTGGACCTTGTCACCGGGGGCTTTGCGCAGTTCTACTTTGCGGCCTGCCACCTGATACTCGTAGGCCTCCACCCAGCCTACCTCATCCACCAGCACCTTCATGCGGTCGGGCCTGAGAGCGTGGAGCTCACGCGGTGCGCCTTCCAGCGAGACGGCCTCTATATACGCGTTACCGGAGACCAGCAGGAAGCCGTAGACTTCTTCCAGAAACGAGCGCCGTGTTTGCATGGGGGTGGGCTTGTTCAGAAGTTCCATCAGGGGATGGGCTTCCAGCTCTTCATCGCCCACTTTCACAGTGAGGGACACGTTTGCGGCGGCTTCGGAGATGAGGCGTACGCATCTGTAGGCGATAGGATTTCGTAAATACCCTTGGTTTATAAGTGATTCATAGTTGCGCGGGGTCCAGACGGCCCCTTCACCAAACCGCATGAAGGCGACTGATTTTGCCCGTGATGCCTTTTGCTCAGTTACTGGTGAAAAAACTGAATCAAGAAGTCTGCGTAACCCCATGAGATCAGAGTCCTTTTCGCTCTAACTTAATGTTTTGATTCATGTATTTGAGTGCACAAAGCTGTTTGCTTTTGGTCTGCCTTGATAAACAGCTTTAACTCATTTTCTCGCGTATCCTTATCCGAAAACCGGTTCCCACTTTTCGGCGATACACGGAGGGCTAATCCTCACAAACAGATTCAAGTTTGCGAGCTAACCCTTCAAATTATTGGTGTTTTTACAGTTTGCGCAGGCGTGGTTTGCCTGCCGGGCGTCGGTTGAGTTCTGTTATGGCCCAGACCAGTGCATCCAGCCGATCTGGTGATCTTCCGTTGCTCAGGCCACCAACCCCAAAGTCGGAGAGTTCATCTTCCAGCTCAGGAAAGACACCGCAATGATGAACTCGCCCCTGCTCATACAACAGGGCGACAGGCTCTGCTCTGCGGCGTTTGCTTTTGGTTGCGTGGACGGACTTTACCGGCACGCTGGCATCGACACTTTCAATGACCTCACGCACCATCTCGCCACCCTGATTGACCTCTGCCAATAAGCAGTCCGCCTCCAGCTCATGATAGAGTTTGATGGCTTGCTCAGCCCATGCAGCGGGGCGCAGGCCCTGGGCGGTTCTGTCTCGCAAGACATGCAGGTCACCTGCCTCTGTGATACCTGCAGCGACGATGCCACAGGAATCTGCAGTCCTGCCTGATGTGGCTGGCGGGTCCACGGCAACAACAATGCGCTTCAGTTCGGGGGCATCCCGCACCCGACCCATCTCGAACCATTTGCGGGCGAACAAAGCGTCTTCCCGGTCTTCAATCAGTTCTCCATCCAGCTCCTGCCGGCCTAATCGGGTGCCACCATACCGCTCTGCCATTTGCAGCAGAAACACCTCTGCCAGAAACGCGGCATTCGCTTTCGTTCCAGCCTTGGTCACCACGGTGCCTTTGTCTTGCAGCAGCAGTTTTAACAGCGGCGTGGACTTGGGTGTTGTGGTCACCAGCTGCTGTGGTTGCACCCCAAGACGCAGACCAAACTGGAGCATGTCGAAGGTTTCTGTTGCGTTGCTCCACTTGCCTGCTTCATCACACCAGGCGGCGTCAAATTGAGGACCGCGCAGAGCCTCAGGGTCTTCTGATGAAAAGGCCCGAGCGACCGCTCCATTCGCCCATTCCAAACGGCGCCGTGATGGGTTCCACTGAGGCTTGTGGCCTGCTGGGTGGACGGTGAGCAGACCGGAAATGCCCTCGATCATCACCTCCCGCACATCTGCATAGGTTTGCCCGACGAGCGCAATATTGCCAGCCGCCGGACCAGCCCATGCCTCCCCTGCAACCTTGCCTCTGACCCATTCTGCCCCTGCTCTGGTTTTGCCTGCACCGCGTCCGCCCATAAGCAGCCATGTGGTCCAACTTCCATCTGGCGGTCGTTGATGGGCGTGCGCGAACACCTGCCAGTTATATTGAAGATAACTCAGTTCATGTGCATTCAAAGAGGCGACAAAGTCATGAAGTTTGCCCTGCGCCACACAAGCTTTCAATGCGCTGCGAAAGCTGTTGTCGCATCTGGTCATCACTCACCTCTTCTGTGTTGTCCTCACCGTGTGCTTGCTGCAGGTCGATCAACATATCCAGCGTCTTGGCGAGGCTGGTGATGGCTTTTGCTGTGGCATCCATCTCTCCCGCTGCTGATTGCGGATCACCGCTTAGCTTTTTCAGTTTGGCTTCCAGTGCGCTGACCTGCTTTTCAAAGGCAGCATAGAGACGGGCGATCAGGCGCCTGCGTTCTTCTGGCTGAGAGCTGGCAAGCTCCTGCGCCAACTCCCACTTGCGCAGCCATCCCTCCCGTTTAATCTTGGTGGTGATGGTGCTGCTTGGCAGGCCTGTTTTGCGAGCGATATCAGCAATTGAGATGGCCTCTTCTTCCACCATGCGGCGGACGACCTGCCAGACCTCTAATGGCACACGCAGTCGTGCTGCCTGCTCATCCTCTTGCTGGGGCTCTTGCTCCTCCGCCATCATTCCTCCTGTCTCTAAAACTGTTCGCGTATCGTTGTCCGAAAACCGATGTTCACTTTTCGGCGGTACGCTGTAGGCACAAAAAAAGCCGCCCATTGAAACAAGGAGCAGCTGGTCAATTCTCTAAAATGTAGTGCAGATAGAAAGAGTAAGACTGCCTCTGCAGGCACCGTCACACTTTCTCTAGCATGCCAAAACCCTATCAAAACAGCGGCGCGCTGTCAAGATTATATTCCTAAGGTAAGTCATCCAAAGAGGCATGGACACTTATCCCCGTTTCACGTTAGGATTGAAACTCGTTCAACTTTAAATAAAGAAAGCTGTAAGGCTTTGATGCGACATTAAAAAAAGCGCAGGCCCTGAGGTACTGCGCTGGCTTTACAATTGCTTTGAATTTTGACTTATACCCGCTTCTCACCTGTGGAGAAGTAATTGAAAATAAACATATTTTGCAGGATCAGTCTTTGGTGTATTCCTCATCCGGCCAGTCGACGAGATAGTTTTCGAACTCTTCTGGCTCCATTCCATCTTCGCTGATGGTTTTGTCTTGGACTGAGATTCCGGCGTCATGCACGCTTTGCGGATCTTTGGAAACAAGCGGATGCCACCAGTACAGATCCCTGCCCTCACGGATTAGACGATACGCACATGTTGGCGGTAACCATTTCAAAGTTCTTACAGTTTCCGGCGAAAGCTGTACGCAATCGGGCACTGTGTCGAAGCGCTGTTCATAGTTTTTGCACCTACATGTGGTTCCATCCAGCAGAGTGCACGCAACGTTTGTCCAGTAGATTGCGCCTGTGTCCCAATCTTCAAGTTTGTTCAGGCAGCAGCGTCCACATCCATCACAGAGTGACTCCCATTCTTCATGGGTCATCTCATCAAGGGTTTTGGTCTGCCAGAAAGGGCGGTGACTCTCAGAGTTTACGGATACCATTTATGTCGTTCTCATTGCAAAATTCCGATGGGAATATCGCGAGGATGTCGCTTAGCTAGTTCTTCGGTTTGGTTCATTGTCCCCCTTTGCGCATTCAGGGGTGTGACCGGTACTACGGGTAATCAGTTTGGAAGAGAACTCTGATAACAGCGAAAAGCAGAATGTCACGGAAAATTCTGCTGAAAATGTGAAAAAAAAGGGCAAGGAGCGATCTTTTACCCTTCAGGATCTATCTCAGCGGATGCTTGCAACCGATGCATGGCTGGATTCTGCGCTTTGGCACACCTCACAGTTTTTGGGGGTGTTCTTTCGTGAGTACTCGGCCTTCATGCGCCGGTTCTCCCTGCGAGGCCCCTCCAAGTTTATTGCAGGGCTTGCTTCTGAAGGGCTGACCTATTGCGCGTTCGGCTTTTTGATCGTGCTGACCTTTGCGCAACCGGCCTTTAAAGCAACGGAGCGTTCTGACTGGAAAACCACCTCCGACTTTTCCGTGAGCTTTTTTGATCGGTTCGGAAACCCGATCGGCAAACGCGGCATTTTGCTGAACGACAAAATTCCACTGGATGAAATTCCTGATCACGTGATCCAGGCCACCCTTGCTACCGAGGACAGACGGTTTTTTGATCACTTGGGAATCGACTTTGTTGGTACCTTCCGTGCCATGGTTGCCAACGTGAAAGCCCGCTCTGTTGTGCAGGGTGGCTCGTCGATTACACAGCAGCTCGCAAAAAACCTGTTCCTTTCAAACGAACGCACATTACAACGCAAAATCAAAGAGGCTTATCTCGCTTTATGGCTTGAGATGAACCTGACGAAGCAAGAAATCCTCAAATTGTACCTCGATCGCGCTTATATGGGCGCGGGGACATTTGGTGTTGCCGCTGCTTCTGAATTTTACTTCGGCAAAGACGTGCGCGAAATTTCGCTGGCAGAAGCTGCAATGTTAGCAGGGCTTTATAAGGCCCCTTCCAAATATGCGCCGCATAAAAACCTGCCCTCTGCCCGTGCTCGTGCCAACGAGGTGCTGACGAATATCGTGCAAGCGGGCTTCATGACTGAGGGACAAGTTATCGGCGCGCGGCGTAACCCGGCAGAAGCGATTGACCGGACCAAGAGCCAGGCACCGGATCATTTTCTCGACTGGGCGTTTGAACAGGTGAAAGACCTTGCCGAACAGTACCCAGAGCTCAGTAATGACAGGGTTATTTCTGTTCGCACCACGCTTGATCCGGGCATGCAACAGGAAGCTACCAACCAAATCGAGAGCACCTTACGCCAATACGGTGACCGTTACGGCGTTGAAGAAGCGGCCATGACAGTTATCACCACCGAGGGTGCTGTGCGCTCCATGGTTGGTGGACGCGATTATGATGAAAGCCAGTTCAACAGAGCCACTGATGCGCTTCGCCAACCAGGTTCCTCGTTCAAACCGTTTGTGTACATGACGGCCTTCCTGAATGGATATGAGAGCGAGAGTGTTGTCCCCGATCGTCCAATCAGCATTGGCGGCTGGAGTCCACGCAATTATACCCGCAGCTATGCAGGCGCTGTGACGCTCAAGACGGCGTTGACCAAGTCAATCAATACCATTCCCGTTCGTCTGGCACAGGCCATCGGGCGCGATAAGATTGCAACCACCGCCTACATGATGGGGATCAACAGCGAACTGCGTATTACCCGTGCTATGCCGCTTGGAGTCTCTGAAGTTACGGTTCTTGATATGACAAGTTCCTATGCGGCCTTCGCAGCTGGCGGGAAGAAAATTGACCCCTACGCCATATTAGAGTTGCGCAATTCAAAAGGTGAGTTGCTTTACAACCATGATCGTGACGCTGGCCCTTCTCTGCGGATTCTGCCGTTTGACAAGGTCTCGATGATGAATGATATCCTGGTGAATGTGGTGGAACGTGGCACTGGCCGACGTGCCCGGCTGGATGGGATTACTGCAGCCGGTAAGACTGGTACGACACAGGCTTATCGCGATGCCTGGTTCATTGGCTACACGGGCAACCTTGCGGCTGCGGTCTGGTACGGAAACGACGACTTCTCCTCCTCACGCCGCATGACCGGGGGTAGCTTGCCTGCGATGACCTGGGGCAACTTTATGAAGTATGCGCACCAGGGGTTGGAGCTGAAAGCTATGCCCGGTGTGGAGCCGCCTGAAGGAAAGGATGTTATTGCCGCGAATGGTCTCAGTGATGTTGAGGTGACTGGCCCGCCAGAACTGCTCAACAGAACATCACAGCAAGTTCTGGAAGCGCTTGGGAAGCGGCTGCGTGCGCTTCCATTCAACAGTATTTCTCAGTCAAACGTGCAGGCCCAACTGGGCTCTGGCGCAAAGGCGGATGTGACTTATACCCGATGACCCACACCCCTCACATGCCTTTGGTGGCGGTTCGCGAACCAGAAACCACCCAGATTTTTGATGGAGAAACCTCCTGGCAAAAGCCTTGGCCTCATATTTCGCCATTGCTTTTCAAAGCCCCGTTTTTCTCGTTCGGACCGTTTTTATTCTCCATCATGATTGCTTTGATCGTGGGGATAGGCAGTGCTTATCTGTCGCTCAACAGAGGCTCTCCGTTCAGCGCACTGGAAAGCGGCGTGTGGGTTGCACACCCGCATGCAGGGACGATTGACAGTGATCCTTACAGTACGGCGATCTTTGCTCGAACCGGGCGCGTGCCGCTTGGAAGCGGTGAAGGCATTGCATTTTACGCTGCCTTTGATGACAGCGGACGGGCACTAGACCCCCAGTGCAATTACCGAATTGCCGGTAAAGTGCCAACTACACGGCTTTGGACCATTACAGCTTTGAACAACGCTCTGGAGCTGCTTGCGACTGATGCTGGTCGCGCCTCCTTGCATAGCCATGGCATTTTAACGGATCACACAGGCGCGTTTGCAATACAGGTTTCTCCTGAAGCCCGGCCCGGGAACTGGCTGCCAACCGGGGGGAGTAACGGGCTAGTGTTTGCCATGCGTCTTTACGATATCCCCTATACCACGGGTGCCGGTTTGAGTGCCCCTGTGATGCCTGCTGTTGAATTGGTGAGCTGCAAATGAATGATCTCCTCAAAAAACTGCAGGACCTTTACATTTCCCCCCGCTGGATTTTATGGGGCGTCGGCGGATTGCTCGTTGCGGGGATAATCCATGTGGCCATTGTTTTGAGCGTTCCCGCTTATGTTCTGCATTCCCCCTATGAGCGTGTTGGCGGCTTTGGTGCAGATCGCAGTTTTCAGATGCTGCCACCGATCCTGCCACGCAGTGAGCCTCTGCCGGATCTCGACCCATCTATGCGCCATGCCATCTGTCGTTATTCCCTTGAGAACGGCCCATTGATTGTGAGCGCATTTGCTCCCTCTCCGTTCTGGTCGCTTGGCCTGTTCAATGAAAAGGGACAGGTGACTTACAGTCTCAATGACAAGACATCTGAGGGCGAAGCTGTGCGCATGCTGGTGCTGACACCGCAGCAGCTTTCGATCCTGCGTGAGAACCCGCCTGAAGACCTGGAAGAGATGATTGTGGTTGAGACGAATGAGCTGAGGGGGTTTGCGCTGTTCCGTGCCTTTGCGCCGTCCAACGCGTATCTACCACAGATCTCCGCAGCGCTGCGATCTGCAACTTGCTCTGATCTGCCAAAGATTTAGAGCACCACCCGGCTATTTTTGCGGGATAGCGCTCTCTAAACCCCATCCGGTAAAGATGCGAGACGGTTTCTCGACTTGTTCTGCCGGACGTTTGACCTCGGCATAACATTTGGAAGGCAGTTCTTCGTAGGTGCGACGCAGCTGCTCATAGCCTTTGCTCGCGTCCCAGATTTGCTGAGCAGACGGGGTTTCCACTTCCAGCGCGTTGATGGCGATCTGATAGGCCTGCAGGCGACGGCCTGTGGCGCGGAGTACCCAATCCACAAAGGACTTATTCTCGCGGACCCTCGCCTTTACCCCCGTTGCAAACTGCGGGTTCACCTGAGTTTGGCGGCTCAGTGCCTCCAGTCGCTCATGATCACTCACCAGAACCTGACGGGCAATTTTACAAAACGGCAGGAGGAGCTTTTGATCAGACCCCATGTCATCAATCAGGCGAGTATAACGCGTTTCGCTGGAGCGGTACTTATCCGAGCGCAGATAAACGTAATAGTTTGACGGATTGATCGCAGCATATGGATCTTTCAAAAAACCCTGACGTTCCAACTGAGCCTTGTTGGCTCCAATCCAATCCTCAGAGGCCGGAGGAACAACCAGCGTCCATCCGCGATCGCGCAGTTCATTTTCCTGATCTGTCAAATTGAGGTTGGAGACGTCTTGCTTCTGGGAATAGCGGTAGAGCATGCCCAGATCTTCTGCGACGCGGTCATGAAGGAAATTTGGTTTTGCTCGGCCAAAATCTCCAGTGGGTTTGGCGCAGGCCGACAACAGCAGGCTGGTTGAAGATACAAGAAGGAGACAAGTCGCAAAGGCCCGACCTTTACTGATCAACTCTGTTTTCCCGAACTCGCCCATGACTCACAATCCCGCTGCTTGCAGCAATGGAGATACAGGCAAAGAACGTAGGAAGCTAGTCCCTCTCGTATTCCGAGTGCTCTTCTACAACGCGAATAACACCAACTCTGCTGCGGCAGGCTAATCCTGACGGCATTTTGTAGACACCCGGGAATATATGGATCTGGGCTGATGAAACCTGGCGGTCAAAGCCTCTGCGTATCTCTAAGGGTTGCCTGCGCGAGCGCTCAGTCACGAGATCATGAAGTGTACCCATCGTTTGTCCTCTGGCACATTTACCGGTCAATACCGTGGTTCTTCCAAGCCTCAGTTAAGCGGAGTTTCAGTTAATGAGCTGTAAAGCATTTGCTCCTAAATTTAGCTAGTAATTATATTCGATGTCATATGTGTCGCTGTGTATTTCTGGTGACTGCGAAAAACATCGAGAAATCATTGTTTTGCGTATACAGGTTCCTTCACTCATGGAAGACAGGTCTCAACTCTTAATTGCAGCAACAGAGGCTTTTGCTCAAACCGGCCATTCTCATGCAAGCTCTCATATGTATGAGGAGTTAGCGCTGCAGCACCTGTCATCAGCCACTGCGGCAAGTCGATTGAAGGTAGCGCACCTGTTGTGCCCGATCTCTCATGCTCCGGAGGCCGTGATGAAAGCTCTTGCAAATGACCATGACCAGATGATTGGAGAATACGTTGCTCTCAATTCCAGGAGCACCGTTGCCCCTTCACATCCAGCCAGTTCCTCTGATGAGCTTGCAGAAGATCTGCTTGGTCTCTTCCTGGAGCGCGCGCCGATCTCATCATACAAAGACCTCTCAGCAAGCCTTTCAGATGCTTCTGCTTCAGATGACACGGTTGACGCTCTGACGGAAAATGAGGCGCAGGAGCTAACACTTAGAGGGCTAAAATTTGGCCATACGAGCATGGTAGGCCAGCTGGCGCACGCCTGCCGCATGACTCCAGATCAGATCCATCAATGCTGTACGCATTCTTCTCCGGACGGATTCATTGTCATGCTCGTTGGTCTTGGGTTCTCTTCCCGTCTTGTCGATCAGCTGCTCGTCCGGTTTTGGGGCACACTCATTGAGACGGATCGCATGAGAGACCTGCAAAAGTCTGCTGCTGGTGTTAGCAAGAAGATTGCGCGACAATTGCTCTGCAGCTGGAGTGGAGAGATTTCTCCTCCTCGCTATAACACGATTTTTGAGGCAACCGAGACAGTTGTGCGGGAACTCAAAGCCCAGGGCACGTCTTTAACGCGGCCCTCACATTACCATTCAGAACTTGCGACCCTTAAAGCCTGAGAATAGATCTTCAGGCCCCGGCTCTTTTGGCAGTGACAGGAAGCTTCTGGCTTCCTTATCTTCAACTTCGACAACCCAGAAGTCAGGGTCCATGCGTTCTTCGCGTGTGAGTTTGGTTTCAATTTCCTCTCGTGAAGTCTTTTCCATCAAACACTCAAACTCGCGATCAAGTGGCTTTTCCTCTTCAAAGAAAGACTGCGGGGCAGGACCGTAAAAGTCGTAGGTCGTGTCCAACCGATCAACAATGATGAAGATGGCACCTGCTTCCAGCGCGCCTTTGCGGCGTATGCCTGCGAAAGCACCTTCCCCGAAGCACCGGCGTGTGTAAGCAGCGACCCAAAATTCAGAGGTTACTCGCATCAAGTTGTCTTTCTTATTGAATTGGTCGCGCTATCAGATCCGTGTGCCACTGACAGTAGCAAGCTTAGAGAAGAGAGCTTCGCTCATTTGCCCGTCTATCTGCAAAGCATTATCGCGTTGGAATGCGGCAATTGCAGAAGCGGTCTGGCCACCCGGAATACCATCAATTGTAAGCGGGCCGTACCCCAGATCTGCCAATGTTTTTTGCAGGCGCTTGATACGCTCAGTCATTGCATCCGTTTGACCGGAGACTTGTGTCAGATTGGAGCCACTTTGCGTCAATGCTTCAATTTCCTCAGGACTTGCCCGAGGAATAGGAATCTCAGTCCCTTCAGCAGACGCGGTGTTTGGAGACGGCGTAAACGCGGCAAAGTCCATTGTCAGCCGTGCGAGCAGCGCTTCGGTCACCTGCCCGTTTTCACTCATTGCGCGTTGTCTTTGATAAGCACGGACTGCCCGTTCTGTCGCGGGACCGAACTGGCCATCCAAACTGCCCGGATACACCCCTAAACGGCGCAGTTCTTTTTGCACTTCAGCAACCAGCTCTTGCTGTCTCAATCTCTGAGTTGCTCTTACAAGTTCTGAGCTATCTAACTGGCTTTGAGAAACCCGCGTGGCGACCATTGGAGAGGGATGCTTGGCATCTTGCAAAAAGGCAGCGTTCACCGCGATCAGCGATGCCATGCCAACGAAGCCTAACAGCACCAATGTAGAGAGCTTGTTCATGCCTGGAGACTTTTTGGAGGCAGCGTTAGCAACAGCAGCATGATCGACTTCGCCATTTTCATAGAAAACACCGTCTTCGTCATAGTCCACATGCATTTGGTAATCACCATCAGGCTGCGTATGTGCAGCCCCCCTACGGGCTCCACCTTTGCTCGCTTTTTTGCCGTTTGGCTTTCGCCCCACCATCAAGCACTACCTCTTTCAACGCAATTTGTGTGTCACCCGAGTACTCGGTCACTACCAATGTTAACTGGTGTCTTCCTGAGAGGTTAGAGATATCGCCCTCACCTCAGCAAGTCCACTTTGAATAGCTCTCTGCCCACCGAGAACCACCATAAAACCTTGGGTTAAATTGGGCTGTATTCTGGTTTTCCAGTCCTACTGTTTCTATCAAGTTTTGCTTAAAAAAACTCTTATGTGCACTTTTGAGTTTTAATTGTGAGCCCCATCTGGTGGCTTTTCACTTCAATAAGGTGCCGCTGGGATACTTTTTCTACACCTTTTATTAATCATAGATACGCTTCGCAAAATTTTCGAAAGACCAAAAATAGCCATAAATTTCAGTAGTTTTCAAATTTACATAAAATTTGATTCAATTTTATTGAGAACAATATATGTTATATTTGAGAGTAAACCCTATAGTTTCAACAAGTTAAACGACTATCTAAAAGTTGTCAGCCTATTCGGCGCACTTGAAACCCACGGGCGAAGCCAATGTTCTTTTTGCTTAGAACTACATTTTGGATCGGACTTGTACTGCTTCTGCTTCCAATTGGAACTGGCAGTGATGAGGACGCACCATCTATTGGGATCGTTCAGGTTTACCTTGCTGCTCAATCCACCGTGAAGGACCTTGGCGGTTTTTGTGATCGTAATCCCAATGCTTGCGAGATGGGCGGCTCTGTCATCACTCTCGTCGGTTTAAAGGCAAAAGAAGCTGCTCGCTTGACCTACAATTACCTCAGCGACAGTGAGACAGAAGATCTGCAACCCACAAAGTTTGCTGCTCTGCCGTCAGCTCAGGATGCTATCGAGGCCATACCGTTTGATGAAGTTGCAGCTGGCCAGCTGCTGCCGAGCCTTACAAGCCCATCAGACGAGCCTGCACATTCCGGTACACTTAGTTCAGCTGATCGGGACATTCCATGGCAACTCGATCAAGACCAGCAACAGAACAGCTCTGCGCAAGCAGATCCATCTGAACAAGGTCTGTTTGCTGAAGTTCAGCCAATCTATGCAACTCCAGTTGCTGCTGTTCCGTTACCGCGTCCTAATCCGCTGTATTACGGTCGGAATTAAGGTCAATTTCCATAAATCTGAGCTATTTATGGCCTATACTCTCATCTGGAGTGTGGGCCGTTATACATTTTGAATCCAATCGTATTGCCCCTAACCGGTTGGCGCGGTAGAAACGCCCTCAAAACCCTGAGTGAGAGAATAGTATTATGACCACTGCGATCGCTGATATTCTGGAAGGCTTTGAGTTCCTCGAAGACTGGGAAGACCGCTATCGCTATGTCATCGAGCTGGGTCGAGAACTTGAGCCCCTGACAGATGATGAACGCAGTGAGGAAAACCGCGTTCATGGCTGTGTTTCTCAGGTCTGGCTTTCGAAGAACATTCAGGAAGATACCGATAAAGGCCCGATCCTGTTCTATAAGGGCGACAGCGATGCACACATTGTTCGCGGTCTTGTTGCTATCGTTCTTGCGCAATATTCCGGTGTTTCAGCAAAGGAAATCCTTGCAACGGACATCGAGAGTATATTTGGCAAGATTGGCCTCAAAGAACACCTGACGCCTCAGCGTTCCAATGGCTTGAGTTCCATGGTTCAGCGTATCAAGGATGATGCGTCCGCTGCTCTAACTCCGAATTAGACGCTGCCCAACTCGCCATCCGAGCGTTTTCGGGACCGATCGCACGACTGCGAGACGCACCGTAATGTGTAGCAAGTCGGTCTAGCGCCAACCCCAGAACAATCTTGGCTGTTCGTTGTGGCCATTGACGCTCGCTCTCAACCTGTTTCAAAGGCTTCAAGAAACAACACACATCCATGAGAACGCCGGAGAGCTCCGGTCCGACAGTTGAGAGAGCTCTTTGAAGGCGATCTCTGGCATCGTAAACGCTGTCGGATACATCATCTACCTTAGTACTCGATCTTAATGATTGCTCACTGCGCCAGTTCGATCTAACGGTTCCCCAAAGTTGCGCGTAGGTGAAATCTTCTCTTAATCGCTCACCTGCTTCAAACTGGAGCTCCGAGAGGTATCCTCTCCCCGTTTTGTCTTTTCTACTCCTTAGCCAGGCCAGTGGGCTTTCTGAGTTGATGGTATTGATTTGAGATTGCTCCGTATTAGATTGAGTTTCCAACCCTCCATAGCTCAATTTTCGCCGCAACCAGCTTTTGCCCTTTTTGGTCAGCTGGTAGCCCTGCGCACAGGAAGCAACCAGCGACAGGGCTATTGCACGCGATAAGACAGCTTTAGCTTCCCCCTCAGGTTCCGCATGCTGCTTTGCAACTGCGAGCCCTTTGCATAATTTGATGAGCTGCATTTCAGATACTGCTTCCTCAGGCTGGGTAGGCATCAGACTGACCTCCGGAGCTTAGGGAAGAATGCATGCGCGCACTGGCAATAGACGCAGACAGCTGCCCCTCAATCTCGGAGAGGACAGCATCAAATTTCGGATCTTCTCTTAAATCTTCAACCACCTTGCAGGCATGGGCTGCTGTTGTTCTGTCACGTCCAAAGACTGCACCTGCTTGGGACAGGGTCATGCCCATTGAGACGTGAAGAATATACATAGAGACTTGGCGGGCCTGTGCAGCTTTTGCATAACCGCGGGAGGCAGAATGAAGCTCCTCTGGCTTCAATCCAAATGCAAGCGCGACACGGCCTGTCGCCATCCAGTCCACCGCTGACAGAGGCTTTTGGGACAGTCCAGAATGAACCGAAGACTCCGAACACGGACTCTTGGACATTTCATTTTTCTCCCCCTCAGAAAATCTTGGCATTTAATTACTCCAATGAACTGATTGGTTATCGTCAAAGAACAATTGATTGTTGCCCTAGCGATACTCGGGGGGGATAAGATTGGTACCTCGCGGTCTCAAAGCATAAATTTTTCTAAACGACTGGCAGACTTAAGCGATTTTTGAGTCCAGCTTCGAAGTTTCGAAAGCTGCCCTTAAAACCTTATCGAATTATTTTTTTGAATTAACTCTTGAGACTTGCAGGTGTTTTGAGATCACAACTTAGTAAAGCACAAGAAAATTAGAACTTAAGCTCTAGTGTCAGATGAACTAATTTTACCTTTACGGAAGGTCGAAGAAGGCGTGCCAGGGCACTATGCACAACACGTGCACCCTTAAGGGAAATTCATCAATAATGGGGGGATAAGAAACAGCAGAAGGGGAATAAAAAAAACCAGCCCCGATTGAGGCTGGTTTTCTGTCAGGATATGTCCTGAAATTACTTAGCGCGTTTACGCTGCTGGCCGAGACCCATTTTCTTAGCAAGCTCAGAACGAGCTGCCGCGTAATGAGGAGCAACCATTGGGTAGTCTGAAGGCAGACCCCATTTTTCACGATATTCTTCAGGTGTCATATCGTAATGCGTGCGTAGGTGACGCTTCAGGGACTTAAACTTCTTACCATCTTCAAGACAGATGATGTAATCGTTCGTAACAGACTTCTTCACCGGCACAGCTGGCTTGAGTGGCTCAGGCTCTGGCTCGGAAAGATCACCACTGGTTTTCTGCAAAGCGACGTAAACGTCGTTGATCAGCACAGGCAAATCGGCAGAGGCCACAGTGTTATTACCAACATAGGCTGACACGATATCAGCAGTCAGTTCCATCAAATTATTATCTGCAGGGATCTCGCTCATCTCTAACCTGTCATCTTGTGGATCTAAATTTCGTAGGTGTGCTTACTTACTACAGAACTAATACTTCAATCCGAAGATTAAACGTTAGATCCGTACTTATCTCAGCTAAGCTTCGACTCTAAACAAGCAAAAACCATAGGAGGCTTTTATAGAGACAGGAAATAAGGATAACAAGTTAAATTCGGTATGAAAAAGCAGATTTACTATGGTTTTTTGTGCATTGTGATTTAGAAGGACCTTACAGACTTCCAACAAACTTGAGAAATCATAGAAGTAAACTAGATAAACTGCTTGCCCTAATGTACAGGTAAAAGAATGAGACTTTGCTGTGTAATTGGCTGTTGGCAAGGCGATGCCGGTGAAACTCACGTTTCTAGTCAACCGCCTTCCCAAAGGGCATTGTCGATTATTTCTGGTGATTTGGCTGCACTAAACCCCAGAAACTGTGATCGAAGCTGACATATTATTGCGGTGTTTCAGGCTCCGCAGACTTCTTCGTCACACTCAGCTCGTCCAATTTGGTTTCCTTACAAGGTTTGTAGCCCACGACATAGGCTGCGCGCGCGATGAGGTGTGCAGAAACCGGAGCCGTCAACAGAAAGAAGCAGACGGTCGCGACAGCGCGCATGAAATCATCCCACTGCTGCGAATAGAGGCCAAGCGCCAGCACCATCAAGCCAGACCCCAAAGTTCCCGCCTTGGACGCTGCGTGCATGCGTGTATAGACGTCTGGCAGACGATTGATGCCAAGCGCTGCGCCAGCTGCAAAGATTGCTCCTATAATGAGCATAATCCCAGTCAGGATGGAGATAACTGCTGACATCATTTCTGCTCCTCCTGCTTTTCGGAATCTTTGATTTCCTGCATGATAATAAAGTCTTTGGCCTGCCCTCGATTTAAGATGAAGCGGGCGAAGGCAACGGTTGCCAGAAAGCCGACAAGACCGAGTGCAAGCGAGATATCGATATAGAGCGTGTATGATGACCCAACACCCACAGTCGCTATCAGGCCGATGGCGACAACCACCAATAGATCCAGTCCAACAATGCGATCAGGCAAGGTTGGGCCTTTGATGATGCGATAGACAATCAGCAAGAATGTCAGGCCGAGAATAAAGAGCGCGATGCTCACACAGGCATACAGAAAATCTGATGCGAAAGCCTCAAATCCGTTCATCGAAACGCCTCCAAGATCTGACGTTCAAAACCATTCTTGATGCCATCAATTGTTTCTTCCGGATCTGGCACGTTGAGGCAATGCACAAACAAGACCTTTCGATCTTCCGAAACATCGACGGAGAGCGTTCCCGGTGTCAACGTGACCATGTTTGCCAGCAATGTGATCTCAAAGTCTTCGCTGACTGAGAGCGGCACTGCGATGATGCCTGGGTGGAGATTGATCTTCGGTTTGATAACAATCATCAGCACCCGCCAAGAGGACAGCACCAACTCTTTGAAGAAGCTGCCAGCAAGAATGAGAATCTTCCCACCGCGCTGAAAGTAGTCTCGAAATGCGATCTGTTCCCGGATCAGGAACAACGCAATACTGGACAAGATAAAACCGAAAATCAGATTCAGCGGTGTGAATGAGCCGGTAACAGCGCCCCATGCTGCTGCAAGCAGCAGGTTCATGAGAAAGACCGTGTTGTTCATCGGATGCCTCCAAATACGGAACCGATATAGGCTGTCGGATCAATCAGCGTTTTTGCTCCATTCTCAGTTATGGACATCATGGTTTCCGGCAAGATTCCAATTATGAAGATCAGCGCAGTCAACACGACGAGTGGCAACCAGATGCTCCACGATATCTCAGAGGCATCAGAGCTACCGGCAATGGGGAGAGCTTGAATGCCATCCACCGTGTGCTCGTTCCCGCCTCGCCAGAATGCGAAGATCCAAAGACGTCCTACAGCAATGGTCGTAAACAGCCCAGAGACCAGAATACCAGCTGCGACCCAGCCACGACCAGCTTCTAGCGCACCAGCTACGAGCAACAGTTTTGCCCAGAAACCAGAGAAAGGTGGCAAGCCTGCGACTGCGAGCAAGAGGATCAAGCCTATTCCAGCGCCCAGAGGCGTGCGGATGTAGAGACCTCCGATTTCCCGCAGGGAAAATGTACCGCTCATCTGGAACATAAAGGCGACCAAGAGATAAAGCGCAGTCATGATGAGAACGGAATGCATGGAGTAGAAGATCGCACCAGATACAGCAACTTCATTGCCGACTGCGATACCAGCCATCATGGCACCGATACCAGCGATGACGAGATAGGCCATCAGGCGTCGGATATCTGTTTGAGCCAGCGCACCAAGTGAGCCGGTCAGCATCGTTGCGATGGCGACTATTCCAATTAGAGAGGCGAGCCAGTCACGACCTTCCGGCATCAGCAGAAGCATCACTCTGAGCAGCGCATAGACACCGACTTTGGTGAGCAAGCCTGCAAAGATTGCGGCCACTACCAAACGTGGTGTGTGATAAGAGGCCGGAAGCCAGAAATTGACTGGGAACGCTGCTGCCTTCATTGCAAACGCAAGGAAGTACAGGGTTGCCAAACCAAGCATCGGACCAGAGCTATCAAAGGCTTTTAGCTTGCCAGCAATATCCGCCATGTTCAACGTACCAACCAGACCGTAAAGCAGGCCAGTCGCGGCAAGGAATAGCGTTGTCGCAATCAGGTTCAGCACTGCATATTTTACAGCACCGTCGATCTGCACCTTTTCATTTCCAAGGATCTGCATACCGAAGGATGAGATCAACAGGACTTCAAACCACACATAAAGGTTGAAGATATCTCCTGTCAAAAATGATCCTGTGACACCGCAGAGCAGCATCAGGAGGAACGGATAGAAACCGTAGCGTCTTTCGTTTTCAGCAATTGAGTTCATTGCGAAGACGGCGACACACATGGTTGCTACAGAGGCTGTCAGCGCCAGCAATGCGCCGAGCGGATCAGCTGTAAAAGCGATACCGAAAGGCGGGAGCCAACTGCCCATCACCATTGTCACAACACCATTGGTGAGAACGTGGTTGAGCAAGCCGATGTTTGAAAGGATCACCAGTGCGATTGTTGTGATCGCGATCCAAGGCTGAGTAGCCGATTTCTTTCGAAAAATAATTGAAATTGCACCGCCTGCCATGGTGAGCAGGACAGGAGCAACCAATAGCCAGTCGGCAAGAGGCACCGCCTCCGTTACCATTGCCGCTGTAATATCAACTGTCGTTTTCGTTGCAGCCATCTACTTAGTACCCCAGCGGCGGTTCAGAATGTTCTTTGGGTTCTGCAACGCGCATATCAAGCAAGTCATCTGTTCCCAGCTCCTGATAGGCCCGGTACCCGAGGACCAGGAAGAATGCCAGGAATGAGAACGAGATCACAATCGCGGTCAGCACCAATGCCTGAGGCAGAGGGTTCGCTGTTGCTTCTACGGGGAGATAGCTTTGAAGCGGAATAATTGGCGGTACATCCCGTGTCAGGCGTCCTGCCGTGAAGATCAAGAGGTTCACGGCATTTCCAAGAATGGCAATGCCCAGCAGGATCCGTACAAGTTTGCGAGACAGAAGCAGATAAATGGAACCTGCAAAAAGGATCCCGACCAGAACAGAGAAAAGCGTTTCCATTAGTCTGCCCTTTCTTCCAGAGAAAGAGCGATCGAAGAAATCGCTCCTACCACCACCAGATACACTCCAATGTCAAAGAACAGCGGTGTTGACAGGTCAATCACCGTGCCCAAAAACGGGAGAGCAAGCCACTGACTTGTCATTGCTGGCTGACTGAAGAACAGGCTCGGCAACACAGAGACAACCGCGAGGAGCAGGCCTGACGCAGCAATGGACATAGGATGAAACTTCATTGCCCGGCGAACTGCAGAGACACCGCAGGCAATGCCATAAATTGCGAAGGCGGAAACGGCAATCAGCCCGCCGATGAAACCTCCACCGGGCTCATTGTGCCCACGGAGCAATACGAAGACGGAAAAAAGCATCATCAGAGCAGAGAGATACGGAGCGACCGTTCTGAATATAAGCGTATTCATTAGCGATTTTTCTCCGAGTTCGAGTTTCCGTTTGATTTAGGTCGCACTCGGATAAGTGCAAGGACCGCCAGACCCGTTACCATCACAACGGAGATCTCTCCGATCGTATCGAAGCCGCGGAAATCAACGAGAATAACGTTCACGATGTTCCGACCGTGCGCAATCGTCCGACTGTACTGTGTGAAGAACTCAGAGAGTGTTGGGTCAAACGGCAGTTGAATAATGGACATCAGCAACATGCTAATACCCGCACCGCAAAGCACTGACAGGCTGATATCAAATGCCTTGCCACGCGATGACCGGGCATCGGTTGGCTTCAGATTCAGACGGGTCATTACCAATGCAAGGATCACAACCGAGAGTGTCTCAACCATAAACTGCGTGAAGGCCAGATCCGGCGCTCCAAAGAGCAGGTAGATCAGTGCCACTGCAAAGCCTTGAATACCAAGCAGGACAATCGCCGTTACTCGGTAGCGTGCTGTTAACACGGCATAAACGCCAATCACCGCAATCGCGGCAATAAACCACTCATAAGCGTAGAAGCTGCCTATACCTTGCAGCTTTGGCCAATTGCCTGTGAGGATCATTGGTACAAACAGCACCAGCGCGATTACGGTAAACGTTGCACGCATATAGGTGACCATACTGCCAGTTTGAACTGTTTGTGTCAGCGTGGTTGCAAAACGAATGATAATTTCCAAGACTTGGTCGAAGCCTTTATCTGGTCCCCACCCAATGGTTCGCAGAGCATCAGCAACAATCACACGGAGCTTATCCATGTACATGAAGATGATAATACCAAGGGCAACTGTCACTAAGGACAGGTAAAGCGCTGGTGACAGGTATGTGGGGAACAAATGCAACTCTTCATCAAATGGTGTTCCCAGAATTGCAGAGGTCATTGGTGACAAGAGCTGATGACCAACTGATGCGATGAATGCACCGGCTGCCAAGCCCAGAACCGCAAGAGTGATTGATCCCGCAACAAGTAGGACAGTTCCTTCATGAGCAACTTTTGGTGTTTTCACCTCGGCGCCGAAGAACGGTTTAATGGCAACGGTCGCGGCCAGAGCAAACATCATCGCGTTGCCCAGTACGGCAAAGCCAGTCCAAAGCCCACCGTTCACAGCGTGCCTTGTTCCGTCATAAAGAACTTCTTTTGCAACAAAGCCGACCAGAGGTGGCAAACCTGCCATTGACAATGCAGATAGGACCGCAGCTGTACCGGTGATCGGCATCAGTGAGAACAAGCCCCCTACTCTGTTCAGATCGCGTGTACCTGATTCATGGTCGACGGTTCCGACCACCATAAACAAAGAGCCCTTAAAGAGTGAGTGCGCGAACAGGTATATAACGGCGCCTTGGATCGCCACCGGGTCTGATGTGCCTGTCAGCATCACCAGCAACCCGAGAGACGCAACTGTTGTGTAGGCCAGAACAAGTTTGAGGTCGGTCTGCCGAATGCCAAGAATGGTGCCAACGAGCAGTGTGATGCCACCAAAGATCGGAAGTACGGTCATCCAGAGTTCTGTATCTCCCAGAACCGGATGCATGCGCATGAGCAGGTAAACACCGGCTTTCACCATGGTGGCAGAGTGTAAGTATGCAGAAACAGGTGTCGGAGCTTCCATTGCGTTTGGAAGCCAGAAATGGAACGGAAATTGAGCTGACTTTGTGAAAGCGCCCAGCACCACCAAGATGAAGATCGCGGTGTAATACGGGCTTTTGCGTAAAACATCTCCGGAGTTGAGCAACTCACTCAACTCGAAACTACCACCTTGGTAGCCAGCTAAGATCAAACCAGCCATCAGAGCTAGACCACCGCCGCCAGTTACAACAAGCGCTTGCACAGCAGAGCGGCGAGAGGCGCGGCGCAGGTGGTCAAACCCGATCAACAGGAAGGACGTGATAGACGTCAACTCCCAGTAGATGAAGAGCGTGATGACGTTATCAGCAACAACAACGCCCAGCATGGCCCCCATGAAGAGGAACAGGTAGGATAGAAACTGCCCAAGGTTCTCATGGCCTTTCAGGTATCCACCTGCATAAAGCGTAATGAGCGTTCCTATTCCCGAAATTAGAAGCGCAAATAAGACAGACAGGCCATCCAGATAAATCGAGAAATTTACGTTGAAGGTGGGAACCCACTCCAAGCTCGCCTTGAATGTTTGTCCCTCGGCAATGCCTGGCACGAATGAAAGAAACTGTAGGAACGCCAATGCAGGAATAACAGCGAGAAGCCACGCAGCATTGTGTTTCAGAGTCTTTGCCAGAAAGGGACTAAGCGCAGCGGCAACAAACGGGCCTAATAACGCCCAGAACGTTGCCTCGACACCGAATAAAGGCATGTAGCACTCCGTAAATTTATTAGTGTGGTTAACCTATAAGACCGAGTCGAATTTGCCAAACACGCTCCCCCGACCACTCCAAAGACATAAGCTGCCCACCCATGCAGGGCAAGTTCATCACATTCTAGTTTTGTCAGGTTCCAATAAACTTTAACCTCACCTAATTGTAACTTGCCTTATAGGCATTGGCTGTTTGTTTATGTCTTGGTAAACTTAACATGGCCCTACCATTGAGCCCGGTGAATAAGGATTTCTATCATGTTTAACAAAAAATCACCTAAGGACATGACCGAGTCGGAATGGCGGGAACAACTGACCCCTGAGCAATATCGTATCCTTAGGGAAAAAGGTACCGAACGGGCCTTTACAGGCCCTTATTGGAATACCTTTGAAACAGGCACCTACAGCTGCACAGCATGTAGCTCTAAGCTATTCAAATCAGACACAAAATTTGATGCAGGCTGCGGTTGGCCAAGTTTCTTTGAGGCGGTCTCTCCCGATGCTGTGACAGAACATAAAGACGCTACGCTTGGCATGGTCCGCACAGAGATTTGCTGTGCAAGTTGTGGAGGACATCTCGGACACGTTTTCCCTGACGGCCCACCACCAACAGGACTTCGCTACTGCATGAATGGTACTTCGATGACATTCACACCTGACACGTAGTTTTGATCAAATCCAAGATAGGTGTTATCGCGAGGCAAAAGAGCGACGTTTTGAAGCTGTGGAAGAACAACTCTAATTACATTGAAATAATATTATCTGCTCTCTTCGAAAGACATATGAGCATGAAAATTATCGGTGTAAAAAGCTTCAGGTTCAAATTTATACCTTCGATTCAGCGCATATCTTCTCAGGGATAAGTTTTAATCGGGAACTGGCTTTATGCTCGTTCCCGATTAAAATGCTGAAGAATAGAATTCAGATTTCAAAATCATAAGCGTAAACTCAGTCAGGTATAATGAAAAAGTCAGTTCCACCAAGCGCGCAGATGCGCACTCATGAAACCAGCCATCATGGTTTTACTCGCAACGAGCCTTATGCCTGGCTGCGCGCAGATAATTGGCAGGAGGTAATGCGAGACCCCACTCTGCTTGATCCTGAGATCCGTGCCTATCTTGAAGCAGAAAATGCCTACACCGAAAGCGAGATGGAAGACACTGAAGAGCTGCAAAAAGCACTTTTTGCAGAGCTAAAGGGTCGTATCAAAGAAGACGACAGTTCAGTTCCTTCTCCTGATGGTGAGTACGCCTATGCGATGAAGTTTGTTGAAGGTGGCCAACACCCCAAATTTGTGCGCAGCAAGCGTGATGGAAGCGACCCCATAGTTCTTGTCGATGGAGACCTTGAAGCTGATGGCAAAGCATACTTCAAATTTGGCGGTGCATCTCACAGCGATGACCATAGGTATCTGGCCTGGGCTTATGATGACAAAGGCTCCGAGTACTACACACTGAAAGTGCGCGACACGACGACAGGACAGGATCTGGAAGACACCATACCAGACACTGGTGCAGGCGGTGTTTGGTCTACGGACGGTCAGTATCTGTTTTATGTTCAGGTAGACGCAAACCATCGCCCTTCCAAGCTCTTCCGCCACAAGCTCGGTACAGCACCATCTGAAGATGTTCTTGTTTATGAAGAACAAGATACAAGCTTCTTTGTTGGGCTTGGCAGAACACAATCCGGACGCTTCATTTGTGTTGGTTCAGGCGACCATGAAACCACCGAGGTTTGGCTTATTCCAGCAGATGAACCTTTGGCAGCCCCTACGTTGGTTGCCAAGCGTGAGACTGGCGTGGAGTATTCCGTCGAAGATAATGGTGACCGCCTGCTGATCTTGACCAACGCTGGTGAGGCTGAAGATTTCAAGATTGTCAGCGTGCCGCTCGTCGCCCAGCTTGCTCTTCCGGGTAAGTCACACTGGGTTGATCTGATTGCTCATAAGCCTGGCCGTCTGATCCTATCGCACGATGTTTACAAGGATTATATGGTGTGGCTTGAGCGCGTTGATGGCTTGCCGCGGATTGTCGTCCATCGTTTCATCGATGGTATTTCACACAGCATTGAATTTGATGAAGAGGCCTATAGCCTCGGTATAGCCGCAGGGTTTGAGTATAACACCACAACCATACGGTTCACGTATTCTTCCATGACAACACCAAGCGAGGTTTATGATTATGACCTTGCTACGCGCGATAGAGTGCTGCGCAAGCGGCAGGAAGTGCCATCTGGTCACGATGCTTCTGAGTACATTACGCGCCGCCTGATGGCTCCTTCACATGATGGTACACTGGTTCCGGTTTCTCTGCTCTATAAACGCTCGACAGTTCTGGATGGAAGTGCTCCTTGCCTGCTTTACGGTTATGGGTCCTATGGCCTCTCAATTCCTGCCAGCTTCTCCACCAATGCCCTGTCGCTTGTTGATCGCGGATTTGTTTATGCGATTGCGCACATTCGTGGTGGCAAAGACAAAGGCTATGCCTGGTACAAGAACGGGCGTCGTGAATTCAAGAAGAACACCTTTTATGACTTCATCGCAGCCTCGAAGTTCCTAGCTAGCGAAGGCTTCACCGCTCATGACAGGATCGTTGCGCACGGCGGCTCTGCCGGCGGCATGCTGATGGGTGCATGTGCAAACATGGCACCTGAGGCTTTTGCTGCAATGATTGCTGAAGTGCCATTTGTGGACGTGCTAACCACCATGCTCGACGACACGTTGCCGCTGACACCGATTGAATGGCCGGAATGGGGTGATCCGATCCGCGATAAGAGCGCATATGGATATATCGCCTCCTATTCTCCCATCGACAATGTGGAAGCGAAAGACTATCCAGCGATCTTCGCACTTGGCGGCCTGACTGATCCGCGCGTTACCTATTGGGAGCCTGCCAAATGGGTTGCAACACTGCGTGAGAAGAAGGCTAATGATAGCCTGGTGATGCTACGCACCAACATGGATGCCGGCCACGGTGGCGCATCTGGTCGTTTCGATCGCCTGAAAGAGGTCGCCTTGGTCTATGCCTTTGCCTTAAAGCAGACCGGCAAGGCCTAATCTAACTTCACTAAGTAATGTAAAAAGGCGCTTCAAACGGGCGCCTTTTTTAATTAATATAGCTGCAAGTTTGCCTTAACCTTATTCTCAGTTCAAAAACTCCGTTAAGAATACTGGAACCAACATAGGACTAAGATTATTTGGTCGAATGAGGAGCTTTAACTCCTCTTGGCGCTCAATGTTAAAGACATAAACAACAAAAAAGTCTGGAACATCCTGTGCGTGCCATTCTGGTTATCTTGCTTCTTATCCTTATGCTTCCTGCGTCTACAGTCGCTCAGGTCAACAATAAGCTTTATCCGTTCAATCATCTGATCCCGAATGACTTGCGGTCGGCGCCGCGGATTTATGGGTCGCAGTATGATTGTCGGATCAGGGTGAAAGAGGATGGGGCGGAGAATGTTTATCAGGCGTTTGTAACTGGGTATTTCAGCGATCCCAGCCGCAATATCTCCAGCGTTGCCTGTTTTCGGACAATGAAGAAGTGTCAGGCTTATCTGAACTTCATGCGTGGGTACTTAGAGCTTACCCGTAGTGCCAGTTGCCAGCACGGGTATTACAAAGGACTTTTTGGCTGGTTTTAAAATACACTTTTGACAGAAGAGGCCGATAAGGCCCGAAAGCGTTGATTAAATGAAGACAATTGCCCCACTCGCCTGCTTTGCAGCGGCGTCTCTGTTTCTAGTCAGCTGCAGTCAACCACCAAGCACCAATTATCTGGAACGGCAACTGATACCTCGTACAGGGCCAATCATGCCGCGTGTGAAAGGCACTCAGTATGATTGTTCCATTGCGACTGCTGAACATGGCGCGTCCAATATCTGGCAAGCAAATGTTGGCGGGCGCGTCTTGAGCGATAATCAGCCCTATAACGTCTCAACCGAGGCTTGCTTCACAACTCAGAGCGAGTGCGAAGCATTTCTCTATCTGATGAACGGGGTCTTAGACCAGATCATCACATCCCGTTGCCAGCTTGGATATGAAAAAGGCTTCTTCGCCAAACTGTTCGGATCTTGAACTACTTAAAGCTGATCGATAGTTCTGCGGTTTTTGCATAGGATTGGCAGGTCAGAATTGCCCCTTTGGCGACTTCAGAGTCTTCCAAAGCCATTCTGGCCTTCATGTTCACCGCACCGCTCTTGATCTGCGCCCGGCATGCTCCGCAGATTCCTGACTGGCAGGAATAAGGTGGTTCCAAGCCCGCTGCCCGGACAGCATTCATAATCGACTGCCCTTTTGCAGCTTCCAGCTCAATGGCCTCGCCGTAGTAGTCGAGCTTCAGCAGAGCTGGCACGCTGGCCACGTCTTTTGGCGCATCAAGGTTCCCGCCAAAACTCTCCGCATGGATACGATCTGTCGGAACATCGCAGTTTCGAAGAGCCTCGCGCACATCTGCGTTCATGGTACCGGGACCGCAAATAAAGTATTGCGTATCCTGAGCAACCGGGCGGCATTCAGACAAATGCTCCAAGGCCACATCTTTGGTTATCCGGCCAGATTTCCATGGTGAGAACATGGACCACATGGATGGTTTGGACAGAATATGTCTAACTTCCAGTTGAGACGGGAAGCGATCTGCCAATTGTTCCAGTTGTTCCTTAAAGATGATGTCATCAGCTGTCCGGTTCGCATAGAGCAAGAACAGTTTTGAACGTGGTTCTCTTTCCAATGCAGCTTCAATCATTGCGACAGCCGGCGTAATTCCGCTGCCACCGGCAAAGAAGTAGAGCGTTCTTTGCTGGTCTTTTAGAGGCTCAAGCGTGAAACCTCCGAAGGGTGGCATCACATTTAGCTGCTGACCTGCCTTCACCTTTGTACAGAGGAACTTGGAGACAATGCCATCTGGATTGGATTTGACCGTGATCTGTAGTGCGTTGCCGTGACTGGGGGCCGCTGAAATCGTGAAGGGACGACGCACTTTCTCACCATTTGCATCCAGCTCAATGGTGATGTGTTGTCCTGGCTTCCAGAAAAACTCCTCCTTCAGCTCTGCAGGGACGTCAAATCGGATGGTTTTCGCGTACTTTGTTTCAGAGATAACCTCTGAAACCCTCAGTGAATAAACGATATTTCTCACGACTTGCGCTCCACCCATTCAGCCACGATACGCTGATGATCGCGAACGGGCTTTTCACCGTGTTTGGAGGACGGGCCGTGTTCAAAGAAAGGACTCTGCAGGGACTTCTGCTGCTGTTCGCAGGCGTAAATATCTTCCTGCATAAAGTCACCAGACGACATCGGATCTACTTTGGGGTCTTCGTTGTATTTGGCACCCAAATGTTTATCCCAGAAGGAGGCTGATGCCATGGCCGCTTTTGTGAAGGCCCAAGTGGATTCATTTGCCACACGGGTCCGTATCTCAACCATGGATCTGTCCGGGGCGATTGGCGTTATATGGAAGGTGGACCATGAATTCTCAGATTCACCCAATCCAATCCCCGGAAACAACATTGGCACCCAGGCTCCCATCTTGTCTTTCGGGATGCCCGGAATGAGTGGCATTGGTGTGACCTTTTCCACTTCAACTGCATAGAAATCTGCAAGAGGCTCCCAGAAGGCGAAGTGCGGGCCGATGAACTCGCACTCAATCTTTGAGTGGTCATACATGTTGAGCGTATGAGAATGCAGGTGTGACAGATGATACCCGTCGATGTAGTTCTCGACGATAATCTTCCAATTGGCCTTGATTTCGTGCTTTGAGTAGCCCTCTTCCGTCTCGATCAATCCAGCTGGATCATATGGCGCAAGGTATGGCTCTACCTCTCCAAACCAATTTATGATTGATGGAGCATTTTCATCTGGGTGAACCCAGAGCATTCCGCGCCAAATATCGACAGACGCCTTTTTCAAACCATTGCAAGACAAATCGATACCGGGAAACTCTTTTTCTTGTTCCGGGACAGAAATCAGGTTGCCTTCAAGGTCATAAGTCCAATCATGGTATGGGCATGTGATCGCCTTTTGCGTCTTGCCTTCAGCTCGCAAAAGCTGGGTGCCTCTGTGGCGGCAAATGTTGTGAAACGCGCGCAAGCGATGATCACGACCCACTACGATAAAGATATTGTTCAAACCAGCCTGAACGGAAATGTACTGGCCAGGTTCAGTGATGTCCTCCTGAAAGCCTGCCAGTGACCAGGTTTTGGAGAATATTTCGGCCTGCTCTCGATCAAACCATTCTTGCGAGGTGTAGGCCTCTTTGGGGAGAACGGGCATACCGTTGCTATGAGTAGACATGGGGAACGCCTCCTATCTTCATTATTAGATCTGCGAGGATGAGATAGAGCGAAAGCGTCGCCCACAGGATGATCGTGATCCAGAACAGGAACGGGTTATCACCACGAGTGAGAGTTTCGACAACATAGACGGATTGGCTCCGCCACGCTCTAACTGTCCAGAGGAGGAAAAGCGCACCCCAGACCCACTGCCAGCCGTAGTAAAGCGAGGCAGCAATCAGGATCAGAGCAAAAATGGTTCGCCACTTGCCGTAGCTGATTATCTTTCTAAGGAGCTCTTTGAGTACCTGCATTATCTTCCAAGGACCTCAGCAGCAGCAATGCTGCATTTTTTGCATAACGCCTCCACGCGTGTGGCGGCTTGAGGGGAGCCAAGGAATCAACGTTGAAGTAGAGTGCCACGATGCCATGGGCAACGGTTTCGGCGGCTTCACTCTCCACTTCAGGAAAGTCTCGTTTAATTGCCTCAACGACAACTGCTGTAAAATCACCAACCCATTTTAGAAGAGCTTTTGCCTCAGCAGGAAACCTGTCTGCTGCTGCAACAATGGATTGGAACACCATCATCTCAGCTGGATCAGAGTGGCCGTGATCATCAAACAGATGATCAACGGCAGTGTAGGAACCACGTTTTGCTGGCAATGCGTTTGCGAACATTGTCGTCAACTCACCAAAGCCTGACAGAACATGGGTTACAACAGCGTTTATTATCTCTTCCCGATTACCGGCATGGTGCCTGATAAGCGGTCGTTTCAGTCCGGTTTCTTCAGCAATGCGTTCCAGCGTCACGCCTTCCAAACCATATTGAGCAACGCATTTCGCAGCAGCTTCAACAATTTCATTTAGTCTGGCGGATTGAACACTAGGACGCGGCATAGGTATGTGCTTTCACTCATCGGACACGAGTAGAGATAGGCTTCAAATAATTAACTGTCAATAGTGACAATTTAAAAAATTAAAGCCATCGAGACAAAAAAGGCGGCACGAGGCCGCCTTGATTATAATCTGTCTTTGGGATTAAACAGCTGCAGAGTACAGCTCTTCCACGTATTCCCAGTTGATCAGGTTATCAACGAACGCTTCCAGGTACTTAGGACGCGCGTTGCGGTAGTCGATGTAGTAGGAATGTTCCCATACGTCGCAGCCAAGAATTGGGGTTGCGCCGTGTACGATTGGGTTTTCACCGTTAGGTGTTTTCATCACCACGAGCTTGCCGCCTTTAATAGCCAGCCATGCCCAACCGGAACCGAACTGGGTTACACCAGCGTTGATGAAGTCAGCGCGGAACTTGTCGAAACCACCGAGGTCTTCGTCAAACTTCTTAGCCAGAACGCCCGGCAGAGAAGAACCGCCGCCATTTGGCTTCATCCATTTCCAGAAGTGCAGGTGGTTAAGGTGCTGACCAGCGTTGTTGAACAGGCCTGCATTGGTGCCGTAGCTTTCCTTGACGATCTCTTCAAGGCTTTTGCCTTCAAGACCAGAACCTTCGAGCAGCTTGTTGCCGTTGGTTACATAAGCCATATGGTGCTTGTCATGGTGGAACTCGAGAGTTTCAGCAGACATATAAGGGGCCAGAGCGTCGTATGCGTATGGCAGGTCTTCAAGAGCAAAAGACATGGTATACCTCCATGGGAAAGGAAATTTTGGGCGCAGAACTTTTCAGTTTTACAACCGAGCAGCGCTGCAACTCATGGTGCAAAATAGTGATGTTTTTCCGTATGAGCAACGGGTGAAGAGCATAATTTGCAAATATTTTTCTTGTTTTTTTGTAAGTAGAACTTCTAAGTTGGAAATTGCAGGAGCTGTGAGGTCACATTATTGGCTGTATTCTGCGGCTTGTAAGGAATCAATTTGTGTCAGATGCCTCCGAAAAACTCATGAAAACATCCACTACGACCGAAAAAGACCAGTTTGCAGTCCTTTCTGCGGTGGGTGGCTGCCTTGCTATGGCTGCAGTCATGGGTATCGGAAGATTTGTCTATACTCCGGTTCTGCCGTTCATGTTGCAGGACGGAACTTTGAATGAAGTCAACGCAGGATTTGTCGCCTCCTCCAATTATCTTGGTTATCTGCTCGGAGCACTGCTGGCAGCTCGCGCTCCCCTGCCCGGCGGTCCCTATCGTATCTTCTTGATCGCGTTGATCACGAGCACTGTAGTCACCTTTTTCATGGCGTTTAGTCTTGGCGTCTACTGGTTTGTTGTCATTCGCTTTCTAGCTGGGCTGGCAAGCGCTTATGCATTTGTTTTGGTCGCAAATATAGTCATGCAACGGCTGGCTGAGACCCGTAGCCTTCATCTCTTTCCGATCCATTTCACTGGAGTTGGTATCGGCATTGCAGGTTCGTCCCTTATGATTGAATGGCTCGGCACAAGCTTAGAAAGTTCATCACAGCTTTGGATCGCAAGCGGTGCGCTCAGTCTTCTGCTTTCGTTGTGCGTGCCGTTTCTTCTTCCTCCACGAAAAGAGCTTGCTCCTCAAGCAGCTTCTCACTCCACCCAAATGAAGACCACGACCAAGCCACTGAACCTGAGCGCGTGGCGCTTGATCTTTGCTTACGGCTGCTTCGGTTTTGGCTACGTCATCACCGCCACATTCCTTGGCGCACTGGCTAGTTCGACGCCTGAGCTGGCGCCAATGAAATCCCTTGGCTGGCTGCTGGTTGGACTTGCGATCATCCCTTCCGTCTTCTTTTGGGAGAAGCTGGCAGTTCGTATCGGGTATGGCCGTGCAATTGCAGTCGCCTGCACACTGGAAGCCATTGGTGTCGCTTTGAGTGTTCTGACACCGACTATCGCCGGGCTTTCAGCAGCTGCAATCCTGTTGGGTGGGACGTTTGTTGGCATTACATCGATTGGGCTTGTTGAGGCGCGCCGTCTTGCAAGTTCTAACCCTCGCCAGATTGTCGGCCTGATGACCGCTGCCTTTGGTTTAGGCCAGATGTTTGGCCCGAGCTTTGCCGGTTATCTCTATGAACTGAACGGCGACTTTTTGCTCGCCTCGCTTGTGGCTGCAGGTGCTCTCATTCTTGCTGCTTTGCTCACGATCAAGCGTTTCACACCGGCATAAAAAAGGGAGGCGGCAGCCTCCCTTTAAAACAAACAATCCCTATGGGGTTATGCAGGCACTTTAGCGTGCGCAAACTCCCAATAGAGTTCTCTTGCTTTGGCAGCAACAGGACCATGATCCATTGTGCGATCTTCTAGTTTGTGGACTGGAACCACCTTGCCGTAGTTGCCGGTTGAGAAGATCTCATCAGCCTCAAGGAAGTCCTTAAAGGTCAGCGTTGTTTCATGCACGTTATAGCCAGCGCTACTGAGCAGTTTGATAATGCGCTGGCGGGTGATGCCATTCAGGAAGGTGCCGTTCCAGTAAGGGGTGAGCACCTCACCATCCTTGACCATGAAGATGTTGGCTGAGGTCAGCTCTGCAACATTGCCCAGAGCATCCAGCATGATTGCATTGTCAAAGCCACGGGACTTTGCTTCACGCGATGCCCGCGCATTGTTTGGGTACAAGCAGCCAGCCTTCGCATTCACTGGCATGGATTCCATTGTTGGCCGGCGGAATGGAGACAATGTCAGGCTGTTGGAAGCACCTTTGGGCGGCATTGGAGCTTCAAACAGGCACATGCAGAAACGAGTAGATTCCGGATCACCGTCAATAATGCCAGGACCATCGTGTTCAGCCCAGTACATCGGACGGATGTAAACTGCTTCGTCCGCTTCAAACTTGGTCATGCCTTCTGTCGCGAGTTCAACCATCTCTTCAAAGCGCATGGTTGGTTTCATACCAAGGTTTACGGCAGACCGGTTCAGACGTTCACAATGCAAGTCAAGGTCAGGCATAACGCCTTCAAATCCACGGGCACCATCAAATACGTTCGAACCCAACCAAAAAGAATGCGTACGCGGACCGATCAGTGGCGGATTGCCCTCGTACCATTTGCCTTCAACCCATGTCCGAGTCTTCGACATTTCGGCCATAATTAATCTCTCCTCAAAAGTCGGCTTATGAGCCTGAAAGGCCCCGCCCAATTATCTATTGTCAGTCGACCTGAGAATTCAAATGGGGTCAACCATACTCTCGACAAAGAAGACAAAGCACCAAGGTGCGGTCATCACGCCCAACACAAACGTGCTCAAAGTTATATCCCGCAGCTATTTTAGCTCTGAAGCGCAACTAAATGTCACTGCGCGCGAATAAATAGTGAGAAAACGCAATTAGATTGCGGCTTGTGACTTGCGTGTAGTTTTCAGGCTTGACGCCTCTTCTTTGTTCTTTTGCACAGTTTTAACGCAATCGTGTTTTGAGGACTTTTGAGATTGCCGCAACCTTCGTGAGAGCTGGCTAAAGATTCTGGCCGTGTTTTGTGCGTGTACGAGCAATTTTGGAGTGAAATGTTGTTTTCATGGAACAATTGTTAAATTTTTGCGCCCAAAGCATAGGGGGCACGTATTTACCATGCCTTGACGAACACGCATGACATCGCTTTCTTAGAGGTATTGGAATTTGCCAATCTTGACGCTTGGTGCAAAGCCGGAGAGCAGAGATGAGCCACTCAGTTTATGTTTTTGATGCCTATGGAACTCTTTTTGACGTGCATGCTGCCGCCAGAAAACACATGGGTGCTGTGGGTCCTGAAGGCAAAAAGCTCTCATCCATCTGGCGTGAGAAGCAGCTGGAATACTCCTGGGTTCGTTCTCTTATGGGGCAGTATGTAGATTTCTGGGAGCTGACAGTTCAGGCTCTGGACACTGCATTTGCGCTTGTACCAGAAGCAAACAAAAGCGCACGCGATGAGCTGTTGGCCGCCTATTGGGAATTAGATTGCTATCCGGAAGTCCCTCAGCTGCTGAAAGATCTGCGTGAACGTGGTTCCAAGCTTGCGATCCTGTCAAACGCTCCTATGAAAATGATGGATGGCGCTCTTAAAAACGCTGGTATCACGGATTCCTTTGACGAGGTCTTCTCGGTTGATCCGGTGCAAACCTACAAGCCGCATCCAGATGTTTATGATCTTGTGACCACCCATTTCCGTATGTATCCGGAAGCGATTTCATTCCAGTCCAGCAACCGTTGGGATATCGCAGGTGCAACAAAGTACGGTATGCGGACGGTCTGGATCAATCGCTCTCAGATGCCAGATGAATATGCAGACCTGGCGCCATCGGCTGTTTTGAAAGACCTGAGTGGGCTTCCTGCGTTGGGTTGAACCTTGAGTGCACCTGACCCTGAATTGGCATAAACCTCATTACAGGCCTATTTTCTGTGGCCATCTGAGCTCAAACTCAGCTGGCTCAGCGAATAAACTTGCTCTTAGCCCGTGCAGGTTTCATATTTGTGGCGGCTTTGAGGCCAGAACCAATTTCAGAGTAGAAGCAATCGGCGTTACTTAGACTTCATGTTTCATGGATTTAAAAGTGGAAGCAAAGGCCACGCGCTTGTGAGCCTGGTTGCATTGGGTTTGGGTGCCGTCTGTTTCGGAAGCATCCCGTATTTTGCAAAGATTGGCTTTGCTGCTGGCATTTCACCCGGCGCTGCAGTTCTCTTGCGTTACATTTTGCCAGCCGTGTTGCTTGCTCCTTACCTGCCACAAGCGCTTAAATCCGGCCCAAGCAGCCGACATTATGTGCTGTTCGGAATGATTATGGGGCTTGGGGCGTGGAGCTATTTTTATGCTCTGAGCATGCTACCGATCTATCTGGCAGCTAGTCTGTTCTTCTCCTATCCTGCTCTTCTGGTGATCTTGAGAGCTCTTGGCGGCGAAAAATTGAGAAGCAGTGACAAGCTCACACTAGGACTGGTGTTTGGCGCACTGCTGATTATCATTGCCTCAACACCTTTGCATGATGTGGATTTTATTGCCGTTGCAATCGGATTGATTGGGCCATTGTGCTATGGCGGTTTGCAGATGGTTAGCCGTAAAACGCCGAGTTACCTACCTTCTTTGTCCATTGCCGCCTGTATTTTTGCCGGGGCGGTTTTGACAGCAGTTCCTTTTGCTCTTGTCGAACTCAAGGTGTGGCATGGGGAAGGTTTCATGCCGAGTACCCTGCCAATTCTAGGACTGGCACTGATTGCAGGATTGTTGCCGCAGCTTTTGCTTGCCTATGGAAGTTCTGACAAGTCTGGCAGGAAAACGGCCTATACCACCGGCTTCATTGAGTTCGGACTGGCGATCCTGACAGGGTATTGGTTTTTTGCTGAACCTTTAGGTATTGGGCAGGCCGTTGGCTTCGTCTTTTTGCTGGCTGCGCTTTACCTGACAAACGAACCTTCTCGCCTTCCACGGTATCTGCAGGACTAGAGCATGCTACGCTCATTTTCATTTGCGTATCATGCTTTAATCAAGCGATATTCAGTCCTGCAGAGTGTCAAACCATCAAGTTTCAGCGCGCGTGATCCACTTATGGCCGATCGGGGCCTGATAGTTTTCAATCTGATCCAGCAGCTGGGTCGGATTGTCACCAACTAACAGCATCTCACGGTGTGTTTTCTTCATGAACGCTTCTTCTTCCATGAAGTCCAGAAATGCCAGCATGCGACCGTAAAAACCGTTTGCGTTGTATAGACCGCATGGCTTGTTGTGGTAGCCAAGTTGTCCCCATGTCCAAACCTCAAAGAGCTCTTCCATGGTGCCTATGCCGCCTGGCAGTGCCACAAACGCATCAGACAGATCAGCCATCATCGCTTTACGCTCGTGCATAGAGCCGACAATGTGGAGATCCGTCAGGGATCTGTGTGCCAGTTCTTTTGCTGCAAGTGCTTCTGGCAAAACGCCAACGACTTCGCCACCGGCTTCCAGCGCTGCATTTGCAACGACACCCATCAATCCAACTTCAGCACCGCCATAAACGAGACGATTGCCACGCTTTGCAATTTCGGTGCCCAAAACACGGGCAGCTGCTTCATATTCCGGACGTTTCCCGATTGATGATCCGCAAAACACGCAGATAGATGCCATTTCAATTCTCCAGTCGGCTGAGCCCAAAATACAACTTCAATTCAAAGATGCTGGCTCTGAACTAGACAGTCCAGAGCCAGAAATTTTCAATGGCTTATTACTTCGCCAGCTCTTCCAGAACACGCGCCCAGGACCGGATGCCTTTGTGGAAGCTCTTCAGCTCGTACTTTTCGTTTGGTGAGTGGATCTGGTCTTCATCCAGACCGAAGCCGATCAGCAGGCTGTCCATGTCGAGCGTTCGCTTGAAGCTGCCAACAATCGGAATGGAACCACCGCAGCCAACCAAAGCCGCTGGCTTGTCCCACTCAGCAGTGAGCGCAGCGCGGCCTTTGGTCAGAGCTGGTGCATCAAAGTCCATGCGCAGCGCACGATCGCCGCCATGCGGGTGCAATTCCAGCTCAAAATCCGCCGGAGTTTTGGACTTGAGGTAAGAGTGGAATGCAGCTCTGATTTTCTCAGGATCCTGATCGCCTACCAGACGGAAGGAGATTTTTGCGTGTGCTTCTGCAGGGATAACCGTTTTGAAGCCCGCGCCGGTGTACCCGCCCCACAAGCCGTTTACCTCACAGGTTGGGCGTGCCCAGATCTGCTCCAAGCCAGAGCGGTCTTTTTCCCCGCCAAGATCCTTCAGGCCGATACCACCGAGGAACTCCTCAGTAGAGAAGCCAAGATTGTCCCACATTTTTTTGACATCTTCCGGCAGTTCCAGAACACCATCGTAGAACCCAGGAAGCGTGATGCGTCCGTTTTCATCGCGCAGGCCAGCAACCATATCAGAAAGGACATGAAGCGGGTTGCGTGCTGCGCCCCCATACATACCAGAGTGAAGGTCTTTGCTTGGGCCCTTCAGGGTGATTTCTTCACCAACCAAACCACGCAGCATGACGGAGATTGCAGGAGTATCTTTGTCCCACATGGAGGTATCACAAACGAGTGCCAGATCCTTAGACAACTCTTCTTTGTTTGCATCCAGGAATGGCTGAAGGGATGGAGAACCGCTTTCTTCCTCACCTTCGAGCAGAACAGAGATGTTGATCGGAACATCACCAGATTCTTCAACCCAGGCGCGGACAGCTTCAACAAAGGTCATCAACTGGCCTTTGTCATCATTTGCCCCACGAGCGACGATCATTTTAGAGCCGTCTTCACGGGTAACAATCTGCGGATCAAACGGGTCTGCGTTCCAAAGCTCAATCGGATCGACTGGCTGCACATCATAGTGACCATAAAACAGAACGTGTGGGCCCGGCTTTCCATCAGCAACACGATGACCAACAACCATTGGATGGCCAGTGGTGTCTCTGACCTCTGAAGGAATGCCAATTGCAGTCAGTTCTTTAGCCATCCATTCAGCAGCTTCGCGGCAATCCCTTTTATATTCAGGATCAGTAGAAATGCTTTTGATGCGCAGGAGGTCAAACAACCGATCGAGACTTTGATCCAAATTTTGGTCAATACGATCAAGGACTTTGTCGAGATTCGACATGGTTCATTCCTTTGTAGTGCAGGCTCGTGTGTATCACCTGTAAGATGGGATAGGACGCAGGTCACTGCGTAGATATGAGGCTGTTAGAAGCTCTAACATAATTTCCAAAGTCAAAGCTACGGCTTTGCCTTGGTAACCACTTGTAATTCCGCTGCACTGTTTAAGCGGGTCGGTTAAACTCTTTTAAGGTGCGTGAGCGATACTTTGTACAACGAAGGCACGTAAGAGGCCATGCGATACGGAATTTGAAGGAGACACACGGGATTAGGCCTGTTTTTTAGTGATGGTAACACAGAGTTGCCCTGCGCCTGTTTCGTTGTCTCTAACATTGCACCCAATGATCACTATATTAGATTCATTAGGGGACAGGAGATTACAATGCACGTACTTGTTGATCGCATTACCGAAAGAACCGGACTGGATCCTGAGAAGGCTCAACCTGCTGTTGGGATTATGTTGAACTTCATCGCCAAAAACAGCAGTAAAGAAGAAGTCGAGGCATTGCTTGAGGCCTTCCCTGCTGCAGAGGGATTTCTTGCAATCGATGAAGCCACTGAGAACAAGGGGCTTCTGGGCGGCCTTGCCAGCAAAATGAATGCTAGTGTCGGCGTATTGGCTGCCTTAAATGAGATGACCAGCCTTGGCCTCTCAGTTGAAGAAATTCAACAGGTCGCGAAAGAAACCGTTCAATATACCCGCGAAAAAGTCGGTCCAGAAATGACAGATGAAATTGTCGCCCGTGTGCCAGGACTTGCTGAAATTACATAGAAGCCTCTTGTGAGGTTCATCAGTCCTCACAAGTATGCGCCTTTGCATATAATTCAATCACGCAAAAAGCAGACGCATTTGAAATGAGCCTGCTTTTCACCAGTACTGAGAGAACGTTTTGGTCAGATTTTGATCTGCCCGTAACGCAATGCCTCAACCACAGTGTGGGTCTTATTTGATGCATTGAGCTTGGCACTTGCGTTTTGCAGGTGCGCATGAACCGTTCTTTGTGAAATCTCCAGAAGTTCTGCAATCTCATGGGCAGTTTTGCCCAGCGCAGTCAGTTCCAGAACACGACGTTCACGTGCAGACAGATCTCCTGGTCTTTGATCAGAGATCACACCCAGCTCAAACAAGCGCCGGAACGCTGCTGAGCACACAATTTCCAGTGATGCCAGATCATAAGGTTCAGCGGCAATTTGATGCCCTGCACCAACCACCATTGCCTGGAACGGATGAAGAGCATCCACCGGAATCACCATGACCCGCGCACCTTCACCAATTGCTGCAAAGAGCTCGGAGTTGCCCGTGTCCGTGCTGGACACTGACCAGACGACCGGACGATTGCCGGATAATCCCAACATCAACGCGCTGTCACCAGCACTCAGCGTTGTCCGCTCAACACCGCCGTTTCTTTCATCAGGCCATCTGAACCTATGAACCAAACTGTCAATTGTCCTGTTTGGCATAGGTAGACCTGTGATCAGGATATGGGACGCACCCAGTCGCCTTAAATAGGACTCCACAATATCCAGAACCGGTTTCGCTGCCCGTGCTTCTGAAATCGCTTTTACCTTTGCTTCGATATCTGAAGTATCGTTCATTTGCCCTGCCTTCCCGTTTCTATCCGCCTGGCACTCGCTCGGGTGCTGCTGGATTGAAGACGCACTTGCCCACCTGACATACCGAAGGCATGCCAACTAACTTTCGCAAACCGATGGTTTGCGCAGGTAAATTCGAAAACTCTTCATTTTGAATGGTTATTCAGCGCAGGACTGCATCATCGCGGAGTTATGGCAGTTGCCTTATCTCATGCTCAGAAAATATATTGCACGCCTGTTAATCGCTGTATTTTGTAGTTTTCTGGCAATTCTTTGAGTTGCCTCGCTTCTACAAGATGTAACCATCTCTTGTGTTTTGCATTACTCTTAGACCACTTGTTATTACAGCAATCTCGGCAATACCGTCATTCTCATTTTCGGAGGTAGATCAACTGACCTCCAAGTATTCAGAGTACTTGTAAATAGTGGCCCCACTGTTGCCCCAGAAACGCATTACCCCAACAGTTTAACTAGGAGCTATTTCGCAGAAACTCCGAAATATCTATAGTAAGAGTACGAAACTACTGCTTAGCTCTCGGCAATAGTAACAGCGTTACATGCCCTAGGGTCAATTGCGACAAGTTTAGGATAAATTAAGCTAATGCGAAAACTGTCCAACCATTGTCACATCAGTAGTTCTGCAATTTACGCAGTGTTTGAGGCAGTTGTTTTCCAATCTCGTCCTAACGCATAGCTTGAAACCATCAAAGGTTCCTTCGTATAAAGTTATCAGAAGGACATGGGATGGACATGCAAAACATTGATTTTCCAAGCAATTTCCTAGAAGCGACGCACAGCGACTGGGAAGCATCTGCTCTGCGTGCCCTCAAAGGCGCGGCACTGGATGCATTAAACACACCAATTGCCGGCGGCCTTGAGAATAAGCCATTATACCAAGGGCGCACGGACAGTGCTCCACTGCAATTGAGGGAGCGCTCTCACCCTTGGAAAATCATTCAGAGAAGTGATCATCCCATCGTTTCCGAGGCCAACGCCCAGATGCTCGAAGACCTTGAGGGCGGTGCTGACAGCATCGAGCTGGTTCTTCCTGCCTCCCCGCGTGTTCTGAGTGGCGGACTGAGTGTTCAGCGCATAGATGATATGCTGAGGCTCCTTGAGGGGGTCAAACCTGACCTGATCGATTTCCGCCTTGAGTGTGGTTATGAGGGCAGCGCAACGCTCGCGTTGCTCGTTGAAGCCTGCAAGCGTCTGGGTATTGAGCCAAACCAGCTGACTGTTCATGGTGTTTCCGATCCGTTGAGTGTGTTTGTCAACTCCGGGCGGGTTCGTAACTCCTTTGAGCGGCTTGAACTGCGTGCTCAGGATCTTGCGGGATACGCCCGCAACAACGGTATTCAGGGCAGTCTCTTGCGCGGTGACGGGCGTTGCTATCACGATGCGGGTGCCAACAGCGTTCAGGAACTTGGCCTCATCCTTTCCAGCCTGCTCTATTATATGCGTACGCTGGAAAAAGGCGGTGTGCCTGCTGAGGACCTTCCAAAACATGTTTCGGCCTGCCTGAGTGCAAGTGCTGACCAGTTCGGCACCATCATCAAAGCCCGCGCGATGCGCCAGATCTGGTCTCGTTTGCTGGATGCTGCTCAGTTGCCATCCCTGCCGCTCCATCTTCATATGGAAACCAGCTGGCGGATGATGACCAAGCGCGATCCCTGGGTGAATATGCTGCGCACAACAGTTGCCGCGTTTGCTGCCGGGATTGGCGGTGCTGACAGCGTGAGCGTTCTTCCCTTCACAAGCGCTCTTGGTTTGCCGAATGCCTTCGCGCGGCGTATTGCGCGAAACACGCAGCTCATTTTAATTGAAGAAAGCAATCTAGCGCAGGTGAGCGATCCTGCAGCCGGAAGCGGTTTGGTTGAAGAGCGCACTGAAGACCTCGCCAATGCAGCTTGGTCGTATTTCCAAAAGATAGAGAAAGAAGGCGGGGTGCTTGCAGCACTGGCATCTGGCGTAATTCATTCTGATGTTACGACAGCCAGACGTGAAGAGGACAAGTTGATCGCAACAGGTCGTCATCCGTTGACCGGCACAAGCGCCTTCCCGAACCTTGGCGAGCTTGATGTTGACGTACTGAAAGCGGATGCTGACCAGATTGGTGAGATCGCAACACGCATGGATCTGCCAGAGCCAAGCACAGATGGGCAGTTGCTTGAGGCGGTTGCCAAAGCATTGACTGAGGGGGCCGGTCTTGTTGACATTCAGGCCAGCCGTAAGCAACTGGGTGACAATGATTGTCAGGCTCTGAAGCTTTCTCGTCTGGCGGCACCATTTGAAAACCTCCGGGACAAAGCCGAGGCTTTCCAGGAAACGCAAGGCAATCCGCCAAAGGTCTTTTTAGCAACGCTTGGACCGGTTGCTCAGCATACTGCTCGTGCAACATTTGCAACCAACTTTTATGCAACTGGCGGGTTTGTCAGCGGGGGTGGCAAGCAGTTTGACAGCCTTGATGACATGATCTCCTGTTTCCGTATCAGCGATGCCAAGGTTGTGTGTTTGTGCTCCTCTGACAAGGTTTACGAGGAACAAGCCGTTGCCGTTTTGAAACAACTGAAAGCTGCCGGTGCTAAACGCATTACGCTGGCCGGGCGTCCGAAGGATCTTCTTGCTGAGCTGACTGAGAATGGCCTTGATGGAACCATATACCAAGGCTGTGATATGCTTGCTGAACTGAAGACATGTTTTGAAGTGGTTGGCGTTTCGCTGGCTGATGAAGTGGAGGCAATTTGATGAGCTTGTTTCCTGACTACACCCAGATTGAATACAAAGACTGTGCCGTGTCGGCCTCCACTGATGCGCAAGCCACATGGAACACGCCAGAAGGTATTGCTGTTAAGCCTGCTTATGGTCCAGAAGATCTTAATGGTCTGACGCATCTGAACACCTGGCCGGGTTTGCCGCCGTATATGCGCGGGCCATACCCAACCATGTATGTGCAGCAGCCATGGACTGTGCGCCAGTATGCCGGGTTCTCGACTGCGGAAGATTCCAACGCCTTCTATCGTCGCAATCTGGCTGCTGGACAAAAAGGCCTTTCCATCGCGTTCGATCTGGCAACCCACCGCGGGTATGACAGTGATCACCCACGCGTTGCCGGTGATGTGGGCATGGCGGGTGTGGCCATTGACTCCATCTATGACATGCGCACGCTCTTTTCCGGCATTCCACTGGACAAGATGAGTGTGTCCATGACCATGAACGGTGCGGTTCTGCCCGTTATGGCGCTTTATGTGGTGGCTGCCGAAGAGCAAGGCGTGCCTTCTGAAAAGCTTTCCGGGACCATTCAGAATGACATACTGAAAGAGTTCATGGTGCGGAATACCTATATTTATCCGCCCGTGCCTTCCATGCGTATCATCTCCGATATTTTTGCCTATACATCGGAAAATATGCCGAAGTTCAACTCGATCTCCATTTCCGGTTATCACATGCAGGAAGCGGGTGCGACGGCTGATCTGGAGCTGGCCTTTACCATTGCGGATGGCATTGAATATGCCCGCGCTGGTGTGGCAGCAGGCATGGATATTGATGCTTTTGCCCCTCGCCTGTCCTTCTTCTGGGCGATTGGTATGAACTTCTTCATGGAAGTTGCCAAACTGCGTGCAGCACGCCTGATCTGGGCGAAGCTGATGCAGGAGAACTTCCAGCCGAAGAACCCGAAAAGCCTGTCGCTGCGGACACACTCGCAGACCTCTGGCTGGTCTTTGACGGCACAGGATGTGTTCAACAACGTCATCCGCACCACCGTTGAAGCTATGGCGGCGACACAGGGACATACCCAGTCTCTGCATACCAACGCTTTGGATGAAGCTTTGGCGCTGCCGACGGACTTTTCTGCTCGGATTGCCCGTAACACTCAGCTGTTCCTGCAGCAGGAAAGCGGTACCACCAAGACCATCGATCCATGGGGCGGCTCCTACTATGTTGAGCGCTTGACCGCTGATCTGGCCTCTAAAGCACTGAAGCACATTGAAGAGATTGAAAGCCTTGGCGGTATGGCGAAAGCCATTGAGAAAGGCATTCCGAAGCTTCGCATTGAGGAAGCTGCTGCAAAAACGCAAGCCCGTATCGACAGCGGTCATCAGACTGTTGTGGGCGTGAACAAGTTCCGCCCTGACCGCGAAGAAGAACTTGAAGTTCTGAAAGTGGACAATGAAGAGGTTCGCGCCAAGCAGATTGAGAAGCTGAACCGTTTGCGTGAAGAGCGCAACGAAGAGGATACTCAGGCCGCGCTTAAGGCTCTTGAGGATGCAGCTCGCTCTGGCGAAGGCAATCTGCTGGATCTTTGTGTGAAAGCCGCTCGTGTGAAAGCTTCTGTTGGTGAAATGTCTCTGGCAATGGAAAATGCGTTTGGTCGCCATAAAGCGGAAATCAAATCCATTGCTGGCGTTTATAAGCGCGAGGTTGGTGAAATGTCTGAGAGCATCTCCAAAATTGAGCAGCTGGTTGAGGCGTTTGAAGAAAATGACGGTCGCCGCCCGCGTATTCTTGTTGCCAAGATGGGACAGGATGGTCATGACCGTGGGCAGAAGGTGATCGCCTCTGCCTTTGCTGACCTTGGCTTTGATGTAGATATCGGCCCCTTGTTCGCCACACCTGAAGAAGCAGCCCGTCAGGCGGTTGAAAACGACGTACATATCGTTGGCGTTTCCTCCCTTGCCGCAGGTCACCTCACCCTCGTCCCTGCTTTGAAGAAAGCACTGGCTGATGAGGGACGCGAGGACATCATGATTGTTGTGGGCGGCGTTGTGCCTCCGCAAGATTATGATGAACTCTATGCGTCTGGTGCCTCAGCGATCTTCCCTCCGGGGACTGTAATCTCCGAGGCCGCCGAAGGGCTCATCCACGAACTCAACGGCAAGCTGGGCTACGAGCCTCAGCAAGCGGCAGAGTGAGCGCCGATAGGCACTCCCGCAGTTGATGACCATTTATAGCTAAGCCCGAAGGCGAGACTTTTGTTCTCGCCTTCAGGCTCTTCAACATCGCTGAACCCTATCGGTGGATAGGCAAGTCAGCTTTGCCCGAACACCTCCCCCAAAATTCGTTATCTTCTGCTGCGCCAGATGGTCGTGACAGACCGGCTGTCAGATGCGTGCGATCTGTGTGCAATGAACCCTTAATGAATAAAGCTCATACAGGTGAGGTAGAAAGAGCAGGTCTCCTTCCATAATAGAACTTCCAGTCATGAGGCGAACAACAATGTTTAAAGAAGCTCTTGAACTCGGTGGTTTAGCGGTCGTTACTGGTGCAGCAAGTGGTGTCGGCAAAGCATCTGCCCTTCGGTTTGCTCAACAGGGGTTAGGTGTAGTTCTTGCAGATCTGCCCGGCTCCCGACTTGAGGAAGCTGTAAAAGATGTTCGCGCTGTTGCTTCCAGTTCTGCGAGCGTGTTTGGCGTTCCTACAGATGTCTCTGATGAGAGCCAGGTGAAAGCCTTGGCCGACAAAGCCTTTGAAGCTGGTGATGTGGCCGTTCTTATGAACAACGCCGGGATTGAAATTCCATCTTCAAGCTGGGGTGAGATGGAGAACTGGCGGAAGCTCATCTCGGTCAATCTGTTTGGTGTAATCCACGGCGTTCATGCTTTCCTGCCGCGCATGGTGGACGCAAACCGCCCGTCTGTTGTGATCAACACAGGCTCGAAACAAGGGATCACGACACCTCCCGGCAATCCTGCCTACAACACGACCAAGGCAGGCATAAAAGTCATAAGTGAACAGCTTTGCCATGAGCTCAGAGAGGCTAATGCGCCTATTTCAGTACATCTCTTTGTACCAGGCTTTACTCACACGGGTATAAACATGGCCCAATATCCAGATAAGCCGAAGGATGCGTGGACCAGCGAGCAAACGGTTGACTACTTCTTCCAGCGTATGGCTGAGGGTGACTTTTACATTCTGTGCCCTGATAACGCTGTAGACTCCAACACCGACAAGCTACGGATCGCCTGGGCAGCTGCTGGTATTATCGAAAACCGTCCAGCTCTTTCACGTTGGCATCCAGACTATTGCGAAAAGTTTGCCAGTTTCCAGAAAGCTGGGAAGATCAGGTAGTCTTTGATAGCTGGTGCATTGTAGACACCAGCAACTATTAATTGCATAAACCTCGATGTTGAGTAGGAAATATTAGCACCAGATCTGTCGGAATGATTTTTTCAATTCCAATGGGATAGCGTTGAAATTTAACTTTAGGTATTTTCTGTAATGAACCAGCGTTCCTTGCAAACGGCACCTCATCTTTTTGATTTGTTTATTGTCGTACTGTCAATATATGTAATCGCTGCACTGCTTATCCAGGAAGCAATGCAGCTTGACGCGGATACCATTACTCTACTGATTTACGCAGATACTGTAATTTGCGGTGTCTTCTTCATTGATTTTCTTGTCCGTTTCATAAAGGCAGAAAGGAAAGGCTATTTTATGAAATGGGGCTGGATCGACCTCATTTCGAGCATCCCATTGGTAGACCCTCTACGATACGGACGCATTATCAGGCTCTTCAGAATAATTCGCGCAATCCGTGCTTCCCATACCATTGTACGGCACATCTTTAACAAGAGAACAAACAACATTCTTACTCTTGTGTTCATCAGTTCCATCCTGATGGTCATCCTTGCTGCAGTTGCTATTCTCCAAGTAGAGAAAAACATGGAAGGTGCAAATATTCTCAGTCTGAGAGATGCCATCTGGTGGGCATTCGTTACCATCACAACAGTGGGCTATGGAGATTTCTTTCCTGTTTCACCCGTAGGTCGTGTGATCGCAGCTTTTTTGATGACTGTTGGTGTTGGTATGTTTGCCTCCTTGACAGGTACAATCGTTGCTAATCTCTTCATCAATGAGAGCGAAGACGCGGGCAACAAAGATTTACAAGTTCTGGAGGCAAAACTTGACGCGCTTCACGCTGAATTGACCGAGATGAGACGTGAGGTAAGCAAGCAAAAGAGAGTTCACGTCCCAGACTAATTTGGCTACCACTGGATTTTGTAAGATCCTTTCCTACATGAGATAAGCGCCCATACGTTTTATGGGCTCGGGCACTTCGATCATAGCTTGTTGGTTTTGATTGAACGGATTGATGTGTGTCTGGCTGAGGGCCATGGCACGGATTTGAGGATGACATATGCTTACTACGACCACTAACACTCTCGATGGCAAAGAGATTTCCGACTACAAGGGAATTGTTCATGGTGAAGCAATTCTGGGTGCGAACGTCTTTAAGGACCTGTTTGCCGGTATTCGCGATATCGTCGGTGGTCGTTCCGGCGCCTATGAGGGGGAGTTGAAGAAAGCCCGTCAGATTGCGCTGCATGAGATGACTGAGGAAGCGGCTCGCTATGGCGCAAATGCTGTGATTGGCATCGACATCGATTATGAGACTGTTGGCAGCAACGGTTCTATGCTGATGGTGACCGCAACCGGTACTGCTGTCACCTACCGCTAACGCGTTTTTCTTTGCGTATCCTTTCTGAAGAACTGGCGCAGGGTTCTGCTCTGCCCCACAACTTCTCCAAGTCGCTGACTTGCAAAGGGGCGTCATCTGTTCAAGGTTGGCAGGAGAGATTCTTCTGACCGGATTTATTTGAATGAATGCACGCCTCGCTTCTTCCAGAGACAACATTGATGATCTTGCCGAGCGGCTGCTGAATGGGCAGCGTGCTGCGCTTGCTCGTGGCATAACACTTGTTGAATCCAAGAAGCCAGCGCATCGTGAGCAAGCCGAAGCGCTGCTGACCAAGGTGATGGGCTCCACCGGAAATGCTTTCCGCATTGGCATCACTGGCGTTCCGGGCGTTGGCAAGTCCACCACCATTGACACCTTTGGCTCCAATCTCACAGCAGCCGGACACAAAGTGGCCGTGCTGGCTGTTGATCCCTCTTCAACGCGGACTGGCGGCTCCATTTTGGGTGACAAGACCCGCATGGCGCAGTTGGCTATAGATCGTAATGCCTTCATCCGTCCTTCTCCATCAGCCGGTACACTTGGTGGTGTTGCTGCCAAAACCCGTGAAAGCATGCTTTTGTGTGAGGCGGCTGGGTTTGATGTGATCCTTGTTGAGACTGTGGGTATCGGGCAATCCGAGACGACTGTTGCACAGATGGTTGATTTCTTTCTCGTGCTGATGCTGCCGGGTGCCGGGGATGAGCTGCAGGGGATCAAGAAGGGCGTGCTGGAG
>NZ_LMCC01000010.1:0-106322 GCF_001623225.1 Pseudovibrio sp. Ad13 | reverse complement strand
AGACAAACCTGAGATCTTCAACGTATGTTTCGCCGCAAACACAGTCGCAAAAATCGACTTAACATAATAACATAACCGTCACCCATGTCCCCGAACAAACGTCAACCATCTCTCCAGGACAAACATCTCGTCCGGGATCCATATCCGCTTGCCTTGCTTTCTCATGAAGACCTTCAACCCACCTCTCATACTGGGAGTATGGGTCCCGGGTCTACGCTGCGCTTCGCCCGGGATGACACCGAGGGGGCGAGCAAACCTTATCCCACACTGTCTTCCCGGACGGATGCGTATAAACAGAAGTTCAAAAATATTAGTTATCAAGCTGTGCTGCTACACAACGAAAAACGCACAAGAAAATTCATTTCAGCAGCCTGTTACATTCGACAGCTTAATGTCCCCAATGGTATTATTTTTGAGCTTCTACTTTGAGGGCTAATCAGCTTTGATCGAGTTCCGAAAGAAAGCTTCTACGGCACGATGAGTATCAGGAAAGTGACGAGGCTTCTCTACTGTTTGAGCCCATTCAAACGTATCTGCAATCAATGCGGACAGAGTTTCCAGTTCAGGTATCTCCGTTGCAGCCACTTTTTCTTTTAAGTCACTCTTTGCTACGATCAGTTCCTCTATCTCTTTTATCGCAGCATCAGGAAGAGAAAGGCCATTTACGAGCTGTTGAAGGTTCATAGGAGGGACGACTCCCGGCACCTGCTTCATCCATTGCAAAGCAAGCGCTGGCCTTAACGTGTAAAAGAATTTTTTCAGATTAAGGCGGCTCTGGCTTGCCTGAATGACTGCTAAATCACGCATTCCCATATTTAAATAATGATGCATTGCAGGTGTGGTATTTGACGCCTCAGCTGCGAGTGTCATCAGCTTCTGGCAGATGTCATCACGCCAAATGTACCTTATAGGGCTGTGAAGCCATTCGAGCAGCACCGGATTGGATTTAAGCATCAAGTTCAAGGCTTTACGAATTTCCCAACCGCTGATGTCCAATTCATCGTCGATCGGCAACTCAATTACGTCTCTGCCAGCTTCTAAAGAAAGATACCAATCCAGTTTGTGCGTATAGACGAACCGCACATCATAGTCGCTATCCGGCGAAGGAAAGCCCCAGGCACGGCTACCGCTTTCAATAGCAAAGAGGATCGTTACATCGTTGTCGGCCTCAATCTTATACAGTTGCTCCAAAATTCTGGTGCGCATGCTCTCTGAAATACTTGGTTTGAATGGTGTTAAAACTGTCATCTGAAAATTCCTTGCAATGGCAGAGGCATATCACGTTTTCAGGGAAACAGAAGCCCCACTCATAGATCGTGTGCCAACACTTTTTCCATTAGATAAAATCCAGGGGCCACATTGGTCGTGACATCCACCAGGCATCCCTCCCCGTACGCCGTGCATGGCTATTATGCGTTGGGGGGATGGTGTTTTTGACGATATTCCCGTATAAGCGCGTCAAAAGGGAGACAAAAACCGCTCAAATTTTAGCGGTGTCCTGGCTGAATAGCTCTTGTCCTTGAGCAGGAAACCTCTTGGTTTCACACGGACTTCACAGTGCGTGCCTAGGATTTGCCCACTACTTTAAAACAGTACCAAGAATCCCATTGGAGGTGCTACTTGCATTCGTCCTCGAAGGCGCACGCGCCCGAAAAGACTGGCTTTACAGCCAATACTATTAAGGTTGAGCTCCTCTCCGGGCTAACCGTTGCTCTTGCTCTGGTTCCAGAAGCTGTTGCATTCGCATTTGTTGCTCAGGTTGAACCACTTGTTGGTTTGTACGCGGCCTTCATCGTCGGCATTATTACTGCTGTTTTCGGTGGTCGTCCGGGCATGATCTCTGGTGCAACCGGCGCGCTTGCCGTTGTTATGGTCTCACTCGTGGTGACCTACGGCGTGGAATACCTGTTTGCGACCGTTGTGCTGATGGGCATCCTTCAGCTGATCTTCGGCGTTATGCGCTGGGGTAAGTTCATCCGCATGGTGCCGCACCCGGTTATGCTTGGATTTGTGAACGGCCTTGCGATCGTGATCTTTCTTGCGCAAATGGGCCAGTTCCAGACCGTTGATGAAGTGACTGGCACAGCAAGCTGGCTTGCAGGTATGGACCTGACGTTGATGCTTGGTCTTGTTGCAGTGACCATGGCTGTGATCTGGTATCTGCCAAAGCTGACCAACGCTATTCCTGCTCCGCTTGCAGCTATTGTTGTTGTTTCTGTGATCGTGATTGGTCTTGGGCTTAACGTTCAGACCGTTGGTGATCTGGCTCCGATTTCTGGTGGCCTGCCTGAATTCCACATCCCTATGGTTCCACTGAACCTTGAGACGCTGCAGATCATCCTGCCATACTCCATCATTCTTGCTGCGATCGGCCTGATTGAAAGCCTTTTGACGCTGAACCTTGTTTCTGAAATGACAGATACACGCGGTGGCGCTTCCAAAGAGTGTCTTGCTCAGGGTGCTGCAAACGTTGTGACTGGCTTCTTCGGCGGCATGGGTGGTTGTGCGATGATTGGTCAGTCCATGATCAACGTGAAATCCGGTGGCCGGACACGCCTTGCAGGTATTGCTGCAGCGCTGTTTTTGCTGAGCTTCATTCTGTTTGCGTCTTCACTGATTGAGCAGATCCCGCTGGCAGCTTTGGTTGGTGTGATGTTCATGGTGGTGATTGGTACCTTTGCGTGGAACACCTTCAAGATCCTGCACAAGATTCCACGGACTGATGCGATTGTTATTGCGCTGGTGACTGGTGTGACTGTGTATTCTGACCTTGCTGTTGCTGTTGTGGTTGGCGTGATTGTTTCTGCGCTTGCTTATGCATGGAACGCATCCAAACGTATTGATGCACACACAACAACCAACTCTGAAGGCCAGAAAATCTACAAGCTTGAAGGCCCGCTGTTCTTTGGCTCTGCTGCTGGTTTCCAAGAGATCTTTGATCCTCAGTCTGACCCGGATGATGTGATTGTTGACTTCATCAATTCCCGCGTGGTGGACCATTCCGGTTTGCAGGCAATTGATGCACTGGCAACGCGCTATGAGCAGGTTGGCAAGACCTTGCATCTGCGTCACTTATCTCCGGATTGTAAAGACCTGCTGCACAAAGCTGGCAGCATGGTTGAGGTCGCTGTTCTGGAAGATCCGCATTACGGCATTGCAGTTGATTATGATGCAGAGATGCAAGAGACCAAGCCAGCCACAAGCTGATGCAGGTTTCCTAAGCTGATACAGAAAAGGCGGAGCACGATGGCTCCGCCTTTTTTATTCGCTCAAGCGGTTTGGCTTATCCGCGCTGGCCTTGTCCCTTGCTGTAACCATGACCGTGGCCACCTTTGCGGTCCTTCTGGCCTTTGCGCCAGTCTTTCTTCATCTTCGTGAAGTCTGCGGAGGTGATGACGCCGTCATTGTTCCGGTCCATGCGTTTCATCATCTGAGCAGTTGGTGCAAAGAACTCTTCCTGTGTGACTTTCAGGTCGCCGTTAGCATCCAGACGCTGGAAGGAACGAACGTACATTGGCTCTTTGAATTCAGCTGCGATGGTTCTGAAACCAGCCAGATCAACCGGGCCATTTGCGAAGAGCTGGTCAGCGAGTTTGCTCAGTTCATCCTTGGAGATCTGGCCGTTCTTGTCCAGATCAACCTTGGCGAACATTGCGCCCATCATTTCGCCGCGCATGCCTTTGCCGCCATGCTTGCCAAAGCTCATCATGCCCTGATCGCGAGGGCCATCACCCCAGCCACCTTTGCCTTGTTTGCCGTCGGCTTGCTTACCGTCGCGAGGGCCTTTCTGCCAGCCGTCCTTGCCTTGTTTGCCATCACGTGGGCCGTCGCCCCAGCTGCCTTTGCCGCCCTTGCCGTCCTGCATCTTGGCCATACGGTCGCCCATGCGCTTTTTCATCTTGTCCATGCGCGCTGTCATGCGTTCTGCCTGATCAAGGAACTCTTCGCGGGTCACCTGACCATCACCGTTGCTGTCAAAGCGCTGGAAGATGCGGACTGAACGGTCCTTGCTGCGCTCGGATGAACGATCTGCTGCAAAGACTTTCCATTCTTCCAGAGTGATTGCGCCGTCACCAGCTGTGTCTGCTTTTGCAAAGTCTGCTTTGCGTTTTGCTTCAATCTCAGCAGTGGTGACTGAGCCGTCCTTGTTTGCGTCAAAATTTGTAAAAAACTGGGAAGACATCTTCTTACCAAAGCTTCCGCCAAAACCTGGAGCAGCCATGGCAGGAGACAGAGCGGTACCAGCAATCAATGCAGCTACAGAGCCAGCCATAATCGTTTTGAAATTCATCATGTCGTGTTCTCCTAAAAATCAAAGCCTAAAACGAGGGGAAGGTTTGTGTGAGTGTGCTTCGATAAACAGAAGGTAGGCGCGAACTGTCGCAAAACTACACCAGAAAACACGCTGTTTTGTCACAGTATTTGCCAGAATATCGGGTTGGGACAGTTTGATACATTTTTGGGTCCTGAGAACCTTTCGCAGGCCCCGGGAATACGGCATAAGTTAGGCATCGAATACTATATGGTCTTTCACAGGTAATGGGAGACGAGACTCACAGCGAGGATGCATGTCTCAGAGTACAGCACATATTCTTATCGTCGATGATCATCGGGATATCCGGGAAAGCCTTGCCCGGTATCTGACGAAGAATAATATGCGTACGACCGTGGCAGAAAGTGCAGCTGCTGCACGTAAGACTCTGAGAAACTCCTCCATTGATCTTGTTGTGCTGGACATCATGATGCCGGGTGAAGACGGTTTGTCACTCTGCCGGCATCTGGTGGAGACCAATCAGGCCCCTGTGATCCTGCTGACAGCGATGGCTGAAGATACAGACCGCGTTGTGGGCCTAGAGATTGGTGCAGATGATTATGTGACCAAGCCCTTCAATCCGCGTGAGCTGCTGGCTCGCATCCGCGCTGTGCTGCGCCGTGCCACCAGTGTTCCGCGGGAACGTGACCCCATCGATACAGAAAAACTGGCGTTTAACGGCTGGGTTCTGGATACTGCACGGCGAGAACTGATTGATCCGGAAGATGTGAGCGTGCCTCTGTCCTCCGGTGAGTTTCAGTTGCTGCTGGCGTTTTTGAAGCGGCCCCGTGTGGTGCTGTCACGCGAGCAACTGCTAGATCTGACCTCTGGTCGGTCACTGGGAGTGTTTGACCGGTCTATCGACAATCAGGTTTCCCGCTTGCGCCGGAAAATCGAGATTGATCCCAAAAATCCGGAGTTGATCAAAACTGTCTGGGGGGGCGGTTACACCTTTACCGGTGAAGTCAAAGAAGTCACCCAATGAAGTTTCTCAGATACCTGATCCCCCGCCGTCTTGCCCCCCAGCTCATCTTGCTGCTGCTGGCTGCGCTTATCTTTTCGCAGGTCGTCAGCTTTGTTCTGCTTGGGCGAGAGCGTCAGGTTGCGCTTGCCAATCTTGCCCGCGACAATGCCTTGTGGCGCACTGCCAATGTGGTGAAGCTGCTGGAAGCCACGCCGCCGCGCTTGCAGAAGCAGGTTTTGCGTACGGTCTCTAACACACGCACGCGCTTTTCGATTGGAGACACTCCGGTCGTCGCCGAAACCGGTGGTGATGAAAGCATGGAGGCTCGGCTTGCTGACTACCTGAAGCGCAAGCTGGATCATGACCGACAAGCCCGTGTTGCCGTTATCTACAATGAGCGTTTTCAAGAAGAGAAGTGGCGTGAGCGATCCTCTCCGCCTCCAGAAGGACGTGAGCGATCTTCTCATGGTTCCATGCAGGCGATGCATGACCGCCGCGATGATTATTTCAAAAAATACCGCTGGTTTTCTCTCAAGGGCGTCCAGCTCTTTGCTGCCATTGAGCTGAAGAACGGCCAGTGGTTGAACATCGAGAGCAACTTCCGGCTTCCGAAGCCCTCGTTTGTACCGATATTGCTGCCGATCGTCATTATGGCCTTGCTGACCATTTTGATCATCTGGGTCTCTGTGTACCGCCTGACAAAGCCACTTCGAACGCTGGAAGCGGCTGCCAATGATCTTGGCCGTGGTGCCGATGTGAAGCCGCTGAAAGAAGCTGGACCTGCCGAAGTGCAGGCTGTGACGCGCTCGTTCAACCAGATGCAGGAGCGATTGACTCGGTTTATTTCTGACCGTACCCGTATGCTGGCGGCGATCAGCCATGATTTGCGTACCCCGATCACCTCGCTACGTATTCGTGCCGAGTTTATTGATGATGATGAAGACCGGGAGCGCATGATCGCCACGCTGGATGAAATGCAGGCCATGGTGGAGGAAACGCTTGCCTTTACCCGTGAAGATTCAAAGCAGGAAGAGTTGCGTTCTGTCGACCTTGGCGGTTTGCTGGAGAGCATCGCCAATGATCAGGAGGACATGGGCAATCATGTGAGCGTTGAGGCACACAACCGTGTTGTGCTGAAGTGTCGTCCGATGTCTCTTAAACGTGCTTTCCAGAACCTGATTGGCAATGCGATCCGTTATGGCGAGCAGGCTGAGGTTTCGTTCCGAGTTGACGAGGCTCATGCAGAAGTTCGTATTGCAGACAAAGGTCCGGGCATCCCGCAGAACCGCCTTGAAGATGTGTTTGAGCCGTTTGTTCGCCTGGAAGAATCCAGAAATGAAGAAACAGGTGGCATCGGTTTGGGCCTTGCGATCACACGCAGCATCATTCATGCGCAAGGCGGTACAATCCGCCTTGAGAATGGCGAGGAAAACGGCCTTGTCGCAATTGTGAGACTGCCGCTTTAACATCCAACAGGCGCGAGAGATTAAGGCTTCTGTTACCCTAGCAGAACGCCTTCACTCACGTCGTTGCTCTCCGCTTCGTCACTGCTCTGCATAACAACAAAAAGCAGAGCAAATGACAGACCCAACCTCCCCTAAACTCTTGCTGCCAGCACTTGATACAGCATCAAATGCCGGTAACTCCGCCGAAACACTTACCCAAGATGGCTACAAAGCCGTGGGACGTTATTACTCCCAGTACAGCTGGAAACAGTTGACCAAAGCAGAAGCTTCAGAGCTCTTCGCAGCAGACCTGAACATCTTTGTGGTTTATGAAGACAGCAATAATGCTCCGTCCTTTTTCTCACCCGAAATTGGAATTCAACAGGCGTTACGAGCACTTTATCAAGCAGATGCCGTCATCCATCAGCCAAGGCAAACCGGCATCTATTTTGCTGTCGATTATGATGCATCAAGCTATGACTACACCCATTACATCAGGCCTTATCTGAGAGCGATCAACGATGTTTTTGCTTCCTTTGGCTATCCCTACCATGTGGGCATTTATGGCAATGGTCTCGTCTGTTCCTGTGCCAAAGGTGATGGTCTTGCCAACCTGACATGGCTTTCTCAGTCAACCGGTTACTATGACTATCAGGAATATAAACAATCTGGTGACTGGAACATTCTTCAGGGTCCTTACGTGACAATTGCCGGCACTCAGTACGATCAGGACACACTCAATCTGAACCGAGGCTCTTATGGTGGCTTTGGAAGCTTTGCACCTCCCTCCTGCTCCAAATGAGGGATAAACCTTCCATTGGTTCATCCTTCCAAACCCAGCGTATAACTTCGCTAACCATTGGAACTGGTAGGCTCTCACGGCTTTTCTCTCATGTTCGTCATCACTCTGCATAACAATAAGAAGCAGAGAAGCAATGACTGACGATAAAGGCATCAAGACCGAACCTGCCGTTGATACAGCTGAAGGTGTGGAAGTGCTGGCGAGTGCGATCGCCAAAAAAGGGTATAAGGCCGTTGGGCGTTACTACTCTTTTTCCAAGTGGAAGCAATTGCAGCCGACTGAGGCCCAGCAGCTAATTGCTGCGGGCCTTTCCATCATCACTGTTTATGAGGACAGCAATGACAAGCCATCCTCCTTTACGAGTGCTGCAGGAACACAGCAGGCTCAACAGGCGCTGCATCTGGCACAGGATGTAATCAGGCAGCCCAAAGGCTCTGGCATCTACTTTGCCGTTGACTATGACGCGTCCTATTACGACTACGTGCACTACATCACGCCCTACTTCAAGGAAATCCAGTCAGTCTTTGAAAAGGCTGGAAACCCTTACAAGATTGGCGTCTATGGAAATGGATTGGTTGCTGCCAATGCCTTGCAAGACGGGCTAGTTGACCTGACTTGGCTGAGCCAGTCACAAGGTTTCCGCGACTACAAAAAGTTCCGTGATTCCAGAAAATGGAACATCCTGCAAGGACCGGCTGTGAAAATTTCAGGAACTGAGTTTGATAGTGATACGCTCAATCTGACAAACGGCGATTTTGGCGGATTTACGCATCTTACACCGAAGGATGTCAGCTGAATTCTGGCTCATGAAGTGCCAATCAAGCAAACCCTGCGCAATCGTTTGGGACTGCGCAGGGTTTTATTTTTTTAAGCAGAAACGCCGAATTTGGCTTTTGCTTCCAAACGGCGTTTGTGCAGCACTGGTTCGGTGTAACCGCTCGGCTGGACGCGGCCCTTGAACACCAGATCGCAAGCGGCTTGAAAGGCGACGGAGTTGTCGAAGTCTGGTGCCATGTTGTGGTAGGCCGGATCGCCTGCGTTCTGTTCATCCACCACAGCGGCCATACGCTTCATGATCTCCATCACCTGTTCTTTTGAGCAGACACTGTGATGCAGCCAGTTGGCGATGTGCTGAGAAGAGATGCGGCAGGTGGCGCGGTCTTCCATCAATGCCACATTATGAATGTCCAGCACCTTGGAACAACCTGTGCCATGTTCTACCCAGCGGACAACGTAACCAAGGATGCCTTGTGCGTTGTTTTCAACTTCTGACCTGATGTCTTCCGGTGTCCAGTTTGGATTGGTCGCAACCGGAATGGACAGGATGTCATCCAGCTTGGCTGGCTCGCGGCTTGCCAGTTCTTCCTGAACGGCTGGCACACAGACCTGATGGTAATGCATGGCATGCAAAGTTGCTGCGGTTGGAGATGGAACCCAAGCGGTGTTGGCACCCGCTTTTGGATGCCCAATCTTCTGCTCCAGCATAGCGTGCATAAGATCCGGCATGGCCCACATGCCTTTACCGATTTGTGCATGCTCTCTCAGACCGCAGGCAAGTCCGGTATCCACGTTGTGGTTCTCATAAGCGTTGATCCATGCTGCTTGCTTCATGTCCGCCTTGCGGATCATCGGGCCAGCTTCCATGGAGGTATGGATTTCATCACCAGTGCGATCAAGGAAGCCGGTGTTGATGAAGCAGACACGGGCTTTGGCTGCACGAATGCACTCTTTGAGGTTGACCGTGGTGCGGCGTTCCTCATCCATGATGCCCATTTTCAAGGTGTTGCGCGGCAATTCCAGAACATCTTCAACACGGCCAAACAGCTCGTTTGCGAAGGTGACTTCTTCCGGGCCATGCATCTTTGGCTTCACGATATAAACCGAACCAGACACAGAGTTCATGTTGCGGGCTGTTGCACCTTTGCGCAGGCCAATGTCATGCACTGCACAAAGGGCTGTCACCATGGCATCCATGATGCCTTCGAAGACTTCATTGCCATCCTGATCAAGGATTGCCGGATTGGTCATCAGGTGTCCGACGTTGCGCACCAGCATCAGGGAGCGCCCTTTCAGAGCCAGTGCATCGCCCTGTGCATCCGTATAGTGGCGGTCTGCATTCAAAGTACGGGTGAAGGTTTTGCCACCCTTGGCGACTTCTTCCTTCAGATCACCATTCATCAGGCCCAGCCAGTTGCGGTAGGCCAGTGCTTTGTCTTCCCCATCCACGGCAGCAACAGAGTCTTCGCAGTCCATGATGGTGGAGATGGCAGATTCCAAAATGATGTCGCTGATGTCAGCTTTGTCCGCAGCGCCAATCGGGCTGGTGCTGTCAAACAGAACATCAAAGTGCAGGCCGTTTTTCTGCAGCAGGATAGAGGTTGGCGCGTCCTTTTCGCCCGCATAGCCAACAAATCCGAGAGGGTCCTGAAGGCCAGCCATCTCTTCGTTTTCAAGGGTCAGCGCTAGAGAGCCGCCCATAATGGCAAATTCTTTGACATCAGCCCAACTGCCTTCATCCAGAGGCAGAGCTTCATCCAGTTTTTTGCGTGCGTAGGCGATCACTTCTGCGCCGCGCTTCTCATCGTATCCGCCTGCTTGTGGGGTGGTCCCCATAGCATCGGTTCCGTAGAGCGCATCATACAGGGAGCCCCAGCGCGCATTGGCAGCATTTAGGGCGTAGCGCGCATTCATGACTGGTACGACGAGCTGAGGGCCAGCGATCTCTGCGATTTCTGGATCTACGTTGTCCGTCTCAACTTCAAAGCTGTCCCCTTCTGGCAGGAGGTAGCCAAGCTCTTTGAGGAATGCCTTGTAGCTCTCAAGATCAATGGTGCCGGGATTGGCTTTGTGCCAGTCGTCGATCTTGGTCTGGATGTCTTCACGGATTTGAAGCAGCTCGCGGTTCTTCGGTGTCAGATCCTTGATGATCTGCGAAAAGCCCTCCCAGAACTGTTCGGATGACACTCCGGTTCCCGGAAGCGCTTCGTTTTCGATGAAGTTATGGAGCTCCGGTGAAACCTGTAGTGATGCAACACTTACTCTTTGCGACATGGGTCCCCCTCGTATTGTCATTTTTTAGCAGGATATGCCGTCACTTCCTGCCGCTGAGTTTTTCAAACCAAACCCTTGCAAATTCAATCTCAAGTTTCAATGCATCAATTCGTTTCCGGCTCTTTCAAAACACAGGTGATTGAATGGCAAGCTTTGGTCACGCGGTCTAATGCTTTGATTTTGGGTGGATTTGCGTGCATTTCAAGACGGCATGCCAAGCAAAACGGCATACTTGATGAAACCTCTACAGCCCTTGCGGAAATTCACCTTGCATTTGATTGGGGGACGGTGAAGGGTGACAGCTCTTTTTCAGCGGTGCCTCCTGCCCGCTCACCGACGGACTTTTTACATGCCTTTTCTCGCCCCGCTGTACAGCAGGCCTATGCTGCTTTTGGTGTTAACCACACTCATGTGGAGCGGCAACGCCGTGGCGAGCCAGCTGGCTGTGGGGCATGTTTCGCCTATGGTGATCGTGTTCTTGCGGTGGGGGATTGTGGCTGCGCTCATGAGCCTGATTGCCTGGCGGGATCTTGTCGCCTCCTGGGAGGACATCCGCCCTCACCTGATCAGCATCGCTTTGATGGCCGCGTTCGGATTCTCCGGCTTCAATGGCCTGTTTTATCTGGCAGCTCACAACACCACGGCGGTGAACATGGGCATCTTGCAGGGCTCCATTCCGATGATCGTCGTGATTGGGGCTTACTTTCTGTTTGGCGCAAGGGTGACGCTTATCCAGTTCATCGGCATTTTGCTGACGTTGCTTGGGGTTTTTGTTGTGGCCAGTCAGGGCAGCCTTCAGGTTCTGCTCAACTTGCACATCAACCCGGGTGATGCGCTGATGCTTGTTGCAGCAGTGTTTTATGCTGGATACACGCTGGCTTTGAGAAACCGCCCCAAGGTCCCTGCACTCGCCTTTTTTGCGGTGATGGCCTTTGTGGCGTCGCTTGTGTCACTACCGATGCTGGCGGTTGAGTACAGTCAGGAGACGTTGGTCTGGCCTTCTCTGCAAGGCTGGTTGGTTATTTTATACATCTCTCTTTGCCCATCGTTCCTTGCCCAAATTTTTTATATGCGCGGGGTGGAACTGATTGGTCCTAACCGGGCTGGTGTTTTTGTCAATCTGGTTCCGGTGTTTGCATCGGTGATGGCAATTGTGCTGCTTGGGGAACTGTTTGCGTTTTATCACGGCGCTGCTCTGGCGCTGGTGCTGGGTGGCATCTGGATTGCAGAAAAATTTGCCTGGGAGAAGCGGGCCAACAAGGCGAAAGCCTGATCCTTTTGCAACAGACAGGTGCATTACTCACAGACTTCAAAGTCTACCATTTCAGTAGACTTTGTTTTTGTGCTAAGTAACGCGAAAGTGTTGTTGTGTCGTGTTCAGCCAACTGTCAGCCAAACATGCGCGCCTCGTAACTATAAGTTTCAGCGTATCCATTTCGGAAATCCAATTCCACTTTCCGGATATGCGCAGTCGTAGATCCAGAGGTTTTGCAGGCAGTGTCCACCGGTCTATCGCCCTCAGATATTCCCACTTTCGAAACAGCGGGCATTCCCGCACGTTTTGCAGGCCTCATTAAGGCTGCTCTACCTGAAGGTGGTGAGCTGGTTGCTGCGCGGGCAATCACCGCGCCCGCACCGCACGTGGTGGCTGCAGAGCTGCGGGAATTTTCCGGTTTTGACAGCAACTTCGGTCTGGTTGCAAAGCGCATGATCGACTACATCAAGGAAGATCGCGGCGCACCGACGACAAAGATTGCAGCAAGTCTTGCCCTGAAGACAATTTGCCAGATCCTGCTCAACCGGATTTCGGTCAGTTACCTGCTGAGTGGCCGTGCACCCCGCATTGATGAACTGCGGTTTGTCCTGCATGGCAAGGCCCCCTGGGTGGAGATATTCTTTGACCCTCGCCTTTCGGAAGAGGATTTCGAGCTTAATCCGGATCAGGGTCCTGCGGAGCTGTTCGCGCTTTCCATTTGCTTTGAGGAAATCATTCAGGTCTTCCACCGGGAGCTTGGGCGGCGGAAAGTGGCGCCTTCGGTGTTTTATTCCACCGTGGCTGTTTCCATCATATCGCCGTTTCTTGTCTTGCGACGTCATGGTGCAAAACCATCAGATGTGGCGAGCCTGATGCGTGCCTATCTTGCGAGCCTTGGGAAGAAGATCAATGGCGGGATTGTCTGGCGTCAGCGTCAGCAGGAGGGGTTGACGGAGTATGCCCCGCGGCGCAAAGCGTGCTGCCTGAAGTATGTTCTGCCATCCAAACCGCATTTGTGCTCCACCTGCTCGCGAAGCACCGAGACAACCTTCTTTGATGAAGTTGATGGGCCTGCTGGCGGCCATTCCTTGCCGGATGGCCGCTGACCTGTGGCTTATTTGGTTGCGGTTTGCTTGCCGATGTCCGGCAGGGTCACGATACGGTTTCCACGCAGATCACTGGCACAGATGATGAAGCCCTGCTCTTCCATATGGGTGAGCAGCCAACGGGCTCTGCCCGGTGAGCGGGTACCATACGCTTTTGCAATGTCCAGATCTGCCGGGCACGGCTCATCTGCAAAGGCAGCTTTGGCCAGCAGAAGATAGACGCCGCGCATTTCTTCTGGCAGCTGTCCGGCAATCACTTCTGCTTGCTGCCAATCGCCTTCTTCGACTTCTTTTTTATCGACACCAGCACGGGCCACAGAAAGAAACTTACGGAACTTGGCAAGATCCTGAGACTTCAACCGATCAATGCGGCAGCGGACTTGAAAATCCTGATAGAGCTGTGAGACCGGTGCGAAGGCAGCTTCAGGGTCTTCAAGGATCTTGGCGATGATCTCCTGATACTGCTGGTTCTTCTCTTCCAGATTGAAGAGGTCCTCCGGCTCGGCTTCAACAACTTCCTTATGCTGTGCCTGCATGTTGCTGGCAGCTGTTTGTGACAGCTGCAGCATAACGTCTTTTGCAGAAGGCGCCGCCACGCGGTTGTTGTGTAACACCGGATCATTGTCCGTTGCTGTGAAGATCAGTTCAGCCGCTGTTTCAACTGGCTGGTTCGGCATTGGCATCAGCTTTGGCGAGCCGCCTCGGCTGCCCGTGACAACCTCGCCAATGACCACCTTTTGGGGTCGGCGGGTCATTGCCGGGCCGAGGGAGATGAACTGTCCGCGTTCAAGGTTACGGAACTGTTCTGCCTGACGCCGGTCCATGCCGAGCAAGTCGGAGGCGCGGGCCATGTCAATATCGAGGAAGGTACGGCCCATCAGGAAGTTGGAGGCTTCCGCAGCCACGTTCTTGGCAAGCTTTGCCAGACGCTGGGTTGCGATGATGCCTGCCAGACCACGCTTACGACCACGACACATGAGGTTGGTCATGGCCATCAGGGAAAGACGGCGAGCTTCTTCGCCGTAATCACCAGATGCGGAAGGGGCAAACAGCTGAGCTTCATCCACGACAACCAAAACCGGATACCAGTACTGGCGGTCAGAATCGAACAGGCCGTTCAGGAAGGCGGCAGCGGCTTTGAGCTGCTTGTCCGGTTCCAGATGTTCTAGGTTAAGAATGACGGAAATGCGGTGCTGGCGCACGCGGGCGGCGATCATGGTGAGTTCGCGATCATTCATGGTCGCCTCAATCACCACATGCCCAAACTCATCTGCCAGCGAGACAAAGTCGCCTTCCGGGTCAATCACCACCTGTTGCACCCATGGTGCGCTTTGCTCCATCAGGCGGCGTAGCAGGTGCGATTTGCCCGAGCCGGAGTTTCCCTGCACGAGTAGTCGCGTTGCAAGCAATTCTTCAAGATCGACAACAGAGGAGGTGCCATTAGGTTTGACACCCATTTCGATGCTGACCGTCATTCAAAATCTCTTGTTGCGCCTCGCAAGAGGCAGGTGATTGACCGGGTATCGGCAATAAACGTTTTTTAAAGTGCGCTGCGGTTCGCTTCTCAGATTTTGACGCTGGCAAGAACCAACGCCTACAAACCCGAAAATGGCATCGACTGCTGCTTGGGAAGTCAGCGCAAAAATCTCCGATTCTAGGGAAAATTGCAAAGCAGCTGTTTCGCTTTCGCGTTCTTTCCCACAGAGCCCAAAGGGTCCTTCAAATCAGAGCAGCTTCTTTTGGGAAGCCGAGAGAGGCAATGCCACATCTGGGCGAGACTGGCAATTGGATATGCCCGATTTCCAAGGGCATGACCTTCAGAATTGAGAATTGCCCAGTAAATGACCAGATTGCAACTTAGTTACAGTTGAGTTTACGAGCTTGGACCTGCATTATGGAAGAGGGTATATATTGGATTAATTGGGGGATTGTCCGCGGATGAGGGAAGAAACCTACGCAGAACGAGTGGTTGACGGCGTCATCCACGTTGTGGGCATTGCGTTTGGAGCTGCTGCGACAACAGCCTTTGTTATGGTCTTGTGGGCAGCGGATGATTACGCCCGGCAAATCAGCATCTACATATATGCGGGTACGCTGTTGGCCATGCTTGTCTGCTCTGCGACCTACAATATTTTGCAGAAAGATAACAAGATTGGCATCCTGCGCCGTCTGGACCATTCTGCAATCTATTTCCTTATTGCCGGTACCTACACTCCCCTATGCCTGATGGTTCTTGGCGGGTGGCTTGGGATTTCCATGCTCGTTGGGATCTGGATTTGTGCGGTGGCAGGTGCGGCCATCAAGATCTTGCACATTACTTCTATGGATAAGCTGGCTGTGCCTATTTATCTGGCGATGGGCTGGGTGAGTTTCTTTGCAATCGTTCCTATTTACAATGAGTTATCCCTGGCAGGCTTCACGCTGCTTGCCACCGGCGGTGGCCTCTATACGGTTGGCACCCTGTTTTACATCTGGAAGAACCTGCCATTCCAAAACGCGATCTGGCACGGTTTTGTGTTGTCAGCAGCGGTCTGTCATTTCGCGATGATCATGGTAGATGTGGCCTTGCCCGGCTTGGCCTGACCCACTCGCTCAAGACCGAGGATGGGGACAGCAGTCCCCTTCCCCAAATCGCCTGGTATCAGACACTGCCCTCAGTCTCAACGACCAGCACACGCGCCTCACCATGAGGCTGTGCAATATGTTCAGTGCCGATTGAAGCATAGAAAATATCGCCTGTGTTCAATAGAGCGATGAGTTCCTTACCGTTTTGGCGATACTTCATCTCGACGCATCCAGACAGTACGACAAACACTTCCTCCCCCTCATTCACATGCCACTTGTAGGGTTGATCCGTCCAATGCAGCCGTGTGGTAATGCCATTCATGTTGGCAATCTGCTGTGCACCCCAGGCTTTGTCTGCCGTAAAGTCAGAGCTTCTGATCACTGTCGCCATTGCGCTGTTCCCTCGTAAAACCATCCAGAAATATCGGCTGATCCTATTGATTTTAAGGGTTTAATATTTAACAGTGTAGTTTCAAATTCCGCCAATGTGACCTAGCTTTGTGCCAATGGCCGTGGGCTTTGCGTAGATCCCTTTTGCTTTTCACATTTGGTTTTTCTCATAGCATTTTTCATTTTCGGAGTTCTTCATGACAGATACTGCTTCCAACCTGGTTCCGGTTTTTGACGGCCATAACGATACGCTGCTCTCGTTGGAGCGTCGGTCGAATACTCCCAAGGAACGCAGTTTTTTTGAGGAGGCTGGTCACGATCACATCGATCTTCCACGCGCCCGCAAAGGCGGTTTTGCTGGTGGTCTGTTTGCCATGTTTACCCCTTCTGTCAGAGCAAAGCCGAAAGAAGGTAAAGAGGTTGACTTCAAAAGTCCCGAACACTTCAAAGGCGTGCCGCAACAGGAGGCGCTGGATTATACTCTGAAGCTTCTTGATATTGCAGAGGACCTTGAAGCCAAGGGGAATGGTGAGGTGAAGATCTGCCGTTCAACTGCTGCAATCAAGGAGGCAATGGCGGCTGAGCAACTGGCGATGATGCTGCATGTTGAAGGCGCCGAATGCATCGATAAGGACTTTGAAGCGCTAGAGCTGCTGTATAATCGCGGTTTGCGCTCTATCGGTCCTGTTTGGAGCCGTGAAACTATCTTCGGATATGGCGTGCCGATGGAGTTTGAGCATAGCCCAGACATTGGTCCGGGTCTTACTGATGTTGGTAAAGAGTTGGTGCGCCAGTGTAATCACCGTAAGATCCAGCTGGACGTGTCTCACTTGAATGAGAAAGGCTTTTGGGATCTGGCCAAGATCACCGACAAGCCGATCGTGGCGAGCCATTCCAACGTGTTCAAGATCTGTCCGATGAGCCGGAACCTGACAGATAAGCAACTTGATGCGATTGCTGAATCCAAAGGACTGGTGGGTATCAACTTTGCGGTCTTCTTCCTGCGTCCTGATGGTCAGCTGAACTCTGACATGCCTTTAGACGTTATCTTGCGCCATGCGGACTATCTGATCAACAAACTGGGTGAAGATGGTGTTGCGCTTGGGTCAGACTATGATGGCTGTCTGGTTGCCAACGACATCAAGGATGTGGCTGGTTTGCCAAACCTGATCGAAGCCTTCCGCAAAGCAGACTTTGGTGAGGACCTGATCGCCAAGATCGCGCATAAGAACTGGATCAGCGTTTTGGAGCGAGCGGGGATTTAATTCCCCTTCCCTTCCGCGAAGATGTGAAAAATGGGTTGGCATGTCAGTCAAACAGGCCAGCCCGTGAGCGGCTTTAGCTCCTTGAGCACAAAGTTGCTTTCCATAGCTTTAATGCCGGGAAGGCGCCGTAGGATGTTCATTGAGAATTCGGCATACGCATCAAGATCTTCGCAAACCACTTGCAGCACGAAATCAACTCCCCCTCCGACTGAGTAGCAGGCAATGACCTGCTCAAGCTTCAGCACAGCCTTTTCAAACTCCACGGCCTGTTCTGCATTGTGCGCGTCAATCTGGATCATCACGACAACGAACACACCAAGGCCCAGAGTTTTTCGATCCAGACGAGCGGCGTAATTACTGATCACCCCTTCCTGCTCTAACCGTCTGACGCGCCGCCAGCATGGCGAGGTGGACATACCCACCTTTTCGGCAAGCTCAGTATTTGAAAGGCGTCCCTCCTTCTGCAAAACCTGAAGGATTTTCCTATCTGCGGCATCCAGTTGAACAGCTTTCTTTTGTTGCCCGCTACTTTCAAGAGACATTTTGCACTCCCATTGGTAGAGCATACCTAACTTTGGCTATTTTCAGGTAGCACCTACCTATATATAGCTCATTCTAGGGTAAGATAGATCAACTTTCTCTTCTGCGTCCAGATATTGTCCCCATAAAGGAGACAAGGATGCTTACTAATCAAATCAAGAAACAACCACTTCGAGGTGAACAGGATTTGCGGCTTGCTATTGTAGCGGACCCGGATTTACCTGCGGGTCTGCTCGCAAATACGGTCGGAGCCATATCAATTGGGATTGGAACAGAAAACGCCGGGCTGGCCGGAGTAACTTTAACGGACCGTGAGGGTGTATCCTTCAAGTGCAGTGCGGATCGTCCTGTCCCTATCCTGCAGGCCAATGTCGATCAAATGCAGAACTTACTGACGAAGTCCTCCGCACACCTTGACGAAATTACTCTGGTTGTTTTTCCCGCCTTTGCCAGATCAATCCATTCTTTCGCTGAGTATGACGCGCTGGTGCCCAAGCAGGCTCTGAAAACAGAGAAGATAGAAGGGATAGGGATTTGTGGTCCAAGCAAACTGGTGCGCTCACTTGTGGGAGCGCTCAAGCTGTTAAGATAGTTTGAGTGCAAACGATGCTGTGTACTTTGACAGTGAACCTCTCACGCCTCATGCAAAAACCCCGGCGCGTTGCACCGGGGTTTTCAATTTTAAAAGCTTTGATCGCTTAGCTTCAAGCTGGCTTCAAGGCAGCAGCTTCGAGCAGTTCTTTGGTGTAGTCTTCTTTCGGGTTGGAGAAGATTTCTTCTGCCAGTCCCTTTTCAACCACTTCGCCTTTCTGCATCACCATCACAGTATCGGACATGGCGCGAACCACGGCCAGATCGTGAGAGATGAAGAGATAGGTCAGGCCATGCTCTTTTTGCAGGTTGCGTAGAAGCTCAACCACCTGCTTTTGCACGGTACGGTCCAACGCGGAGGTTGGCTCATCCAGCACAACAAGCTTTGGATTGAGGATCATGGTGCGTGCAATCGCGATACGCTGACGCTGTCCACCAGAGAACTCGTGTGGGTAGCGGTTACGCATGGCCGGGTCCATGGACACTTCTTCAAGCGCCTGGATAGCCCGCAGATCACGTTCCTTGGCTGAAAGCTGAGGCTCATGCACCAACAGACCTTCGGTGATGATCTGGCCCACGGTCATACGCGGGGACAGAGACCCGAACGGATCCTGGAAGATGAGCTGCATTTCTTTACGAAGCGGCTGCATCTTCTTTTTGGCTGCACCGGTGATGTCGTTTCCGAGGTAAACAACACGGCCACCTGCTGTTGGCAGAAGCTGAAGCACAGCACGGCCCAGAGTGGATTTACCAGAACCGGACTCGCCTACGATGCCGAGTGTCTGGCCTTCACGCACTTCCATGGAAATGTCGTTTACAGCGCGCAGTACGTGGTTTGGTTTGAGGAAACCAGTTTCGGTTTCAAACTCAACGCGCACGTCCTTTGCATCCAGAACAATCGGGTTGCTATCAGGCACAACGGCTTTAGAACCGGTTGGCTCTGCATCCAGCAGCATCTTGGTGTAGTCGTGCTGAGGATTACCAAAGATTTCTTTGGTGTTGCCCTCTTCAACAACTTCACCGGACTTCATCACATACACACGGTCGGAGATGCGCTCAACGATACCCAGATCGTGGGTGATGAACACAACGGCCATGCCGAGGCGTTTTTGAAGATCTGCCATCAGCTCAAGAATCTGAGCCTGAGTGGTCACGTCCAACGCAGTGGTTGGCTCATCCGCGATCAGGATATCCGGATCGTTTGCGAGCGCCATCGCGATCATGACACGCTGGCGCTGACCGCCAGACATCTCATAGGGGAACGCCTTCACTTTACGTGCAGGCTCAGGAATACCCACGAGTTCCAGAAGCTCTACAGCGCGCTTTTTCGCTGTTGCCCAGGTGTATTCGCCGTGCTCAACCATTGGCTCACAGAGCTGCCGCTCAATGGAGTAGAGCGGATCCAGAGAAGTCATCGGCTCCTGGAAAATCATGGTCACTTTCGCACCACGGATCTTGTTGAGCTGACGAATGGAAGACCCAAGGATGTTCGTGCCGCGGTAACGGACTTCACCATGGGTGATGCCGTTGCCTGCCAGAAGCCCCATGGCTGCCATCATGGTCTGGGATTTACCAGAGCCAGACTCGCCTACAATCGCAACAGTCTCGCCGGAGTCCACATGGATGTTCACGCCTTTTACTGCGTGAACCATGCCGGTGTTGGTTTCGAAATCAACTTTAAGAGTGTCGATCTCAAGAACAGTGTTTTCGTTAATCTTGCTCATTCTGTCCTCTTATCGATCCTTAGGGTCCAGCGCATCGCGCAGACCGTCGCCGATGAAGTTCAGCGCGAACAATGTGGAGGTGAGGAAGATTGCCGGGAACACCAGCATCCATGCTGCACCTTGCAGGTTACGCGCACCTTCGGAGATCAACACACCCCAAGAGGTCATTGGCTCCTGAACACCAAGGCCTAAGAAGGACAGGAAGCTTTCCAACAGGATCACTTTTGGTACCAGCAGGGTCATGTAGATCACAACCGGACCAAGGGTGTTTGGAATGATGTGACGCTTCAGAATACCGCCACCTTCAACACCCATAGCTTCCGCAGCCTGTACGTATTCCTGGCGTTTGATGGACAAGGTCTGACCACGCACAATACGCGCCATATCCAGCCATTCCACGGCGCCCACGGCAATAAACATCAGGACGAAGTTACGGCCAAAGAACACAACAAGCATGATCACGAAGAAGATGAATGGCAGTGAGTAGAGGATATCTACAACACGCATCATCACCAGATCGACCCTGCCACCGAAGTAACCGGAGGCAGCTCCCCAGAACACACCGATGCTGATTGCAACGAAGGTTGCCAGCAGACCGATGGTCAAGGAAACACGACCTGCAATCAGTGTACGGGTGAGCATGTCACGGCCGTTTGCATCCGTACCGAAGTAGAAGTGCATGTACTGAATGTCAGCAGTTACAGTCGCGCTCTTTTTATCTGAAGAAATGTTGCTGATTGCAGCACTCTCAAACAGATCAGAACGATCGAAGTAACGCGCATAACGCTCATCCAGTTTACGACGGGATGTTACTGTTGCAGTCACCTTGCCATCGTTCAGCTCGTAGCTGTCGACGGTCATACGAGCACGCTTTGCAATTTTTGCAAAGGCTGGCTGGATCTCATCCTGCTTCGGATAAGCTTCCAGGCTCGCAGGCTGCTTCACGTAATCGCGATAAACTTGATCGTATGGGTGCGGCGTCAGCATTGGCCCGACGACGGACAGCAGTGTGATCACTGCCAGCACGATCAGAGAGGTCACTGCTGCTTTGTTTGCGAGAAGACGATCACGGGCGTCATCCCACAGCGAGCGGCCCATTTTCGGGGCTTCTTTCAGCTGGTCGGAGGTAACACTCATAAATTCGAGTCCTCAGTCAAAACGCACACGAGGATCAAGCATTGCATAGAGCAGATCCACGATGAGGTTGAAGATAATGACGAAACAAGCGACGACTACGACAGTACCCATTACGAGTGTGTAGTCACGGTTCAGAGCGCCTTGTACGAAGTAGCGGCCAATACCCGGGATACCGAAGATGGTTTCGATAACAACGGAACCGGTCAGCAATGCAGCAGCTGCAGGGCCGAGGTAGGACACAACCGGCAGGATGGCACCACGCAGAGCGTGAATGACAACGACGGTGTATCCAGACAGGCCATAAGCGCGTGCTGTGCGGACATGGTTGGAACGCAGTGCTTCAATCATTGAACCACGGGTCAAACGGGCAACAACTGCAATCTGCGGAAGAGCCAGCGTTACGACAGGCAGAACCATGTTGACGAAGGCGCCACCGCCCCAGCCCCCGACAGGGAGCCAACCAAAATGCACACCCAGTATGAGTGTCAGAATTGGAGCCACAACAAAGTTCGGGATGGTCACCCCGAGTGTCGCAACGGCCATCACAGAGTAGTCGACGCCTTTATTCTGGCGCAGCGCTGCGATAACCCCCAAAAACCCACCAACAGCCAGGGCAAGAGCCAGTGCAGAAAGACCGAGCTGCATGGAGATTGGAAGACTTTGGGCGAAAAGTTCATTGATCGAGAAATCTCGGAAGAAGAAACTTGGACCAAAATCACCGGACAATACGCTCTTGAGATAAATGAGGTACTGCTCCCAAAGAGATTTGTCCAAATTGTAGATCTTGTTCAGATTCTCCATAACCTTTGCTTCCAATGGACGTTCCAGATCGAACGGACCACCTGGCGCTACGCGCATAAGGAAGAAGGAAATCGTAATGATCAAGAACAAGGTCGGTATCGCGCTGAGCAATCTGCTCAGGACATAGCGTAACATGGGCCTTGCTTCTCCAGTTGTTTATCGTTTTTTTTACCGATAGTTCACAAAAATGCCAGCCATGAGCTATCCTGCATGACTGGCATTTTCTGTCGCGTTAAAGATTACTTGTTAATCTTGACGAAGCGGCTTGGATGCACGTCCAACAGGTTGGTTTCGAAACCGGAAACCTTATCAGAAACGAGGTTTTTGGAGCCGTAGTACATCAAAGGCAGGAATGGCAGATCACGCATGAAGATCGTTTCTGCTTTCTTCAGGATCGCTGCACGCTTTTCTAGGTCAACAGTTACAGCTGCTTCATCCATGAGTGCATCGTACTCAGGGTTTTCATAGCGAGCGTAGTTGAAGCCTGTGTTGTCGCTTTCAGTCATGAACAGGAAGTTCTGCGGGTCGGAGTAGTCACCGATCCAGCCTGCACGAGCAACATCGAAATCACCACGGTCACGCAGGTGTGCGTAGTGGGTCTTGGTGTCAGTGTTCAACATGGACACTTCAACGCCAAGAGGCTTCCACATGTCTGCAATTGCAACAGCAGTGTTCTTGTGGTTCTCAGAGGTGTTGTAACGGATTTCAACCTTCAGAGGGTTGCTCTGGTTGTAACCTTTAGCTTCAAGAATCTTCTTAGCTTCTTCCTCACGATCGAGCAGGTCAGTTTCTGCCCAAGGAGCGTAAGCTGGTTCGCCGTAGTTGTCGATTCCAGGAGGCACGAGGGAGTATGCAGCAACCATGGTGCCGCCCCAAATGTCTTCGGCAAGGAATTCACGGTCGATCGCCATGGACAGAGCCTGACGAATATCAGGGTCTTTCATAGCTTCAGATTCATGGTTCAGCGCGTAGTAGTAGTTGCCGAGATATGGCGCGACTTTAAACTGATTGCCCAAAGTGCCACGAATGAAGTCAATCTGCTCCAATGGAGCATCATTGTTGGTGTCCAGTTCGCCAGCTTGGAAGCGGCGAAGAGCTGCACCACGGTCTTCAGTCGGGTAGAACTTAACTGAATCCAGAGCAACGTTTGCTGCGTCATGGAAGTATGGGTTCTTAACTGCGGTCACAGCATCGTTTGGTACGAAGCTGGACAGTACAAATGCGCCGTTGGTTACGATGTTAGCTGGCTTTACAAAGTCAGTACCGAACTTTTCAACGGATGCAGGGTGTACCGGAAGACCGGACTGGTGCGCAAGAAGCTGGATGAAGTAAGGAGTTGGAGCATGCAGCTTGATTTCAAGGGTCTTGTCATCAATTGCTTTAACGCCGAGCTTCTCACCTTCCATGTCGCCTTTGTTAACGGCTTCAGAATTCAGGATAGGGTAGAGAACGTTTGCGTATTTCGCACCTGTCATTGGGTTCATGATGCGGCGCAGGGAATAAACGAAGTCACCAGCCAGAACCGGATCGCCATTTGACCACTTTGCGTCGTCGCGCATCTTGAATGTGTATGTCAGACCATCGTCAGAAACAGTCCAGCTTGCGGCCGCGCCGGGGATGATTTCACCCTTCGCGTTGTAAGCAACAAGACCCTCATAAAGATCACGCAGGATGTGAGCTTCATAAGTTGTAGATGTCTTATGCTGGTCAAGTGTTTCTGGGTCAGCGGAATTACCACGGTTGTATACGGTTTCAGCCGCGGCAGATAGCGAAGTAGCAGCAATAAGGGCTGCAGCTAGCGCTGACATACGAATGGACTTGATCATGCAGATCTCCCCTCTCCTCAAGTTACATTCCGCCAGATTTGGAGACTGGCAGTTCGCAGCAACATTTCACTGTTGCGTTATTATAGCAAGTGTCGGAGGATCAAAATTTCCTCGTAATCGGAGATTATTTTAATCTCTTATTTACATTATGAACGATTACGGAAGCATTATTTCCAATATAGACTAAATTTGGAACAATTATTTCAAATTACGTCACTGAATCTTTTGCAATCGCGTCACTATGACGCCCAGCATTTGTGCTCCCCGTTTTTTCACAGGGGCGGCAAAAAACTTTAACCTTCGCTCTTTTGTGGTAGAGCACTACCAGTAAATCTACCCCTAGCGTTGAAATACGCTGTTTTGGGAATCTGGAAAGACAAGCTTAATGGCGCCACCGCTTCTTCATGTGCGAGACATACACCTTAACTTTGGAACGACCCCTCTTCTGACTGGTACAGAGCTACAAGTCGGGGAAGGCGAGCGGATCTGCTTAGTTGGTCGAAACGGGTCTGGCAAGTCGACACTGCTGAAAATCGCTGCGGGATTAACAGAGCCGGATAAGGGCGAGTATTTTTTGCAGCCGGGGCGGACGATCCGGTACTTGCCTCAGGAGCCGGATCTTTCGGGGTATGCGACAGTGCTTGCCTATGCTGAAGGTGGGCTGGCTCCTGGTGATGATCAATATCGGGCCAAATACCTATTAGAAATCCTAGGCTTAACCGGTGAGGAAGATCCGGATACGCTTTCGGGCGGGGAAGCCAAGCGCGCGGCGATTGCGCGGGCTTTGGCGCCGGAGCCGGATATTTTGTTGCTGGACGAACCGACCAACCATCTGGACCTTCCGGTGATTGAGTGGCTGGAATCTGAGCTTAAGCAGATGAAGTCTGCCATTGTTCTGATCTCGCATGACCGTCGTTTTTTAGAGAACCTGTCCCGCGTAACCTACTGGATCGACAGGGGTATTTCCCGCCGTATGGACCAGGGTTTTGCCAAGTTTGAAGAGTGGCGGGACAAGGTTTTTGAAGAGGAAGAAAAAGAGCAAGCCCGGCTGAATGAGAAGATCCGGCAGGAAGAGCATTGGATGGTTTATGGCGTGACTGCGCGTCGTAAGCGGAATATGCGGCGGGTGCGGGAGCTGGCTGACCTGCGTCAGAAGCGCAAGGAGCATAAAGGACCGCAGGGCAGCGTGAAGATGGCTGCCACTGAGGGGGATATCTCCGGCAAGCTTGTTTCTGAGGCCAAGCACATCGGCAAGACCTACGAAGAGCGCGCGATTGTCAAGGATTTCTCCACCCGCATTTTGCGTGGGGACCGGATTGGCTTTGTGGGACCGAACGGGGCTGGCAAGACCACCTTGCTGAAGATGCTCACTGGCGAGCTTGCACCGGATGCGGGCACGATCCGCCTTGGCGCCAACTTGCAGATGATCACGCTGGACCAGAAGCGCGAGAAGCTGGACCCCAATGACACGCTCGTCAATGCCATGACGGGTGGCAGTGGGGACATGGTTATTCTGGGTGACACTTCCAAGCATGTCATGAGTTATCTCAAGGACTTCCTGTTTAAGCCGGAACAAGCGCGCACCCCTGTGCGTGTGCTTTCGGGCGGGGAACGGGGACGTTTGCTGCTGGCGCGTGCGCTGGCTGCGCCTTCCAATCTGATGGTGCTTGATGAGCCGACCAACGATCTGGACCTTGAAACGCTGGACCTGCTGCAAGAGCTGATTTCTGATTATCCCGGCACCGTCCTGCTGGTGAGCCATGATCGTGACTTCCTTGACCGCATCTGCACCAGCATCATCACCATGGAAGATGAGAGCGGCAATTGGGGTGAGTATGCTGGCGGGTACACCGACATGGTGCGCCAGCGCGGTGAAGGCGTGCAGGCGCGTAAAGTTGCCAAGGCGGACAAGGCTTCCAGTGCTGCGAAGGAGGATAAGTCCTCTACTGCTGCACCGAAGAAGGAGACCAAGAAGTCCGGCCTCAACTTTACTCAGCAGCACCGCCTGAAGGACATTCCGGGGGAGATTGAAAAACTGGAAGCGAAAATCACTAAGGGCCAGAAGGAGTTAGAGGATCCGAACCTGTTCAGCTCCAATCCGGACCGTTTTCACAAAGTGATGACCGCTGTTGGGAAGCTGCACGAGGACCTTGCTGCGCTTGAAGAAGAATGGCTGGAGCTGGAGATGCTTGCTGATGAGGGCTAAGCGCCTCATATCTCTATGATTTTAAGAAAGGCTTCGGAGGTTTCCGGAGCCTTTTTTGTTTGCGTTGTTTTGTGCGTTCATTTGCGTTGTTTGGGAGAAACCAGCGTTTTTTATGAATCTGGTCGCGTGGTAGCACTGGTGCTCAGAGGCTGGCTTATCCCCCTGCCCGCAGTGTTATTCATCATGCTCTATCATGTGGGTGCCGTGGGTGATGGCGCTGCTGGCGCGGATAGCGGCGGCGATGAAGACGACTTCGGCGAGCTCTTCATCTGTTGCACCGCAGACCTTGGCGTTCTCGCGATGGATCTCGATACAGTATGGGCATTGAGTGGTGAGTGCGGCGGCCAGTGAAATGAGCTGCTTGTTCTTTTTGGAGATCACGCCGTCGGACATGGCCTCTGCATTGAAGGCGATGAACATCTTCCAGGTTTTACCGGTTGCCAAAGAACTGAACTTCTTCAGCTTGCGCATATTGTCCATGGAGAACATTGGCATGGGCGACCTTCCGGTTGGCTCAGGTTTTTCCGGGCAATTAAAACAGGCTGCGCTTAATAACCACCAATGAAACCCGTTCAGCTTTAATCAGGATCAGACGGGTCGCTTTCATTCTTTATTTTGGAAAAAAGCCGCAGGCGCTATTTTTATAAAGGGCTGCGGGCGCCATTTTAGAAAACGCCGCAGGTGCGGTTTTGCAGCTATCGCGCACGTCAGTCCTTCTTTTTCGGCTGTCTGTATTTGAGGAATTTGCCGACGATGATGGCGGTGAGCACCACCATGTAGAACTGGCCAGCCAGCCCAACAATGATTGCGGCCTTTCGGGCGATGGGTGTCAGTGGAACGATGTCGCCGTAGCCGATTGTCATCAGCGTGATGAAGGCGGCATACATGAGGGCTTCTTCCTGCGAATGAGTCTCTACATTTTCTATGGGCAGGCCTTTAAAGGAGCCCGGGTGCACGTGCTCTATAAGTATAAAGAGAAAGAACGAGACCATGCCGATTGAAATGTAGCCGCTGAGCACGCCCAGCACCACGCGGTAGTTTTCTTCAAACGTCCTGAGCATCTCATCAATCAGCACAACGGCCACCACAGCATGGAAGGCAAAGAAGATCACAATTTGCGGGACCAGCGGGTCGATTGTCGGAAAGATTGGCGTGTCAAGAAACGACAGGATCAGCGAGCAGGCAAGCAACACGGCGACCAACCTAAAAAACTGCCTCCTTTTTAACGTGATGAGCATGCCGGTTGCGATGTTGAAGCTATAAAACGCGTTGAAAACAGGCGTGTCCAGTGTTTGGCCCGGCAAGATCAAAGCGCCGAACATGAGCATCATCTGACTGAAGAGAAACACCTCAATCCGATAATCAAACAGGCTCTTTAGAGATTGCGACCGCACCGGGACCCCAGTTTTCTTTGTTATTTTGCGCTAATTTTCGCAAAAGAAGGCTAAAGAATGGGAAATCTGGCGGGTGGGTTAGCCCTTGAAATTTGGGAGTGTGCCAGCGCGTAGCAATCTTACCTCATACCTTTCTGTCTCACTCCCCGCATGCGACGTTGAGCCGAGTTATGTGTTTGGAAAAACACACGTTCTGCATGTTTACATTTAAGAGTCTCAAGTTCACTTATGTATTATTGACTCAGATCAACAATAAATTACTAGAAACACAACTTATTTCCGACAATCCTGAAGCAAGTTTAACTATAATATTCTCAAAAAAGACACATACAAAACTACATTACGTCACTTTTTCCTACAACAACTTACTAGATCGATAATATGCAGGGTAAACTTAAAAGTTTAACTTACTCATATTTTCGGGCAGTGCGAAATTACTAAATTTCGCATTTCTAATAAAGTAAAAGGAAAATTTTACATGCGGTACAACTTCAATCCTGATTACTTCAATTTCGGCGGTGCTCCTAATCCTGGCACCAACAGCATTTCATCTGGCAACAACTCGGTTGCACCAGGGAACACAGTCAACACCACTGGAAACACGATCACGACGCCGAATGGAACCATCACAGATGGCCCTGCTCCAATTTCCTATGACAATCCATATGATGATTTTGACTTCGGCAACCTTGGCGGCAACAGCATCAACACCGGCGGCAATGTTGTAACCGGATCCGGCAACTCCGTCACAACCGGTGGCCACCATGTTACTGGTTCCGGTGTTAATCTTGATACTGGAGGTCACACGGTCGTTGGCTCTGGCATTACTATAGATACCGGTGGCCATAACGTTGGCAATCCAATGGATTACGATGGCGCTGATTATGGCGGCTATGACGCGGCCCCAGATTACAGCAGCTTTGATTACGGCGACTTCTTCCTCTAAGCAGCCCCCACGCTCCAGTCTGAGCCCCTTTTCTGACTGGAGCGTACCCACTTTTGTTGCAGCTGATCAGCCGTGCGTCCGCTGCCTATTTCGAGGCTGCGATCAAGAGTTGCAAACACTCAGGAGATGACGGCACAGGTTTAAGCGCCACCACCTCACCTCTTCGCCGCCTCACCTCCCCACCGACGTCATCCCAGCCCCCGAGCCGGGACCTAGGGCGGCATGTGCTGAGGCTGGTTTCGAGACTACACAAAGTCGCTTCCAATCTGATGCGTCATTTCAAGGCGAAGATACCGAGAGGCTCTACCTCACCCCTCTGGGTCCCGCATCGCGCTGCGCTTGTGCGGGATGACGGCATGGGGGAACTGCCATTGCCCCATCACCTCGCCACCACATCATGACGTTGCCAGCTATCTCCGCAGCAACGCCACCTCCCCACCGACGTCATCCCGGCCCCCGAGCCGGGACCTAGGGCGGCATGTGGTGAGGATGGTTTGGAGACTACACAAAGTCGCTTCCAATCTGATGCGTCATTTTAAGGAGAAGGTACCGAGAGGCTTGATCTCGCCGCTCTGGGTCCCGCATCGCGCTGCGCTTGTGCGGGATGACGGCATGGGGGAACTGCCATTGCCCCATCACCTCGCCTCCCCACCGACGTCTTCCCGGCCCCCGAGCCCGGATCTAGGACGGCATATACTGAGGATGGTTTGGAGACTACACAAGGCCGCTTCCAATCTGATGCGTCATTTTAAGGAGAAGGTACCGAGAGGCTTGATCTCGCCGCTCTGGGTCCCGCATCGCGCTGCGCTTGTGCGGGATGACGGCATGAGGGAACTGCCATCGCCCCATCACCACACCTCCCCACCGACGTCTTCCCGGCCTCCGAGCCGGGATCTAGGGCGAATGCTAATGTTTTATCGTTCCGATTACTTAGTAAAGAGTATGTTGACTGCATTGCTACCTGTGATAGCAGTCTCTCTGTGTTTTAAACGAGTTGAGAGTGCAGTGGTGATTAAAGAGCGGAAGTGGTGGGTAGCCCTTTTATTGCAGTTCTATTTTGGGAGTGGCTACATCTATCTGGGTCGCCCCGTGCGACTAGCTGCTTATGTTGTTTTCCTGATCTTTTCTGCAGTTGCAGGCCTACTACCTCCTCCCGATTTCGTGGAGGCCCGCATTTATACATTCGGTATTAGTGCGGCAATGATGCTTGTTTCTGTCTTTGTGCTGGTTGATGCAATCCGCCTTGCATTCTTGCAAAAGGACTACAAGCTCAGGCCTTACAACAGATGGTGGGTCTATCTTCTCTACTGGACTGCGATGTCTGTGGCGTATGGCGCTGCGATGTTTATGGCGGCACCCAATCTCAAAATTCCTTATTACGCCGCGCCTTATACGGAGAATGCCCCAGGTCTTATTCCTGGAGATACAATCTTTGCAGAAATCTGCGATGGCCCATGTTCGGGCCTTCGCCGTGGTGACATGATTGTCTTCAACGTACCTGAACTTGGACGGCGTACCTACATTCGCCGCATTATTGGCTTGCCTGGCGATCTGATCCAGATACAGAATGGTATCGTGGTTTTAAATGGTACACCTTTGAAAACACAAAGGTTGCCTGATGACTTCAAGTTCACCGACTTCTTCAATGAACAGTTGGTTCGCTCTCAATATGAAGAGGCATTTCCAAATGGTCGAAAGCATCTGATTTTGCGTCAGAACCTAAAGGGGACAATTGTCCATACTAACCCTTATCGTGTTCCAGAGGGCCGGTATTTTGTTATGGGGGACAACCGTGACAATCTCACAGATAGAGAGCTCATCAGAAACGTTGGCTCCATCTCTGCAGAACACATTTTTGCAAAGGCCTCCTTCATCTACTGATCCGATGACCTAAGCCGAGTTGGTACGCTGATTAACCCCTAGAGCTTGCTGGCTATGGATCCCAGCTCGGGGGCCGGGAAGACACCGGTGGGGGGAGGCTTGTGCTAGTGCCTCTCTTCGCCGTCATGCCGGACGGAGCGGAGTGGAGATCCGGTATCCAGTACTGAGATGGTGAGTTGTGGTGGGGGTGACTCTGGGTGTCGCATAGAGTGTGGGATGACGGCATCATGGGGGTGATGACAGATTGGAATCTGGCTAGCCCAATCTCCCGTTGAAACGCCCTACACTTTCCACCAATCCACACCCCTTGCCTAAATTACCGATTTGACATGGGCGGTGTTTCATTCCACATTCATGTGTGAGGCTTCACAACCTCAATACAAGCGGCTACCGCTCCCGTAACTGGCGGATTTTTTGTGCCTTTTTTCTGAAGGGGCGCAAACCCTTTGCTATGAGCGGGAGGACGGTGAATACAACACTTCCTTCGGGAAGGAATAAACCTGCCTGCCTTGTATCAGGTTGTGAACCTCCCGCTCGCCAGTGGGTCATCACAAACTTGACTGCCGCGCGGTCCTTCAACTGCCAAATACAAGGGGCATTGAAATGACCAGTTCCGCATGTGCCTGTGGCACCACAAATACTTTCCAAAATGAAATAGACGAAGTGCTCGTCGCTGCATCTGATTTGCAGAACCTTGCTTATATGCAGCAGCTGTTGCTGAGCGAGAGGATGCAGGACAGCAGTGAACGGGATGCTTTGTTCACTTTGCATTATGCCTTTCGCGACCGCTTGGAAGCTCTTCAAAAAAGCTGCGGACAGATTATTGACGCGTATTCCTCTCCCATGCCCAAAAGCAGGTTTCGGGAATACGGCCTGGAGCAGGTCGACCAACCGCAGCCCATAACCAAAACAGTGCTGTTTCCAGACAAAGCCGGTTCCTGATCATCTCAGGCAATCGGCTTTTTTGATGGCCGCATGGGTGTCGTGGCGGGTGGTTTGCCACGATGTGCCTGTGCAACCTGACTGTGCTTGAGCGTTTGGCACCTTGTGTGCCAGCCGCTGTGGTGTCGGAGGCGGAACGCGTTTACACCCCGCATTGCCGCCAAGGGTGCCCTGCTGGTCGGCGGAGCTGTCATCCCTTCGCAGGCCAGCGCCTTTTCAGGCTGCGGCATGTGGGATGCAAACATAGCAAGAATTGCAAAGAATGGTGCACCATGACCGCTTAAGCTTGGGCGGTGTTTCGTTTTAACAGAGCTGTGCCCTTGATGTTTTGCCCCTTCCCCTCCCCAAATTTCGGCTCCTCTTTTGCGCAGGATGTTGTAAGCTTCTGCCAAGTACGGGAGGCTGACGATGCGGCATGAAGCTTTGCAGAAGAACATCTATACGCAGCGGATTAACCGGGCGATGGATTATATTGAGCAGAACATCTGCGAGGATCTCTCCCTTGCCCAGATTGCCGATGCGGCGTGTTTTTCTCCCTATCACTTTCACCGTATCTTCAAGGCCATGACCGGAGAAACGGTCAATCAGTTCACCAGCCGGGTGCGGGTTGAAAAGGCCGCGCGGCGGCTGAAGCAGAATGCCAGCATTTCCATTACCGATGCTGCGCTGGATATGGGCTTTGCCTCACCCTCCACCTTTGCGCGCTCGTTTCAGGCACGGTTTGGCATGTCCGCCAGCCAGTGGCGGCGGGATGCGACTGCGTCCGTTGAGGCGTTTTCTGGTGAGACCATGGTGCTGGAACGGCCTGCAAGCGGGCTGGTTGCGGACAAGGTGGAGGTGTGCAAGCTGGAGCCGCGCACGGTGGCTTATGTGCGCCGGACGGGCAACTTTCAGGAACGGCCCGAGATTTTTGGCGAGGCGTTTGGCGCGCTGATGGCGTGGGCCGGACCGCGCGGGCTGATGCATGGGGCGGAGATGATGTGCCTGTTCCACGATGATCCGCAGGTGACCGATGTGGAGCAGATGCGTTTCAGTTCCTGCCTGACGCTGCGCGGACCAGCGGATGTTGAGGGCGAAGTGGGCAAGATGGTGGTTGGCGGCGGGCGTTATGCCTGCGGACACTTTGTGATCGCCCATGATCAATCACAGGCGGCATGGGAATATATGTATGGCACGTGGTTGCCTTTGAGCGGATACGAGCCGGAGAACATCCCCTGCTTCCAGCTGTACCCTTCCATGACCGGTGAGACGGGGCCACAGCCCGCGGTGATCTGCATTCCGGTGCGGCCTCTTTCTTAAGCCCCTGTGATTGGTAAGCGGGTTGCCGTCAAACTGCGCCTGCGGTTTATCGCGGAGTTAAGAGGCGCCGCCTTAGGGTTTGGCGGTGTTGGCTGGTTCGCGAGAGGTTCATGGTCTTCGGCTGGATATTCAGGCGCTTGTTTTTCTATCACCTCCTGACCGTATTCAGGATGTGGGGCGTCTACCTGTCTTTGCTGCTGTGGGCACGCAAGGGGCTCTATTGGGGGCTGCTTGCGGGTGTTTTGATGAGCGCGTTGACGATCATCTATGCCATCGGGATTTACTGGGTAACAAACTGGGTCATTGTGCAGTCCGGCGGCTACGTGCTGGCTGAGGTGGCCTGTTGGTCGCTGTGGGTTCCGCTGGTGTGGATGGCGGCGCTGGACACCCAGCTTTACATGATCTGCCTGCGCACGCCGAACCAGAAACTGCTCGGCAACCTGCTCTCCACCTGGGCGTATGAGGAGAAGATCCGAGCTCATCTGGAGATGGTGCGGGAGAAGGCTGGGCGATGAGGCTCGGCTTTACCCAAAGATCTTGTCGATGTCGTCTTGTGCGAGCAGTTTCCAGCTTCCCTCTTCCACGCCGTCCAGGGTGAGATTGCCGAGTTGGGCGCGGTGGAGTTTGTTTACGTGGTTGCCGGTGGCGGCGAACATGCGGCGGACCTGGTGGTAGCGGCCTTCGTGGAGTGTGAGGCGGGCTGTTGTCTCGCTCAGGACTTCCAGTTCTGCTGGTTTGAGCGGCTTGGTCTCGTTCTCCAGCATCATTTCACCGGATGCAAACTGATCCGCTTCCCCGCCTGTCATCGGGCGGTCGAGTTCAACCTCATAGATCTTTGCGGCATCTGCCTTGGGTGAGATGATCTGGTGCAAGAGTTTGCCGTCATCAGTGAACAGCAACAGGCCTGTGGTGTCCTTGTCCAGTCTGCCCACAAAGGACAGAGCTGGTTTGCGGACGCGGTAGCGGTCTGGTAGCAAATCAAACACCAGACGTCCGCGATCCTTCATGGAACAGGTATAACCCAGCGGTTTGTTGAGCAGGATGACGGAGCCCTCTGGCGGGTCCAGCGGCTCGTCATCAAACAGGATATCTTCATGAGACAGCTTGCTATCGGCTTTAATTGGGTTGCCATCCTTATCAGTGACCCAACCATTGCGGATGGCGGCCTGCATCTCTTTGCGGCTGCCATATCCCAGATTTGCCAATAGCTTTACAAGTCTCATTTTTCGAACCTTCGGTTCTGTTGCCGCGTACGCTTATCCGAAAACCGGTACCCACTTTTCGGGCGTACATGTTTAACGCGTACGCTTATTCGAAAACCGGCACCCACTTTTCGGGCGTACGCGCGCTTTACTTACTTATTCGCCTTGATGGCGCGGATAACTTTGTAGCCGTTCTGGTCTGCCATGATCTCGTAGGAGGCGAACACCTTATCCAGCGTTGCTTCATATGGCAGGTGTCGGTTGGCGACCAGCCAGAGATGACCGGATGGACGCAAGCCACGGGCGGCGGACTTGATAAATTCCTGCCCGATATCCGCTCTGTCCTGCTTGCCACCTGCATGGAATGGCGGGTTGGTGAAGATGAAGTCGTAGGTGCGTGCCAGCTTTTTGGTGGCATCCTGCCAGATGAAGTCCAGCGCGACCTCTCCGGTCTTACCCTTCAGGTTCTGCTCAGCCAAGTCCAGCGCGCGCTTTTCAGCCTCATAAAGATCAATAGCTTTGACCTTTTCGCGTTTGGCAACTTCACGGGTCAGGTAGCCAAAACCACAGCCCAGATCAGCGCCGCGGCCCGCCAGTTTTTCTGGCAGTGTTGCGACAAGAAGCTGAGAGGCTTTGTCCAGATGGTCCCATGCGAACACGCCTGGACGGCTGACAAACTCGCCCTCCATGATTTCGCGCGGTGCATCCAGCTTAGACCATTCTTCCACCAGCTCGTGGTTCACGTTTTCTGGTGTAATTTCAGCCCAGAACACACGGCATTTGTTCTTGGAGACTTTGCCGGTATTGCCTGCCAGTTTGGTGAGATCGCTTTCAGCAGTCTTGGCGCCTTCTGTGTTGGAGGCGCTGACGACAACAAGGCCGCCCTCTACTGCGGACTTTACAGCCTTTGCCATGAGGGCGCGGGCTTCATCACGCTGGCGCGGTGGCAGCAGCATGACGAGCGGGTACTGGCCGTCAACTTCCGGTGCAACTGTGAAGCCAGCGCGTTCCAGATTGTCTCTGTCTGGTGCGAAGGTCTGCTGGCAGATCAGGCGGTCTTTGGCGATGCCATTCATGGCAAAGCCCATGCGGGCACGCAGGAAGAGTGCCTTTTGATCGGCGGCACCTTCTTCGAAGAAATTGAGCAGACCGTCTTCAAATGGCAGCAGCAATGTATCGAGAGCTGGATCTTTCATCTTATTCTTATCCTTGCTGCCCTGGAGCCTGTCGCGTTCACTCAAGTCACGCGCCGAGCCCAAGGCTTTGTTTCTAGGCGTATTCTAGTCCAAACCGCTTTTCGGAGATAAGCTTAAGACGTATGCACGATTTCGCGGGTTTCGCGGAAGCCGATATCAGAGTTCTTTTCACCGATATAGCTTACTTCCCAAGCGTTTTTGAAGAGGTAAACAGGCTTGTCGTCCCGGTCCAGTGCCACATGGGCGCGGTTGGTCTCAAGGAACTTATCAAGCTTGAGCTTGTCTTCACACTCGATCCAGCGCGCTGTGTTGTACATGGCGGTCTCGAAGCCGATTTCTGTCTGGTATTCCGCTTTCAGGCGATCCACCACAACGTCCAGCTGAAGCACACCCACAACACCGACAATCCAGTTGGTGCCAATGGCTGGTTTGAAGATCTGAACCAAACCTTCTTCTGCCAGATCTTCCAAGCCACGGCGCATCTGCTTAACGCGCATGGTGTCTGTCAGGCGTACACGGCGCAGAATTTCAGGCGCGAAGGCTGGCAGGCCGGTGACGTGGATTTCTTCGCCTTCTGACAGGGTATCGCCCACACGCAGCTGGCCATGGTTTGGCACGCCGATCACATCGCCCGGATAGGCTTTTTCCGCAATCTCACGTTCTTCTGCAAAGAAGAAGATTGGGGCGGACACGGTGATTGGCTTGCCAGCACGCACATGCTTGAGCTTCATGCCGCGTTTGAATGTACCGGAGCACAGGCGTACGAACGCGATGCGGTCACGGTGTTTCGGGTCCATATTGGCCTGAACCTTAAACACGAAGCCTGTTACCTTTTTCTCTTCCGGCTTGATGGTGCGGCCACCCGTTGCTGGCTGAGAATGTGGAGGTGGTGCATATGCGGCGATGAAATCGAGGATCTGGTCGATACCGTAATCGCGCAGAGCAGAACCGAAGAAGACCGGGGTCAGATGCCCTTCAAGGAAGCTTTCGTGATCGAACTCAGGGTAACCTGCGCTGCCCAGTTCCACGTTTTCTTCCAGCTCTTCGCGGATGTTGTCGAACAGTTCACCAATCAACTCAGGGTCTTCCAGACCTTTAACATCTTTGATGGTATCCAGAGCACCACCGCGGCCCTCAGTAGAGGTGAAGAAGCGGTTACCGATATGGTCGTAAACACCAAAGAAGTCGGAACCCATACCAACAGGCCAGCTCATTGGCGTCACATCAAGGGCCAGTGCCTCTTGAATCTCGTCAATGACTTCCATTGGGTGGCGACCTTCACGGTCGATTTTGTTGACGAAAGTGATGATTGGAATATCGCGCAGCCGGCAAACTTCAAACAGCTTGCGGGTCTGGGTTTCAATACCCTTTGCAGCGTCAATCACCATGATGGCTGCGTCAACAGCGGTCAGCGTACGATAGGTGTCTTCAGAAAAGTCTTCGTGGCCCGGCGTATCAAGCAGGTTGAAGAGAATGCCATCGCGCTCAAACGTCATCACGGAGGATGATACGGAGATACCGCGTTCCTGTTCAATCTTCATCCAGTCAGAGCGGGCGCGGCGGCGCTCACCACGCGCACGCACCTGTCCCGCAGCACGGATCGCACCACCACCTAAAAGCAGTTTCTCGGTGAGTGTGGTTTTACCGGCATCCGGGTGAGAGATGATCGCGAATGTGCGGCGTGCCTTATAGGCTTCCGTGCCTGCTGTGCTCATAGAGCCTCCTTTTGCAGGCAAACTCCTGCGTATTCTAATAGTGCAGATTTGAGGGTATCCATCTGGCGCAAAGTTCTAAAGTGTTCTTTCCGGCTTATGGCCGTCCGCAGCAAGGAACACCTGACACGCGCAAAATCTGCTGAAACTTTTTGTCGGATTGGGTCTTACAGAATGTAATGAAGCAATGCCAGCCCTTCGCTGAACTTTTTCCGCAGGGCATGACAGCCCTGACAGCACAACTTAGTTCGATCGGCATGGAAGCATCCTTCCAATATTTCAGGTTATTCATCGTCACAGTTCGGTTTTTATTGCTGCGAGGTATGATTATGCTGCTCAACTATCTTTATTCGGAGTTTTATGAGGAACAGGTGTTTCTGGGTCTGCTTGGCCTTTCATCCGCAGACTGGCAGAGCCTGCTGGAGCGGCGGGTGATGCCAGCGGCCTCCTACCTGTTCACCAACAGCTCGCTGTGTGTCTCGTTCCTTGGTCAGCATCAGGAACGGGAGCTTTATCGTTTCCACCTGAAGAGCCATCGGCGCTGGTTTGAGGATTTACAGTGTTTTGGCCTGACACAGGAACAGGCCGCCAAGGCGTTCTTCCTCTCCCGTTTTCGTAATGCCAAGGAGACTTTTCTTTCCGGAGAGCTGGGAACTCGCTTGCATGCGTCCCACCCTGAGGTGCTGAGTGCGTTTGACGGGGATCTGGAGGAGCGCACATGGGGGCACTTTCTCAACGGCACCTATGGCATCTGCACCCGTGACGGCCAGCCGGATACAATCTTCCAGAAACAGGTTGGTGTGCGGTACGTTGAGAAGATGACAGAGACCGAGCCTCACCGGTTCTCAGGCGAGCAACTTGCACTACTGCGGCAGACTGTTGATTTTCTGGACGGTGTCGAATCCGAGTTCGCTCCACACGAGGTAAGTCAGTCGTCGAGACAGCGCTGTATCATTGATGTGCGAGAGCGGTATCTGGCGGAGCGGGTTGCTGCTTAAGGCGTCGCCATGGTGGAAGGCGCAGCGTGGTGCTGCGCCCAACTCATTTTAAGGCATCGGAAATGCGGTGCGAATAACCCAATTTCCATCCACCCATTTCATGACAAACCGGATTTGTGATGGTGTGAAAGATGTCCCTTCCTGGCCACAATACACCCGTGGACCAGCAGCAAATGGATTATTATCAGTGAGGATTGAGCCAGCTTTACAATTGTATCCAATAAATGCAGCCGGTTTAGTTGCAAAATCTGCCTGTACAAGGTCGATCTCTACATTTGCAGCAGAACCCGTTGTTTCACAATTACCAGCGCCTCTTGCAAGGAAAATGGCAGCAACGCTTTCATATTGATCTTCATCCAGGAAAAATGTGTCTGTTTGCTTTGCTTGTGCATCTGCATCACTGCTGAAAATGCCTTCGTTGATCACATGCTTTGCGATATGTCCGCCTTGGTCTCGATTTGTGTCCAGCTCAGATGAAGCAATTACGCTGTCAATGGTTCGGCATTGTTGAAGGGCAGCATTTGCCTCGACCGAAATCGATAGGAAAGCAGCAATTGCTGCAAAGATACTCAGAAATTTCATGGGTTTGTCCCTTGTTGTTTTTCGTTGGCAACAAGAGACAGGACGGGCTGGATCGGTGTGTGTGAGGCTGTGTTGGGCTTAAGGTAAAGGCAGGCTTAAGCTTATTTATCTTCGCAGGTCGTTTTGTCGAGAAGGTGGGACCAGACATTCTTCGGCACTGCGATGGAGAATTTGTTTTGGGCGGAGGCGACCATGATGGCGGTGAGTTTGAGTTTTCCGCCTTCGTCCACCATCACCGGCCCGCCGGAGCCGCCATAGTTGGTGTCGCAGCTGGTGAGCCAGAGGTTGCCGCGGTCTTTCAGCAGTTTGCAGTTTTTATCGGCGGCTAGCAAAAACGGACGATCACGAGCATATCCGGCGCTGGTGATGTCGAGGTTTTGGGTGACTTCCGGCGATTTGCTGATCACTGACATCGGTGGCACATCCAGCGGCTTTGAGAGTATGATTACGCCAACATCGGTTGCGGCATGCTTCAACGTCGGGCGGGTGGTGAAGGTATAGCCATCCAGCAAGTAGGTGCAGGCAGCTGTGGTGTGGGCGATGAACTTATCCCGACGCACCCCGGCCACAAAGTTGATTTTGGAGGGAACGTGCGCTTTGCCGGTACGGGCGTTGTATAGGCAATGAGCTGCTGTGATGACCATTCGATCCGAGATCAGCGTACCGGAGCACATGGAGCGGGAACGGAACCCGGCGACATTCACCCGGCCAATGGCGTTCCAAGGTTTGTCCCAGCTGTCGATGATTTCGCGATTGTCCTCTCCGATGATGCCGGGAAAGAACTTTTCGGACTTACTGGATTTGTCCTGAGCCTGTGCTGTGGCTGTGCCCAGCGCGATGAGGAGAGCAGCCCCTAAGGTGCATTTGGAAAGCAAGTTCAAAAGCATAAGCAGGTCCTATCACGCCAGTTACGGCAGTATCGCACCTGCTGTTATATGCGGCCTGCGGGCATTCGCCCAGACTAAAAATGCTATTGCTGGTTACTCGGCTTTTTCATCCGCACGGGCCTGCGCGATCACCGGCAGATCCATATTGCCATCCTGGAACTTGAAGTTGAACTGGATGCTGCTGATTTTCCAAGCCCCGCCCTCATGCACCAATGCGATGTGGTAGGTGCCATAGACCACCCATATGTCGCCGCCTTCTGCTCCATCAATAAAGTGGGTGGCGGTGGCGTGGACTTTGACTGTGGCTTTTTGCTCTTTGGATTCAACAAGTGCGTTGCCGATCTGATGATGGGTCTGATCAAAACCGGGCAGCAGCTCTTTCCATGCGGTTGTGATCGCTTCCGGCGTCAGATCAACGGGTTCCCCTGCCCCGAAGGAGGAATAGTCCAGATGAACAAGGCCAGTCATCGCAGCTTCGACAGACGCCCAATTTCGGTCATCGACATCAATAAAGAAACGACTTATGCGATTTTGGATTGGCCCAATAGTATCCATCTACATGCTCCCAGCTGGTCAGGGCATCCGGCAATGCTCTAACTATTTGTTTTCGCGCGTATCCATCTGTCGAAATCCGGTGTGCATTTCAGGGATAAGCCCGAGTTCGTCTCCAAAGAGTACCATAGCCGCAGACAGACTAGCGCATTTGCCTGCACTACATACCTAAGGAATATAACGGTTACGCAGCGGAATGAGCACCTTCTTCCGGTTCTATGGTTTTCAGAGGTATAATTCTCTGCCGTATTTCCGCCACAAATAGTGACGGATTACTGATCTTTGGGCCGGTGGATCAGGCGGGTCGCAATGGTTTTGCTGTGTGGCTGCTCGCTGCTCATGGTCTGGGTCATGGCCTGCAATGCGGCTTCTGCCCATTCAGGTTCCTGCTGCTTGATTGACCAGATCTCATTAGGCAGGAAGGACAGCATCTTATCGTCATCAAAGGTGGCAAGGCGTAGCTGGGCCGGGATGTGCCCGAGCCTCTCGCGCAGGACTGCCAGAGCTCCCTCCAGAACCGGCAGAGAGGATGCCATCAGGTTTTGTGGGGCAGTGCCGAGCTTGTCCCAAAGGGTCTGCATCATCTGCTCGCCATCCTGCGTGCGGTTGCGGGCCGACTGGAGTGTCCAGTCATCGCCTGCGTTTTCTGGCATAACATCCAGATATCCGCGTGCACGCTCGATGATGGTGGGTTGATTGCTGCCGCCGATCAGGAAGTAGACCGGTTCATTCCCCGCGGCCTTTGCAATGACTGCAGTCAGATCTTTTGCACCCTCGAAGTTGCTTGAGGTGATGACGGGGGCATCGGTGTTGCCGTAATCACGATCCAGAAACACCATAGGTTTGGTGATGGTGTTTCCCAGATGTTGCTGGCTGCCGGAGGTGGATGAGACCACAAACAGGCCATCCACATTGCGCTGAACAAGACCGTTTGCCAGCTCCTTCTCCGTCTCCTCATCTGAGTTGGAGCAACTGATGATGAGCTGATAGCCGGTTTCGCGGCACCGGTGTTCCAGCTCTTCAGAGAGTTTGGCGAAGAATGGATTTGCGAGGCGCGGGATGATCAGGCCAAAGGTGTTGGTGCGTTTGAGCTTGAGGCTGCGGGCGGTCAGGTCGAACTTAACGCCATGCTCTTCCACATATTCACGAATGCGGGCCTGGGTGGCTTTGCTGATGCGGTACTTTTCTGCCTTGCCGCCCAGCACCAGTCGCACTGTGGTGATGGAGACGCCGAGCGCCTTTGCAATTTCATCCGGCTTTTTGGCCATTGCGTCGTTTCTCGCCCTGATTTCTTCAGAGCCCCTCCTCGCTTGCTTGCGGTCGCAGAGTACACTCTAACCCATTGCTCCGGCGTATATCCTTTTGCGAAGTGCATTCAGCATGCCTCACAAATACGCTTGAATGTCGAGTGGTAGTCAGCCTTCCTCAAATTGCCAAGTAGAATATGGCAGGTGCGGGCTGGTGTCCGTGGATATCCCGCGGCATTTGCGTGAGTTTGAGCACCACGCAATGCTCAAACTCATTTTCAAAGCCTCAGAGCATGTCCTTCGCAGAACCTGCGATTTTGACATTAGTGCCCTGTGTGAGTGCCTGAGCCACGAATGCCTGAAGCACATCGCGCAGCTTGTCTTCCGGCACATAAGCCACCGTGATGTGGTTGGACTGGTGCCCTGCCATCAGATCGTCACGTCCAACACCATCGAGCGTGCAGTTCATCAATGGCCACTCATAGGTGGTGGCTTTGCGGCGACGCTCGAACTCGTGTTCCGGCAATTCAACCGCATGGCCTGTGCCGATGTGCATGATGACCTGTGTGCCCTCATAATGCGCCCGCGCCCAGAAGAATGCTCCCGCCTTACACTGGCCCGCAATGCTGGAACCGCCTTTGGGGAAGTACATGGCTGGCTGGCGATAGCCTGTCGCGCCTGCAACACCGCCTTTGAGATGTTCAAAGGGAACGGAGCCAGAGATTTCGAAGTCCCAATAGAAGGTGCCTTCATACTCACTGCCCCAGCGCACATCATGTAGCGTGGTTTCTGCTGGCAGGCCCATGGCATCCAGCAGGCGCCACATCATGGTTTGCGGAATAGCAGTGCCCATGTCCACTTCGTTGATGCATGGGATTGGTTTGCCTTCCCAGATGATGGAGCCGTCTTCGTCCGGGATCGGGAAGCGCACTGTTGAGCCGATTGCCCCCTCGGCGAAGTCAGAAGCCGCGCAGCTGTCTTTCAGGCCTTGCTGATACTGCACACCAACGGCAGAGAGACCGAAGCGCGTTGTGAAGCGGGCCATGGCGATCATCATGGCGCATTGTTCCAGCACCTGCTCGCGGGTCAGCTCAGTTGCATCATCGCTGCCGAACTGGAAGGTCATGCCCCGGTCCTCGTAGAACTTCAGGCATTCTTCACGCAGAGACTGAGGCACCTTCTCCATTTCCACCAGAAGCGCAGACTGAGAAAGGCTTTCCAGCGGCATGCCGATATCTGTAAGGGCTTTGACCGGGAAGTAACCGTTCATCATGCCCATGCAGAAGGTATCGAACAGACCAAGGATGGCTTTGTTCTTGAGGATGTACTCGCCTACCTGTTGCCCTGCCTGACCAGCTGGGGTTTGCAAAACCGCATGGTTTGCGGAGACATCTTGCAGATAGGAGGTGTCATGGCTGAGTTTGCCGTCCTGTAGCCATGAGGCGAGGCTTGAGTTGAAGAACTCGTCCTCAAACGACTGGGACCACAGACGGGAATAGTCTACGCCAAGGCTCGTCAAAGACCCTGCCATACAGAGCATGCCGACGAGACCGGGCCATGTGCCATCAAAGTTGGCAAGCAGCAGAATTGGTCCTTTGTGCTTTGCAAGCGATGGCGCGATGTGGTGTGAGTACTGCCATGCAGTGAGCAACACGATGAGCGGGGCTTCCGGATCAATCCGCGCAAACAGCTCCGAGCCTTCTTTTTGCGAAGAAATAAAGCCGTGACCGCGCGCTGCATCATACTCATGGGCACGCTTCATCTTGAAACCTTGTGCGGTCAGCGCAGTTTCCAATCGCTGCGCGTAATCCTCAAAGGTTGGCCAACAAGCGACATTGGCGCTTTCGCGAAGGTCGGCATTGGTGACGACAAGGATTTCCTTGTCTGCTACACAGATAGGCGCTAGGGCCTGTGGCAGGTTGAGCACGTGGTGTCCTCCTGAACTTGTTTTGATAATTAAATGGCTTTTTCCATGAGCGCCTTGTGGTGCTGATGGTTGTCGTAAAGATTGAGGTAGACCTGATATTTGGCAGTGTGGAACTCAGCGGTGCTGCGCACCGGCTTGATGAGACCACCAACACGCACCAGCTTTGCGCTGGCTGATGGAATGTCCCTGAAGTCTCCGCAAGCCACGGCACCCAGAATGGCAGCGCCCAGCGTGACGGCATTGTCTTCTTCCGCCAGCTGAATTTCACGGCCCGTGATGTTGGCATATTCTCTGAGCCAGAGCGGGTTTTTGGTGGCTCCGCCGCACATGAACAGCTTGGTGATGCTGTGTCCGGCCTTCGTCATTTCCTCGATGATATGCCGCGTGCCATAAGCGATGGATTGCAGTGTTGCCAGATAAAGGCGGGCCAGTGCATCCCGACCCGTTTCCAGCGTCAGGCCGGAGACAACGCCCTTTGCATGCGGATTGGCACGTGGCGAGCGGTTGCCGTGATGGTCAGAAAGGACATGAAGGCCGCGGGTCGGGTTCGCTTCCCGCGCCTCCAGATCCAGCACCCAGTTGTTGAGGAGTGCGATCTCGTGCATGCCCTGTTTGGCGGCTTCGGCTTTGAGCTCGTCATAGGCGTCAGATTGCCGGATGGTCCATTCCACCAGAGAGCCAGCTGCGCTCTGTCCCCGCCAAACAGGGCATGCACGAGATCGCACTCCTCAACAACTGGGGCCCCAGACGCCCGGCACCATGACTGGTTTCTCGTTGACGATCATGTGGCAGTTTGAAGTACCGCTGATGATGGCAAGACCACCGTCCGGTTCTGCCCCAATAAGCGCCAGACCACCTGCGTGCGCATCAATGATGCCAGCTGCAACCGGTGTTCCTGCATTGAGGCCGAGGTCCTTTGCAGCCTGCTCTGACAGACCGCCTGCAGCTTGCCCCAGATCCAGCACTTTTTCCGGTACTTTTTCCGGCAGATCATGCAGGCCAACGGCTTGCAGCATATCCTCCGCAAAGCGGCCTTCGTGGGCCAGATAGTTCCATTTACAGGTCAGCGTACAGGTGCTGGCGGCATCTGCTCCTGTTGCTCTCCAGACCAGATAGTCGGCCAGATCAAAGAAGCGGACTGTGTTGGTGTAACGATCTGGATAATGGGTTTTGAGCCAGAGGATTTTCGGCAGTTCCATCTCAATGGAGACTTCACCGCCCACATACTTGAGTGCCTCATCGCCCGTAGCGTTGATCAGCGCCGTTTCCTCGGCAGCCCGATGGTCCATCCACATGATGATGTCCTGATCAGTATCACCATTTTCAGCGACGGAGACAGGTTTGCCCCCCTGCGCTACGGCCACAAGCGAACAGGTGGCGTCCACGCCCAACGAGCGGATCTCGTCTGCGGACACGTTTGCCTTGGCCATCGCCTCTTTCATAGCCGCGCAAATCTGCTGCCAGATGTCTGTGGAGGACTGTTCTACGAAGTTTGTACGTCCATGGAACTGCTTGATGGGCCGGACTGCGAAGGCCAGTCGCTCTCCATTTTCATTGAACAGTCCTACACGTGCACTTGCAGAACCGACATCAATGCCAGCGTAACATGTCTGTTTCATACGCGGCCTCCCCTTTCGACTCGCGATTGTTCTTCTCTCCTGCTAACTACACCTGCTAACTCGTGTTAGCAAGTGCAAAGCAAATGGTATTTATGCAAAAATTCTCATAGTGCAGCGTCTCTTAACGTCAGGATCACCAAGCAGCTTCAGGCTTTTCCCAGGCCTGTTCGCCCTCCAACGACCGCGGGTTCTTTTTCGGGAACACGCAGTGGATGCAGACAGCAAAGCAGGCCGGAGGATGGTTCCGCCAGCCACTGATTTTCAGGATTTGTGTGGTTCAGGAGAGTTACTTCGGCTCTTTCGAGCGGTTTTGTGCATCACACAGCAGACGGGCGAAGAAACCGTAGCCGATGCCAAACGCAAGTGCGCGGACCACCAGGTCAATGATGAAGAAGAGCCCCATCTCATCTCCCGCAAAGGACAGGACCGGGCTGAGCGCACCAGCATAATCACTGCCGGACAGCAGATAGCTGCGCACCATCATGGAAATGGGGATGCTGACGGAGAGAAAGCCGACAAACAGACCCCAGTACACAGAGCCGGTTGGTGCCTTATGTTCGCGGTGCACAAAGATCAGGCTGACCAAAACCACAGGCAAACCGAGCTCAATGAACAGATTGCCCGCTTCTTTGATGCCATAGTGATAGACCAGTACAGTTACAGCCACCTGCACCATCGTATAGATCACGATGAACGAGCTGAGATAGAACCAGAGAGAGCGGCGCAGTTGTGTCATGAGAATTGCCAGTTAGGGGGTGGTTAGCATGCTCTCTTGACCATGAGCTGTGTTTGTTTGCAATGCTCTATGCATCTCATATTGCTGCAGTGTTTTTGTTGCCCCCAGTTTTGACAGGGCCTGCATGATGGTCTCATCCCCTTCATCCACATTAATGAACGTGAGCGCATCTTTGTTCACATTGTCAAACGCAGCTTTGAGCAACGCAGAGGCATGGCCCTGACGGCGATATTCCGAAGCCACAGCGATTTGCATGACTGCGCCTGTCTTGCGGGTAAACGCGATATAGGCTGCAAGCTGACCATCCTGCTCAATCTTGTAGGTTGCGACACCCTCTGCCAATGCCCGGATTGCGAACGCAGTGTTCTGCCAACTGGGAGCACATTCCCTCAGTTCAGCGGCTTTCGTTTCGATCTCAGCCCAGTCAGCAGGTACTGGTGTGCGCTCAAAGCCTCGTTCAGCAAATGCTGCTTTGTGTAGGCTGAAGCACTGGAAGTTGCGCTGCGGTTGGAAGCCGAGCTTTTCATAGGCCTTTACGGCTGCCGTGTTGCTGGTGATCACCTCCAGCTGGACGTGATGATAGCCTTGCTGAACTGCGTGTTCTTCCACTTTGGCAAAGAGCTTGCTCGCAATGCCCTTGCCTCGCGCCTGTGGCACGGTTCCGGTGGAGACTGCGTAGATGGTGCCAGGATAAGCGCCTTGCTTGCCAATGAACCAGAAGCCAACCAGCTGCTCATTGTCGGTGGCCACCCAGGACAACTCCACATCAAAGCCTCGAGCCATAATCATCCGCTCAAAATCGGCGAGCGGCATATCCATCTGGATGACATAATCAGAGAACGCCAAAACCATAACCTGATGCAGCTGGCTTAACGAAAACTCAGAAGCTCGACGAAATGAAACCACACCCAACCCTCTCACCACACTGAATCACCCAGGATGATACCCCGGTCTATGAATACCCCAAACGCGCACCATCGCTCAATGTGTTGGTAGTGGGGAGCGGAGAACGACTTCCAGCTTTCCACGACGGGTTTCCGTGATCGTTTTGATCATTTCGTGAAAAGGTGTTCTCAAGCAGGGGAGTAGGTATAAAGCTGTCGCGTTTTTGGGGGAGTTGTGCTCTTATCCTCCCTGGTGTTTTTCGGGGTAAGTATTTTCGGGGATGCTTACCCAGCTTCCGGGTCGTTGTCATGCGTCAGTTTCTGCTTCCTATCGCCTCTTTGCTTTTGGGCTCTGCCTTCCTGTTTTTTGCCGGTGGTGTTACCGGTATGCATTTGCCGCTTAGAGGTACGTTTGAGGGCTTCTCCTCTCTTTCTCTTGGTCTGTTGGGCACGGGCTGGGCGATTGGGTATGTGACTGGCTGTTTAAGCGTGCCGAAGATCGTGCAGCGGGCGGGGCATATTCGGGCCTTTGGAGTGATGGCATCTTTGGCGTGCTTGTCAGTTCTGGCCTCCTCCTTGATGGTTGATCCCATTGCATGGATTGCCTTTCGCTCCGTGGCAGGGTTTGCCTTTGCCGGGGCGGCCATGATCGTGGAAAGCTGGTTGACGGAGCGCTCTGACCCAAGCAACCGCGGGGTTGTTTTTGGCACTTACACCATGGTGAACCTTGCTGCGACCACGGGTGGGCAGGTGGTTCTTTCCATGGGCCCGATTGATGGCTTCGAGTTCTTTGTGATTGCCTCTATGTTTTATGTGGTGGCGCTTATCCCGACAGCTGTCACGCGCACCCCTGCTCCGGCTCCCCTTGCACAGGTCAAACTGGATATACGGCGGCTGTGGCGTAACTCTCCTGTTGCCGTGGTTGCTGTTGTTCTGACTGGCGTTTCCAACGGCAGTTTTGGAACGTTGGCGGCGGTGTATGGCGGGAAAGTTGGCCTGCCGATTGCCAGCATCACGTTGTTTGTGAGTTCCTCCATTCTGGCTGGCGCCTTTGCGCAGGTGCCAATCGGCATGATCTCAGACCGCACGGACCGCCGCTATGTTGTGATTGCGATTGCTTTGGTTGCCTTGGCTGCGGACTCCATCTTCCTGTTTGCAGATACCAGCAGTGCCAACATCGCCATTGCCTCTGCGGTAATTTTTGGCGCCGCGATTTACACGTTCTACCCGGTGCTGGTTGCCCACGCGAATGACCATGCGGATGCGGGGGATGCGATGCAGACCAGCGGTGGTTTGTTGCTGATGCTTGGTGTGGGGTCCATGATCGGGCCATTTCTGGGTGGCGTATTGATGAGCGTTTTCGGGTCCATAGGCCTGTTCATGTCCACGTTTGCAGCCCATGCGCTTATTCTTGCCTTTACCTTATGGCGCCTCACACAGCGTTCTGCTGTTGCAGAGAGCGAGAAGAGTGTGTTTGTGCCTTCTGCGCCAACGCGCACGGCCACACCGCAAACGATTATTCTTGCTGATGAAGAAGTTGCCAAAGAGATGGAAGTGGACGAGCTGTCAGAACAACCTTCGTCTTAAGTGGTTATGCGCAGGCATTTGCAGGATGTCTGCGTTATCGAATAAATATGAGGTAAAAACTCTTATTTAAACTTGACTATAATTATCAGGTATACAATAGCTCACCCTACAACCTTTGCTATTGCCCGTCCTTATGAGAAGTCAAGCCGATGAAAACCAATCTTTTCGCAGCCGCCTTCGCTGGTGCCCTTTCAACTCTTGTTGCCTTTGGAGCGTCCGCGCGTGATGTAAAACACGAGCTGGGAACCATCACTGTTCCAGATCATCCTCAGCGTATTGTTGTGTTGGAATATAGCTTTGTTGATGCGCTGGCTGCCGTTGGCGTTGCTCCTGTGGGTGTGGCGGATGATAAAAAGCGTGAGCGCATCATCAGCGCCTATACGGATAAGATTGGGCAGGACTGGGTTTCTGTTGGCACCCGTAAGACACCAAGCCTTGAAGTGATTGCATCCTTGGGTCCAGACCTGATCATTGCCGACAAGACCCGGCATACAGCCGCTTATGACACGCTTTCTGAAATTGCACCGACGGTTGTCTTTGACAGTCTGGGTGGTGACTACCCTTCTGCAATTGCGCAGCTGGAAGCGATTGGCGCTGCCGTTGGCAAGGCAGATGAGATGAAAGCCCGCGTTGAAGCGCATAAAGCCAAAATGGCTGAGATTGGTGCGCAGTTTGAAAAGGCTGGCGACTACAAGATCCAGTTTGGTGTGACCAACGCAAAGGGGCTTTGGTTGCATTCCCCGGTTTCCTACAATGGCTCAGTGTTGAAAGGTTTTGGTTTTGCCAGCGGCATGAAGCCAACCAAGGGTGCGGTTTATGAATCCAACTACGTGAAGACCTCTCTGGAGCAGCTTTCTGCTGTGAACCCGGACATTCTCATTTTGGGCCGCTACGCGAACCCAGCCTTTGCCGATGGCTGGAAGGGTGAAGCGCTTTACGAGAACATCAGCGCTGTGAAAAACGACCGCGTGTTTTACGTGGAAGCACATGTGTGGTCTCGTCTGCGCGGCATGGTGGCAGCAGAAATGACCGCCAATGACCTGCAAGACATTATGAAGCAAGTTCAGAACTAAGCCACGCACATGCCACTCACTGCCATGTACTGGAGCCTTATGGGGATGGCGCTGCTCGGTGGAGCGGCGCTGTCCCTTGCCACAGGTGGCCGACAAGATATCGGGTTTCTCCAAATCCTGAACTCGGTCTTTGCTCAACTTGATGAGCAGAGCCTTTCCATTGTGCGCGATATCCGCGCTCCGCGCACTCTCATTGCCGCATTGATTGGCGCAAACCTCGGCCTTGCCGGGCTTTTGCTGCAAGCGACAACGCGCAATCCGCTCTCCTCTCCATCTATTCTTGGCATCAATCAAGGGGCTGCTCTGGGCATTGCCATCGGGTTGGTGTTCCCGTCGCTCGTCCTTTTCAACATCGACACCATGGCCGTGCTGGGTGCTGCCTTTGCCGGTGGCCTGACCCTGACGCTTGCGGGTGGCCTGAAAGGCACATTGAGCGCACTTCGGTTGATCCTTTCTGGTGTGGCAGTCAGCGCTTTTGCGTTTGCATTGGTGCGGTTCACTTTTACGCTGGATGACGAGCTGGCCCTCTCCGTGATCCAGTGGACCACTGGCGACATTGCAGATGTGCGCTGGAGGCAGGCAACGCCGCTGCTTATCTGGTGTCTGACAGGTGGCCTCCTGACGTTCTTCATGTCGCATAAGCTTAACTTGATGGCGCTTGGTGAAGCAGCCTCAAAAGGGCTTGGCTCTGATCCACGGTTTACGTTGCTTTTCGGCATTTTGCTCGCGGCAATCCTGACCGGTGTTTCCGTTTCCGTTGCCGGGCCTGTGATGTTTGTTGGCCTGATCATTCCGCATGTGTGCCGCGCTGCCTTTGGCACAGACCATCGTGTACTGGTGCCTGCGGTTATGCTGTGTGGTGCCACCTTGATGCTTGTTGCTGATGGCGCTTCAAAACTGATCAACTTCCCGGAGGAAACTGCGGTGGGTGTGGTTTCAGCCCTGATTGGCGCGCCCTACTTTTTGTACCTGACCATCACGGCCAAGGAGATTGACTGATGAGCGTGCTCTCTGAGGCCTCCGGCGCACAGTGGCGTACAGATTTTAAAAGCCACCGAAGCACCAAAGCCTTTCGCGTCCAAATGCTGCTGTTGTTTGCCTGCGTCTTTGTCAGCATGCTCAGTCTGGGTGTGGGCGCGGTTAACATCCCGCTGGATGTGATCCTGAACAGCCTGTTTGATCTGGATGGCCAAAAGCAGACCTATATTATCTGGAAGTCACGGCTTCCCCGTGTGTTGATTGCCTTGCTGGCCGGGGCAAGCCTTGCTGTTTCCGGTGTTATTGTCCAGGCTATCATTCGCAATCCGCTGGCCAGCCCCAAGATCATGGGCATCAACTCAGGCGCTGCACTGGCTGCTTTGGGCACAATTATGTTCCTGCCCAATGTGCCCGTCACTTATCTTCCTTTTGCTGCGGCCCTTGGCGGCATTGTTGCTGCGGTGGTGGTGTTGTTTGCAGCTCATCTGCGCCAAGTCTCCCCTGCCCGTCTGGCTCTGGTTGGCATTGCCGTTGGCATGGTGTGCGATGCAGGTGTTGATTATCTGCTGGTGACAGCCGCAACGCTGGAAATCTCAAACCCACTTGTCTGGCTCACCGGCTCCCTATGGGCTCGTACATGGGTGCATGTGCAATCGATATGGATGCCACTTGTGAGCCTTTTGGGTCTGACTATGGTGCTCTCCTATCAACTGGACCTGCAACAACTGGGAGACCAGACCGCCCGCGGACTAGGCCAAAGCACGACTAAGATGCGCCTTTTATTGCTGGGCGTTGCAACCCTGCTTGCCAGTATCTCCGTTGGTGTGGTTGGTGTGATTGGCTTTATTGGCTTGATGTCACCGCATATCAGTCGCTCTCTTGTGGGGGGACGACATCGCCTGTTGCTGCCAACTGCTGCACTGGTGGGGGCACTTCTGGTTGTTCTGGCAGACGCGGTTGGACGGGCTATTGCGCCGCCGCTTGAAGTCTCCGCAGGCATTTTGAGTGCGATGCTGGGCGCTCCTTACTTCATCTGGATCATGAGCCGCTCACAAAAAGGACAAAGCACATGAGCATCGTTCTTTCAAACGTCACCTCCGGTTACGAAGAGTTCATGCTCAAGGGCATCAATCTCACCATTCAAAAGGGCAGCTATGCCGCTTTGATCGGCCCCAACGGCTGCGGTAAGTCAACACTGCTGAAAACCATCGGCCAGATCAACAAGTTAAAGAGCGGCACTATCACCGTTGATGGTGAAGCAATCCATCGCCTGCCTGCCAAAACGGTTGCACGGCAAATTGCATTTTTGCCGCAAAGCCCTGTGGTTCCAACTGGCATCAGTGTTGAGCAACTTGTCGGGTATGGCCGTGCGCCTCATCAATCACTCCTTGGTATTCGCAGCCGGCAGGATGTTGAGATTGTTGAGGAGGCCTTGCACACCTCAGGTCTCTACACGTTCAAGGACCGGGCGTTAAAAGACCTTTCCGGCGGTCAGCGCCAACGTGCCTTCATCGCCATGTGTCTGGCTCAGGATACGCCCTACATCATGCTGGATGAGCCAACCAGCTATCTGGATATCCGCTATCAGTATGAGACACTGGATCTCCTCCAACACCTCAACAGCCAGGGCCGCACCGTTGTCGTCGTCCTCCACGACATCGCCCAGGCCTCCCGCTACGCAGACCACCTCATCGTCATGCGCGATGGATCGATCTTCGCAGAGGGAACACCACACGAGGTGGTCAGCCCGTCTCTGGTAAGCTCAGTCTACGAAATTGACACAAGTGTTTACGCAGATCCGGTGTCTCAGACACCGGTGGTAACGCCTGTTTGAGATGAAGGCCAGCGTGCGTTCTGGTGAGAGCTACACATTAAGTGTTAGGGACAAAACTTGTTTGGACAGACCTAATGTTATTCGGATTTTGATGCCTGTAACGATGACTTTCTGGAAAATCCTCAGTGTGAATATTCATCTCATGGACAATGGCTGAGACATCGAACCACTTCTATTGGAGACAATCCCTCTTTAATTTGGCGGAGAGGGCCAAGACTTAGAGCTAGTAAAACTCACTTTAAGTCGCAAAGCTGGCCAGAAGCTCGACCGCAGATAATTTAGCTCCAAAGAGCGTGTCTTAAACCGTCGATAAACTGAGCGTTAAAAACGTACGCTTTGAGACTTCTCTAACGTTCAAAGCTTGTAGGGAAAGAGAAAAGGCCGCTGTGCACGTCATATCACCCACCTATGCAAAACCTCACGCCGCGCCACACCTACGAGGGGAAGAATTCTGCAAGCAGTTAGAGCAAAAGTGTCAAACCATGCCGAAAAAAGTGTCAAACCTTGAGAAAACTGAGCGAATGCTCAGTTTATTATCTAGTAATTTCAAGAAGATAAGTGGTTTCCGGAGGCGAATTCGAACCATTGACACGCGGATTTTCAATCCTGAACTCTTGGCTAAATTTCAATGGTTTAGAAGCGTAAAAAACGTCAAACTGCTATTTAAACGTCAAATAACTGGGCGAATTTTGTCAAAGGTTTCTCGCCTGCTGAAGTGGGGGAGGAAATGATGGGTGACTCAACTGGTAAGATACAGCTTTGTAACAGTCTAGCCATCCAATACAGCGACAAAGCTGTTTGGATTAGCAAGCTGTGCCGGGATCATGACTTCTCTGCATCAGAAAAGGTCGTGGGGATCGCTCTGTGTGACTACTTCAACACTAAGACCGGAGATGCGTGGCCAAGCATCTCTCGCCTTGAAGAAGACGCAGGCACCAGCAGAAGAACGGTGATCCGAGCTTTGAAGAAGCTAGAGCAAGCTGGATATTTTAAAGCTCAACGCGCACGTGGTCGTGGGCAAAGCAATCATTATGCCTTTTGCCATGTAGGGGACGAAAAGCGTGACAGCAGAGCACCTATGGTCGCACCAAACTCGCTGTCCAAACACAGTTGCAGTGACAAAAAAGACCAACAAGCGTGCCAAAATGAGCAGCTAAAGGGTGACGTGAGAGCACCACGAAATAAATATAAATATACAAATAATAATACAGGTGAACTTCAATCAGCGTCATCTAGCGCAAAAGCAGCAGCAATACAGATACTCAATCAAACATCCAAGTTTATCTCAGTATCAGACCCACTCTTTGAGGTTCTTTGTAAGACCTCAAAGAGAAAGGTCTTGTCTCAGAAACTCTCAAAGCATGACGGCGAGACAGGCCATTGGTTCTTGAAAGAGGAAATTGCAAAAGAAAGGCAACGATTAGGGCGTAGCCAAGCAGCGCTCCATCATTGAATGCCCTTCTCAGTGCTTTGGTTACCTCTGCAGACACATACCAAAAAGGCCTGAGAAGCTCACGCTTCCCAAGCCAGAATATTCCATAAGAGGCAAGCCTCTCATCATTCCAACTTACTTGCTTTTAGAGATTTCCAGTGCACAGGGATCAAGCAGCTCTGAGATCTTCTCACCGCTTTCCTGCACATCATTGATGTGAGTGCGCACAGTATCAAACAGCGTCAGCAACGCTTCATATTCCTGAGTGTGTTCCATACGTTCACTCATCACCACGCTCATGGAATAAACTAGATTTTTGAGGTGATTGCTTGATAAGCGAAGCTGATCCACTTCATTGCGAAGGGACGTATGGGCACATTTCTCTTTACCAGTATCAGTCATCATTAAGCCCTCTCTGTTGGCTTGTTGAACAAACCACTCAGCAGAAGGCTTTCGACAACCCACTGGCGAGCGGGAGGTTCGAAACCTGACAGAGACAGGCGGGTTTATTCCCCCGCAAAGGGTATTGTATTCACCGCCCTCCCGCCCATAAGCGAGAGTTTGCGTTTGAAGACCTAACTCCAGACACAAAAAGACCGCCTGTAAACGGCAGCGGTAACCGCTCTGTGAGAGGTTTCGACGCCTCGCGCAAACCATGCGATGTATTGTTTAAACTGTCAATGAGATGAAAGTGAAAAATCCTATAAACCCATAGGATTAGCGGGCTAAGAACATGACAACAACATGAACATAAACACCAAGCCTCCGCAAACCCCACACAAGCGCAAGCCCTGCCCTGCAGAACTCCTCGCAGGACGAAAAAGGCTGGGAAGGACCCACAGTTGTTCAGATCGGTTTTGAAGGAAAAGTAGGTTCGCTCACGAGAGCACACAGAGAACCATCAGCAAGCAAGCCGACGTTAATGCTTTATCCTTAACCACAACTCCCTCCCAACCTCTAGTGGCTCCCGCCTAACAGAATTGTGAGGGCTTCAGGAACCGCTTCTTAGAAGAGTAAGAAGCCTCTGTGCAGACCAAAGCCGCCATTCGCTGCAGCGCGAAAAATTGATAACTAGAATGACTACTTTAGGATGCCTAACTCAAGGCACATCTGCGAAGGATCGGCGCCCGCTCGTTCACCGATGTCTTCACCGCCATTGGTCAAGTCTGTGACCTCTACGATCCTAAAGAGTGCTGGAACTACTTCAAACATGCTGGATACGTATCAAACTAAAATCGAAAAGCTTTAGGGCCATTAGCATGCTTAATCGGGTTCGTCCTTCATGAGAGGTCAGCTCCTGTTAAGATTGCAGCATATTGCTGCGAGGATGGGAGAGCACCATGGAATACTATGCTGGTTTGGATGTGCCTTTACGGTCTGTTTCGATCTGTGTGATTGACTTCGAAGGCAAGATTATATTTGAACGCTCGGTTGCCTGCGAAGTTGATGTTATCGCCAATACCTTAGCTCAGACGTCGTTGCTTATCACCCGCATTGGCTTTGAAGCTGGAACAATGAGCCAGCCTCTGTTTTACGGCTTGAAGGAACAACACGGCTTTGACGTTGTCTGCATGGAGGCAAGGCAAGTGAATGCGGCTCTGTCTGCTATGCGTAACAAGACCGATAAGAATGATGCACGCGGCATAGCGCAGGTTCTGCGCTCCGGCTGGTATAGCCCAGTGCATATGAAAAGCCGCCGTTCGCATGCAATGCGTACGCTCCTGAGCAGTCGCAAGGCCTGCTTGCGTACCAGAAAGCTGGCAGTTGTCATGCACCGCATGTGGGTCAATGACACATCATTCTGTCGTGATGGCTTGGAGGTTGTTGCATGATATAGCCTGACCTAAGTATCACGGCAGGATCGTCCTCTCTGGACGAGGTTTGTAGATGAAGCCGAAAATGTCTGCTGCGCCATGAAAGCGCGTCCAATAGCGGGGCTCTCTACAACCATTCCGGCACATGCATGCAGCCGCTCACAATGAAGAGCGATCCAGACTGCGAAGAGAAGCGTGACCCGGAGATGGATATGATCCGAATGAAAAGGAAAAAGAGCTTGACCTCAACGCCCGATTAGAGAAGCGGTCATTCGCGTGTTTTCATCATGGGTTGAACTTATTCAACCAGTTGCGATTGGTCTCATACGATAGGATAATACCGCGCTCCAGCTCACTCTCTCTGCTTCGCTCCTGGCGTTCTAGCAGACGTTTCTTGGGGTTTTGCCCCGGATCGTCTTTTCGATCTGATGTAGCTCACCAATCTGGCGCAGGTCTTTTGGGGCTACAGGCGGTGTTTTGTTGCGTGCGACTTCATAGAGTTTGCGCCTTGCGTGGCTCCAGAGCAATAAGCGAGCATCACCGGGTTCTTTTGTCGTTTCAGCAGCCGACATCTTTACATGCGGAGCACCAATCCACTGACTGTTAGAGATCGATCAGGATGCGGGCTATGCGCCCGTTACCATTTGTTGGCGATCCGCCAACATTAAGATAAGCTGAGACAACAGGCTGGTTGCAAATATCCCGAAGAACAGGGGGGCTACCGTCATATTGAAAGTGCCAGCAATGACTGACCCAATCGCCATGGCAATGCATCCGGACAGAAAACTGATGGCCGAGTTGGCCAACCCGGCAATATGTCCAAGCGGTTGCAGGGCGATTGCGTTCATATTGCCCATCGTAAGTCCGAAGCAAAAGAAAACGATCGAGATTAAGACAAGAAATCCGTATAAAGATAATGGGGCAATGTGGTTGATGACATATGCCAAACCGCTAACCAGGATCACGCCAAACAGGGCGGCCCGACAGATCAATTCTGGGCTATAGCTTTCAACCAGACGGGCGTTGGCTAAACTGGCAATACCGATAAAGCCTGCACCTACCCCAAAGTAGAGCGCGAACAGATCACCTGATTCAAAGATATCGCGGTAGATCTGCTCGGCCGACATGACATAGGCCATAAAAGTCCCCATCATCAGCCCGCTGGCGATTGTATAGGCACGTGTTTTCCGGTTCAACAGGGTCGCGACAAGTCCGTCGCGGACCGAGACAAGACTGCCCGCGCTGCGCCGCTCAACTGGAAGAGTTTCCAGCTGGCGCGTCCAAACCCAAAACCCCGAGGCGCATGTCAGCACCAGCATGAACCAGAAGATCGACTGCCATCCCGCCAGCATCAGAATCCCCTGTCCAAGCATTGGAGCGATGCAAGGTACAATGATGAACACCGCCATCGTCAGGGACATGATGCGAGCCATGGCGGCTCCATCATATCGGTCACGAATAACGGACATAGGCACTATCCTGAGCGCAGCAGCTCCCACGCCTTGAAAGAACCGGCCTACAAACATCACTACGAGGCTGTCCGCCAGAATGCAAACCAGGCTGCTCAATACGAAAACCGCCATGCCGAGGAATAGGATTGGCCTGCGTCCAAAGCGATCGGACAACGGCCCATAGGCGAGTTGTCCGATGGTCAGTCCCAAAAACAGAACGCCGACGATCTGCTGCAATGCATTTCCATCGGCCATTCCAAAGCTCTCGCCGATGTCAGGCAGTGCGGGCAGTACAGCATCAATCGACAATGCTCCTAGCGATGTAGTCAGCGCGACGAGCGCAACAAATTCAACTTCACTCTGTTTGTTCGTTGCGGACATATCCGAGCATCCTCATTGCATGACCTCCAATCGGGCCGATGTTGCGAGGAGTATCTTTTTCGTTCATAATATAAACAAGACGCATCTCATTGAGGTCATATATGAAAAAAACTGATCTAATGAAGGTCGATGTCAAGCTGCTGACGATTTTCTGCGCAGTTGCGAAAGAAGGGTCTATCTCGCGTGCGGCTGCACGGATGGACGTCAGTCAACCTCTGATCAGTCATGCTTTGGATCGGCTGCGTTTAGTGTTTGGAGATCCTCTGTTCGTGCGAGCTGGACGTGGCATTGCCCCAACCGAGCGTGCCCTTGTCCTCGCACCTGAGGTTTCGGAAATACTAGATCGACTTGAGGCACTCGTTTCGCCAGAACCGCTGGAATTGGAGAAAATGACGACCCGATTTTGCCTTGAAGCGCAAGACTACGAGCGTCAGTTGATTTCTCCCAGACTGCTGGACAGATTTTTAATCGAAGCGCCGCAAGCCAAACTTCGCTTGATCCCGTCTGGCCGGAATTACGTGGATCGGCTGCGTATGCGAGAGAGCGATGTTGTCGTCACACCTCTCCCGCCGTCAGATCAGCTTGATATCTACAGCACTACGCTGTTTGAGGATTGCTCAAAGTGCTTCTTTGATCCCAAGGTCGTTTCGGAAGATGAAGTGCGTGAGAATTTCGGTACACTGCCTCACGCGACAGTCCGTTTCTCTCTGTCTGGAACGCCCTTCGAAGAACGCATCTTTGAACAACATGGTATAGAGCGTCAGTTGAGGGTCGAAGTTCCTAGTTTCGAAGCCCTTCCCCCATTGATGCGTGGGTCACAGCTCATAGCGATCTTACCGTCGCGCATGGCGCATGGGCTGTTCAGGGAATTCGCGCACATTGAGCCGCCTTGCCCGTTTCCAACTGTTCAATTCAAAATGATCTGGCACAAGGCCACGCACCATTCCCCAGCGCAAAGATGGTTTCGTGGTGCAGTTCGGCAGGCGGTAGAGCAGATTGTGTAAACGGTAGGTTCCAATCTCCTACCGATCTGGTCATTTTTAACTATTGCTTGGAAAAACGCCAAACTCGACGAGAATTATCGCCATATATCAATTTTCGACATATATCACCTCAATGAAATGCGCCTTGTTGATGTAATTGCTGATGAGTACTTTCCGGGTAGCCAGCGAAAGTAGCTGGAAATCTGAGAAAGCGTTTCAAATGGATATGAAAACCTACCGGAATGACAGTGTTGCAGTCTCCAGACTTGGCTTGGGATGCATGCGCATGTCGATGATGCCGAACCAGCAGCGTTCCGAAAGCATTGCCACCATTCACGCCGCGCTGGAGGCAGGCATCAACCTCCTGAACACAGGGGATTTTTACGGCCAGGATGGTCATAATGAATTTCTTATCGGTGAGGCACTGAAAAGCGTTGACCGGGACAAGGTATTCATTTCCCTGAAGTATGGAACTTTTCAGAATGCTTTTACGGGCAGCAACAAGGTCGATGTTGGCCCAAAGAATGTGAAAACTTACATCACCTCCTCTCTGAAACGCTTGGGTCTGGATTATGTGGACCTGTATCAACCCGCTCGTGTGGATATCGGTATCCCTGTTGAAGATACCATCGGTGCGATCGCTGACCTGGTCGAAGCCGGATATGTGCGCAATATCGGCCTGTCGGAAACCGATGCAGAGACCATTCGCAAAGCGCATGCCACCCACCCGCTGAGCTTGGTGGAGTTCGCTTACTCCGTAACCGATACCTCCATCGAAAAAAGCATCCTGCCCACGGCACGTGAATTGGGTATCGGTATTGTGGCCTTTGGCGCCATGGGTTTTGGTAAATTACCCGATGCAGAAGGCGATCCTTTGATGGTTACGCTACGCCATATGGCCGCCGACAAAGGCATTTCGATTGCCCAACTGTTGCACGGCTGGCTGTTGGCCAAGGGCGAAGACATTATCCCACTGGCTGGCTCTCGCACCACAGCCCAACTAGAGGATACGCTGCAAAGCTTGGATCTAAGTCTAAGCGACGAAGATCTAAACAGAATTGAAGCCGCTCGAAGTGCAAGTGAGCTGGTTGGCCGTTCAATGCCAAACATGGTCATCAAGAATGGTGTTCTTCTGGAGCAAGACTAGCCGGACACCGCGCGTTCCTACGAAACTCTCAGAATTATGTCTGCCAATTGGAGGAATTGATCCATGCGTCTAATCGTCAACGGCTCTAAATTTGATGTACCAGACTCATGGCAAGATGAAACGCTGCTTATGGTGCTGCGTGAACAGTTGGGTTTTGTTGGTCCAAAACTTGGCTGCGGCCAAGGGGAGTGTGGTGCATGCACAGTTCACATCAACGGTGAGGCTGCCCGCAGCTGTTCCATTTATGCGATTGATGTCCAGTCTGACAGCATTGCCACAATTGAAGGTCTTGCCAGCGCCGATGGTGTTTTACATCCTGTTCAACAGGCTTGGTTGGACGAGCGCGTCGCCCAATGTGGTTACTGTCAGGCAGGGCAGATCATGCAAGCCGCGGCATTGCTGAATGAAGAACCGGACCCTGACGACCAAACAATCATAGATCGTATGAGCAACAATCTTTGTCGTTGCGGAACTTATAAAAGGATCAACCTCGCAATCAAGAACGCTTCCCAAGTGATGCAAACAAGAAAGGGAGGCTAGAAATGAAACCAACTACACAAAAAAAGCGGCACTTCACACGACGTGGTTTCTTGAAAGCTGCTGGTTGGACAGCAGCGGGTCTAACCGTCACCTATTTTGTGGGCAGAGAGTTCGCGCCAGTAATGGCGTCGATGCGCGCACCAGACTTTGAGGAGGGCACAGCGTGGATCAAAGTTGACCTGGATGGCACTGTAAGAATGCTAAGCCCCGTGCACGAAATGGGACAAGGGTCATCCCTCGGCCTAGCCCAGATCGTAGCTGAAGAGCTAAATGTTGATGTTGAGGATATCCAAGTCTCGCTTCCCTCAACAAACGACGTAGCGAGACTTCAGGTCACCGTAGGAAGCTCGGGAACCAGTAACAACGCCCGTCCTCTGGCTGAAGCTGCTGCTGGTCTTCGTGAAGAGCTGAGACAACGTGCGGCCAAGCAAGTTGGCCTTGATGCCCATGCTCTTGGCGATGCTAAAGGCGGCTTTACTACCCCGGAAGATCAAATCGTGACCTTCGCTGATATTGTCACAGGAACAAACGAAGTGATCGATCTTGGGGACCTCCCGGATGCGACCTCTTACACGTTTGATCCAGGCAGGGAGAAGGTGCAGGTTGGCAAAACTGCTTTGCAGGTTCAAGGGCGCGATATTGTAACCGGCAAAGAGGTGTATGCACTCGACGTTCGTTTGCCGAACATGACATATGGGCGCGGCGTTCCAGCCCCCATGGCAGGTGCCCAGATCGTTGATGTTGATGATGGTGGCGTCAGTAGTATGCCCGGTGTCATCAAGGTCGTGGTCGATAAAGAGCGTAATTTTGCCGGCATTGTCGCGGAAACGCCAAGCGTTCTTGACGCTGCACTCGAGCAGATGACTGTACAGTGGGACAGCCCATCAAGTTATACTCAAGAAGATATCGACGCGATGATTGATGTTGATATCGCTCTTTCAGCTGGGGAACTTGAGAGCATCCTCGAAAACGATGATGTCGCTCAGGATCAGGTTTGGACAGTTGACCGACGTCAGGATTTGCCAATTGTCGAACATGCGACGATTGAACGGCGTTCTGCGGTTATTCAATTTAGTGAGCGGGACGGGCGAGAAGTAGTCGAGATCTGGGCGGGCACACAGGACATGTTCGTCAATCAAAAGAAGGCAGCAGCGGAACTTGGGTGGTCAACAGACCGCGTAACGGTTCACCTCATGCGTGTGGGGGGCGGCTTTGGTGGGCGCGCAACATATGATGTTGTCCGCGATGCCGTGCTCCTTGGACGAGAGGTTGATCGACCGGTCAAGGTGGTGTGGTCGCTGCGTGACGAGTTCCTCGCAGACCGTACGCGTCCGCCATCGTCTCATCGGGTTCGGATCAAAGCAGACGACGATGGGAAAATCACCGAATGGTGGCACGCTTTCGTCAGCGGACACGTCATGTTCAACGATTTTTTATTACCTGAAGGGGGCTTGTCGCTCGTTCGGAAACTGTTTCACGACATAGGCGCCACTATAGGTTCAAATCCATTCTATACCGTTGATCGCCGCCGCATCGAATTCACTGACGTCAAACTTCCTTTCCATGTTGGCCAGTGGCGCTCACTTGGCGCGACGCCCAATTCGCTTGCAGTCGAGGCGGCGATTGAGGAACTCGCGCGAACACTCAATCTGGATCCAATTTTGCTACGGATACAAAATCTTGGCCCGGAACAAGACCGTCTCAAGACGTGTTTGACAAAGCTGAAAACCATGTGCGCCGCTCGCCCGCTTCCTGAAGACGCAGAGGTTGGCCGCGGTTACGCCGCTGCAATCTTTGCCGAGGAAACCCATGTCGCAATGGCTTTTGACGTATCTTATGAGAAAGAGAGCGAACAAGTCCGCATCGATCGTTGTTACTGTGTGCTTGATCCCGGATTTGTTTTCAGCCCTGATCAAGTCAAGGCGCAGATCGAAGGGTGTACCATGATGGCCATCGGGCAAGTCTTGGTCGAAGGGGCGCCTATCGATGATGGTTCGATTTCTGCTTATGGTTTCTTCGACTATCCGATTGCGACGATTGACCACGCGCCAGAATTTGAAATTGAACTCATCAGTGACCCTTCTGTGGCGCCATCTGGTGTAGGTGAAGCCGCGTTGATTGCTGCACTTCCCGCTCTCGTAAATGCCATCCGCGCAGCAACAGGATATCGCGCGAGTAAACTGCCAATAGATGAGGATGATCTTGTTGCCACAATAAACACGAAGGGTTGATCAGAGTGAATAATAGAGTGAAGCTAGGCCCAGGACCCGTTGATTTACAATATCTTGCCTGACTTACTTCGTGAGCGTTCGGTGAAGTCGACCTGACGCGATAGGATTTGATCTTCTATTCTTCCTCCAGTTTTGTCAGCAGGCGCTGGAAGGAAGTTTGCCCGTCGCTCAGGTTGCCAGGCGCCATGGCACAAGAAAAACACGGCTATATTATTGGCTGAATGATCACCGTTACAATCCCATGCTTGAAGGGAGATCAATGCATACAACAGAAACAGGGTTTGTTTCTAGCAGTGTCGACGAGGAGAGCCTTTCGTGTTCATGCTGCGAGGAAGTTGTTCAGGCACCGCTGCCCTCCGGGCCAATCGAGCGCGGGTGCCCGGGATCAGGGCTGCTGGCTCAAATTGCTGATCATAAAATCAATCGCATCAACGATCTCATACCATGGTGTTACGCTGCTAAATCAGCGTAACTGAAGCCTTAATTGATAAAAAGGCTGGGGTCATCGGACGCACACAGTCATGACAGCTTCCGTGATGTTGATAAGCACCACTTGCTTACCGTTGCTTGAGCGTTGTCGTGTAACAAGGCCGCGCTTTCTAAACGACCAATGACCTTGATCGCGCCTCCTTCGGTGAGCAGCAAGGCGTGTGAAACTTCACTCATCGTCACAGGTGCTCCAGACTGGCAAACACGCCCAAGCATTTCTTTTCTGAAAGTGTCAGTTTACATTCTTCCATAACAGCAGCCTGCAACATTTGCCGAAGGCGTTCTGCTTTAAGCGGTAACAGATAGGCCATCCTTATGTTTAGACGCTCTTTCTCGGGTGGTAGATCTAGTTTTGCCTTCGCAATCCCTATCTTTGAATAGATTACTTGACAAGAAAAGTATTCCAGACAAGTATATCCAAACTTATGCGGTAATAAGTTAGACAACCTGTAGCAGCCGTATGACCATGTAAAAAAGGATACGCGGATGTCCGTACCTCTGCTGCTCACCCTTTCGTTGTTCTGTGAAGTTTTGCAGGTGCATCCAATGGCAGCAACGTTGCAGGATCAAATGGAATATTTTCTAGAGAACTTGCCATCATGAATCGCGCACGCTCACAGCGCTAAATAGGCCGGACCAGATGTCGCCTATGTTTGGCTGGGTATCTTTTGAACGGGGAACTTATGGATGCGACCCATTGAATTTACGGCAGTAATTTTCGTATTGGTAGGTGTTTTCATGACAGCTTGTGCGGCTACTCAAAAAGATCACAAGCAAGGGTCTTTGAATTTCAAAGATGGAGCATTTAGGAATAACAGTCTGGTCGAAACTCACTCCTTCTGGGAAGTAGCCTGGGCAGGGCTGACCTCTGACACGGAAAGAGCTAAATGGCCGAAATGGGTGGAAACGATTACAGATCCGTCCCCGCAAGACAGAGTCAATAGCAAGGACGCACGCGTCACCTTCATCAACCATTCAACTTTTCTTATCCAGATAAATGGGTTCAATATTCTCACTGACCCAGTGTTTTCAGAACGAACCAGCCCGATCTCCTTTGCTGGCCCAAAGAGGGTTCATAAACCGGGCATAGCTCTGGAGGATCTACCAGAAATCGACGTAATTATCGTAAGTCATGATCACTATGATCATCTGGACTTGAAATCCATAAATCAGTTGATTAAGCGCGACAACCCCAAAATATATACCGGACTTGGGGTGGGAAGTCGCTTGGCATCCTCTGACAACATCAATGAACTAGATTGGCTGGATAGCGCGCAAGTGTCAGATGATTTTAAGCTTTGGTTTCTTGAAGTGCAGCATTTCTCAGGTCGTACATTGACTGATAGAAACTCCACTCTCTGGGGCGGGTTTCTTATGCAGATTGGTGGCAAGAATATCTACTTTGGCGGTGATAGTGGTTACGCCAATCACTACAAGAGAACATATGAACAATTTGGACCTGTTGACTTGGCCTTTCTGCCAATAGGTGCCTATGCACCTAGGCATTTATTCAAGCCAGTGCACCTTGATCCATTTGAGGCTGTTAAAGCACACATGGATTTAAGAGCAAAACAGTCAATCGGAATGCATTATGGAACCTTCCAACTGAGTGCAGAAGCGCGCGTTGAGCCGGTTGAACTTCTGGAACAAGCCAAGCGTGAGGCTCAACTGTCCCCTTCTAGCTTTATCACGCTCAATGTAGGCCAGCCGCTGGACATGATCGGTGTTGGCTCCTCTGATTAGTACCGGTCATCCTCTCTGACAAAGCACGTAGAAATATAGAGAAACATGATCAACTACGTTAGGTCGTCTTCACCGAGCACCTACGCTTTACCGTTGATGGGAGCGATTTTACAACCTCTATCAATCGCATCATAGCTATCAAGGAAGACTGCCTTATGGGCCCTCCGGTTAGTGCTGAAATTGTTAGATAGGCTGTTTTGGAATCTCATCGAAATTGTAGGAGCCAGCCTTTGGCGTTTCAGACAGGAGAAACACAATGATAAGATTCCAGCTCAACGGAAATTCAGTTACTACTGGCGTGAATGAGGATGCCCCTCTTCTTTACGTTTTACGAAATGATTTTTCTCTGAACGGCCCTAAATTTGGCTGTGGTGCCAGCGCATGTGGTGCATGTACTGTGCTTGTTAATAGTCAGGCCGTACGGTCCTGTATCGCACCGGTCTCGCTTGTTGCCGACACCGAGGTGGTGTCGCTCGAAGATCAGACGCCCGACAGCGTTCTTTCAGTGCTTCAACAAGCATTCCTGGTTGAGCAGGCTGTACAATGTGGCTACTGCAGTAATGGGATGATCCTGACGGCTACCGAACTGCTATCGAACAATCCTGCCGCAAGTGATGCAGAAATCCGTGAGGGCATGGATGGTATTTTGTGTCGCTGCGGGGCACAGGCGCGTGTGCTAAAAGCAATCAAGCGTGCTCAAGTGCAGATTTGAGGAGGGCTAATCATGATTAAGCCTGACACAGCATCACTTTCTCGACGTTCCATTCTACACGGCATTGGGGGGCTCACCGCCTATTTCGCATTGCCGGTTTCCATCCGTACTGCTCAGGGAGAAATGCGACGCCCAAATGAATCGACAGTTGATGCCTGGATTCGTATAGATCCCAAAGGCAGCGTTTATGTGTCCTCTGGCAAGGCTGAACTTGGCCAGGGAATTCAGACTGCATTTGGGCAAATCGTTGCAGAGGAACTGGATGTCGATCTTGCGCGCATAAAGGTGATCAATCCAGACACTGACCGGTCACCAGATGAATCGTATACGGCAGGCAGCGCATCGATACAGTCGAGTGGTATGACATTACGCTACGCAAGTGCCGAAATCCGCCGTCATCTTGTCAAGATGGCAGCGGGCAGGCTCCACGCCGATTTGGTGGACATCCGTGTCGAAGATGGAGAGGTGATCGCTCCGGACGGCGGTCACATAACCTATTGGGCTTTGGTCGGTGGTTTGGAAATAAATATCCCGATCTCTGGCAATGCTCAACCAAAGCGTCCAGCAGACCATAAGTTTGTGGGTACGCCCCAGCAACGGGCTGATCTACCGGCCAAACTATACGGTGAAGCCTCTTACATCGTCGATATTCGCCTAGAGGGCATGGTTCATGGCCGCATCGTACGCCCCCCAGCACCGAAGTTCACACTCGTGGATGTATCCATCGACACCGTCAGTGCAATGGACGGTGTGATCTCAGTTGTACGGGATGGTAGTTTTCTCGGCGTGATTGCGGAACGTGAAGAACAAGCTGTGGCTGCAGCTGAAGTATTGGCCGAAGGTGCAAGCTGGGACATCCCGCCCATTGAACCACCGCTGGAGGAGTTGCCTGAACGGATTAAAACGCTGCCGTCATTCGACAGTGTTTTTCTGGAGGTTGGCGATGTTAACTCTGCCGGTGGCGAGCGTTTCGAAGCATCTTACTATCGTCCTTTTCATGCCCATGGTTCGATCGGACCATCTTGTGCGATTGCTCAGCTTGATGGCGACATCCTAACGGTGTGGTCGCATACGCAAGGTGTCTACCCAGCCCGGCGTGACATGGCAAACGTACTAGGGATGGCTGAGAGTAACCTGCGTTTCATTCATGCCCATGGAGCCGGATGTTATGGCCATAATGGTGCAGATGATGTAGCGATGGATGCAGCGCTCTTAGCCCGCGCAACCGATTTACCAGTACGTGTGATGTGGTCGCGTCAAGATGAGCTGGCTCATTCACCATTTGGCACGGCAATGCGTATTGAAATTGCTGCCGAACTTGATTCCAACAACAGGTTGCGCTCCTATGAGCACACGCTCTGGTCAGGTGCTCATATTGCGCGTCCAGGTTTGCAATCCCAAATGAGCAGCGGTAATCGTAGTGGCCTCATGCCCGCTTGGTCTACTAACAGCGATCTGCAACCCTATGCATTTCAAAGCGCAGCGTCTATGTTCGGGGCGGATCGTAACAGTGATCCGATCTATGATATCGCGAACAAGAGGCTGACAAAGCACCTTCTGCCCGAGATGCCTTTACGTGTCTCAGCGATGCGCAGTCTGGGAGCTTATTCCAATCACTACGCTATGGAAAGCTTTATGGACGAAGTTGCCTTTAATGCTGATGTGGACCCGATTGAGTTCCGGTTGCAGCACCTCAGCAATCCGCGCTATCGGGCGATTGTCGAAAAAGTTGCAGAAGAAGCTAATTGGTCTGGTCGTTCGAACAAAAAGGGCACTGGACGTGGTTTCGCATTTGGACGCTATCGGAATACATCGGGCATTTTCGCAATTGTCGTCGACGTACACGTAGATTTAGAGAATGGCGAGGTAGCCATATCGAAGGTCGTTGGAGCCATAGATGTCGGTCAGGTAATCAATCCGGACGGCGTGCTTAATCAGATCGAAGGCGGAATCATCCAATCCCTGAGCTGGACCTTGATGGAAGAGGTGACTTACGATCACACCGGCGTCACCAGCACCGAATGGTGGGATTACCCAATCATGAGTGTCGCGCAGTCCCCGGTCATTGAGCTTCATTTGATTGACCGCCCAGACTTGCCCTCTGTTGGAGCAGGTGAGGCTTCACAGGGGCCTACTGCTGCAGCACTTGCCAATGCCATCTTTGACGCAACTGGCGCTCGCGTTCGTGATTTGCCACTGCGGCCTGAAAAGATCCTGAAGCAAATGACTTAACTGAGTTCTTTTGACGGAGTTAAGCCAATAGGTTTTAGAGATTGTCGAACTGTGGCTCGAAGTAAAATGCAACGCGCATTTAATTTTGGGTATTTTCACATACCCAGACCAACCTATGCCTTCATTAGTTGAATAGCGGAGAGCTTTGGCCAGAACACGTCCAAACTGTAATCCGTACTGATGAGGAAAACTCGACAGATCGCAACATTTATTGGTGAAACTTGAAGGGCACGTGTGATGCACATCCATTTGAGCATTGCATAACAGATGCCCGAAATAAAGTTTCGCCTATAGGAGACACCTGATGAGAACACTTGCAGTGATGCCTTGGACACTAGCCTTTATTTTACTTTTGCCAATAACGGTGCACGCTCAGGATTGGCGTGATGAAGCAGGTTATCTTTATTTAGCTGATCGTCTTGATCGACCGCAGGACGGTTATTGTATTGACGTGGCCGGGTCGGGCAACTGGGTAGACTTTACCATGCCGTTAAATGTGCATAATTGCAAACGGCCGGGCTTCTATGCAGACGAGGCCGTTACCTTTTCCTCTCCTGGTGCCATTCGTTTTCCTGCTTATCGGGGGTGCGTGACAGCGGTTGGTTTGAATGGGAGAACATTGCCTGGTGCCCCGCTGATGATCAAACATTGTGCTGATGAAGTTGATATCGCGCAATATCCTTTTGTGCGGGCATCTTTACAAGATTTCACACATCGTACAGATGGGCGTATTGAATTAACTGGCACGGGGCTTTGCTTCGAGGTTGGCGCAGATTCTGACAGCACCTTTTCAGAAGATCATCGCTGGCGTACCCTAAATCTGAATACCTGCGAAGATATTCCCGAAAGTCGATCAGTCTGGTTAGAATTTGAGCAAGAAACAGAATAATACCTATGTCGCAGCCAATACTTCGAAGGGTACTGTCGCAAACATCGCTGGAATGCCCTTTTGGCTCAGTTGGCCCTTCCTGATCTTGTAGTCAGCAATTTGGCGCTATCAACTTAATCCGAAGTTTGCCGCAATAGTTTTCTCCAGACGCATTTTAATGCTTCAAGCTCAGCAGCTTGTTTCCATTGTGAAAAAGCGTTGATACGGTAGAGGTGAGTGTCGATTGCAGATCGTTGGTGGTGAGGTGGAACGAAGAGATTGCGCAGGCCGGAGAATGTTTCCAGAAATCTTTGAAGCTGGCCTGGCGACTTGAACTTTTGCATGGCTCGTTTTCGCGAGGGCAAACGCAAGTTCTCGGAGCGGTTGTTTAAGTCCTTATGGCTGAGGTGCTCAACAGCTGGCATCACTTTGTGTTTTGCCGCACCATAAGAGCCGAGTTTGTTGGTAACAATTCGTTTTGGAGCAAATCCCTACCTTGGTAACAGACATGTCATTAAACGTTTAGCAGCCATGGTATTGCGTCGTTTTTGAAGGGTCTCATCCAGTATGTAACCATCTAGAGCAAGGGCCCGCCACAGATAGCATCGCTGGCCCTTGAACTTGATCACAACATCATTAAGATATCTGAGCTTTGTGCTCTTTTGCGTCGCAACCGATGACTGTAAGCTGGGCCAAACTTGATGCCCCACTGGCAGATGGTTCATATGATAAGGTTATGTCGTGCTCCGACAACATTTCTGCGACTGAGCAGCCCCATTGGAGTGATCCGAGTTGAAAGTGAGTGCATTGTTGGCCTTTGATCCATCTGAATGGTGGCTTCCGGGACTGGCGGGTGATAGCTCAGAGCACTGTGGGGTCGTTTGGTGTTGTAGTGTTTTCTCCAGCATTCGATGATGATTTGAGATTCAAGGAGGGAATAGAAGATTTCACCGTTCAGTAGCTCGTCGCGCATACGCCCGTTGAAGCTCTCGCATTACCCGTTTTCCCAAAGTGTGCGTCCGGTGACCCCGGCCTTTTTATTGATTAGGACTTCAGTTATGCTTATTTAGCAGCGTAACACCATGGTATGAGATCGTTAATGCAATTGATTTTATGATCAGCAATATAGGCCAGCACCCATGTGAGCCAGGCTTGCAGGTCGACATCATTGAGTTTCAATGAGGTTGAGGCGATGGCAGCAGCTTTTCCTCCGCCCTCTAATCCCATGAAGAGATAAATTTTCCTTCTCAGAGCCAAAGGCTTCAATGCGCGCTCAGCAGAATTATTGTCCAGTTCCAGCTGGCCATTATCAAGCTAGGGCCATGAGCAAAGTAGCCTTTTGTGATCCGTTGGGCACTACAGGCACTATACTCATGTGACCGCAAAGATCCATCAACGCCTCCTAACCAAGACATTAAAAACAATTATTTTGACAGCAGCAACCCTTGAGGGAAACACCCGAATGTCCAGTGTTCGCCCTCATCTCTGGCAACAGGCTCTCGCTTACCTCAGTTCTCGCGGTGCTGCGAACGGTAGCAAAGTTCGCATCTTACTAGTTCAAAATCACCAAAGCGGGTGAATGCGATTCAATGTTCCCTTGTTGTTCTTCGTAACGCCCAAAATACACGCTGGGTCCAGTTGGGACTATCTGGTCGATGAAGCTCAAGAAGTTGGCAGCACCTATAATGCAGTTTGTACGCCAGATTTCTTCGGTTTCAACGACAAGGGTGAGCTGCAATACTGTGGCAGCTTGGATGATGCTGGCTTCACCGACCCAACCAACCGCACACCAGAACTTCTCAATGCCATGCGTCAGGTTGCCAAAACCGGCTGCGGACTGAAGCATCAGATCCCGAGCATGGGTTGTTCAATAAAGTGGAAGTAGATCTGTTTGCGCGAAGGCTAGTCAAATTGAAGGCAATGATAAAGCAGGACGCAGTAGCCGCTAGCAGAGGGCCAGCAGCTGCCATTCGACAGATTCCATCAAGGGTTGTTGCTGTCTACATAACGGGCCTTCTGAGTACCTTAACGGGTAGTCCTTCATGGGTCTGTATGATCACTAGATTAGGAGTGAACAATGGAGCAAAAGTTGAAATCGTCAGGCCAGCTTCAAAGATTTCTGGTAGTCTTCTCCGGCCTGCGCAATCTCATCGTTCCACCTCATCATCAACGTTCCGAAATCGACACTCAACTCCACCGTATCAACGCTTTACCACAATGGAAACAAGCCGCGATGCTTCACACTTAAAGTGCGGCTGGAGAAAACTAGCGCGGACAAATTCAGGCTGGCCTTTGATAGCGCCATCAAAGGCCAGCCTGCTGGGAGCAAATTGAACCGCTTTGTATTAATTGCTTTTGCTGAAAGTTCGCGTTTTAAGGCTAGATACCAGTATCTTGAGGCAACCGACAATCAGCAGGACAATGACACAACGAAGCTCCTTACAGGGTAAGATAACACCCGAAGTTCTGGAAAAAGTCTTTACCGCCTCCTTTGAGTTGATCTTTGAAAACGGCCGCTCCAATCTCACTTTAGAAGCTATTAGCGAGCGGTCCGGCGTATGCCTTGAAGCGCTTCAAATGCAGTTTAAGGGTGATCAAGACCCTGTCGCTCCTGCAATGCGATGGTATATTATGCGGTTTAGCCAAGAAGTTCGTTCCAGTTCCGCATTGTTCTCAGACCTGTTTTCACGCATGCATTCCATGTTGATGGATTTTGCCGAACTGTGTGCTGCTCAATACAAAATGGAGGGCAATCTGTTCTGGTCTACCGTTGGAGATATCGCCCGATATGATCCAGAATTGCGTGAAGAATATCTTGAGCTGCGATCCATGTGGGCAGAAGACATTCGAAGCAGATTAAAAAACCATCGCCGGGAATTGAATGACGATGTTGACATCGAAGCTCTCACTCAGTTTTTTATGATGGTGTTTGAGGGCATTATCGAAATGGTCAAGTTTGACACGCCGTTGGAAGACGTACGCAAAGCAATCGACACAGCCATGATAATCCTCAGTAAGCACATGAAAAAAAATGATCTCGAACGAGATTAGGCCTTTGAGTGCCCGCCTCCATCAAAAGGTTTGCTCGTAAGGTCCCGTTAAGACGGATTTGAATTTCGCCTGCCTTTCATCAGCTACTATGGAACAGGCTTGCAGATTTGAATAAAGGAGTGTTTTGCCTCATCGTTGACTCTTAATCTAGTGATCAGGGCCAATACCTATGATTATCGATCAGCTGCTACGGGCCAACACCGGACATTGGAGCGTTTCCATCAACGGTTGAGATCTCTCGCAACGGGAGATTACGAGCACCGTTGAGAGATACTAGAGATTGGTTTTGAGAAGCCACCAGCACCTTGGGACTATTCTCGGAGAGCGAATAAGTCTCACACCGATAAGCTACTCGATTCTCGTGCGGCAACGATTAACGATGTTAGCTGTTTAAACTCGCGTCGCGAGATAAAGCGATGCTCGATGCAATACTCGGTTTCACGGGTAGCTGCTTCGCGACATGAAAGAATAGGCTGCTCGATAGCCTCTTCACCAGTCATTTTTTCACTGTGGATCAATGATATGAACCGCTTTAAGAGGCTCTGTTGCAAAAATTGTCGGTGGCTGCGATGAGACATCATTCAATGTTGGTTTGGTGATATTATGAGTGCTTTCAAAGGCCGTCATTTCAGTGGTGAAGTGGTATTATGGGCGGTTCGCTGATATTGCAGATACGGCATCAGTTATCGTGACCTTGAACAGATGATGGTTGAGCGCGGCGTTCGCGTTGATCATGCTACAATTTACAGATGGGTCCAGAGATATTCCCCGGAGATGGAAAAGCGACTGCGTTGGTAATGGCGGCGTCTATCCTCCTGCAGTTGGCGGGTCGACGAAACCTACATAAAGGTTCGTGGGAAATGGGCCTATCTCTACCGAGCCGTAGACAAGTTCGGCAATACTATCGACTTTTATCTCTCTCCCACTCGCAATGCCAAAGCTGCCAAGAGGTTTCTAGGTAAAGCTTTGAGTGGCTTTAAAGACTGGGAAAAGCCCAATATTATCAACACCGACAAAGCCCCAACATATGGCCTTGCTATATCCGAGTTGAAAGCAGAAGGAAAATGCCCCACGGACACTGAACATCGCCAAGTGAAGTATCTGAACAATATCATCGAAGCTGATCACGGCAAGCTGAAACAGCTCATCAAACCTGTACGCGGGTTCAAAACCATGAAGACCGCCTATGCGACGATCAAAGGCTTTGAAGTAATGCGGGCTCTGCGCAAAGGTCAGGCTGGTGCCTTCAATTTCTCAAATGATGCTCTGGGTGAAGCCCGCCTCGTTGAGCGGGCCTTCGGAATTGGCTCAAGTGCTCTATCTGAAGCCATGATCATGCTCGAAAACCATCTTCAGAGCGATAAAATCTAATAAGATAGCCCTGAAGTCACACAAATTGCGCTCTAAGACATGTTTGCAACAGAACCCTTGTTTCGTTTTTAGGAGCCTAATCTCAGGACACCAGAAGGTCGGTCCGCAATAATGAGCTGAAGCACTCCAAGCCGACTTGCACCAGCTCACCCTCTTCAAAAACGTGAGGTAAAGCGCCGCCTTCCAGCCACAGACCGTCCAGGATCGCATTTCCAGCTATGCTAAGGCGTCTGAGTTCTTGTTCACTCACTATCCTGCCTGCTTCAAACAAAACATCAGAAATCAATTTTTTCAGGTGCAAGCGAAGCAGGTTGTAGCTTCGTTCGTGGCTCTCTGTCATATCCTTGTTGTGAAGTAAGGTTTCGAAGAAGCCAGCCCATATAGCAATGGAGTCATGGCTTGTAACTGGCTCTTCCAGAGAGACCTTAATAAAGTTGGACATTCGCTCGGCGGCAGTCTCTTCACCGCGAGATGCTTCATCTGCAATGTGGACCAGATTGCCCATGTACGCTTCATAGGCAGCTGCAATGAGCTCATCTTTCTTTGCAAAGTAGTACCTGATAAGCCCTTGAGTGACGTTTGCTTCTCTAGCTATTTCTCGCACGGTGGCCGACTGGACACCTCCACGGGCAATAACACGCAAAGTCGCGGCGATAAGATCAGCTCGCCTCGTATCTGTGTTTTCCTGACGGATTTTTCCAGATTTATCCTGCATTTCTGTAAGCATACCCAAGAGTAAAAACCAGCAACTTGTACTCATGGGAAAGAGACAAGTGGCCGTGAAGTTAATTTTATTACCAGGCCGTGCACCCATCAGACGTATCTATCATGACTGACTAAGCCTTGATGAAAACTTGGCTCATATGAAACCGCAATAAGTTCAAAGATATCAAAATGATCTTTTGCTTTCAACTTATCCTAGTAAAGAGGCGTGGCACCAAATCCTTAGATTTCAACTTTTCTTTGGTGAATTTAGTTGTGGTCATCCATGTTTGAGCACATTTTCCATTATCACCCTCTTGCAGGAAGCTTGTTTTCCAAAAGTCGGAATGCAAATGCAATGCCGCCGGCAAGTATGAGGTAGATCAGCGCGAGCATCAGCAGCGGTTCATAGATGATGAACGTCTCTTGGCGAATACGCCCAAAGATCGCATAAACGTCCACAACAGCAATGGTTGCAACCAACGGCGTCGCTTTGAGTTGCAATATAAGTTCCCCACCCAAGGTTGGTAGTACACGTTGAACTGCCCTTGGCAACCAGATGCGACGTAAAATTGTAAATGGATGCATTCCGATGGCATGCGCTGCTTCTAGCTCTCCGCGAGGGACGCCTTTAAAAGCACCTCGCATTACTTCACCTTCGTAGCCTGCAAACGACAATGTAAGAGCGACAAACGCATAAGGCCACGCCTCAATCAGGTAAGGCCAGAGCCAGCTTTGTCGTAATCCGGGCATGTAGGGGAATAAAGATCCCAAACCGTAATAGAGAACCCACATCTGCAACAAGATTGGCGTTCCGCGGATCAGTGTACAAAAGCTCATCGCGACCCAAGCCAGCGGGCGAGGTCCAGTGACTTGCACAAGCCCAATCGGCACCGCAAGCAAAAAGCCAGCAACGATCGAGCTCACCAGCAACGCAATGGTGATCCAAAGCGCATCCAAGATCTCAGAACTATATTTAGGCAGCCAAGCCCAATCCATCATAAATGCGAAGGTCAACACAAGCACTCCAGCGACGAGAACCATAATCAAGCGATGAGGCTTCATAAGAGTTTGCTCAGGCATAACGCGTTCCCCGGCTCACGCGATTTTCCAACCATTTAAAAAGCTGTGCGGAGACCAATGTCACCATAAGGTACAATCCACCAGCTGCGAGCAGGAACAGGAAATAATGCTTTGTTGCACCAGATGCCTGACGCGCCGCCAAGGTCAATTCTGTAAAGCCAACAACCGCTAGCAATGCAGTGTCTTTGGTTGCGATCAGCCATAAATTTGAGAGGCCCGGAGTTGCAGCAGGAAGCATTTCAGGAATTGTAATTCGGTGGAATATGCGTAGCGGATGCATACCAAAGCTGTGCGCAGCTTCGATGTGCCCAACCGGTACAGAGGCTATGGCACCACGAAAAACCTCGGTTGCATAAGCGCCTTGAACAAACCCTATAACAAGCACACCTGCAGCAAAACCGTTGATTTCGATCCTGCCAAATCCAACGACTGAGAGCACATTGTTGAGCAATTCAGGTAGTGCGAAGTAGGCCAACAAGATTAAGACCAGCTCAGGGATGGCACGAACAAAGGTAGTGTAAACGGACATGAGATCCCGAGCGACTGGACCTCCAGACCGCTTCAGTGTTGCACCCCCAAGACCGATCACGATACCAATCGCATACCCAAGCAAGGCAACTTGCAAAGATACGACAAGTCCATCCAACAAAACTCCCCCCCAACCCGGAGGTTCCAAAGAGAGCAGTTCGGCAGCACTCATTTCCCGATAGTTAGTTGCCATACAGTTCTCCCAAGCCAGCAGAGGGAGGCCCCTCTACTGGCAATCCGATACTTATTCACCGAAGATATTGAAGTTGAAGTAGTTGGCAGTGATTTTATCGTAGGTGCCATTTGCGCGGATTGCATCAATGGCATCATTGAGATGAGATCTCAGCTCGTCATTGCCTTTGCGAAGACCAAAACCAACTCCCTGGCCATGAATGGAAACGTCTGCTGCAACCAAGCCAGCGTCACCGCAGCAGATCTCACCTTCAGACGATTTCAGGAACTCGTCGAGAACTAAAACATCGGCTAACGTGCCATCAATCCGACCTGCAAAAAGGTCTTGATTAGCTTCGTCCTGAGTTTGATATTCACGGATCTTGGCATCTGGGAAATGTTTTAAAGCGTATGCTTGGTGGACAGACCCAGACTGTACACCGATGATTTTGCCTGAAACCCCCTCGGGATTTGGAGTAACACCACTGCCTTTACCAATCGCGATAGATGCGCCGGTCTGATAATACTTATTGGAGAAATCAATGACCTTAAGGCGTTCTTCATTAATGCTCAAAGATGCGCCAATAATGTCAATAGTTTCAGCAGTTAAAGATGGAATGATACTATCCCACGCGGATGCAACGATTTTACAATCCAGTTTGGCCTCTTCACAAACTGCATTGATGATATCAATCTCCCAACCGGTGTAGTTCCCGGTTGCATCCGGCGTGGAGAATGGCGGGTAAGCCTCTGTTGCGATGCCAACGCGAACAGGCTCTGCATCTGCCGCTGTTGCATACCCAGCAACAGCAAGCGCGAATAGAGTAGATTTGATCTTCATTTTCCCTCCCAGTATTAATTGATAGATTGAATAAACTGCTTTAAACGCTCGGACTTTGGGGCCTGAAAGATCTCTTCAGGTGTTCCCTGTTCTTCAATTTGCCCCTGATTGAGGAAAATCACTTTATCGGCAACTTCTGCAGCAAACTTCATTTCGTGCGTGACGATGATCATGGTTCGGCCTTCCTCAGCGAGGCCTTGCATTACTGTTAAAACTTCACCCACCAGCTCAGGATCAAGGGCGGATGTTGGTTCATCAAAGAGCATGACCTCCGGATCGACGGCCAACGCACGTGCAATAGCGCCGCGTTGTTGCTGACCACCTGACAGATACGCGGGATACATCTCACGGCGTTCAGTGAGGCCAACACGCTCAAGTAAGTGATGTGCAATTTCGCGTGCTTCATTTTTGGGCCGTCCCAGCACCTGCACCTGAGCTTCCATTACATTTTGCTCAAGTGTCATATGCGGCCACAGATTAAAGCTCTGAAACACCATCCCTAAGCGACTGCGTAACCGGCGCAGCTGGCGTCTATCGGAAACTTCTGGGTTTCCTTGCTTGTCAAATTTTAAGTGGACTTCTTCGCCAAGCAATTTGAGTAGTTCAGCACTGCTTGGTGTCTCAAGCAGGTTGAGGCAACGTAGAGTAGTCGATTTACCTGAGCCACTCCCCCCAATCAGCGAAATCACTTCACCAGGTCGGGCGACGAGATCAATTCCCCGCAGGACTTCGAGCTGCCCGAAGGATTTATGCAGATCATTCACTTCAATGACTGGTGATGGTTGTTTATCGCGGCCCGGCAAAGCGCCTCTCCCAATTTATACGATTGAATAAATTTATGCATGCGCATAAACTAGGTGTCAATACTAATATTGATTCAGTCTGAAATTGGCGCAAAACAGGGAGAAAATCTTGACTAAGCGTTCTTACACATTCACCCACGCGATCACTCGCACACCGGGTCAGTCCATCACACAGGGCCTTCGTGCGGTGGATGTTGGCGCACCCGATCACGAAGTTTTCCTCAAGCATCACGATGACTATGTGGCCGCATTAGAATCCACCGGAGCGACAATCATCACGCTTGATGCAATGGAAGAATTTCCTGATTCTGTCTTTGTTGAAGATGCTGCGCTTTGCCTGCCAGAGGTTGCTATCGCAATGCGCCCCGGTGCTTCAAGCCGTCTAGGAGAAGCTGCAGCTATGATCCCAAACCTTGAAAAACTGTATGGTACAGTGCTCACCATTCAAGGCGAAGGGTTTATTGATGGCGGGGACATCCTCATTACCGAACGTGAAATTCTCATCGGCACATCGGCACGAACCGACACGGCAGGGATCGAAGAACTGCGCAAAATGGTTGCCCCGTGGAACTACCAGGTTCGTGAGTTACAAACTCCAGAAGGTGTTCTCCACTTCAAAACCGATTGTTCTTTGCTAGATGAGGAAACCATCCTTTCCACGAAGCGTCTGGATGCATCTGGATGTTTTGAAGGTTATCGTGTCCTGCATACCGCAGATGGTGAAGAAGCCTGCGCTAACTCCATCAGATTTAACGATCTTGTGCTGATGCCGGATGGCTTCCCTAAAACCGTAGAACTTCTGGTAAAAGAAGGCTACAACATCCGCAAGATTGGCAATACCGAAGCTGCAAAACTAGACGGCGGCATGTCATGCCTATCACTACGTTTCTCACCACCAATGATGTAAACTAAAGTATTGCTTCGCTGTGTCGCCTATGATGGAGACACAGTGTTTCTTCAACTTCTACGCCTTAGGCAAATCTAATCTATGTTTCCGTTAACCGGCCAACGGATTCCATTCAACACATTATCTTCGAAGTCTTTGAATTATGCTGAGGCACGCTCATTTGAAAGTTGCAACAGTATTGGGACACGCTCCCTCCAATGACGGCGCTAATGTCTGTCTTGATCACTCAGCAACAAGTTGACTAAAATCGACCTGTGGTTGAAGTCATGTACTGGCAGTAAGCAGCTATATTTAGTTCAAATGTCAGCTTATGGTCACAAGCGATTTGCTGCACCCGCGAAGGCAAATCGTGTGGCGTATAATTGCAATGGGGCTCTTCGGTATGAATCTTTATTACTAAAAAAACAGTTGCCGGGAGAGCCTGCACTGCGGCCAGTATGTAACTCTATTTTTTGAAAGGTAATTTGTATCGGCAGTTTTCTGCTGCTTGGAGTACTCGTCAGTATGATAGTTTATTACTCTCCCACAACTAGCTCAAGTCGTTTCACGGGTTACAAGAAGGCGAGGGCTCCCCTCGCCTTCTCTTTTCAATCCTCATTGAGAAACGCTACGAGCTTTTCCATTTTATGAAGTGACAAGCTCCGGATTTCGACTTCGCAATATTCGCTGTCTGCCCTGACTTCAATCGACCCACTAGCTTGAGGATCAAACTTGCGAATGGCTTTTGTCAGCTTGTATCTGCCAAACATGTTGATTTCAGCTTCATTGGGCGCAGCTCGGTTTATTGTCTCTGCATTCTTCCGTTTTTTTCGCTCGTGCTCTGCGACTTCGGCCAACGCTTTATAAGCTCGGGGAAGTGCGGGTGTGACGATATCGCGGTTGATTTGAGAAAGGACTTGCTGAGTTTGTGTCGTAAATCGTCCTGGCGCAAAGGTTCGCCGCAACTCAACATTCTCATCAGGCGTGGCATGCGGTTTCAAGTCTCGCCAATAATGGCTCTCTCCCAAATCCTGACGCAAGTGGGCCGTCACAACTATCCGTCTTTTGCTTGAAAAAAACCTGATAACCAAAGCTCCCACCTGAGATTCAACGGTGACGAGGTGATCTTGGGAGAGGATCTTACCCTCTCCCTCGAAAAGCAGCTTTGCAACTGGCATGACTGTATCAGAAAGGGTCACGCTGCAGCCTCAAGAGACGCATAACCAAAATGCGCTTTGGATGGGCGAACGCTGCCGTGACGTTCGCGGATCTGGTCCATTGAATACCGGCCACGGCTGCTAGAACGCCAAGCTGCAGGGCGGTAGTTCCACTTTTTCTTTTTGGATGCATATTTGAAACCGGCTGCTTTCAGGGCGTCTTTGTGTTGCTTGGTGTTACCGCTCACCCAGATCCACGAACCGCAAATTTCAATCTCCAATCCATCCAGATTGATGATCGCGTTCAGTGCCGCGTTGAGTTCTTCCCCATAGTTGCTGTTTGTGGCCTCTTCAGTTTCGGTGCAGGTGGCATTCTTTAGAGCATCATAAGCAGCGTTTACGAGTTTCATCATCTCGTCACCAGCAGCACTGGCGTCTGGGTTCAGATCTGGATGGTATTTTTTGGCCGCTGCTTTGTAGGCCGCTTTGATTTCGTCCTGGCTGGCACCTGAAGACAAGCCGAGGATTGAAAGGGCGTCTGAGATTATCATGTGTTTTGCTCCCGCTTGAGGTCCGTTTCTTTCTTCTTGTCGAAGACAGCGGGGGGAGCGGTGCAAGGATCGGAAGGCCGGAGGGGTATCACCCACTTGAGCGTATGAGCGCGAAAGCCGACCTGCAGTTGCAGGTCGAGTCCTGCACGCAGGTTTGCGGTGCCGGTCAGCCGGCACTAGCAAAACTAAGGAAGGATGGGGAGACCGGTCTGGAGACCGCGAAGCGGCTTTAGTCCTTGCTCCAGCGATGGGGCGAAGCCCCATAGGCGCTAACTTAAGGATGGAAGTCTTGGAACTTGTTGGCGTTTTCGTCTCCTTGGAGGCTCCCGTATGGTTCTCCAGAACGTGTAGCCATGAAGTGTAATGCTGCTCAAGTCCCAAACAACCTGAATAGCTGAGATCAATGATTGGCGCAGCAGTTTGTATATGCGCCAGGTGGAAGGGTTGCGGCTCTGTTTACTCTCTTCATCGGGCGCGTTTGCCAGCAGGTCCTCGCTTTTACGCTCGATCAGGAGGGCGAGGATGAGGTGGGCCAGAAGCCAGGACTTTGCTAGCGCCGGGTCTTTTGCAGGCAAGCAGTCGATGTGGAGGATGCTTTTCAGGCGCTTGAATGCAAGTTCAATCTGCCATCGCAACCGATAGAGGTCCGCAATACTTGCCGTGTTGAAGTCTTCTTTCGGGAGGGACGTGACCAGCAACATGTTCTCGGCGGCAATCAGAGATTTTGATGTTAGCTTTGATCCTTTTTTGCTGGAGATACGGCGCAGGCGCTTTTTCTCTTGTTCTAACGCTGCTGGTGGTTTGCGGATCGCAATCAGACGAGCGGGTACGTCATAGGCTTTTGGGCGACCTTGAATGATAACCTGACGATCAATGGGTACAGCATTTGTGGCCTCTGACAAAACTGAGAACAGATCTAACCGCGAGCCATCCGGATGAAATAAGCGGAACTTTCGCCAACCGGCACGGACTATGAAATCACCACCATTACTGATGATGGGATGCAAGCCTTTCGCAAAGGCATACCCTCGGTCTGCAATGTGGATTTCACCCGGATTAACCGGGTTTCGGGTCAGGCATTCTGCTCCACGACCATCTGAGATTTCAAGATGAGCAAAGCGTGCAGTGGCGGGATCATAGCTGGCATGGATTTTAAAGTCTGTCCCTTTGCTCCCCGGCGCAGACACGGTGGTTCCATCAATCAGGCGCAGACGATACCCGCTCGGGAAATCTGCGTGGCTGGTATCTGCCAGCAGCTGAGCTGCGATGTACTCCAGCCATTGTGTTGCTCCCTTGAGGCGATTGAGCACCGCGACATCAGAGAGTTTACCCAGTCCAGACATGCAAGCCCAGGCAGCAGTACTGCGAAGGGACATGCCGCAAGGCCCGTAAGCAAAAGCGAGGCGCAGCAGATCTTTACCGCTTGAGATTTCTCGTCGCCGCTTGAGTGCGCCACACTTGATGGCAGTTTGGTCCAAGTCGAGGCTAACGGGAAGAGAAGTCAGGGCCACTTCCCATTCAGATGACAAAAGAGGAGCAGAGGTCATCACCTCGTGAATCACACAATGATTCCAAAGGTCCACAATGACTTTTTTGATTCCACAAGAAGATGGAGCTTTCTGTCTGCCGCCTTTAGTTGCGTCTTGGTACAGCCATTCTCAAAACTGGTTTGCGCAAGGTAAGCTTTGTAAACACGATCATTGGATTTCTGGTTTTGGTCGCAGCAAGTGTAGGTTGCAGTTGTGCTTTTTATTGACTAATCAAAGGCTGGAAATGTTTACTCAACTCAAGGCAGTTCGATGTCTGAAAAAAAAGCTGACTTAAGCGCAGTGGATGCGCAAACCTTTGCCTCAACCATGGGGCAGGCTGTGTGGTTGATGACCATGTCAGAAGCACACAAAGATCTGCCTATTCGCATTGTCGAAGAACGGATTGCGCCTGCGCTCTTGCTGCGCCAGTTCAAGCTTTACTCCAAAGGCAATCAGCCAGTTGCTTTTCTGGTTTGGGCGTCGGTGAGTGACGAAGTTAAAGAACGCATTGAAAACGGTGAAAAGAAACTGGACGTCAAAGAATGGCGTTCAGGTAACAACATTGTCATCCTCGACTGCGTGTCTCCTTTTAATCCTGCCACCGTCTTTGAGCAGAAGTTCCTCAGTGAGTTGAAGAAGTAGGTGCTGTGATGAAGTGTTTTATTCTAGAACCCAACTATGGGTGTGACACTCACTCTGGTTTTGCCTGGTCGCTTGCGAAAGATCGTGATCCGTCTTGCATGCGCGATGCCCTCTGGGATCCTCGAGAAGAAACCCAATACAAAGTTGGAGGCAATACTTGGTCGGCAGCTGGACCAATTACTGCTGATAGCAAAGCTAAGATAGCCTCTCTTTGGATCCATGCCAGTGGGAGTCGTAAACCTTTGAGCAAATCACACGTAATTGGTGATTTTATTAGCACTCCAATGCCTCATGTAGTTGTTGATACGACCTTTGTCGAAGCCATCAGTAAGGTAGATGATAACCTCTTCGATTTCACACCCCATAAGCAAGTCATAGATTCTAAACGTCAGGTGAAACCTTGGGATGGCGAGCACTTTATTGCAACGTTGCTGCCTATGAAGCCGAGCTATGACTTGGAGCTTTCAGATTTAAAATTAGCTTCGGCGGTACGCGAGAAGTACCTAGGTAAACATGCATCAATAGGTGCCCGGCGTGTGGTTGCTACTTCAAAAATGATCGATGGCTTTATGTGGCGTGATTCATACACCAGAGATGTTTTATGTACTCAGTACGCTCTAGATTTTTTGAAAGCCTTAGGAGTGCAGGAATGGAAGGGGCGGGAGGTAGAGGTCATTGATGATCGAAACTAATTTATAATCATATTATTATCAATACATTGAATTACTTGAAGTGTACTCGCTATGTCTGACAAAAAGCCATCTCCATTAGAAAATCATCACATCATTCCTCAGGAATTATTTGATAAGAATTTCTCATTTCTACCACAAATATCAGATCTGTTCCCCAGGGATGATAAAAAATACAATATTATGGGGCTGCCTAATCAGTTAAATGAAGTATTTACTCGACATAAAGGGTCGCACCCAGAGTACACGGACTGGATACGTAAGCAAATTAGTGACATTGATGAGTTTGGTGGCACTATAGAGCAAAAAAAATCTATGCTTATAGGTTTGACAAATGTCTTGAAAGTCAAGTTTGCAGAGCCAGGGTTTCTTAATCAACTCAACAAACAAGCCGATGGTAAGATTTTTGGGGAGCTTTCGGACGCACTTAGTTTTGAGGACTACAAAGAAACATCTTTCTTCAAGTTTGGTGAACTTGTTGATGGTGCTCTGGCGGTCGGCGCCAATGGTGATTGGAAGTACGTTCACGGCCATTCCGCTCTGAATGCATGGCAGTTTGATAAAGTCAGTGTTGCAGAGCAAAAGCAGCGTCTTGAGAACCTTAAGTCAGCATATGACAGTGTTTATACAGAGCTCAAGGATCAACTAGCGGACGCAAGTTCGAGTGAAAATGCAAAAATTTCGGCGAAGCAGGCTCTCGATAGCGCTGCAAATGGAGTTCCTTTAGACGACGTATTAGAAACACTTCGCGGTGACAAGAACTTTAGCCTTTATAAAAATGCAGAAGGCAAAGCCTCGATTCTGTTTAGCCCTACTCTGGCAACTGGCTTGAGCGCCAGATTACTGGACCTGGGAGACGGTTCAGCAGTCATTGATGCGGTCTCACTTGCGCTGATTGGGCATGGTCTTGTGGAGATGGGTGTCTTTTCGTCCTCCACCAGTCTCACATCCATGGCGCGCGCTCTAGCGAACTCAAATATTCTGCCAAAAGCTCTTCATTTGGTAGACGACATCGCAATTGAGATTGGAAAAGAAGCAGTCATCACTGGTGTTGCCACCATGTTGGGTGTGGGACTGCTTTGGAAGGGCTATGAAATCTATGAGAGCCTTGATGGCCTCAAAGGGACTTTGGAGTGGGTCGGCCAGCATTCTGACAACGAAACAATCGCATACCTAAATGAGACCGTAAAGAAGATTGAAAGCTGGTTTGGTTTAGACGGCCATGCCAAACCTGAGTTCGTGCCTGAGTATCAGGAGCTTGCAAACCTGCTCACAGTTGCCTTTGAAGATTTCCCACAGACACTTGCGACAATCGGCTTTGCTGTCCAAGAGCACTTGCGGGCACAAGGTGATAAATCCTGGCTGCTGTTTGCAGACAATGATGTCGAAGGCGCCTTGTTCCATCTTCAGGAGTATGTCGACAAAAACGGCGGTTCGCTACAATCTGAGCTGCAAACAGCGCTGTTCAACAGTGATGATCTGAGCGTTCTTGAAAAGGTCAATCTGTTCCCTGATCGCTGCTTCCCGAAAGGCACGCTGATCTCGATGTGGGACGGATCACAAAAGCCGATTGAAGAGATCACGGTCTCTGATCAGGTGCTGGCTTTTGATGCAGAGGGTAACAGACAGCCCGGTGCTGTCACCCATCTGTTCCGCAATACAACGCAGGAATGGCTACAGCTCAGCTTTGAAGATGAACGTGCACCGCTGATGGTGACACCTGGCCATCGTTTCCTGACGGAGACCGGCGATTATCTTGAGATCGGCCAGATGGCGCGTCTGGGTGGCGGATCTGCCCGAATTGTTCAGGAAGATGGCAGCATCGTCAGTGCTCAGGCTGAAAGCGTTGTTTATAGCTCGGCAACAGCCCATCTGCTTGAACAGGTAGAGTATCAAGCCGCAGCCGGTTCTTCCGTGAGCCATGCTGCCAGTGGTTGGCAGACCTATAACTTCGAAGTGTCCACCCACCACAACTATGTTGCTGACGGCATCCGGGTACACAACGATTCCATCTTTGCTTACCTGAGGCCGGAAGAGCGTCCTTATGTGAAGGATTATAAAGACCTGAACGGCGACGACTTCCCTGATTTTGTGGTTGTTCAGGTTCCGGGTACGACCATTGAGAAAGAAAAGTATCTGGTTGCAGGCCGCGTGGTTGAGGAGCTCACCACCACCGACAAAGACGGCAATCTGATCTATGTGCGCCGAGAGCTGGATAAAGACGGCAACGTCGTCAAGGGTACCGAAGTCATCAAGCAACTGACCGGTGCGCAGGCAGGTGAGAGCATTGGCAAATCGCTGACACCGTTCTTGGCGCGAGCTATTGTGGGTGATGATGCCAGCCTGTTTGAACGGGTGGCGACAGATACCGTCCTGAACACCCTTCTGGGCAATCTGGGAGAATTCCTCGGAGGCACTGTTCACCGCGGTGTCCTTGATGTTGGTGAGCTTGACCTTGTCGAAAACGCAGAGACGATTGCCGGAAGTGCTTTTGATGATCTAGGCGGGGATTTTGTTGTTGCCGGGGCCAATGCTGCGATTTCCGTCGTCAACCAGTTAATCATGGCAGAGATCTTCTCTGATGTTGCTGGTGATGGTGTTGGCGGTGAAGTCTTTGAGGCAGTTGTTGGCTCTGGGCTTGACATCCTGCTGACGGAAGGGGTTGATCTTCTCTTTGAGACTGATGTGTTTCTTAACCTCTTTCAAGACATCGGCTTATCTGCAGACTCAATCAAAACAATCCAAAGTATCGGTGATATCAATCCTGTAAGCATGGTGATGACGGCAGTGATCAATGCCGTTTTGCCGGATCTGGAGACTATTGAAGGGCAGATTGCTTCAACGGTAACCTCCATTGCTATTACTGCATTTGCCATACTCACTCAAACATTCAGTGCGTTTACGGGCCCAATTGCAGCTGTTCTCAGCTTTATCGTTGGGTCGTTCTTTGACAGCTTGTTTGAAAAACATCCCCGGGCCTTCACGCATGTAGGTTTTGATGCTGAGACTGGTCAATATGTTATTCTCGATACCTGGTCAAAGGATGGCGGTAACAAGGGGCTTTCAAAAGATCTTGCCCAAGCCTATGTCGATAGCATGAACAACTTTGTTGATCTGGTAAAGGCTGAGTCTCATAATTTTGATGAGCTGGGTCGCTGGTCCTTTGGGCACTACGAAAGCGCACTCAAAAATGCAGGCTCAAGCGGCAAAAACTTCACAGATTTCCAGTCCACCTATCTGGATGCTCTTGTTCAGGACATGGCTGAAGCACAAATTAATGATGGGCAACGAGCTGCTGTCAGAGCGTTGGAAAGCGTTGGTATCGAAGAGTACTTGAAAATCAGAACTGAGCCGGGATTTAAAGACCTTTATATTCTCACCACAGGGCAACCTTTCGGCATTTACGGCAATCAATACTATAATAAGAACAAGAGTTTTCAGCAAAATACCCAGATTATGATTGACGAGTTTCATGAGCTCATTAGCGGAATTATGATGGGATTATATGGCGAAGGAAACCCAAACGCTGCAATCCCATTTATGAAAGCTGTCGTAGATATCTTAACAATAACTGAAAACAATACGATCGCTACATTTGAAGAAGTATTAGAACTTCATGGATTTCCTTCACCAGCACTCTCCGATTCAGAATTAACCCAAATGGTTCTGAGCCGAATGCAGATAGCAGATGACTATCACAAGTATCTGGAGAACCGTGAGACCATCAATACGCTGATTGCAGCTGAACCAGAAAGTGCGTTTGCTGCTGGCTGGATGGCAACGTTCATTGCAGCCAAAGATCTGGGGCTGGATGATCCTTATATCCTTGATGGGGATGAGATCGACAACGTCTTTTACACCGCAGATGGCGATGACGTGATTGACGGCAAGTCTGGTGATGACCTGATCAAAACCTATGGCGGAGACGATGTGCTCAAGGGTGGCACGGGTGATGACACGCTGATCGGCGGCATCGGAGATGATCGACTTGAGGGCGGGGCTGATAATGACACCTATGTCTTTGCTGGTAGCTTCGGCAAGGATGTGGTCATCGACAGTTCCGGCAGTCTTGATACCATTCGATTTGAAGGCACCATCACACTCTCCGACTTAAAGTTCATCAAAGATGGTGTTGATCTGCTGGTCTATAAGCTGGATCATGACAATCCGGAAACTGCTCTGGATGAGCTCTCAAACGTGCTGCGCATTAAAGACTGGCAGAGCTCCATCGAGCGCTTCGAGTTTACCGATGGTTCAATCAAGGGCCGCCTTGCCCTTCTCAGCGAAGGCAATGACACCTTTACAGGAACGTCATCTGATGACCTGATCATGGGCCTTGGTGGTAACGACACGCTAAACGCTGGCTCAGGAAACGACACGCTGGTTGGCGGGGCCGGCAATGATCAGCTCAAAGGTGGTTCCGGCAACGACACCTATGTGTTCAGCCGAGGTTTTGGCAAAGACACCCTAACCGAGACCTCCGGCACAGACACCCTCCGCTTCGAAGACGGCATCACCCTTGCCGACCTGAAGATTGTTGCAGATGCTGGGGATCTGAAATTCTATCTGCTTGACCCGGCCAAGCCAAATCAAGCCCTGGGTGACATCACCGATGTTCTGACCATCAAGAACTGGAGCGCTAATAAACCGCACATCGAACGCTTTGAGTTTGCTGACGGGACTGTGCTCAGTGAGATACTTCTACAAGTGAGTGATTATAAACACCTTAAGCTCACCGGTGATATCAATGGAAGCCATATCACAGGAGGCAACCTGTCAGAATTCATTCATGGTAGTGATCAAAAGGATACTCTGAATGCTGGCGGGTATCATGACCAATGGTGGCAGGAACTTCATGGATACAATGGAGATGATACTTACCTTTATAATCAAGGTAACGGTAACGTATGGATCTGGTCTGAAACAAGCGGTGGCGGAGAAGACACTTTACGCTTTGATGATCTGAGTTTGTCCGATCTCCAGCTCGCTTCTTATGAACACTCATCACATGGGCAAACTCTAAAATTCGCTTGGTCGATAGGCGCGAATAACGGAGTTGTACAGATCCAAGAGACTATTTTAGAACACATCGAACGTTTTGTGTTTGCTGACGGGACCATTTTGAGCAGTATCGAGCTTCTTGAAAGCGGACAACTGAAACTGCACGGCTTTGCTGGTGTAGATAATGTGATCCTGGGCTCTGTTTACGATGATGTTGTCAATGGCAGCGATGGCAATGATACCCTAAGCGCAGGTCAAGGTGCTGGTGGTTGGCAATACATTGCCGGATACGGCGGCAATGACACTTATCTTTATGGTAAAGGGCACGGAGCTGTTCTGATCAACGCTCATGAGGGCGAAGGAGATGGGACAGACACGGTTCGCTTTACAGATCTTTCTCTTAGTGATCTGCGGATAGGGACCCATGAATACAGCGCGACAAGTGCTCAAGGTACTGCACTGAAGTTTGGTTGGTCTGATGGGGGCGACAGCGGGCAGCTGCGTATCGCCAATATGGGTCAGCACATTGAGCGTTTTGAGTTTGCTGACGGGACGGTGCTCGAAAATATTGAAGTTCGTGATGATGGACGACTAAAGTTATTTGGAGCAGACAAAGCTGGCGGAGCTTACATTATTGGTTCAGATAAAGATGACTTCATTTATGGAACCATTGGTGCAGATGTTTTGAGCGCCGGCCGAGGAGCTGATGATTGGCAGCATTTATACGGGTATAGCGGTGATGATACCTACCTGTATGGTTTCGGTGGTGGCAATACAATGATTAGTGCTAGTGAAGGAGCAAATGATGGCACTGATATCGTTAGGTTTACTGATCTCAGCCTGTCTGATTTCACTATTGGAACGCAACAATATAGCGATAGTAATGGCTTAGTTCTTAAGTTCCAATGGAACAAGAATGGAGAACAAGGCCAGTTACGCGTTGCCCAAATGGGTGAGTATATCGAGCGTTTTGAGTTTGCTGACGGGACCGTGTTGAGCAGTATTGAGTTGCTCGAAGATGGTCACTTTGAACTTATCGGCTCATCTAGCGACAACGTTATTATTGGCAGTGCTTTTGATGAGACTGTTACGGGCAATGAAGGAACCGATACTTTTGTCTTTACCGGTACATCGTTTGGCATAGATAAAGTCACAGACTTTGCTGCCGGGGCCGGGTCAGAAGATATTATACGCTTTGACGCAAATGTATTTGCCGATTTTGACGCGGTGATCACAGCAGCTAGCGATGATGGAAGTGATACTGAAATACGCCTGGATGGCAATAATTCGGTAACGCTGAAAGGCGTTCTTGTCTCTGATCTTCATGTAGATGATTTTCAGTTTGCATAATATCCTGCCTTAAGTCACCAGCTCTGTGATCTTCTTATCGCTTTGCTGGTGTCTATTCTTTTTAGTTAATTCATAGCCATAAATTCAATAATATCAGATAGTTACTCCTTAAGTTAGCGCCTATGGGGCGAAGCCCCTTGACGCACAATGCCAATTCTCTAAAAAATCTTACAGTACCGCCTGTTCAAGCATTAGAATACTAAATGTGGTTACACATCCTTTTGAGTCGTAGGCACTGCAATTTATGACAATGATTTTTTCGCTCAGCCCTTCGGCGTACCTGTGCTTGTCAGCGACATGTTGATCAGCGGCTTAGAAACTGAGAACTCATCTGATCTTAAGTTGCCTGATCACATCAGTGGAGTAGACAAAACCTTTCCCAAAGGATCTGGCTTCGTTCCGCTCCGTTTAAAACGTAAACTCTTTATAATAAACGACAACCTAGCGGTCGGTTTATCCGGTTCATTTCTTCACATGCGTTCGTTTTTAGATGACCTGAGGGAGAGAAATCGAGTTCATCGCCTCGTTACATCAGAAGACATGCATCAATTTATAGACGAGTACGTTCGATCTCCTCACGGAGCTATCACCCTTAAGGAGATCACCGCTCTTGCATTGTTGCAAGAGCGACATGGCTGCAATTACTTTGTCTTGGGTGATAAAGCTCGTGAAAGCTGCTCTACTACAGATACAAAGGGCTTTGGAAACGTCCTGTCGATTGGTTCGGGGCAGCAATCTGTCTTGGATGAAGTTGCTCGCATAGACAAGTATAACTTCATACAACCAAATACTCATGGGATGAAAGTGGATCGTTTTCATGCCGCACTTGCTAAAGTTTTAGCTCTTCTATCTCAGTTAAATAAGCTCGACTCTCTAACATCAAAGTACTTGCTGGAATACTGGGGTGGTGGCTATGAAGTAATCTATTACAATGGGAAAAAATTCCAGTTCTTAGACGATTATTCATCAGTAAACTGGCTATTCGATATATCTCAAAACAAACCCCAATTTGTTCCCTTAAGTTTGATCAAATACAAACGAGAAGAAAACTACTCAGTATTCTTTTGTAATCAGAACGGTGAGTTTCACATATTTGCTGGATCAGACATCAGCGAGAGCTGCAAGCGAACTCTATCTTTTGATGTACGCAATGTAAGTTTTAATAGCCCTATTATGAACAATCTAATTTTGGTGACAGACGGTTGCAAAATACAGAACATCTACAATTTCTACGGCATGCGTTCAGTTGATCAACCTGGCATAGTTTTCACAGAAGTAGATGATAAAGCTAATCTAACCATTCTGATTCAAAGCGGTGTTCAAAGTGAGCTAGAGCGCTACATCTTAAAGCATCAAGATCACTTGAGCCGAGCACTAAACTAATCTCGCGCTCAATCCTCGATAATCCCAATCCGTTACAACTGCGACCAAAATTCATTGCTCATACCACTCGTCAATAGCTTCCTTCTGTGATTTCATTCGAGCCGCGGTCACTACCTGGTCGAGTAGCCCGAGGGAGTTTCACCCTCAGGCTCTCACAGAACCGTACGTGAACCTCTCAGCTCATCCGGCTCTTCCTGTTCAGCCAAAACGATACAGCTTCCAGTGCGCAAACATCTCAGGAGACTGCTCGTGCAATCGCCCAATATATGCTTTGCTCTTCCGGTAACTGCGCCGCAGCTTCTTGTATTTCTTCCGAGCCCACCTGATCAACGCAAACTCAAGCAAGTTGTAAATGCGAGAGAGTTCTCTCCTGCCGAACTGCCCATAGTACCCTATCCACCCCGCCACGACCGGGTTCAGCACACGAGCAATATCTTCTATAGAATGCCCGCTCCATTTCTGAAATTTCCATTTCCTGATGGCCGTACTGATCCGTCCGAAAGCCTTTCGGCTAAGCGCAGGTGTGTATCCTGAGAATACATCTCCATGCTTTGACATGGCCCGCCTTGGCCGGAAGGTGAAGCCCAGAAAATCAAAACTGATCTCAGGATAGCTTCCTTTGCGGTTGCTATCCTTGCAATAAACAATCTTGGTTTTCTGAGGATGAAGGGATAAGTGACACTCCTTCAGGCGTTGCTCTAACGCTTCCAATAGTCGTTCCGCTTCTGCTCGTGTGGCGCAGTGGTAGACACCATCATCCGCATACCGTTCAAAACGGACTTGCGGAAAGTGGCGGCTTACCCAGACGTCCAGCGCATAGTGCAGAAACAGGTTTGCCAGCAAGGGGCTTATGACGCCGCCTTGTGGCGTACCGACAGTTCTGCTCTCTATTGTGCCATCGGGATGGACAACAGGCGCTTTCAGCCATCTCTCGATGTAAAGCAGCACCCACTTATTCTGGGTGTGTTTCGTAACTGCCTTCATCAGGAGATCATGATGAATGGTGTCGAAAAACCCCTGAATGTCCAGATCTACCACCCAGTTATACTTCCAGCAGTGTTGCCGGGTCTGGCGGACAGCATCAAGTGCTGACTTTCTAGGCCGGTAAGCATAGGAATTGGGATGGAAGATCGGATCAATCTGCGGTTCCAGCACCAGTTTGACAACTGTTTGAGCCACCCGGTCTCCCACTGTGGGAATACCAAGGGGCCGTGTGCCTCCATCATCTTTGGGTATATTCACCCTGCGAACAGCAGGCGGAAAATAGGAGCCTGACGACATACGATTCCATATCTTGTACAAGTTCTTCGGCAGTTCAGCTTCAAACTCTTCCAAGGATACAAGATCGATCCCATAGGTTCCTCTATTGGCTTTAACTCGCTTCCACGCTTCCCAGACAAGCTGTTTGGAAACATCGAAGGGCTTTGTGTTTGTCATTAAATCATCCCGTTCCCGGTTGTTTAATAATTTCCACTGAACAGGGCAGCCCCTTCGCTCCGGGTCCATTACAGACCTTTCCTCACTACTACGGACTGCTCCGCCCCTGTGCCCGGTCTTGGTACTCTGGCTCTTACAGGTCCTCTGCTTGAGCGTCTCCCTCATCACCCGGGCGACAGGTTCTCACGTTCCGTGCATGAGCCTGTATCAAGGTCGCGCCGTCTCTGTGCCGGATGCCGCTCAGCCAGTAATCAGGTGGCCGCTGAGCTCATCCCAACTGGTCACAAGCAGTTGGTTTTGACATCATCTAAATTGCTTTCGACACCTCATCAACGGTTCACTTGCGTTCGCCTCCTCTGATACGCACCTGACATTTCTAAAATGCCTTTTCCTTAACGCTCACCACCATGGCTCTTAACCACAGCAGCTTAAGGTGGTTTGGAACCTCCTCCTGAAAGACGGTTCCGAGGGGCCTACCCTCATCTTACGCACAGTTCGTCTCCGTGGAGACTTCGTGACACACTCACGACCTGCAATCATAAGCTCGAACCCACATTAAATGCGAACAGCAGAAGAGCGTACTTTTTGCTGACGTTCGCTGCACCGCGAAATCTCAGGTAATTGAGAGGCGGTAGCTACGTCGAGGGCCATGAGCGGACCTTCGGACGTTTCCATCAAGGGTTGAGTACAGCTTAGGTAAAGTGTTACGCAATCTCTGAAACAAGATTTCTTTAAAGTGAGTCCTCAATATGAGGCAACAACATCTCTACTTTTAACCTCGATCAGTTAGCGGGGGATTGCCACCTGCCTGCCTCACCCAGCAGCATCCTAGAGTGTCATACCTTGAACTACTCAGAAGTTCCTGAGCTATATTGGTATTTATCGGAATCTGAGGTGCCCCCAAGTGCGTTGTACCCCGGCTTCGACGGTTGTGCCACTGAAGCAAGAAGATTTGAAGAAAGCAACGCTGTTAGTTCTTGCAACATTTGTGTCTTGCATAGTGTCAAGTTCGGTTATTGGGCAAAATGCTGCGCAGTATGATTATCTATCTGCGCTAGACTTTGCAACAGAGCGGTTATTTACGTGTCAGAAGCATTGCTACAGAGATATTCCGGAATGAATAATCTTCCGGAGTGGTCTTCAAAAGGGTTTCTGCTGTCTTGTAGATCTGGTCTAACAGATTTGCTTTTGATGGTGTATCGGGGAGATTTCCACGCAACACTGCTTGAGTGAATGCCCGGAAGAAGTTGACATAATTGGTAGCATAGCGATCCAGATCTTTGTCTTGCTTGTAAGCTTCAACAAAGGGGACTGGCACTTCATAGCTTTCTGTTCGATCCAGCGTGTAAAGACCGGCCAGATTATACGCTGAGTTCGTTAAAGGGGATGTCAGCTCTTCCAGACTGCGGAAATAGACTGGCTGATAGTATCTCTCATATACTTGCGAGGAAATATTGCCGAGTTTGACATGCGCTAGAAGAGCGTCGTTGAGAAGGTCGAACAGGCCGTCGCAGGTGCGGAGTTCATTTGTACAGCCGAAGACCTGAACCATAAGCTTGCCGCCTGATACAAGTTCGTTCGCCCGGGCGGTTAAAAAGGCTGCCATGTCATCTTCGGCTTGCTTAGCAAATATCTTACTCTCTTTTTCTGTGACGTGACCGTTTGCCCGCCTTTTGCTGGGGCCGTTTGGCAATACGTATCCGGGCAACTTATCAAGCGGGCGTTCGGACAAGTAGCCGATTGAGTTGAAGGTAGTGGCGACATGAACGCTGTCTGCTGGCAGTAATTGATCATACATCGATCCGCCAACGGCTGCTGATGAGACCCGCTGTGAGCCGAATGTCGATTGTCCGTCAGGTCTTAAACCAAGAAATAACTTAGAATAATCATTTGTCGGCAAATCAGAATGGATCGTCAGAAACGGGCGGTCTGTCTGCTGCATTGTCTTGCCGATGAGGTGACGCATGACAGAAATAGAATTGCGTCCTTCAGAACACCCAAAGTCTGCAAAGGTAACTGGTCCTGAGCTTTTTTCTAAGGGCAGACTTGAGAGAGTGTCTTCTAACCAGGGTAGGACGGCTGCGATTTGCTCCCACTGTGGGGCGGAGTTGGCATCATAAAAACCGCCGCCAGCCATGCCGGTCATGCCTGTTGGGCGACGCTGTGTACCCACTGTCTCTTGATCAAGATTTGTCATAAATTTCTCCTGAAAATCGCTAATATTGCGTCGGATCTATAATTTCGTTTCTAAATGTATCAAGCGTTTAAATGGCATATGCTTAGAGCATGTCGCGTTCATAAGCTGATGTGTTCACCAAGTGCGCGCGCGAGTACGTTTCCTTTATGTCAGCGGAACGCATGTGAGCTGCGAACAGCGGCAGCCCGGTGAGAGCGAGTCCTCCGACCAGATTACCGATCACGACCGGGATCTCATTCCAGATCAGATAATCGAGAATGGAAAAGTCTCCACCCAGTATCAGCGCCGTTGGAAACAGGTACATGTTGACCACCGAATGCTCGAAGGTCATTGCAAAGAACAGCATGATCGGCATCCACATTGCGATGACTTTTCCGCTGACCGAGGTGGAGACCATTGCGCCAACCACACCAAGGGATACCATCCAATTACACAGGACGCCGCGGATGAAGATAGTCATCATGCCGCCCATGCCATGTTCCTTGTAGCCCACCGTGCGGTTCTTACCGATGTTCGCGATGACCTCGCCAACATGATTGACTGGTGCTGAGAAACCGTAGGTGAAGATGACAGAAGTTAGAAAAGCGACCAGCAGGGCGCCTAAAAAATTGCCGATGAAAGTAATCGTGATCGCCTTTACCACACCGCTAAGAGTGACGTGGGGCCGCCTGTCAATCCAGGCCAACGGGGCAAGAACGAATATTCCGGTAACAAGATCGAACCCCATGAGATATAGCATGCAAAAACCAACAGGAAACAGGACAGCCCCTACGATGGGGAAGCCGGTTTGCACGCCGACGGTGATTGCAAAGACCGCAGCAATTGCCAGAATTGCGCCAGCCATGAAGGCCCGGATCATCAGAATTCTTGGGTTTATGAAGATTTTTTCCTCACCCACGTCAATGATCTTTTCGACAAAGATGCGCGGTTCGTTATAAGACATTCCAAATCTCCATGTTCTATAAACCAACTGCTCCCAAACAATGGTGCGGGCAGCACTCTTCCACCTGCTAGATGTTTGGGTGATACGGACGTTGAGCGGACTTCATCTGCTTCGTGCCATGCTTTCCTCCGGGGTTTGGGTTTCAATCACCTTTGGTGCTTTATGTCTGGTGACAATCAATATGCCCACCACGATCAGGCTGAGATTGAACATGAAATAAGATCCGAAACCTTCATCGAAGAATATCCATGCCAGCAATACAGTTATGGGTGGGCCTAAGAAAAAATAGCTCTGCGAACGTGAAATATCGCCGCTTCGTATGAGAATATAAAAAAGCACCCAGCTTCCTAGAGAAAGAACAACGCTTAGCCAAAGTAATGATCCAAGCAGAGGGACGGACCAGTTGATGACCATTGGCTCGAAGGCAAGCATTAGTCCAAACACGGGGATGAGCGCACTTAAATGCTGGATCAGTGACCCTGTCATCAGGTTCATGTGCGCTATAAATCGCTTTTGGTAGAGCACGCCTGCGACCATGCTGAAAAGACACAGGACTGTAAGCAACACCCCGCTATAGGTGTTATTATCTAAATTGGCTTTTTGATTGACGACGAGCAGGACACCTATTGTCCCGAGCAACAAGCCCAGTATCAGTTTGAAGCTGAATCTTTCGCCCAGAAAAGCGATTGCCCCCACAGAGGCGAGTGCTGGATGCAGTGCCATAATCAGGCCAACTGTGCCTACATCCATCCCCCATTCATATGCGATCAGCATACCTGTGAAGCAAAATCCGTGTATGAGAATTCCGGTCACGCAGACATGGAATACTTCTATCGGTTTATTGTGCCACTCAGCCTTGATTAAAAAAATGATGCTTAAGAAAAGCGGAACTGGAGCGGCTAATCGCAGGGTTTGAAACGTAAACGGATCTGTATATGCGATGCCGATTTTCGATGCCACATACCCCGAACTGTAAAGAATGACGAACAACAGCGGTAAAACCTGATTAGCAATTACCGCCGGGTTCGGTCTTTGGCGTGGAGGCATATATTCGTTTCCAGTTCGCTTTCCGTGATTGAATAAGAGGTTAACCAGCTGTTATTTCATCACAATCTGCCGCTGCCAGATATTCACGGAGGTAGCTTTTGAAATCAGGTGGAATTTCGGCAGTTGCAATTTTGCCGTGTTCGCCCGACGCTTTGGCGTGAATGACTGTCAGCTGGCCTCTGGAAACATCTTCTTCGCGGCCATCGCTCAGCTTTTTACAGATGAAAAAATTAAGCACCAGTGACTTTGTGCCAATCCGGCCAACATTTATGGCGATGAGTATCTCATCGCCAAAGGTCATTGGTCGCAGAAAATCGCAGTTCACTGAGAGGATCGGCCACTTTTGATCTTTGGCCGGATCGCAGATACTCATTCCGCCTTGCTGGAAAAACCTCGTCTCCGCATATTCTACATATCGAAAGATATTTGAAAAATGGGCGATGCCTGCCATGTCTGTTTCGCAAAACTCTACATTTTTGGAAACAGAAAACAGCTTCGCATTTGATGACACTTCAATGTCTTTAAGCATTATGCAATCCAATCAAGCTGTTTCGCGGATGACACGCTTTAGTTTTTTCCCTGTGACCCCTTCGTTAGACCCGGGAGAAACCTGCTTGATTTCAGTGATATCCGGAAGGTTATTCTGGTTGGAATATACGAATATTCTCTGCGCGATATCTGCGAAAGGCAGGCCTTCTTTGATTTCTGCTTCAACCTTTAAAGTTCCTTCAAGTTCGCCTTGGACCACTGTACAATCGAAGATCTCAGGAATATTTTTCAAAAAGGCCTCTTCGAGCTGGCAGCTATAGTAGGTTTTGCCGCCCAGCAGCATCGAATCGCTTGTTCTATCAACGTGGTAGTAAAGGTCATTCTCGCCTTTGTAGATTAGGTCTCCAGTAAGCCAGTAGCCGTCAAGAATGGCGTCTGCGGTCGCCTCTTGATTCTCCCAATACCCTGAAGTCACACTCGGTGATTTAACTCCAAGCCTGCCGACTACGTCATAATCGGTGATTTTTTTGTCCTGTTCATCAAAGAGCGCGACTTCGATCCAGGAAAATGGTTTACCCACACAGCGGTTGTAGTTGTTGGTCTTAAGCGTGTGGATGTTTCGAAAGATCCCAAAAGCGAATTCCGAAGAGCCCAAGTTATCAATAAACAGAGCACCATTTACGCGTTTTCCATCCTCATAACGATGACCGTATTGAAGCATTTTTCTGACATGAGGCTCATGACATGCATCCGCAGTACTCATCCATATATTGATGGAGGCGAGGCGGTCTGGATCAATGTCAATCCGACACAAATCAACATAAACACTAGGGAATGCGAACATTATTGACGGCTCAAAAGTCTCAATTGCCGCCGCTATCCCTTCAGGAGATTTATCTGAAGTGACAATCAGATGGTTCATACGCATTATGTTGCTCATCAGCATTGTGATGGCAGCCGCATGTGAGATCGGTGCAGCCGATAACATAGCATTGCCGAGCTTCTTACCAAGCTGCTTCTTGACCCCGTAAATTATCGACTTTTGACTAAAAGAAACCGCCTTGGGAAGACCCGTCGTACCGGAAGTATGACTAATGAGAACAGTATCATCATCCAAGTGATCATAGGTTTCACAGGGAAGCGAGAAAGGTTGTTTTTCGACCTCAATGATATCTGTTGTTGGACATTCGAAATTGGCGTTGTAGGTGAGGATCTCACCCAGCCTTTCCCCTTCAGAAACAAGCAACTCAGGCTTGATCTTTGATAGATACTTACTCGCAATTTCCGGCAAAACTCCGCCATTTAAAAATGCAGGGATAGCTCCGATCTTCGTTAAAGCGAGGTAGTGAAGATAATAGGAAATGCTATCATCTAAATATAATGCGACAATGGATTTCGCCCGTATACCCAAATGCCAGTAGCAAGATGCTATATGGTTTGCTTTCGCTACCAGGTCATTTAAGGAAAATGCCCAAGCTTGTCCCTCAATATCAATGTGAGTGACTGCTGTACGTTCATTATCTACTGCTAACTCGTGGACGCGAAAAAGAAAATTTCCAGCCCCTATCGTTGGGTCATTGGCTATTTCACTTATCAGAGAATCCTTATCCTCAGCGCTGTCGCCGTTTGTATTTTCCGCCTTGCGCAACATGTGCCGTTTTAATTTGCCCGTTTCGGTTTTGGGCAAACTGTCAACAAAGATAATCGATCTTGGATATTTGTATGGTGATATAGTGTTCTTCACATGCTCTTGTAACGCCTCAACTAAGCTCGGTGCTTTGCTATTCTTATCGGCCAGAACGACATGCGCGCGGACGATACTTCCTCTATCTGGATCTGGTATACCTACAACTGCACATTCTCGAACGGATGGATGTGAAAGCAGTGCTTCTTCAACTTCAGCAGCAGCTATATTGTAGCCAGACGAAATAATCATATCGTCTGCTCTAGAAACGAAGTGTAGCTTTCCATCCTGATCTTTGCGGAAGAAGTCGCCGGTGATGTTCCAACCATCTTTGACATATTCGGCCTGTCGGTCATCATCCATATAGCGACAACCTGTTGGTCCACGGAAACCCAACCAGCCCGGCTTCCCAATCCCGACAGGTTTCATACCATCATCAAATACTTCAACCTCGTACCCCTCAATTGGCCAGAGGCCAGCAGAGCCTGACTGAAAATCTTCCAGGCGGGTTGAGATGAATGTGTGTAGTGCCTCGGTTGACCCCATCGCATTTATGATTGGAACGCCTATACGATCTTGCCAGTGTTCTAACACTGGTTGCGGTAAGTTCTCACCAGCGGATACAGCGCAACGTAAAGTCTTGAGAAGTTTGCAGTTAACTTCTTCAGAAAGCATAACTTTGTATGCTGTTGGTGCGGAGAAGCAGACAGTTGCATCATACTGGCCGATAAATTCTGCCAGATTGAATGGTGACGTCTGCTCCAACAAAACGGCAGCTGCGCCAAAGCGTAACGGGAACACCGCCAAACCGCCCAAACCGAAAGTGAATGCCAACGGAGGTGTACCTATACAGACATCACCTGGCACAATTTTTAGGACTTGCCTTGCAAATCCATCAGCAATTGCAAGGATATCGCGATGGCGATGCATGGTGATTTTAGGCTTCCCGGTCGTGCCGGATGTACTAGCTAGCAGTGCAATGTCGTTCTGAGAGGTTTTAGCTGCCTCATACTTAGTCGATTTGAAGATTGCCTTAGCATTCACAGTCGCTTTGTCGTCAATGATTGCCGAAAATTCCGCAATTTTAAGATCAGGGCGTGTGTTTCTATCCAACAGGCTTAGCTCTTCATCTAAACCTTTTTGGCAAAGAACCAAATCTACCTTAGCCCTATCGATCAAGATGCTCAGTTCGCCCGCACGCATGAGCGCAATGGTATTGAAAGCAACTGCACCAACCTTCAAGATTGCCAAAAAGCACGCCACCATCATTGGGCAGTTTCTCGACCTAATCATGACCCGGTTCCCAGGCATGACGCCGAAATCTTCACTGAGAACTCTAGCAATCTGATTTGAAAGATCTCTAAGCTGCTGATACGTCAATGTACCATTTGAGCCGATTAAAGCCGGATGTTCGCCGAACCCCCGCTCCACTAAGGCATCAACTAGTTCAACTCCTACGTTTAACTTCTTTTGATATGGGTAAAGATCAATTTTAAATTCTGGCTGTAGTTCAGTTACTGGAAGATTATTGTTGACAAATTCGTCAACATGCCCGGTTTCAAGCAACATTTTCATCAGCCTCCTAAATAATAATATTTATAATATTACTCTTATGTAAAATATATATTTTAGATTTGATAAGATCAATTCAATACTATCGTTATCGATATAATACTTGTTTTTTTATGATAAAATTTCAAGAACCAAATAAATGAAATGTTTTCATTTTTAAATTCGAATATTCTAATTTAGAAGCTCTACGGTAATATGTGGATATAAACCCCGAGGGTGACTGATGAGCCATGCACGAAAAACGACCAATCTAGCGGAAATGAACACCTCAAGTCGGGCTCAACGAATTGTTGTAATTGGTGCAGAAGGACATGTTGGAACGACGATATGTGCTGCGTTACCGGACCATCACGATGTGATTAAAGTTGGACGTAACAGTGGTGACGTAAATGCAGATATCTCAGAGAGATCCTCTATTGATGCCATGTACAAAGAGATCGGAAAAGTAGACGCTGTTGTTCTGGCTGCTGGTGCGGTTCATTTCTGCCCTCTCGAGCAATTTCCTGAAGATAAATTTTTATTTAACCTCACGCACAAGGCAATGGGCCAGATCAACTGCGTACTCGCAGGCCTAAACTATCTCAATGACGGCGGGTCGTTTACCCTATCAAGCGGTATTCTGGATAGAGACCCGATCCGAATGGCAAGCGGTGCAGCTGCTGCCAATGGTGCTATCGGCGGATTTGTGAAGAGTGCGGCGATTGAAATGCCACGTGACACTCGGATTAACGTTGTTAGCACGGGGCTCCAGGACATTTCCGTCGAACGATATGGAAGCGTTTTTCCTGGTCATACTCCAGTCTCATCAGAAAGGGTCGCAAATGCCTATCTTAAGTGCGTTGAGGGAGGCATTAACGGACAACTGGTGACCGTAGACTAAGGTGTTTGAAAGCAATGCTGCATGGGGGGGGGGCAAAGTTTGAAATTTAAACTCGTAAGCTATAATTTATGTCCTTTTGTGCAGCAGGTATTTATAGCCCTGTCGTTGAAAGGCCTCGATTTTGACATCGAATATATCGACTTGTCGAACCCTCCAACGTGGTTCACAAAAGTTTCCCCGCTAAAAAAAGTGCCAGTTCTTTTCGCTGGTACAAATCAGGTGCTGTTTGAATCTATAGCAATAATCGAGTTCATTGAGGATTACGCTGAGCAAAAGACATATCCGTCGGACTTGTTTGAACGATCCCGTGACCGTGCGTGGATTCAGTTCATTAACCAGCTGATGTGGAGTCTGTATGATCTTTCCGTAATGGGGAGTGAGGAAGAATACGGTTCAACTGTAGGAACGCTTCATAAAAAGCTCGATGAACTGGAAGCTGCCTCGCACGGTGGGAAGTACCTTTTTGGCGATTCATTCTCGCTCGTAGAAGCCGCAGTAGCGCCATTACTTCTTCGCTTGAGTTATATTGACGAAATAGCCCCCGGTCTTCTTGACGAAGTACGTCATAGCAATATTTGCAGAGTCAACAAACAGTTAATGGCTGACGCAAACGTTCAACGCTCAGCTCACAGTGACCTAAAACAGGCTTATTACAAATTGCTCGGGAAGCGGCAGGCGTACTTGTCCACTTTCCTGCCTGAGAAATTCAAATCAGCTGAAAGCACGCCTTTAAGATATTGATCGGCACCAAATTACAATTTGCCAGGACAACACATTTTCATCTCAAAACCGCAGTTTTTTTTCTGAGTCATGCGAGCCATAGAAAATTGGAAAAAGTAATATGACGTCCACTAAAGTATTTGAAAAAACCAAAAGGTCTACAATTAAACGAGCCCCTGAATACGCAGATTACAGCGAGCAAGCAGTCTACGATATATTGGATAGCGGGTATATGTGTACGATTGCGTTTGTACTCGACGGCAAGCCCTTCTTAAATCCCACACTTTACTGGCGCAAAGGTAATTACGTCTATTGGCATGGTCTAGCTGGCAGCAAGATGTTGCTTGAACAGGCCAAAAAAATTGATGTTTGCTTCAATGTAAGTCACCTGGACGGGCTGCTTTTAGGACGCTCAGCTTTTCACCATTCTGTAAATTATCGCTCGGTCACGATCCATGGCAAATCAGAGCTGGTTGAAGACAGTAATGAGAAGATGGATGTCGCATTTGAATTCGTCGAAACATTATTTCCTGGTCGCCGCTCAGAGTTGCGTGAACATAAAGAAGAAGAAATCCAAAAGGTTAAGTTCATGCGTTTGCCAATTGAGGAAGTATCCGTAAAGCATCGCTACGACAACTCTGTCATGGATATTTTGAGAAGGCAGCAGAGCAACGCACTTAAGGAGTATGGTCCTGAAGGTGTAAACCCCCACTGTTGGACAGGAACAATTCCAATTCGCACAATACTTGAAACACCGATTCCAGATACCGCTACTGATCCAAACATTCATTCGCCTGATTATTTGTCCCAATCTAAATTCAAACGCGAGTTCTGAGGCAAGTTGAAGTCTAGATCACTACCAAGGAGGGAATGAGGTGAAAATAGTTGTTATTGGTGCAAGTGGAGATATTGGTCGAACGGTTTGTAAAGAGCTCAGCAAGAGACACGAAGTTATTAGAGTTTGCCGCAGTTCTGGTGACTATCAGACTGATATGACTGACATGACATCTCTTGAAAAGCTATTTAATGCGATTGGAGAAGTGGACGCTATCGTAGTGACAGCAGGCTCTGTTAAATTTGCAAAATTGCAGGAAATTTCTCAAGCTGAATTTATGTATGCACTCTCCGATAAAGTCATGGGCCAAGTGAACGTTGTTCTCGCAGGTATGAGTTATGTCAGAGATGGTGGATCCTTCACCCTAACAAACGGGCTATTGGATCAACATCCTGTTCCAAATGGTGTTGGCGCTGCGACAGCAAATGCTGCACTCTCTGGTTTTGCAACAGCTGCAGCGATTGAAATGCCTCGCAACATTAGACTGAACGTCGTGAGTCCAGGCCTCATGGACATTTCCTATGAGCGCTATGGAAAAACCCTCAAGGGGCACGAACCAGTTTCTTCAAAAATTGTCGCCGCAGCTTATGCGAAAAGTGTTGAGGGATCCGCTTCTGGGCAACGTATTATAGGAGAATAAAATCAAGGAAAGAGATCTCTACTTGCCTCACATTCTTACTTGCAAACCCAATTCTAAAATGTCCTTTTGGAGGCCTTACAACGATGCGGTGTTTATTTGTCCAGATAAAATGCAAACCAGGATCGTGGCGTAGTATCGCAAATGAGATTGCCATCAAAGAACTACATTCCGAGATTTATTCGATCAACGGTGAATATGACATCATGACAAAAACATATTTGGAAGATTTCAACGAAGCACCAAACCTTGTTTCCAAAATGGTGAGCGATATCGAAGGCATTGAAAAGACTTCAACTATGTTCGCATTCGATCCATTCTGAGCGTTAGTTTTATCGCCAGTTGGCAGTCCAGATATAGAGATGATCAACACTGGAGAAATGGAATTGGGATTAAATTATTTTGAGATAAACGCAGATGCCGTAAATTCACTCCTCTCCATCAAAAAGCAGGTCCCTGCAATTGAGGAAACCCTGAAAGCTTTGGTGGAGTTGCGTGTTTCACAAATCAATGGCTGCGCATACTGTGTAGATTTGCATTCAAACGAAGCTAGAAAAGCTCATGTTCATCAACAGAAACTGGATTGCTTACCGGTGTGGAAGGAGAGCAACCTTTTCTCACAAAGAGAGTGCGCTGCCCTCAGTTGGGCAGAAAGCGTCACGAGAATCTCTGAGGAACGTGAATCTGAGGGCAATTTGAACCTTCTATTGGAGACCTTCACGGAAAAAGAAGCCGTAGATTTGACATTCATCGTATGCGCAATGAATGGTTTGAACCGCCTTGCTATAAGTTTTGGCGACAAACCCAAAAGTTCAGTTTCTAAATAGATTTCTCATAGGAGCATGATCGTGCTGTCGGTGTCTCGTAAATCAAATTTCAGTTTGCCCAACGTATTGAACTCGGGCGCTATGTCGCCTTAGAACGCAGGATATGCGAGGGGCATTCTACTTAAGATATGTAACGTCAACATTTGCCCATCACTTCTGAATTGCAAACTTGCGGGATCTGAGCATTGCCGCGATTACGTGTGTAAAGCATCCGGCTCTGTTGCAAACGTGTCTTAGAGCGCAATTTGTGTGACTTCAGGGCTATCTTATTAGATTTTATCGCTCTGAAGATGGTTTTCGAGCATGGTCATAGCTTCAGATAGAGCACTTGGGCCAATTCCGAAGGCCCGCTCAACGAGGCGGGCTTCACCCAGAACATCCTTCGAGAAGTTGAAGGCACCAGCCTGACCTTTGCGCAGTGCCCGCATTACTTCAAAGCCTTTGATCGTCGCATAGGCGGTCTTCATGGTTTTGAACCCGCGTACAGGTTTGATGAGCTGTTTCAGCTGCCGTGATCAGCTTCGATGATATTGTTCAGATACTCCACTTGGCGATGTTCAGTGTCCGTGGGGCATTTTCCTTCTGCTTTCAACTCGGATATAGCAAGGCCATATGTTGGGGTAATCCCCCCGTTATTTGATCAAGTTAAAAGTAGAGATATTGTTGCCTCATATTGAGGACTGATTTTATGAAGAAATCTCGTTTCAGCGACAGGCAGATCATTGCAATCTTGAAGCAGGGCGACAGCGGCATTCCGGTTGCTCAGCTGTGCCGGGAACACGGTTTGAGCGCGGTGAGTTACTATAAATGGTGCGCCAAATATGGCGGCCTTGATGCGCCAATGATCTCAACGATGAAGTCTACCGAAGAAGAGCCACGCAGTATCTGTGAAGCTGCGCAGCAAGTGGTCTCCAGAACAGGTTTCTGGCTGGCTCAAACGTAGCTTTCCAGGAGACGTAAACAAGCAGGTGTCCCACGAGACGATATATCGAAGCCTTTACATACAGGCCCGCGGCGTATTGAAGAAAGAACTGCTGGACCATCTGCGTGCTAAACGCACGATACGCCGGTCCAGACACGCAAGCCTCAAACGAAATAGTCTAGGCCAAATTAAGGATGCCGTTTCGATCAGCAAAAGGCCCGCTTGCGTCGAAGACCGTGCAATACCGGGGCATTGGGAAGGTGATCTGATCGGAGGATCCAAGAATAGCTATATCGCCACTCTTGTTGAGCGGCAAACACGCTATGTCATGTTGATTAAGGTTGCCAACAAAGACACGAGCAGTGTTATCTCCGGGTTGATCAAACACACCCACAAATTGCCGAAAGAGCTTTACAAATCATTGACTTGGGATCGAGGCAAGGAGATGGCAGATCATCTAAGCCTGACATTAGTAACGGATGTTGCTGTATACTTCTGCGACCCACATTCACCGTGGCAACGCGGATCAAACGAAAACACGAACCGCTTGCTGCGGCAGTATTTGCCCCGAGGTACTGACTTATCTGTACACACGCAGCCTGAACTTGATGCAATCGCAAGACAACTCAACGAACGACCACGCAAGACCTTGCAATATCAAACTCCAGCTGAGAAGTTTTCACAGTGTGTTGCCGCGACCAGTTGAATCCACCTCACTCAGCAACCAGCTGACCAAAATCGACCTATGGTTGAAGTCACGCACTGGCCGGGTGCGTTTAGATTAAGGCCGAACGGCAGCAATTGGTCAAACAAGTCTTGCTGAGCGGATGACGGATTTCCATTTGGTAATTCCTGTGCATCTGCTCGAGCACTTCCAGTGGAGGTGTTACTATCTGTCGTATCTGCATAACGGAGAATGCACTGTTTACGCGCCGCTTTACCGAAGTTATTCAGGGTAAATGACGACAACTCTTTGTATCCATTAATATATAGTGCGAAACATTTGCAAATCAAGAATGGTGGGCAGGGCAAAACCTTAGTATTGCTATCTCTAGCAAGGAGATACCATATGAGCAGCTGTACTAACAATTTTACTGATCTTGGTCCGACACCAATTCTAGGGTCAAACCGTTTCAGAATTTGGTCTGAGAATGTTAGTGCATATTTTATTATTGACGTCGCGATGCCAAATCCGATGTTTTTTAATAATGGTCCTGTGCCAGTAATGTTCGTGACCGATGGCAACATATGCTTTGGTGCTGCGTCGACTTTACTGAACTCGCTGGCAATGGAGCCAGATGGGCCTCCACCACACTGCATTGTTGGCATCGGGTATGATGTTTCTGGGAGAGGTGAAAAAGCAGAACACCTAGCAATTCGCACACGTGATCTTTCCCCATGTGAAGACAAGCGATTTGAAGCCATGATGCGCCGCGCACCAGCACCGTTTACTTGGCAAGATGAAATTCAGGCAGGTGGCGCAACTTCCTTCTTAGCTTTCGTTCTAGAGGAACTATCTCCATGGCTTGCTAGTCGTTACGATTTAGACCTGACACAAACCACGCTAACGGGTATTTCCATGGGAGGGCTATTCGTACTCAATACAGCCTTTACTCAGCCAGAAGCATTTCAACGATATATGGCTATTAGCCCAGCCATCTGGTGGGCTGATTGCTTTCTCATTGCGCTAGAAGAGCAAACGAGTACGAAAAGGCAGAATGTCAAAATGGATATATTCATGGCCGTAGGTGAGCTTGAGGAAGCTGCTGACGCACATGCTAAAATGGTATCCAATCTCGTTAAACTGGTGGACCAGATGGATTCCCGCTCAATTTCTGGGCTAAGATTGAACCACAAAATCTTAAAAGGAGAATCTCATATGAGTGTTTTCAGTCCAGCTTTTAGTCGGGCCTGTCGTGCTCTATTTGCATGCCAAAATCGCAATGAAAGTTGGGCCAACCTTTGAAACTGGTATCAACGATCTAAATTTGCTCCTCCCGTAGAGAAGTCATTCGGTTATTTGAGTTCGGCTAGCTAGAGAGGAAATTCAACGGAAAAAGTTAGCTTTCCTCTCTCTATAGTAAGTTGAACTAGAATAACCTAGAGTTGAAACCTCGGTCTGCTTGGCTGCCTCCAACAGCAGGCTGAATGACCGGTGTTGGTCACAAGCGACTTGCTACACCAGCGAGGCTCTGTGCTTTGACCAACGTCAGCAATGAGCGTATTAATACCGAGTAGAGAACTTCCTATCCCACAAACCAGTCGCCTGCCCCCCTGACGTTGCCTCAATCCTTGATAGAAATACACGAACGTCTGGTTAGTGGTACATCGCAAACGAAGCATTCAATCCATTTCTTAAGCTTCTTCATAACACCCAACGCACAACACTTCATCTAAACCAATCAGTTAGAAGATTCATTTTCGTTTCACTTGACCCACTTGCATGAAATGGTACTCTCGACCCAATTCAAGAAGTGAGTCGAGCATGATTGGGAATAGTGACACCTATAGCCGTACATATACGGCTTCCGAAGTTGCCAAGATCGTTGGGATGAATATCGAGACGTTGCGGGTCTGGAGGCGGCGGAAGCAGTTGGTACTTGAGGGCGAGCGCCAAGGCTGGACCCGATATACCTTTAATGATCTGATGGCCGTTGCCACCTACCACAACATGGTGCGCTCTCACTGCACCAATACGATTGCAGAGCTGATTGCCGGGACAGTCTCACAGCAGCTGACCAACAAATGGTCTGGTATTCTTGGCACAGAAAGTGGCGTCTTCTGCCTATGCAACAATGCAATGGATGAGGAAAATATTCAGATACAGATGCATGTCGGACTGGAAGAGCTTCTGGAGGCGATCACTCAGATTATGCGAAGCTCAAAACGTCAGCCTGCCTATCATATTGTCGATT
>NZ_LMCC01000009.1:0-61755 GCF_001623225.1 Pseudovibrio sp. Ad13 | reverse complement strand
AAAGCTGAGCGAATACTCGGTCTATTAACTAGTAATTTCAAGAAGATAAGTGGTGCCCGGAGGCGGATTCGAACCACCGACACGCGGATTTTCAATCCGCTGCTCTACCAACTGAGCTATCCGGGCACATTCTGCTAGGGCGGTTTGTTTCCCGTCCTGCGAAGGTGAGCGTCTTATAGGGTGCCAAATTTATCCTGTCCAGCAGGCAAATGCATTTTTTACAAAGAAATCTGCTTTCTCCACTGCCTGCTCACCTTTTTCTCTTAAGCGCCTTAAATCATGAGGGTTTTATCCCAAAATGAGCCTCACGACGGCATTGAATAGCCTAAGTAGGTGCCCCTTTTTCCGAAATATCCCAAAATAGCGCCACCATATTTCGCATGGCATCGCGAGCAACCGGTTTGAGAATATGCTCATTGGGCGCATGTTGCGAACAACCAGCATAAGAATGCGGAACCCAAACGGTCGGCAGGCCCAGTGTTTCTGCAAAGCACTCATTAGGCAAGGAACCAGCAAGGTTTGGCAAAAGATGGGGTGTCTTGCCACTGGTTTCTTCCAGGGATGCCATCACCATGCGCACCCAAGCATTATCTGGCGACAGGCGCGTTGCATGAAAGAACCCGCGATCTTCCTGCCTTATCTCGACATTATTAAATCCATTGGCATCCAGATGCGCACGCAAAGATGGGACGAGACCCTGTACATCCGTTCCCACAACGTAGCGCAGCTGGCAAACTGCGAAGGCATAACCATCAATCGCGTTTACTGGTGCTTCTGGCACACCGCTCTTCATTGCGAGCACGGCAAAGGAGTTCCAGCCAAACACACGCTCGGCAGGGGTGAGACCCTCCTCTCCCCAATTCTCGTTTATGGTCGGGCCTTGACTATCACCAACGGGAAGATCACTCAGAGCTTCCCTAATGTCTGGTGTCAGGCTGGTTGGGCGCCAGCTTGGAATCTGGATTTGACCGCGTTTGTCCGCGATGCAGGAGATTGCATTGGCAAGGATAATGGCGGGGTCTGCAAGCAGCCCGCCCCAGTTGCCTGAGTGATTGGCACCATCACGCAAGTTTACTTGTAGTGTGAATGTTTGCGCACCACGCGCACCGGTGAAGACTGTTGGTGTATCCGATTGCAAGCGCGGCCCGTCAGAGGCGATCAACACATCTGCTGCCAACATCTGCTTGTGTTCATCGAAGAACTCTTGCAGGCCAGCGGAGCCTGTTTCTTCAGAAGTCTCAATGATCACCTTGCAGTTGAAGCCGAGTTGCTTCTTTCCCTGCAAAAGGCATCCCAAGGCCTGAAGGTTAATGAGATGCTGGCACTTATTGTCAGCAGTACCGCGCCCGTAAATGCGTTCGCCGTCTTCTTCCAGAACGAACGGGTCTCTTCCCCCCATCCAGTTACCAGCTTGTCCGCGCACAACATCTCCGTGTCCGTAAGTCAGCACTGTCGGGAAACTAGGATCTTCGATGCGTTCACCGAACAGGAAAGGGCCACCAATCGGGTTCGGATTATCGAAGATGTGCGTTTTGAAGCCAAGACGCTCGAGAAGTGGTCGCATCTCCTCTTTCAGATAACGCATCAATTGGTGTTTTTGGTAGGGTTCCTGACTTTCCGTCGGAATAGCGATTAATCGGGCCAGGTCAGTGAGGAATGCGCCGCTGTCGAAATATGTTTCCGCCCGTTGGATGGCTTCATTGCGACTGGACATTCTCATTCTCCCTTTCAGACTAGGTGCGCGCAGTTAATCACTTAAGGGGGTTCCAATCCACTCTGTTTGTTTCAGCAGCTTTAATGCACTCTGAAGACCAGCGCCCGTTGCAATGCACATGCCGGGCAGGATCATCCACTCCAACGCCCAAGCTGAACCTGAGCGCTCTTGTTCATGCACCAAGGCGCTATGCATCGCAGAGACCTGGGTGCTGTTGTAACGGGCAAGCGTTACCAGTAATTCCGCGTTGATCGGGTTGTGTTTGTGGGCCATGGCTGAGGAGCGTCCACCACCGGAAAGTTTAATTTCCTCAAGGCCCTGTTGTGCCATCAAGGCAACGTCCGTACCAATCTTGCCAAGGCTGCCGGAGATCATGGAGAGAACGTTTGCGTAATCCACCATATTGTCCCGCTGCGTATGCCATGAATGCTCCGGAACTCTCAGGTCCAGCTCTGCCGCCATATGCGCGGCAATAGCAACTGCATGTTCGCCCTGAGCATGGCTTGTTCCTACAGGTCCGCCAAACTGAAGCACTGCAACCTCCGGAGCGACATCGTCTAGCCGTTGATAGTGCCGTTTCAGCGGTTCAATCCATGTGGAAATGCGGTCACCTGCGGTTATTGGCAGCGCGGCTTGCATGCGCGTTCTGCCCATCAGCGGATAATCACTATTCGCCGATTTCACAGTTTCAAGTGCAGCGATGACCGCAGACAAGCGTTTTTGCAGAATTTGAGAGGTTTTTCGCAGAGCTAATACCAGTGCGGTGTCCATCACATCCTGACTGGTGGATGTTTTGTGGCATTCTCCAGCGTATGGCTCGCCAACGCGCATGCGCAGTTGCTTGATGAAAGCCGGGATTGGCAGGCCATCTTTTGCGACGCCTGCCTTGATCCGCGTTATGTCAGGTGCAAACCCTTTGCAGCCAGCAAGCACAGCGTCCTTTGCTTCGGCTGAAACCAGAGAATGTGCGAACAAGGCCTTGGTGAGAGCCACTTCATAAGCCAGATAGTGATCCAGAGTTGTTTCCAGAGCGAAGGCGCGTTGCACGTCCTCATCTCCAAACAATCCGCTCCACATAGGGTTGGTGAAGAGGCTCACACTCACATTAGTCCCTTTCCAGCGCGATCGCGATGCCCTGACCAACTCCAATACACATAGTGGCCAGTGCGCGTTTTTTGCCTTGCAGGCTCAGTTCCAACGCTGCGGTTCCGGTGATGCGTGCGCCGGACATGCCCAGTGGGTGGCCCAATGCAATCGCCCCGCCATTCGGGTTGATATGAGCTGCACCTGCATCCAACCCCAGTTCGCGCAGAACTGCAATCCCCTGACTTGCAAAGGCTTCATTGAGCTCAATGACGTCAAAATCAGAAGGTTGCAAATTTAACCGCGCGCATAGTTTTTGCGCTGCAGGAGCAGGGCCAATGCCCATAATGCGCGGTGCAACACCGGCTGTCGCTCCGCCAAGCACGCGTGCAATTGGGGTCAGACCATATTTTTTGACCGCTGCTGCAGAGGCAACAATCAACGCAGCAGCGCCATCGTTGACACCTGAGGCATTACCCGCAGTCACGCTGCCATTTTCACGGAAGGGTGTCGGCAGCTTTGCCAGTTTCTCGGCAGTTGTCCCTGCACGTGGGTGCTCATCAGCGGACACGATAATCGGATCGCCTTTGCGCTGCGGGATTGTGACCTCGATGATTTCCTTGGCAAGGCGGCCATTTTCTTGTGCAGCCGCTGCTTTAGCCTGTGAGCTCGCGGCAAACGCGTCCTGATCAGCACGGGAGACACCAAAGTCTTCAGCAACGTTTTCGCCAGTCTCAGGCATGCTGTCGATGCCGAACTGCTTCTTCATTTTCGGGTTCACAAACCGCCAGCCAATGGTGGTGTCGAACACTTCGTTGGCACGAGAAAACGGTGAGGTCGCCTTTGGCATCACAAATGGCGCACGGGACATAGATTCCACGCCGCCAGCAATCACAAGATCGCATTCACCTGTCTTGATGGCACGAGAGGCTGCAATGACAGCATCCATACCAGAACCACAAAGGCGGTTCAGCGTTGTCCCAGGCACAGCCTCTGGCAAACCTGCCAGCAGCGCGACCATGCGAGCCACGTTGCGGTTGTCTTCACCAGCCTGATTGGCACAGCCGTAATACACTTCATCAACGGCTTCCCAATCAACTGACGGGTTCCGCTCCATCAATGCTTTAATTGGCAATGCGCCAAGATCGTCCGCCCGAACAGAAGACAGCGCGCCCCCATAACGACCAATCGGTGTTCTAATATAATCGCAAATATATGCCTCAGACATCAGGCCGTCTCCACTCTGTTACCCGCATGCGCCGCCGCCGTTCGCGCTTTTAATGCGCGCAGAACAGACAGTTCCTCCTCAGTCGGCACAGGGGTCTCCTGCAAATCATCCGAGAACCGTACAGCCCAAGACACTGTTTGTTGCACCCGTTCTTTGGTCGTACCCGGATGAAGCGAGACCACTGTCAGCTCTTTGGTAACAGGATCAGGTTTCCAGATGGCAAGGTCGGTAATCAGCAGGGTTGGGCCTTTTGTGGTGATGCCCATACGAGCTCGGTGGTCACCTCCCTCTCCGTGCCCAAAGGAGGTGAAAAAGTCCAGTTTCTCAACAAAACCACGCTTGCTCTGCTTCATGGTGATGTAAGTTTCCTGAGAGGAAGAGGAGATCTCAGGCGCTCCGCCGCCACCCGGCAATCTTACCGTTGGATGGTCGTAGTCACCCACAACAGTGGTGTTGATGTTAGCGAAACGATCAATCTGCGCTGCCCCCAGAAAACCGACTGTGATCTTGCCACCTTGCAACCAGTAGCGGAACATCTCGGTTACTGAAACCGTCGTCAGCGCTGTGTCACAAAGCTCACCATCTCCAATGGAAAGCGGCAAAATATCTGGCGCAGTGCCAATCGTTCCACTCTCATAAATCAGCGTAATATCTGGTGCGTGAGTTAAACGGGCGATGTTACAGGCAGCAGATGGCGGGCCGATGCCCACAAAGCACACATCCGTGTTGCTCAAGGCGCGGGATGCCGCGATGGCCATCATCTCGTCCGGGGTAAAGTCTGGTGCTGTCACGGAGTTACCTCCAGCCCTTTGATGCGGTCAGCAAACACCTCTGGTCCCTGTTTCAGCACGTGTTCTTCCATCCATGCCTGAAACCTCTCACGATCTGCTGCGATCGGATCCCAGTCGATATACGTCTTGTTGTCTCTGCCGTAATACCCTTGCGCATAAGACGGATGTGCCCCGCCGCGCACTTCGCAAATAGCGGAGACGGTCCAGTGTGGCAGGATGCACGCGTTCATATGCGTGTCCAGCTCATCAACCACTTCCTCAACCGTCACAATGGAGTGCGTAGCAGCCAGCACGGCTTCCTTTTGGACACCCACAATTCCTTCGATCAGCACATTGCCTTTGCGGTCTGCTTTAAGAGCGTGGATGAAAGCCACGTCGGGCCGAATGGATGGAACAGCGGCCAGTTCTTCCCCCGTAAAGGGACAATTGATTTTCTTGATATTCGGATTTACGCGCTGAAGTTCTGTGCCCATATAACCACGAAACACGGCGCATGGCAGGCCAGCAGCCCCAGCTTCATATGCATTGGCAAGAGCGGCGTGGGAGTGCTCTTCAATCTCGATGGAGCGCGGCCAGCCGTTTTCGATTGAATCACGCACACGTCGCAATAACCCAACACCCGGATTACCCGCGTAGGAGAAGATCAATTTCCTGACCAGCCCCATGCCGATGAGCTGATCATAAATAAGATCAGGCGTCATGCGAATGACAGCGAGTTCATCAATGCCCTGCCGAATAACTTCGTGGGCAGCGGCGTGGGGAATAAGATGCGTAAAACCCTCAAAAGCGGCAGTGTCACCGCTTTTGAGGTATTTCGTGACCGCATCTTTTAAAGACAGAAATTCAGCCATATTTATCAATCAGATATCAAAGAAGACGGTTTCGTTTTCACCCTGAATGTAAATGTCAAAGGTGTAGGTGTCGCCGGATTGCTTCGCGATCAGCGTTGATACGCGCACGCGATGTTCAATACTGCCCAGCACCGGATCAACTGCGTTGGCTTCGTCCTCTTCCGGGAAGTACATGCGTGTATTGAGGCCAATGTTTATTCCGCGCGCAACGATCCAGAAGTTAATATGTGGTGCCTGTGTCCTGCCATCAGGAAACGGAACAGACCCCGGCTTCACAGTCTCAAAGCAGAACTCACCACTTTCCAGATTGACCGGCTGGCGCCCCCATCCAGTAAAGTGGGGATCAGCTTTACCACGCGTTTCTGACGGGCTGTTGAACAGACCTTCACTGTCTGCCTGCCAAATTTCCAGCATGGCGTCTTTCAAAGGCGTTCCGGTTCCATCAAACACACGACCTTTAATGGTAATGCGCTGGCCTTTGGTTTGCAGATTCACCATGCGCGCGCCAAGGTCTTCTTTGAAGATCCCTGTGTTCCCGATGAAGTTCGGTGTGCAGCCGATATGAACGTACGGACCAGCCGTCTGGCTTGGGCTTTCTTTCAGATACTCCAGCTTAGTCATATCAATTGCCCTCCATACGGTTCTCAAACATGGTCGAGCGGCGGCCACGCAGGACGATATCAAAGCGGTAGGCACGAGCGTCCATTGGCACAGAATGGTTCATGTCCAGTTTGGCAACCAGCATCTCAATCGCAGCCGGATCATTGATCGTCCTCACAATCGGACACAGCGGAATATGAGGATCGCCCTCAAAATACATCTGTGTGATCAGGCGCTGCGCGAAACCGGAACCAAAAAGCGAAAAATGGATGTGGGACGGGCGCCAGTCATTCACCCCGTTTGGCCACGGATACGGGCCGGGACGAACGGTGCGAAAAGCATAGTATCCATTCTCATCCGTGATGACGCGACCACATCCGCCGAAATTCGGGTCAAGCGGCGCAAGGTAGCCATCTTTTTTATGACGGTAGCGGCCACCAGCGTTGGCCTGCCAAACTTCTACCAGCGCATTCGGAACTGGTCTGGCTTCTTCATCCAGAACATGGCCATGGACAATGATGCGCTCTCCCTGCGCACTTTCACCCGGTTTGGCATAATTCTGCACTAAATCTTGATCCAGCTCACCCAGCATGTTGTGGCCGAAGACTGGTCCGGTGGTTTCGCTGATTGTATTTCCGAGAGACAGAAGCGCCTTTTGCGGAGACCGCAACACGCTCGTTTTGTAGTTAGGCGACAATGCCGGAGGATGCCAGTTCCGGTCTCGTGGAAAGAACGGACCAGCATTGGTCGTTGGCTTGCTCATCTCACTCCCCTGACGCATCAAGCTGCGCGAAAACATTTTTGACGACTTTGATGGCGCTGTTTGCGGCTGGCACACCGGCATAAATTGCGGTGTGCAGCAGAGCTTCGCTTATATCTTCCCGTGTTGCCCCGGTGTTTCTTGCAGCCCGCACATGCATGGCCACCTCATCTAGGTGCCCTAACGCAGCGAGAAGCGCAATAGTTACAATGGACCGTTCTCGCAATGTCCAGTTGTGCCGCGACCACACATGCCCCCAAGCCGCTTCAGTGATAAGCTCCTGAAAAGGCGCATCAAAACTGCTCTTTTGAACTTCAGCAGCATTCACGTGAGTGTCTCCCAACACTCTCCGTCGTGTCTGCATGCCTTGTTTGTAAATTTCGCTTTGCCGCAGTTCACGCTGGTCAACCCTGTTTGGCCAACGAGAAATCGCCTGCCGAACAAGATGCGCCAGATACTCAGGTTGCTCCAGACTTGGCAGATGTCCGCAGTTTCCCACCCGCTCATATTTAGCGTTCGGAATGAGGCTTGCCATCTCCTCAACCAGTTCTGGCGGTGTAGACTGGTCGTCCTCACCAGCAACGCAGAGAACAGGCACGTCAATCTGTGCGGCCTGACAGGTCAGATCAGCGTCCCGAATGGCTGCACATGTGCCGATATATCCGTCCAAAGGTGTTCGGCACAAAAGATTCCGATATCCTGCAACTGCTTCTGGCCATTTTGCCTGAAAGCCCGCTGAGAACCAACGAGACATCACTGTATCAGCGATCCCCTCCATCCCGTTGGCCTCAATTGCGTTGATACGCTCTTGCCACGTCTGTGCGTCACCGATGCGCGGTGCGGTGTTACACAGGATCAGCCCGCTCACCAGATCAGGCCGGGCGGCCTGCAGCGCCATTGCGATCATGCCCCCTACAGATACACCGCAAATCACTGCATTCTTGATGGACTGGCTGTCCATGAGCGCAGCAAGGTCACGCATATGCAAGTCAATCGAATACCGCTCATCGCCAACACTAGAAAGACCATGCCCACGTTTATCATAGGTCAGAACTTCGCCTTGATGCCCGAGATGAACCAGAAATTCATCCCAAATGCGAAAGTCCGTTCCCAATGAATTAATCAGAACAAGCGCTGGTGCTGCTGACTCTGAATTGGTCTTACTGAAGTGAAGCGTTGTAGAGTTTAATTCTATGAAGTGCATGCGCATCCCCCTAAACGGATCAATTGCATGTCTGTTTCAAAATGAATAATGATATTATCCAGACTAATCATATTGAGATTGTTATGAATAACTTACGCAGATTAAAGCTCAGGCATTTAGAAGCATTTGTGGAAGTGTCTCGCCAAAACAGCGTGAGCCGCGCTGCGGAGGTGCTTCATCTCACCCAGCCAGCCGTCACCCGTACTATTCGCGAACTGGAAGAAATATGCGGGCAGCCTCTGATTGAAAAAGATGGGCGCGGGATCCGTATCACCCATTACGGTGAGGTGTTCCTGCGTCATGCAGGCACCAGTCTTGCCGCTGCCCGTAACGGCATCAATGCATTATCTCAGCTCAACTATAGCGACGGCCCGATGGTCCGCATTGGCGCTCTGCCAACAGTGGCTGCATCGCTCATTCCGCAGGCCGTTAAGGCTTTCCTTGATACAGGGTTGCGAAACAGGCTTCATATCGTAACCGGAGAAAACCACGTCCTGCTGGATCAACTGAGAAATGGTGAGCTGAATCTTGTTATGGGCCGCCTGCCAGCACCAGAGAACATGCAGGGATTGGTGTTCGAGCCGCATTACCGCGAGCGTGTCGTTTTTGCCGTCGACAAGAACCATCCCCTCGCAGGAAAACCGCAGATCAGCGTGAATGAGCTGGATGCTCATCCGGTGCTAATCCCTTCTGCAGCCTCAATTATTCGCCCGTTCGTCGATCGGCTTTTCATTGAACACGGCATTCCTGAACCAGAGCAGGCAATCGAAACCGTCTCTGACTCGTTTGGCAGGGCCTTCACACAGGAATACAACGCAATCTGGATCATTTCACGGGGTGTCATTGCCCGCGAGATTGAATGCGGCCAGTTCGTGGAGTTGCCGATTGATACCCGTGCGACGGTCGGCTCTGTCGGCCTCAACATGCGCGCAGGCGAAACGCTGGATACGGCGGCTCAATGCTTTGCCGAGATCCTTATGGGACTGAGCGAGAAGGAAGAAGCGCGCGCATCAGCTCACTGAGCCTGCGCGAATTCAAGGTGCATATTGATACCCAATACGGCATGAAAAGCACGGTATTTTTCATTATTCATTTTGAAAAGTATATGTAATTCTCCGATTTCACAGTGGTGATTCCTAAGAATTCCCTTGGCGGATCATCCGGATCGTGATTAAGAATTTGACGGCCTTAGGGAGATGAGACTGCCCCAAGTAGCAGGATCAGGAAGGCTTGTTTGGTTTCGACCATTCTTCAGGAGGGTCACATACTTATGTTTGGTAATTTCAAAGGCTTCTGCGCTTCTACAGCACTTTTGCTTGCCAGTGTTTCTATGGCAGGTGCAGCAGAATACACATTTAAGCTCCACCACTTTCTAAGCCCCAAAGCGCCAGCGCAGACCAAAATGCTGGAACCATGGGCAAAGGCCGTTGAAGAAAATTCCGGCGGCCAGGTCAAAATCGAGATCTACCCGTCCATGTCGCTTGGCGGTCGTCCACCAGAGCTGGTCAACCAGGTTCGTGACGGCGTTGTTGATCTCGTCTGGACCCTGAACGGTTACACACCGGGCTTGTTTCCACGCACTGAAGTGATGGAACTTCCGTTCGTATTCCTGGATGATCCACGCGCGGCAAACCTTGCACTTTACGACATGTTCAAGAGCGATCTTGAAGTTGAATACAAGGGCTTGGAAGTCATGTTCCTGCACGTGCACGCAGGCGCAGGCCTTCACACACGCGACAAGGAAGTCCGCAGTCCGGCTGATATGGCAGGTATGCGCATTCGTACGCCATCGCGCACCGGTGCATGGGTGATTGAAGCACTTGGCGCGTCTCCTGCAGCTATGCCGGTTCCCGAGCTGCCGACTGCTCTGCAAAAAGGCGTGATTGATGCGGCGTTTATTCCTTGGGAAATCATTCCACCGCTGAAAATTCAGGAACAGACCGAGTATCAGATCGAAGGTGCTGGCAAAGCGCGCTTTGGTACTTCTGTCTTTCAGGTTTCCATGAACAAAGAGCGCTGGGAAGGCTTGCCTGAAGACATTCAGAAGGCTTTCCGTGATGCGTCTGGTCCTGAGTGGTGGGCAAAGGTTGGTGAAGTTTGGCGTGCGACAGATGACTTTGGCATCGGCCTCGCTGTAAAGTCAGGCAACAAACACATCACTCTTTCTGAAGAAGAAACAGCTGTCTTTAGAGAAGCTCTGGCTCCGGTCGTTGATAAATGGACCTCAGAAGTCGCCAAAAAAGGCATTGATGGCAACGCGATTGTTGCAAAAGCACAGGCATTGATTTCCAAGCACAGCGAGTAGCTATGGGCGCCTTTCAAAAACTCGGACGCACCGGCATTGCCGGTGCATTCGAAAAACTTATTGTAGCATGGGCACTTACCGGCGGTGTAGTTCTGCTGGCGGTGGTCGCGATAAACATCTATTCCACCCTTGGCAACATGTGGGCAGCTCCTTTTCCCGGGGATTTCGAGCTCACTGAGATCGGCGTTGCTATCGCAGTTTTTTCCTTCCTGCCCTTCTGTCAAATCACTGATGCCAATGTCACAGCGGACATTTTTACCAGTAAGGCTGGTCCTCGTTTGAAAGCGTTTCTGGCGTTGATCGCATCGCTGATAGCGTTTGGGTTTGGGTTGCTGCTGTTGTGGCGGATGTACCATGGTATGTCTGATCAAAGAGAGTACGATTACACCACCGCAATTTTGCAAATCCCTGTTTGGTATGCGTATGTCCCTGTTTTGATTTCGCTTTTTCTGTTGAGCATTGGGGCGATTATTACGCTGAGTGAAAACACCAGAGATCTGACTCGGAGAACCTGATGGCGGAAAGTCTTATCATGGGCTTTGGAGCCCTCGCCATTTTGGTGTTCCTCATTGTCATCCGTATCCCGATTGCCTACGCGATGATACTTGTCGGCGGCGTTGGGATTGCGCTCGTCAATGGCCCAATGCTGCTGCTTAGTCAGTTGAAAACATTGGCATATGGCCAGTTCGCCATTTACGATCTCTCTGTCATTCCGCTGTTTATTCTGATGGGTGCGCTCGCCTCGAAAACCGGCTTGAGCCAATCCCTGTTCAGAGCGGCCAATGCATGGCTTGGCTGGATGAAGGGCGGCACAGCCATGGCAGCGATTGCCTCCTGTGCCGGGTTTGGCGCTGTTTGCGGATCATCACTCGCGACCGCCTCAACCATGGGTAAAGTCGCTCTGCCAGAGCTGAAGCGTTATAATTATTCAGGCGCTTTGGCCACCGGCACGCTCGCAGCTGGCGGAGTTCTGGGCATTCTCATCCCACCAAGCGTCGTTTTGATCATCTATGCGGTGATCGTGGAGGCGAACATCGTTACTATGTTCGTTGCTGCGTTTATTCCGGGTATTTTGGCCGTTCTTTTGTTCCTCGCGGTGATCGCGCTCTACGTTTTCGTCAGTCCCTCATCTGGCCCTGCAGGTGGCGCTGGAACGCGAGAAGAGTTCCTCGCAGCCTCTCTCGGCGTGCTGCCTGTACTGACCGTTTTCGGACTTGTCATCGGCGGCATTTATTTCGGCTTCTACAATCCAACACCAGCAGCTGCTGTGGGTGTGTTTCTCGTCATGTTGTTTGGGCTGCTCCAACGCAATCTGTCCCTCAGCGATATGATCGAGGCGCTGAAGGAGACAGCAGCGACTTCCGGCATGATTTACCTGATCCTGCTGGGTGCGGAACTGCTCAAGATATTCATGTCCCGCATTGGATTGCCGCAGGAGACGGCGGCGTGGATAGCAGGCTCTGGCCTGGAACCGATGACGGTGATGCTGCTGATCCTGCTGGCTCTGATCGCGCTTGGCTGCCTGATGGACAGCATGTCCATGATGTTGCTGGTCATCCCGTTCTTCTGGCCTGTGCTCATGGAGCTGAACGGTGGCATGTATCAGGGCGCTGACGACGCTGGGTACGGCATGAGCACTGAAGACCTGAAAATCTGGTTCGGAATTCTGGCGCTGATCGTCGTCGAGCTTGGGTTGATTACACCGCCAGTGGGCATGAATGTCTTCGTGATTTCAGCTTTGGCAAAAGACACGCCGATGATCCAGACCTTCAAAGGTGTTGCCCCGTTCTTTGGCGCCGAGCTGGTGCGTGTTGCAATTCTGGTGAGCTTCCCAGCGCTAACCCTTTGGCTGCCCAGAGTCCTTTCCTAAACGCAAAACGACAGGTTGTCTTGGCCGCATTCATTGCTGAGACAACCGAATGGATCAAAGCGCTCTGATAGCAATTTTGCTATAATTTCTGCCTATAAATCAATTTTACATATCAATCATAAACAGCAACACTGAACACTATTCAAACGTGTATTCGCAATCCATTTTACTTCTGACTTAGCGCATACCCCATTGCCGCGATCTGCCAGATGTTTTGAACCTAAGGAATTTTTCATGACCCACCATAGAGATCGTACTCAGGTTGCGATTATCGGCGGCGGTCCTGCTGGTTTATTACTCTCTCACATCCTGAGCGAAAACGGCGTGGACAGCGTTGTCCTGGAACAGCGCAGCAAAGACTATGTTCTCTCGCGCATTCGTGCTGGTCTTTTAGAGACCGGTACAGTTCAGCTGCTTCGCGATTATGGCCTTGCGGAGCGTATGGATCAGAATGGTAAGAGCAAAAAAGGCTCATGGATTACGCGGCAGGGCTTTGAAAGTCATTTCATTGATACGCACAAATGGACTGGCAAGGAGATGATGGTCTACGGCCAGACCGACATCACCGAAGACCTGTATGACGCCCGCGAACGCGCTGGCGGCAACATCATCAACGAAGCCACTGATGTGACCCTTCATGATGTGACCTCTGACAAGCCTTCTGTGACCTACGTGAAGGACGGGCAGACCTGTCATCTGGACTGCGACTACATTGCTGGTTGTGATGGCTTCCATGGTGTCAGCCGCAAGACCATTCCTGACGACATTTTACGCACCTACGAGCGGGCTTATCCGTTTGGCTGGCTTGGCATCATGGCAGAAGTGCCACCTCTGCCGGATTTGGTCTATGCCTATCATGAACGTGGCTTTGCACTCGCTTCGCAGCGAAACCGCCTGCTCAGCCGCTATTACATTCAGTGCCCGTTGACAGACAGTGTTATTGACTGGTCCGATGAGCGGTTCTGGGAAGAGCTGATCGCCCGCTTCCCTGCGGATGTAGCGTCAGATATCGTCACCGGACCCTCTATTGAAAAATCCATCGCACCACTCCGCAGCTTCGTGGCTGAGCCAATGCAATACGGACGTATGTTCCTCGCAGGCGATGCTGCTCACATTGTGCCACCAACCGGAGCGAAGGGGCTCAATCTCGCAGCCTCTGACGTGTTCTATCTCTCACGCGGATTGATTGAGCAGGTCAAGAGCAATCAATCCACTCATCTGGAGCGTTATTCCGAGCTGGCGTTGCGCCGTGTTTGGAGCTCTGAGAATTTCTCGTGGCGGATGACGCAGTTGATGCACGTCTTCCCGGACATGAACGGGTTCGATGCCAAAATCCAGCAGAACAGCTATGAGCTGCTGCTGCAAAACGAGACCCAACAGCGAGCGCTGGCAGAAGAGTATGTTGGTTTACCGTTTGAAGAGCTGGACGCGCTGACCTTATCAGCCGCTTAATCCAGCGATTGGAGAGAGGTTCTTCCCTCTCTCCCCACCACGAGAACGCGGCTGACTATTCTGTTTTGTCAGCAATTTCAATAATTGCTGCGGCAAAGGCCTCAGGGTTTTCTTGTGGCAGGTTATGTCCTGTACCCTCAACGAGACGCGCCTCATAATATCCGTTGAAGTTTGTTTCGTGCCCTTTGCTGTGCCGCGGTGGGCTTACGCCATCATTGGCACCAAGCAATGCAATGGCTGGCACATTGATCTTCGGTTGCGCGGTGAGCAGAACCTCGATCTTCTCAAAAGCGGGGTCTCCCTCAACCAGCCCAAAACGGTGTCTGTAGGAGTGGATGACAGTCTCAACGAAATCAGGATTGTCAAAGCTCTCGGCGGTTTCGCGGAAGGTTCGGCGAGAAAACTCCCAGGTGGGTGACCATTGCTGCCAGAGCATTTTTGTCAGATCTTCGCGGTTCTCAGTCAAACCATTGCGGCCACGTTCACTCTGGAAATAGTACTGATACCACCAGAGCTGTTCCTCCTCAGGCGAGGCAGGTCGGTAGGCTGCAGGGATGTTCTGGATGTTGTAGGCCACCCCGCCACTCACAAGCCCCCTCACCTTTTCCGGCCAGAGGGCTGCGGCGATACAAGCTGCCCGGCCACCCCAGTCATAGCCCGCAACAATCGCCTGCGGCAGCTCCAAAGCCACCATCAGTGACCGCAGATCAAAGGCCAATGCGCCTTGCTGACCGGAGCGCGGCGTTTGCGGAGACAGATATTGGGTAGGCCCGTAGCCACGCAAGTAAGGGATGATGCATCGAAAACCGCGATTGGCGAGAATGACGGAGACTTCATCATAGCTGCGCACGTCATACGGAAAGCCATGAAGCAGAACAGCTGGAACACCTGATTTTGGCCCAACATCCATATAGGCGATGTTCAGCACCCCGGCTTCAATAAACTTCATATGTCCAGTCCCCTATATCGCGCTCTAGCCTTTCAAACATTATAGACCAGAGTCACTGGGAGAAAGCCATTCTGCAAACTCACATTTAAGGCGGGCAACTTCTTCTGCATTTTGCATGAAGCAATCGAAGCCGCCGTCATAAGGCGCAAATATGCGTGATGTTTCCCGGTTCATGAGTAAAAAACGCTCTTCATCCTGTGCTGCATCTTTAAGAGCTTCGCGATAGACCTCAGGAAACCAGCGCACCTCATTGCCGTAAAAGCCTATGGTTTCCTCTTCGCCCCATGGGTCATCCTCATACTTCCATTTGAACCAGTACTTCAGACGAAACTGATCAAGAAGCTTGTGACTGTAAGGGAGAGGATACTTATCGAAATTCGGGAAATACGAGATGAAGAGGCAATTCTGCCCCTCCTTTAAAATCCGATTGGCCAGTACCCTGCCTCTGTTAAAGACAATTGCAGCTTCTTCCGGCGTTTCTGCGTATCGTCTTGTATCCGGTAGTGCATGGAACCTGACCCACCTTTCGGGCAGTACATCACGGAGGTAATGGCTATAGGGAGGGAGGTCTCCAAAATAGCCTTTCCATTCATCAATGAACCTTTTCACAATGATACAACCCTGTCTCAACCACTCAGCGGAACCATTGAATAATCAGAGGACACTTAGTTGAGATTGGTTCGAATTTTCCTAGGTAAATAGCTGCAATCCGTTTTGAATTGAGAAGAATTACAGGAACGCCTTCACATCTTCTGCGCTCAGCATCGCCTTAGAAAAGGCCGCAAAAATGCGGGTGGAAACGGGATTGCTGACGGCTTCAAACTCCGCATGCCACTGAATGCCAAGGAAGAACGCTTTGTCTGGATGGTGAAAGGCTTCAATCACACCGTCCTCAGAAAGAGCATTAAGCACCAGCCCGTCTCCAAGCGTCTCAACCGCTTGTTCGTGCAGAGAGTTTACCTGATGGTCGCCTTCACCAAGGATAGAGTTCAGCAGTCCATCCTCTTCAAGGATGAGTTGATGAGCTGCCCCGTATCTTTGTTTTGGTGGCAGCGTGTAGTCGATGGGGTGGTGCAGCGAAAACTCATGGTTCGCATAAAGGTCATTTCGGATTGTGCCGCCGAAAGCCACATTCATTTCCTGCATGCCACGGCAAATTCCAAGCAGTGGCAGGTCATTTTCAAAAGCGGCACGGATCAGCGCAAATGCAGAGGTGTCGCGCTTGTCATCAAACGGGCCATGGCTCTCCAAGGTGCCGTCATTGTTGTAATACGCAGGTTGAATGTTGGAGGCATCGCCTGTCAGAATAAGCCCGTCAACCAGCGACAGCACATGAGCCAGTTCTGCTTCCTTCAGGAGCGTTGGGATGATGAGAGGGATTGCCCCAACAGCCTGCAATGCGGCTGTCAGGTACTTATCATCAATGGTTTGCGTTCCAAGGCCCGCATCTTCTGAGGAATTCGCCAAAATTCCGACAATGGTTCTTTTATCAGCAGCCACGCTCTGCGACGTGGTTTTGCCAGTGTTGCTTGTCATAAGCGTATCCCTTCAGGGCACGAAAACTCGCGGCGCACCTACGCGCTCAAAATCAATGGAAGAATAATTATCGCTTCAGCGACTTTGCGTAATGTGTCTCAATGCGCTGTTGCACAAATTCCAGCATGACCGACATGACCCAGTAGATGATGGAGGCGGTGATCAGCATCTCCAGAATCTTGAAGTCAGATCGTCCTTGCGTTCGTGCAATGAACATAATGTCCCAGACGCCGACGACGGAAACCAGCGAGGAATCTTTGAGCATCGCGATGAACTGGTTGCCCGTTGGCGGCACAATAACCCGCATGGCTTGGGGCAGGATGACTTTTCGAAACGTCAACAAACGCGGCAAGCCCAACGCATCCGCAGCTTCCCATTGCCCAAGTGAGATCGACTGAATGCCAGAGCGGAAAATCTCGGTCATGTACGCCCCATACACCAGCGACAGCGCGATGATTGCTGCTGGAACGGGCGAAATGACATAGCCAATCTGCGGCAGGCCGAGATAGATCAGGAAGAGTTGTACCAACAGCGGCACGCCGCGAAAATACGAAGTATAAAATGCCCCGACACCCTCAACCACCCCAATGCCGGAGAGCTTTGCGGTGGCACCCAGCAAGGCAAAGATGAAGGCCAGTGTGATCGCAATGGCAGAGACATAGAGCGTGGTGAATGCCCCTGTCGTTATCAGAAAGGGCAGTTTGCGCCCGATAAACTCAAAACTCAGCTCAAAGCTCAGGAAGAACCCGAAAGCTCCTGCAGCAAGCAGAAGCCACACAGTGATCAGCTGAGCGCGCCGGGACAGGCTGAGTATGAGAAACCCCAGCCCTGACGCCAGCAGGAAAATCACCATGGATACAGAAAAACGCCCCCACCAGCTGGCAAGTGTTTCTTCACTCATCGCAGGGCGAAGGAATGACCCGATCACGCCTTGATTGAACGCGAGATAAAACGCGATCACAAAGGCCAGTGATCCGAGCGTTGCCGCTGCTTTCAGGCGGGCCGGACCCTGCCTGAAAGCGCCATTGGTGAGTGTGACCATGATCTTACTTTACGCTCACGAGGTCCGCGCCGTGCCATTTCACGGAGAGCTTGGTCAAAGTACCGTCACTCTTCATGTCCTCAACAATGGAGGCCAGCTTGTCGCTAAGCTCTTTGTCGCCTTTATCAATCGCAATCGCCAGCGGCTCATAAAAGATCGGATCACCCAGCTGTTTGATCGGCAGGCCCTTCTTCATCGCCTGCTGAATAACAGGAACGGACTGCGCCAATGCATCAAGACGCACGCCGTCACCAAGAGACAGTTCGTCAAACTCGTTGATATCGCTGTAAAGTTTGATTTCACCCGGTGTCACAGCGTATTCGAACGCCGGTGCGCCAACCGCATCAATCTCAAGCTTGTGCTCCAGGTACTTGTGGTAGGTGGACGAGCCCACAACGCCGATCACCTTACCGTCCAGATCCTTAAGCGATGTTGCCTTGGAGTTTTTGTGAACCGCAAAAGCTGCCGGGGTGTAGTAGTACACGGCAGGAAAATCCAGCACCTGTGCGCGGGCTTTTGTTGGGGTCATGGACCCGACAACCATATGCCATCTGCCAGACCAGCGGCCCGCAGTCATGATTTCCCAACCCGGCGTTACAAACTGCACCTCAACACCAAGACGCTTTGCGATCTCTTTGGAAACGTCAATATCAAAGCCCTGCAGCTGGTTGTCGTCTCCCATAAAGGCATTCGGGCGGTAATCTGAGTTAGAGCCCACGAGCAACGTCTTGCTCTTCATGATCGCATCCAGAGCCTCTCCCGCCTGTGCGCTCATGCCAACAACGCTTGCAGAGACAAATAGTGCAGCCCCTAAGATGGCTTTCCCGGTATTTTTAAACATCCCAACCCCCAAATTCGTCATTATGACGGATATTTCTCAAAGTTTTGGGCAGTTTATAAGTGCGGGTTAGAGCAAGACAAATCAGTCTGATTGATCCATGTATAGAAAAACTCTATACATCATTCATGGCCATCTCTCGACGTTTCGTCCCCACCCTTCAGGAATTACGTGCACTTGCGGCAGTTGCACGGCACAAATCTATCTCCGCGGCCGCGCGGGAACTGAACGTCTCACAACCAACAGTATCCTATCATATCAGGCAGTTAGAAGAGCGTTGGGACGTTAAGCTGTTCCGCATGAACGGGCGCAATCTGGAGCAGACGGAGCTGGTTCAGGATATCCTTTCGGAAGTCTCAGCAATCAACAATGGTATAGAGAACCTCTCATACCTCCTCGCCAGCCAGACCGCACGAAAGCAGCTCACAATCGGCATTGCACCGTCTCTCGCCTCCATCATGCTGGTCCCGCGTTTAGCTCAATTCTCCGCTTTGCACCCGCATGTGGCGATCCGGATCAGTGCAGCCAATCGCTTCGTTGATTTTGCGGAGGAAAAGCTCGATGTGGCGCTGCGCTTGCTGCCCAAGCCTGAGGGCGATCTCGGCGCGTCTCCGCTTATTCCCCTGCCGCAAGAGCGGATGCGTGTGGTGTGCTCACCAAACTATCTGGAGACCATCGCAGGAGAGCGTCTGGCACCGCATTCAACACCAGTTGAGCTCTTTGCCAAAGCTGATTTCATTCATGAAGACGAGGCCTTCCACTGGCAGAAGTATCTGGAAGCCAGTTGGCCTGACTTTTCCGGCCAGATGGTGCAGCAGCTCACCTTCAACAACACGGACCTTATCCTGCAAAGCGCTATTGCCGGACGTGGCTTTGCCATTCTCAGAGACCTCTATATCATAGATGCATTGAATGCAGGCACGCTTGTAGAGCCGTTTGCTGAGACGCTCCCTTGCCAGCGCGCTTTTCAGTTTGTCTTGCCAGAAACGTCTATCCCCTCAGCCCCGGTTTGGGATTTCATCAACTGGCTGAGTGACGAGATGACAAAGATGCAAATTCGCTAAGCAACTTGCCCCCCAAACCAACTGGATAAGATAGTCAAGCTGACACTCATGCTCCCGACACATTGTCAGCTCGCCCTCACGGTTCCCGTCAATGTGCCAAGGAAGTAATCATCTTTTGCCCCATCTGCTCAAAACATCGTCAAGCAAACAAAATTCTAACTCTAAGTGATTATCAATAATTCACTTTAGCACTATACAATATTCATTGGTTATGTATTGTCATATTAAATAAATATAATTCCTATATTCATGAAAACAAATTCTCACATCAATAAATATAACAAAATTAAAATCACTAAACCAAACCACGGAAACAAACTACTTATATGATGACGAGCAATCAAATTATTCATCGAACCCTCAAAATAATTTACTTATCGCGGCGGAATCAAACATCGCTATCACAAGGATTTCAGGAGCGCAGCGTCCGGCCCGGCAACATGACCGGACATGCATCTCTCAGAAGGACAGGCCTTCGAAAGTAGACTTGGTCTGACTGCAGAGATATCGTAGGGTGATAGCAGGGCATACCCGTTAACCGGGTGCCAGCACACTAGCCCAAAGCCAACGGCTGAGCATAGTTATTGTCCTTTTCAGAGCCGAATACGTTCAAGAAACTCTTTTCTTATTGGAAGGAAAAGGATGGACATTCATCAACTCAAAACCTTCGTGACGGTCGCGCGCGAAGGCAGCATAACCAAAGCTTCAGAATTGCTCTTTCGCAGTCAGCCAGCTGTCAGTGCGCATATCAAAAATATGGAAGAGACATTGGGATTAACGCTCTTTCAACGCACACCGCGTGGAATGGCTGTTACACCCGACGGGCAACGCCTCCTCACGGAAGCACATCAATTGCTGGATCGGCACCAGAAATTTCTGGAAGAAGCATCCCGCTTGCGCGGCAGTCTTGCCGGTAGCCTGACCCTCGGCGCTGGCCGCAACTCCAGCACAGGCGTTGTGAGCAATCTGCTTGCGGCTATGTCTCAGGAGTTCCCCGAGGTTGAAGTTGAGCTGCAACACCGCCCCTCTGTGAAGGTGCTGGAAGGCATTCGCAATGGCAGCCTCGACGCCGGATTTTACACGGAAACAGGTGAGGATGACGCCGGACTGTCTACCTTGGAGATCTCCAATTTCTGCGTTTACCTCGCAGCCCCTGCGGATCTTGTGCCCGTTGCGGCTGAGGTGAACTGGAAGGCACTTGAAAGCGTGCCGTGGATCTACCCAAGTGGCGACTCCTGTTGCGGGCGTGTGGCAAGGGATCTTCTGGACACGCACGGTATCAGGCCCAAGCGGGTGATCAATGTGGATGATGAGGGGGTTACACGTGCTTTGATTGCCAGCGGTGTTGGTATCGGGCTCGTTCATGCCAACTCAACAAACCCACAAGAGAACCAGGGTGATATCGTCTTACTCTCTCAGGTGCAAAAATCAGCCCGCGTGTTGTTTGCGCACCTGTCCTGCCGGAAAGAAGACCCGGTGATTGCAGCGGTTCGCTCCATTCTGGCGACAGACAATTGCACCAGCCTTTCGTTTCAAGACGACCGAACACTAGAGGCGGCACTCATCGCCTCCTGACACTTTCAAAAGAACCAGATTTGCAAGACTTCAGCTCAGCAATGGGCTGAAGTCGCTGCACTCTGCTTTCCAGTTGGGCGGATGGCTGCTCTGCCCAGTTGGCGTTAAAGACAAAAACAATCCGGAATACTGAGGAATTTTTTAGCGCAAACCCATTGTTTAATTCTCATCGGGAGAAGCCACATGCAAAGACTTCTTTACAGCCTCAGCGGAGCCTCCGGGCAACATTACTCCCCGCATGTCTGGAAAATTATGATGTCCCTGAAGCACAAGGGTCTCGATTTTGACCTGAAGCCAGTTTCCTTTGGCGACATTTCCAATATTGAAGACGGATCTTTCACCAGCGTTCCTGTGCTCAACGACCAAGGCACGCTTTTAGGCGATAGTTTTGAGATCGCCGAGTATCTGGAAGAGACCTATCAGGAGGCACCCAGCCTGTTTGATGGCGCTGGTGGCCTCCAGCTTTCCCACTTTGTGGAGAGCTACTGCAAAACCGTCCTGCACCCGACATTGGCGGTGATTGCTGTGATGGATATGTACAACATCATGAGTGATGCCGACCGCGCCTACTTCCGGCCTGCACGCGAAAAACGGTTCGGAAAACCTCTCGAAGAGGTCTACGCAGGGCGAGGCGCCGAACTGAGCACTTTGCCAGAGAAGTTGAACCCTGTGCGCGACCTGCTCACCAATCAGGATTGGTTCGGTGGTGAGAGGGCGATGCATGCAGATTATGTACTGTTCGGCACCTTGCAGTGGTGCAAAGTGTGCTGCCCAGATCCAATTCTTGCTCCGAGTGACCCCGTCAATTTGTGGTTTGAACGCATGTTGGATCTTCATGATTACATGGGTCGCAAAGCTCTCAGCGAAGCTGTTGCCGCCTAGCGCTGTCTATATTTCGCGCAACTCCAAATTACTAAGCCCTTCTGAAGGCATCGCATTTTTTTGCGGTGCCTTCTTTTTATGCAACCGCCTGTATTATCAATAATTTAGAAGCGATAACTTCCGCTGAGGCATTCCTCATCTATCCTGAGGGAAGCCATCAGTTTTTTCAGCTTGTTTAAAGCAAACCTTTCCGGCTCCATAGGGCCACACGAAAAAATATTACTGGACGCGAGGAACAAATTTCACCTCAAAACCGGCAGAGCAAACGGAGATTTATCGGAGTCTGCGCGTGCTACCGCTCTGCCCATGCATAAGAACAACGACAAGCCAACGCAGTTTGTCAGGGGAGCGCCTCGCGCAAATCCTGCATCGGCATTTTTCAGTCTTTCTTCCCAAGTGAAGGATCAGAGAATTTATGGATGCACATATTGAAGCCTCGGACTATTTGGCCAAAGGAACAGCCCCACTGTCCTTTGACTGGGTCCGACAAGTTCACACTCTGGGGCCGACTGGCACGAACTGCGAGAGAGCAGCTCTGACATGGGTACAACGTCACTGCAAAACCACCGAAGTCTTTCTTCACCCGACCATGGAAATTGCAGCGCAAGCCGTTGCTCAATGCCGCAAGTCCGTTTTGCTGAGTGTCGTTGCCTACCCGCATCTTCATTCGATTATTTACGAGCACATCGGCCAACTGAAACTGATGGACGTGTTCATCATGAACACCGACAACATGGTTCTGGCCTCTTCTACCGGCAAAACACCTGCCCTTTGCGCAACGCATCCGGCACCGGAAAAACTGATCCCGGCCTCTATTGAGCGCAAGTACGTCACCAGCAACGCGCAAGCCGCGGCTGTGTGCGCCAAAGGCGAGGCTGATGGCTGCATCACCACGCTGTGCGCCGCCAACGAGTTTTCTCTGACAGTCCTGACAAAGCACGGCCCCGTGCCTATGGGCTTCACCATTCATGGCCCGTTGCAGGCCGCAACACAGACCCAACCTTCATTCACCAATGATTTTCAAAACCCCAACAGGAGGGAATTTCATGACACAGAAAGCTTATGAAACACCAATCGATATCCGCTACCGCGATACAGATTCAATGGGTCATGTGAGCAGCCCGATCTACTACGATTACATGCAGTCCGCTTACCTGGAATACATGCATGATCTGCTCAAGCTGCCTAAGTCTGAAAAGCTGCCGCACATCATGGTGAAAACCTCATGCGACTACGTTTCTCAGGCTCTTTACGGCGACCATCTGGTTGTGTTGAGCCGTGTGACAAAGTTTGGTGGCAAGAGTTTTGAGATGCAGCATGAAATGCGTCTTGGTGATGCAGATGGCCGCGTGGTTGCCAATGCAGCTTCCACTCACGTGATGTTTGATTACGAAAAGCAGGCAACCTATCCGGTGCCGGATGAGTTCAAGACTGCGGTTGCAGCTCTGCAAGAACCTGCCGCTCATCATCAGCCAGCTTAAGATCCGTCACTTTTGAAATCTGGAGATCTCTGATGGATCTACAATGGAATGAACGTCAACAGGCTCTGCGAGCAAAGTATGCTCAAATTGGCAGCCAGATTGACCACTCAGAGCTTCACGCTGGCAAGCAGGCATTTGATCAGGGCACATGGGACCGGCTTTTAGAAGCCGGTCTCTGGAAGATCATCGTCCCGACTGAGTATGGCGGTGCAGGCACGGACTGGTGGGACTTTACCGCTGCTCTGGAAGGTCTTGCATGCTCTGTGCGCACGCCGGGTATTCTGCTTTCTGTCATCGCGCAGGCAGGCATGGTTCATGCACTCAACCTGTTCGGCACGGAAGCGCAGAAGAAGGACTACCTTGGCCGTATCCTGAAAGGGAAGCTCAGCGCAACTGCGATTGCGGACCCTGATACGGGCACAGATGTACGCTCTACCTCCTCTGTGCTGACACCGGGACCAAATGAGACGTTCATGCTCAATGGTGCCAAGTACAACATTGCCCATGCGCCCGTGGCGGATTTCACGCTTGTCGTGTGCAAGCTGGATGGTCATGCGCGTGACGGTATCTCGCTCATTTTGCTGGATGCAGGCACCAAGGGCCTTGAAGTTGGCGACTACGACCAGAAACTCGGCAATCTGGATTTGCCAACCGGACCGATGAAGTTCACCAATATCCCGCTGCATTACGGTGATCTGCTTGGCGTTCCCGGCAAGGGCCTGCGCAACCTGATCACCTTCGTCTCCCTCGGCAGGCTGTATTACGGTTTGGTTTCTGCATGGATGATTGAGCCGATGCTGAAGGAAGCGATGCGCTACGCTCAGGAGCGTCAGACCTTCGAAGTGCCGGTGCTTGAGTTCCAGTACGTGCAGAAGAAGCTCACCGACATGCGCATCTCCGCAGAATCCGCCAAGTGGACGGCCTATGGCGCGCTCCAACAGCTTCTGTCCGGCGCACCGGAAGCCGGCATGACCTGCTCTATTGCCAAGCTGGTTGGGGCTGAAGCGATCACCAGTGGTGCGATTGATCTGCTCAAGCTCTACGGCACCAAAGGCTATCACCAGGGCGAGGTTTCGACCTTCCTGCGCGATGCACTGGCGTTTTGCGCTGTGGGCGGCACTGAAGAAATGCACCGCCGCAACATCATCAGCCAGATGAAACGGCTGGAGGCGAAAGCGGCAAAAGAAGCAGCGCCCGTGCGCGAAGAACGCGTACTTGAAACAGCATGATTTGATGCAGGCCCCGATATTGCCGGGGCTTTGCACTCTTTTGCATTTACAGGAGACTTTTATGGAATTCGCCAAAGTCGCATTAGCGGCCACTCTTCTGGCAGCAACAACCGCCGCTCCCACTCTGGCAAAGAATGGTGTTGAGCGTGTGCCAACCAAGATCGATTGGCAAGCAGCCAAATCCGCTGCAAAGCGATCACTCGCGAGGGACCCAGCCGCCGTGGAGAAGTTCGTCGCCGCTACAACTGGCAAGCTCAGTTACATTGAACTGCCAGTCTTGATTTTCGGCAGTGATGCGAAGATGGAGACACCACAGTTCGGAAGCCAGAACTCATCCTATGCTGCGTTTTACACTCTGGAAGGTGCGCAGATCAGCATTCTCGGTTCTCACAGTGTGCTGACCGGAACGGAAGATCTCACCGAGCATCATAAGGCAACAGCGCATGAATCCATCGGCAACGGGGCAGACTACAATCTGAACCGCTATGGGGCGCATTACACAATCCGCCTGACCTGCGATAACCCGATCAAAGACACGCGCTGCCGTAAGTCTGATTTTCTTCAAAGCGTCGTTCAGACCCTCCTTGTTGTGAATGGAGCAAACCAATGATGCGATTTATCTATCTCTGTCTGGCCCTGACCTTTGGCTTCTCCGCTCACGCAGATGACAGCTCCCGCTTTATGCAGCCGGGTGACCTGATTGCAGACACCGGCAAGGGTGTTGCAAGCCATGCCATCTTTTTCCCAAACATGCGGTTTCCGGTGGAATCCGGCCCAGCCTATGCCAACTCTCACGCTTATGCACCGGGTGGCTTCAAGGCTGATGGCGGGTCCGAGTGTGATCCGGTGAACTATTCCTACCCATGGCGCGATAACTTTTGCGAGTTCCGCAGGGCCGATCTGCCAGTTTGCGCGTCAGGCGGCCATCAGGGGCAAGACATTCGCCCGGCATCATGTGAAGCCAGCAAGCACTGGGCCGTTGCAGCAGAAGACGGCATTGTTGCCCATGTAGGTCGTTTTGGTGTGACCATCCAGAGCGCCACCGGCACGTTGTATCGTTATGTGCATTTAGACATGGCCACTCTGCAGGTGAAGCCAATGGACAAGATTGTCCGCGGCAACCGCATTGGCAAGATCTCCAACAACTGGCTTGGGCCGCTACCAATCCATCTGCATTTCGATGCAAAAGACACGGTGTTGCTGAACGGGGAACCGAAATCAGTGTTCCTGCCGCCTTACACCAGTCTCGTGGCATCCTATCAATTGATTATGGATTGATCAGCTGAGATTTGATCACGAAGGGCGCCTTTCACGGTGCCCTTTGTGCTTTTCAATGTTCTCCTGAAAAGGGAAAAGAAATGGAAGATATTCTCTGGGTCTTTGGCTACGGCTCACTCATCTGGCACCCTGGCTTTGAACCTGTTGAGCAAGTGCCCGCCCGTCTTGATGGCTGGAAACGCCGGTTCTGCCTGTGCTCGCTGCGCTACCGCGGCACATTTGAAAAACACGGCCTGGTTCTGGCGCTGGATGCAGCACCCGATGCTTATTGCAGCGGTGTGGCTTTGGGTATTCCTCACGATGGACAGGAGAAGGTGCTGGAAGACCTGCGCAAACGAGAGCTGTTCAATCCGGCATATAGAGAAATCATCACCACGCTTAAACTGCAGGATGGCCGCGAGGTTGAGGCACTCACCTATGTGGTCAACCGCGAGCACGAGCAATACGGCCAGTTTAACGCCGAAGAACAAGCTCAGATCATCGCGACAGCTGCTGGCGAACGCGGCCCGAACTGTGACTACCTCTGGAACACAGCAGATCACCTGACAGAGCTCGGCATCGCAGACCCCGACCTGGACTGGCTCTCAGACCGCGTGCGCTCGATACGGTCTGCTGCAGTAGCCCCAGCCTAAGCAAACCAGCACGTTGCCAAAACGTGCTGGTCCTCTTTTCAGCTTGCAGCGTTCGTTTCCGGTGCTTGGGTGCAGATGAGTTCGCCCTGTTCCAAATGACAGACTTTGTCTGCCAGCGAACGGGCGGCGGCATGATCATGAGTGAAGAGCACCAGAGCCATCTTCTTGTTGCGCATCACACTGCGCAGGATTTCCAGCACCTGACTGCGGGCCTGCATGTCCAGAGCTGAGGTCGGTTCATCAGCTACCAGACACTGAGGCCGTATTGCCAGTGCCCGTGCAATCACCAATCGTTGCGCTTCACCGCCGGAGAGCTTTCTGGTTTTACGGCGCAGGAAGTCTGAATCCGTCGGCAAGCCAACCCGCTCCAGCAACCGCGTGAGCTCAGACTGGTCCCCGCCAGACAGCATCAGCGCTTCTTTCAGGACCTCGTAGACAGTGAAATGACAAGCCATAGCGCGGTGTGGGTGCTGTGGTATCAACGCCACCACCGACTTGGCGCGCCCTTCCTCGTTCTGCCAATAAACGAAACCGTCCTGCACAGTTTCATAGCCGCTCAACAACCTCGCAAGCGTGGTTTTGCCGCTTCCACTTCCCCCCAAAATCGCGAGACACCGGCCTGCTGGCACAAATGCTGAAATGTTGGAGAGCAAGGTTCTTCCATCAAAGCTGTGATGCAGTTTATCAAGGGTCAATCCATGACCACTACGTGCCTCCAACTCCGGATACCCCCCTTCTCCACTTGCCAGGATCGGGGCTGAGTTATGCGCGTTTCGCCTCAGTTTCAGCAGTTGCTGGGTGTAGATGCTGCGTGGTCTGTCGAGCACCTCTTCAGCTGTCCCGATCTCAGTCAATCTGCCTTTACGCAGCACAGCTACATGGCTTGCCAGACGGCGTGCCAGTTCAATGTCGTGCGTGATCAGCATCTGGCAGCGGTCCTCACTTCCGGCCTGAAACGAGCGAATGGCGATTTCCCGATTGAAACTGTCCAGCGCGGCGGTCGGCTCGTCCATGATCAAAAACTCAGGCGAGTTCGCCAGAGCAAGCACCGTCAGCACGCGCTGAATTTCGCCACCGCTCAGAGCCGAAGGATAACGATGTAAAAGACGCTCCGGAATATTTCCTCTGGCACATTCCTCAAGCGCATCCCGCTCATAAAGCCCATGTGCCTGCAGCATCTCCTGCACATGTTGCAGGACGGTCAAATGAGGGTTTAATGCATCCGACAGCGCTTGCACGATCAGACCTGCAGAACATCCCCGCATGCCTTGCAATTGCGCGCGTGACGAGCGTAGGACATTCATGTCTCCCAGCCAGGCCTCTCCATTCCAGCTGAAATGACTGGAGGCCAGTGGCTGTTCACCCTCTGCAAGCCTACGCCCTTGAATGAGACCCATAAGAGAGCGGGCGAGGCTCGTCTTGCCACCGCCGGGTTCTCCAATAACCGCCAGAGTTTGCCCTTTGAGGATCTCAAAAGAGACGTCCTCAAGCAAAGACTGGCGACCATAGTAAAGATTAAGCTGCTCAACGCGGATCATGATGTTCCCTTCCGTTGAGGCTGCCGTTTGACATGTAGCCTTCACCAATAATCAAAATGCCAACAAGAAACAGAGAAAGCGCACCCGCTGGCGGAAGCAAGAGCCAGAGCCATGCATCCGTATAAAGATAGTCCATTGAATCCTGTATCATACTGCCCCAGGTCAGCAGCCTTGGATCAGTCAGTCCTAAAAACCCGAAACCGGCAGTTTTGAGGGCTGCCTGCCGTACATTTTGCAAAAACAAACCAACGATTGCGGGCCAGATCGCGGGTAGGATGTGGTGGCGCAGACAGTATCTGCGACTGGCCCCCATCCGCCGCGCAAAATGCACGTTCTCGCGGGTCAGCTCCCGCAGCAAAATCGGCAGGGCAACGCGCACATCCTCATGCCAGCCAGTCAGCGACAAAAGCACGACAAGCCCAAGGAAACCGGGCTGTATCCAGGCCGCCAACAACAGCAACAACAGGATGGACGGGATCACCTGCAGCACATCCACCAGTCGCAAGACCGCGCTGCGTATGCGCGGCCCGCCAAACGCAGCCAGACTGGATGCAGCCAAAGCCAGCACCAACGCCGCGGTGGCTGTGATGAGAGCAAGAAACACCGTGATTGGAGCAGCTCTTACAAGGCCGACAAAAACATCCTGTCCAATTCCATTGGTGCCAAGCCAGTGGTCCATGCTCGGGGCCTGCAAAACATCCGGGCTGGTTTTGTAATGGGGCAAACTTTCTGACAGCGCGAAGCCTGCCATAACCAGCACAGCCGAGGCAGCAATCGCTCCTCGTGAAATGAAACCGGCACTTTGTGTGATAGGTGACCAATAACCAAGCATGAGATCACCCTCTACGCGCCAGGCTTGCTGCGACAGCATCAATGACCCAGTTCAGCAGCAGAACCAAACCGGCCATAACGATAACCGCCCCCTGCAACAAAACGTAGTCACGATCCAAAATAGCGTTATAAATCAAGTGCCCCGTTCCGGGATAAGAGAAGACAATCTCAACGAACAGGACAGCACCAAACAAGCCAGTCAGCGCATCACTCATTCGTGCCAGAAAAACCGGAAACAGGCTTCTCCCGTAATAAGCCGTGCGCAGGCGCCAGCCTTTGATGCCACGCCCGCAGGCATTGAGAATGAAAGGCCGCTGAGACAGCGTGATCGCCTCTCCCCGTGCCAGAAAATAGAACCGGGATATTTCGTGCAGCGACAGGGCCAGCACAGGCAACACAGCGTGGCGGGCAATATCAAAATCCCGCTGCAACGGGTTACTGCTGGGAAAAAACGGCTCGGATCCCCCAGAAGGCAATACGGGCCACACAATGCCAAAAGCAAGCAGCAACAGCACGGCTGAGGTGAATGGCGGAATGCTGGCGACAACTGTCACGACGCCAGTCGCAATCCTGTCAAAGAAAGCCCCAGGCGCCTTGCCAGCTTCAATGCCACCAGCTGCACCTGCCAGAAGAAAAATCGGCGCAGCGCAGGTGATCAGAAGCAAGGTCCAGGGAATAGATGCTCTGAGCAGTTCCGAGACAGGGGCAGCATGCGGAACCGAGTATCCCAGATCGCCTCTGATAAGATCCCAAAGGTAGACGCCAAGCTGTTGCGGCCAATCTCCCGCCAGGCCGAACTGGGCTCGGAGTTCAGCACTCTCCGCACCAGTGAGGTTACGAGAAAGATCAGAGGCAAGAAACACTTCAACAGGATCCCCTGGAAGCATTCGCGGTAAAAAGAACACCAGCAAAACCAGCAGGGCAAACACCAGAAGGCGGATGCCAAGGCCAGACAGCATGTTTAAAATAATCGGAGGTACCACAAGAACGGCCTGTCTGTTGTTGGTTGTCTTATGCCAGCCACCCGAAGGCAGCTGACAATGGGTGTCCAGCTGATCAATCAACCAGATAGGATTTATGGAGTGCTGAAGGGACGCCGATCGCCACACCGCCGGGCATAAACTGAAGGGCTGAAAGCTTATCGTTGTAAGCCGTCACCATGTGAGGATTTGCGATGGCATAGGCTGGTAGTTCCTCAGAATAAGCCTTCTGAAATTCGCCCAGAATTTTCTGCCTCTCCGTTTTATTGGTTGCAACAGACTGAGCAATCACCAGCGATTGCAGATGCTCACCCTGATAGCCATCGCTAGCCCATTTACGCCCAAAGACACGGCGCATGATTCCATTCGGATCGCCAAGAGTACCGGAGGCATAAAGGGCCAGATCATAATTGCCCTCAGACAGAGTGTCCTGAAGCGCGGCACGCTCTAAAATGCGAACCTCCAGCTCTATGCCAAAGGTCTCCAGTTGTTCTGCAAGGACTTTCGCTGTTTTGCTTTCGCGCCTGCTGGCAAGAAGGCGTAAAACAACCCGCTCTCCATCACGATACCACAGCCCATCTTCTCCTCGGTCCCACCCTTTAGAGAACAGCAGATCAGTGGCCCGCCGAGGATTAAAGGAATACTCAGGATGCTTGTCTTGAGAATGCCAGGGCGACTCCTCCTGAATGAACCCGGTATCTGCAACATCCGCCGTTTTTTGGAAAACAGTTTCGATAATGGCAGGCCGGTCAATCGCATAAGCGATCGCGTGGCGAAGCGCTTTATCGTTGAAGCGTCCGTTATGGTTGAATCCAAGGCGCAAGGAATGGTGGCTAAACGCCTTGGCAACGTTCATGCCTATCACTTCGGCCTGTTCCAAACGGTCCGGAGGCAGATAGGAAATCACGTCAATCTCCCCAGCATGAGCCGCCCGCAACGCCGCATCTGTCGACATTTTCACAATCGCAATGCGTTTGAATTTCGGCTTGCCCAGATAATAGTCTGCATTGCCTTCCAGCACATAGCGCCCTTGTGCCTTGCTGTACTCAACAAGGCGGTAAGGTCCGCTGCCAATAACAGCATCCGGTTCCGCAAAACGCTGTGGTTCAACCACATCCTGATAGACATGTTTTGGCAGGACTGGCATGGAAAGCAGGAGCCCGTTCAGCAATCCTGCATCTGGCTTTTTGAGAAAGATCTTGAGGTGATCAGGAGAGATAACCTCGGCTTCTCTCACATTCTCGACGGAAACAAAGATGTACGGATGTTCCTTCATGTAGCTAAAAGTGAAAGCTGCATCCGCCGCTGTAACCTGCTGCCCATCATGCCAGGACGCTCGCAAATCCAAATACAGATCACAGGTCAAGCCATCCTTGGAAACAGTCCAGCGCCGCGCCAGTGCAGGAACCAGTTCGCCGTCTTTCGACTGGCTCAACAGGCTATCAAAAACGTATGTGGTGTAGAGGTAACCAATGCCGTTTCTGCCATGAACATAAGGCGCCAACATCCCGCGGTCTCCGCGGGCATCGGTTATAACAAGCTGGTTTATGGGACCAGAAATCCCCGCAGCTATTGTCAGCAGCAGAGTCGCGACAGCTGCAATTACAACGCGCACAAGGGGTTGGTGAAAGATGTGCATGTCTCAGACTTTCTGAGCGGGACGCACGGCAACATGCGCATCCTCAGGTTCCGGATCATGGCTGCCACGCAATTTGCGCAGTTGGCTGGTGGTCTTCTATAGGGACATAGGGTTTGATATCCAGAATTGGCGTGCCATCGATGCAATCCAATCCACTCACTGTCAAAACGTTGCCGTCCCGTTTGATTAATTCAACCGAGCTCAAACCAATCGGGTTCGGGCGGTTGGGTGAACGGCTGGCAAAAACACCACGTGCTGCTTCCTCTCCGCGGGCACGCCGAACAAGCGCGGTTCCGTCAGAGTGGTGCAGCCAGTACATCACCCAAAGATGAGAGGCCATCGTGATGTTCAAAAGCGCATCCGCATAAGGAGAGGCAATTTCCAGTTGGCTCTGGGCAGGGTTGCGACGACTGGATTTCGGGCATTCGCGCGTTTCTGAGAAGCCTGAGCGTACAAAGCCAATCGGGTTCATGATGATGCCTGAAGACACCGTGGTTTCCTGCAGATTATTCATTTATGAAGCCGTAATAGGTTGCAAAATTAAACACTTAACGTCTCCAAAGCCAAAGCCTACCTTAACAACAGATCGATACTTGGAGACGATATCCGAGTAAATTCGATTTATCAGATAGGCTACCTCAGCTTTCCTGAGGGCGCATTGATCAGCATATTCGAAAATGCTGAGGCTATGCCTCTGATAAATCGATTGGATTATTGGCAAGCGCAAAAATCATAGTTCTGGCACCTCATTTTTCAAAATCAGAATCACAGGTCGCTATGACAGATCACACCCAGCACGACACAGCTCCGGCCTCCGGGCTCAGTCCCACACCCGAAAAAATAAAATCCTCCTTTAACACCAAACAAACCTGGCAGTTTCTTGGAGTGGCTATTGCTGCCACAATCGCAGGCCTTCTGGCTTCCGCTTATCTGCCTGCTGGCATGGCCGTTGCTGCGGTCCTGTCCGTTGGTTGCCTCGGTTTGTGGGCAACAGGTGTGGTGCCGGAATACTGGACCGCGCTCGCCTTCTTCTTCGTTGCCATCGTGATAGGCATTGCCCCACCGGACGTGGTGTTCTCCGGCTTCCAGACATCAACCTTCTGGCTGCTGTTTGCAGGCCTTGTGCTTGGCGCCTCCATCAAGCACACCAAGCTGGACAAACGAGCTGCCGTTCTGTTGATGCGTTTGCCGCTCAACAGCTATGCCGGGCTGGTCTCCAGCATTGTTGCCTTCAGTGTGGCGCTGGCGTTTGTGGTGCCCTCTTCCATTGGCCGTATCATGATTTTGCTACCGGTGATCTCCGCCCTTGCTGCGCAGATCGGTTTCAAACCCGGCTCCAACGGGCGCACAGGTATGCTTTGTGCAGCGGCCTTTGCGACCTTCGCTCCGGCGTTCACCATTCTGCCTGCCAACGCCCCCAACATGATCCTCGCGGGGATGAGCGAAAGCCTGTATGACCTCAGCATTTCCTATTGGGATTACCTGCGTCTGAACTTCCCAGTTCTGGGCATCCTGAAATCACTCATCCTTATCGGTCTGACACTGGTCCTGTTCCCGGACAAGCTTCCGCAGGACGCGCATGAGACCACAGAGGACGTACCACCCGTTAGTGCTCCTGAACGGCGCCTGATGATCATTCTGGCCCTGTGCCTCATCTTCTGGCTGACGGACAGCCTGCATCCAATTGGCCCAGCATGGGTTGGTCTTGCTGCGGCTCTCGCCTGCTTCTGGCCCAATGCCAAGCTGACTTCCAAAACCTGCATCAATCAGGACCTGAGCTATGGCTCTCTGATGTTCGTTGCGGGCATCATGGGGCTGGGTGCCGTCATCTCAGCTGCAGGACTGGGTGAGGCCTTAGTTCAGGCTGTCGGCGGCAAAGCAGGTTTCGCTGAGGACACTCCAATCTGGAACCTTTCCGTCCTCACCGGTCTGTCGACGCTGGTTGCCATGGCAACAAACCTGCCGGGTGTGCCAGCCGTGATGACACCTGTCGCGGGGGATCTTGCTGATGCCACTGGCCTGCCCTTGCAGACTGTCCTGATGACACAGGTTATGGCGTTTTCAAATGTGTTCCTGCCATTTCAGGCGCCGCCACTGGTTGCAGCCATTCAGGTTGGGAACCTACCGCCAAAAGCCGTCATCAAACTGTGCCTGACGCTGTTTGCGATCAGCTTGTTCCTGCTTGTCCCAATCGACATGCTGTGGTGGTACCTGCTCGGATTTCTTTGAGCACCCTCAGGCGGGCCCACACAAATACTGAGGCCCGTCTTCCATTCTTTCGATTTGTGCAAAGCGAATTTACATCCCTAGCTATAGCCGTTTTCAAATTGCGAGGTTTTAGTATGACGACCCGATTTACTTGGTTGAAGACAATTGCTTACAGTGGCGCTCTGGCGCTCGTGATTACTGGTGGAGCCGCAAAAGCAGAATTGGCTGCTGACTGGCAAGACACCGCCATGGGCCTTTTCAACGCTGAAAAGTGGCCTGGAGCCAAACGCCAGCGCGCCCTGACAATTTTGCATACTGCAATGTTCGATGCCGCAAACGCAGTTGAGGGCACCTACGCTCCTTACGCGTATACTGGCTCAACCAATCCGGATGCATCTGCGCAAGCAGCCGTCACTCAGGCGGCCCTGCACGTTCTGTCGACCCTTATGCCAGAGCGTAAAGCGGAGTTGGAAATTGCAGCAAAGGAGCGCCTTGCAAACCTGAAGAGCCCCCAGTCCGGCATTGCTCTGGGCCAAGCTGTTGCGGAACAAATTCTGGCAGCACGCGCATCAGACAACGCTAACTTCTCGGTAGATTACACGCCGGGCCCAGCAGAAGCGGGTGTGTATCAGCCAACGTCTAAACGCCAGATGGTTGCGCCGAAAATTCGTGAGATGAAACCATTTGTTCTGTCCTCTGCAACGCATTTCCGCGTGCCGCCACCTCCGGCACTGGAGAGCATGCAGTATCAGCGTGGTTTGAGTGAAGTCGTAAAGTTGGGCGGCAAGGAAACACAGACTAACGAGGACAACGTCTTCATCGCCAAGCTTCACGCAGGCTCCGGCTCCGGTGCATGGAACCAGATCGCCCGCAAAAGCAGCGCGTCCTGTGATCTGTCCATGCTGGAAGAAGCTCGCACACTGGCGCTTCTCAACCTTGCCCTGACAGACGCATTGGTTGCTGGTTTCAACGCAAAATATGAGTACGCGTTGTGGCGTCCGCAAACAGCAATGGAAGCTCTGGGCAAGACCTATAAGCACCCAACCCTCAAGGCCGATATGGAGTGGAGCTCTTTGGTGCCAGCACCAATGCATCCTGAATATCCATGTCAGCATTGCACCAGCGGCAGCGCGGCTCAGGAAGTCATGGAATCCGTCTTCGGTGACGGCAAAATGACCTTCACCTTCAACGGTAAGGGCGGTCTTTCCAAAGACTATGTCAGCTTCCAGCAGTTTGCTGAGGAAGAGTCAGAATCCCGCGTTCTTGGCGGCGTTCACTACCGCCGTTCCAACGCTGTTGGCGACATGTTGGGCTACCAGATCGGCTCTTACGTTGCAGAGACCTCTTTGCAGCCTCTGAAGCAAATCAGCGACACCAAGAAATGTGCAGGCAGCCGCTAGGTCAGCTCCTCCTGACTTAGCTTGCACTTGCAGGCCGCACTCCAATCCCCTCGCGGCCTGCTTTTTTTATCACCTCAGAAAAGGGAGCACTTGCAAGCGCCACTTCCGGCAAAGCACCCGCAGATCTAAAGGAACAGGTACTATGGAAAATCGAACTGGTTTAGCACTCCGCATTCTCTTTGTTGGCATTGGCGCAACGCTCTTCATGGATATCTGGGCCATCGCAGCAGATAGCCTCTTTGGCATTCCGCAGAGCAACTTCTCAGAGGTTGGCCGCTGGCTGGGACACATGCTGGACGGACAATTCACGCACGAAAGCATCCGCCGCGCTGCACCTATCGCAGGAGAAGCAGCCATTGGCTGGACGGTGCATTATCTAGTGGGGATCATTTTCGTTGCAGCCTTCGTCATGATCTTTGGAAACCGTCAGCTGCAAAAACCATCCCTGATCCTTGCGATCTTGTTTGGTGTAGTGATGATCGTGTTCCCATTCTTCGTTATGCAGCCATCTCTTGGCGCTGGCGTGATGGCCTCCAACAGGCCGAACCCAGACTTCGCACGTCTGAAAAGCCTCATGACGCACGTCTCATTCGGCCTGGGTATGTATGTCGCGCTTTGGGTTCAGACCAAGGTCTTCAAACCAATTGAAGCACCGGTTTCCTCCGCATCCTGATTGTTTCAGGATCACGAGAAAGCCCGCCGTTCTTTTGAGCGGCGGGCTTTTTGTCGGTCGGGAAAGCTGCTTAAGTTAGCTCAGCTCAAGCTCTCTGCGAACCTGATATTGAGGCAGATGCTTCTTGATCTGCTCCACCACCACCTCAGGGTCTGGCAAGGACTGGTGCCCGTGGATCTTGCCCATATGCGGGTCAAAATTCTCACGCCATACCGGATCACACACCTCGTAGCCATCCTCACGGATTTGCGCCACATTGCGTCTGACGGAGGCTTTCTTCCACATGGGTCCGCCCATCACCGGAAAGATGAGCACCGGAAACTCAGCTGCCAGAATGACAGTGGTCAGTCGGTTGAGTGAAGATCCATTGGCAACACCAGACAGCGTATTCGCCGTTGCTGGCATCACAGCGAGAATATCGTGCTCGGCTGCAATGCGTCCCGGTTTGTCGGTGGACCAGTCCTTCGGATCATCTCCGCAGATCACCCGGTCCACGAACAGCGCGATGCTGTCCATGTTCACAAAGTTGATGGCATTGGGTGTGAACATGGCGGTGAGAGTGCAATCAATCGAATTCTTGATCTCTCGCAGATAGTTAGGCAGCAGAGTCGCATCCAGAGATGCGCTCGCCCCAATCAGAATGCGGGCTTTGTCGGGAGTGTCATTGGTGACCATGGAAAAATCCTCTCTGTAAAATCCATTTCAAGATGATGGAGGTGCCGCGCGATTGGCGCCTTTGGATGAGTGACGGAACCCTAGGGGAGGTTGTTGACTGCACCTTGGCCCGCTCATCGCGCGGTGTCTTTTTCTGGTGCCAGATGACCTCAAGTCATGCCCCACATTCCAATTGTTTCTTTGAAATGCTCTCCTCAGATTTGCTGAGGACGGCCTCTCAGATTTACTGAGGGCTCGCCTCAGAACTTCCGATGTGCAATGAGAATGTACTGCTGGCATGGTTCCAATCAGATGAGCCATCAGGCTGCTGGAACTGGAGGGATTGATGAGGGGTACTGAAGTCAAAACCATTTGCGTTGCAGGAGCCAGCGGGCTGGCCGGGTCTTATATGGTCAAAGAAGCCCTCGCGCGCGGCTACCGCGTCAACGGCACCATGCGCGACATTTCCCAGCTTGATAAAGTCAGCGGGTTGATGCGTTTGCCCGGCGCGGCAGAAAGGCTGCATCTGTTTTCAGCGGATACATCCAACTCTGAAAGGTTCGATGCGGCAATGACACGAGCGAAGGCTGTGTTCATCGCCTGTATTCCAACAACCAAACACGGCGTAGACGGAACGCCTGCTGCGGAGCTGGATCGCGAGCGCGGCTTGAAAGAGATCACCCACCCTGCTGAACAAGCCTGTCTGAACATCCTGAAAGCAGCAAATCGGCAAGGCGTTAAAACAGCAGTTCTCTGTTCCAGCACAGCCTCGGCAGAACCAGCCACCCCCTCCTTTGAAAAGCAGGAGGACAAGGACATTTCAGATGCCGAGATGCAAATTCAGCAGAAGAAGTATGCGCAGGCACAAAAGACCGTGATGGAAGCCGCGGCAGAAGAGTTCACCGAGCAGCAAGGCATGAAACTTTGCACCTTCTTGCCAAGCATGATGGTGGGTGCCCCTCTCCTGCCGTCGCATTTGAAAGGTCACGTCCTCAGCTTTCTTGCAAAACTGCGGCATGGCAAAACGGGTTGGCACAGCACGGTTCCAGCAGGGTCCATGTCCCTCACCTCTCCGCAGGATCTTGCAAGGATGTCATTGGCCGCTTTAGAGCAGTCAGAGGCCTCCGGACGCTACTTTGCTGTGAGCGGCAGTTGGACTTGGCGCCGGATTTATCAGGAGATTGCCGAATACGTGCCGCTAGAGGCACTCCCGGCCCCACTTGGCAAAGACCCGGAACCGCCAACGCGCTTCGACTTCAGCAAGCGCGACAGCCTTGGCGTTCCCATACGAGGCATTCAGGAGATGTTTGCAGAATTCTATGAGGCCTACGAGCAGGTCAGGCTCGTTCCTCAAGCCTGATACTCTGCTACTTCATCGGCACACGTGCTTTTTGCACGCTGTTACGCCACACAAACTTGGCGGGCAGCTTCACCGTTTCACTGGATGGCTGCTCTGTGGTGCACCATTCAAGGCACTTGTCGATGATCTGATCCGTTGGCTGCGCAAAGGTGGTCAGGTCATACCCTTCCCATTCTGCCTGCTGAATATTGTCAAACCCAATGACTGAAAGATCATCTGGTGTACGCAAGCCAAATCGCTGACGCGCAGCATCAATGACACCGCACGCAATCAGGTCTGTCGTACAGAAGATGCCATCCGGACGGTCTTCACGATCAAGCAGTGCCGTTCCCAGCTCCAGACCTGCCTGATAGGATGTGAAACCATCCACCTCACACAGAACATCAACCCCGGCTTCTTCAGCAGCGGCAAGGAAACCTTTCTGTCGTTCCACAATGCTCCAGGTCGCATTTGCAGAGTTTGCAAGGGCGATTCGCTTGCATCCTGCACGCAAAAGAGCCTTCAGCGCGGTCTTGCCTGCTGCCCTGTTATCCGGCCCGATCTGTAGAGAACCCGGGAAATCTTCCTCACGATTGATCAAAACCAGCTTCATGCCATTGCTAAAACATGTGTCGGCTAAGGAAGGATCGGGCGCACCGGACAAAATAATCGCGGCTTCTGTGCGAAAACTGATGGCCTGAAGCAGTGCATCCTTCACACGCTCCTCATATCCACTGGTGTTGATAAGCATTGTTACCTTACCAGCAGCCTGTAGCCTTTCAGAGAGTTCAGCGATCATCGCAGCGCGGTGCGGCGTATCAATCTCAGCAGCGACAAGCGCCACGATACCACTTTCAGAGCGGTTGAGACTGCTTGCGAGGCGGTTGACGCGGTACCCTAGTATTTCTGCGGATTTCAATACTTTAGCGCGCGTCGCGTCAGAAACACTGGCCCCCGGAGTAAAGGTTCTGGAGACAGAAACACGGGACACGCCAGCGTGGCGCGCTACGTCCTCAGCCCTGACCTGCTGCTTTCTTGAAGACACTTTTTCCGACATCAAATTTCGCTGATTATTGTACACGTTTGCATCTGCATATCAGGAAATATCCAGAAAATAAATTAGTCTTTCTTGGAATAAAGTTGACATTGCAAAAATTTAGCCGACTATATTATGTACACGTGTACACAACGTGTTTGGGAGGAGTAAACATGAAATCCATTAAGAAAGCTTTGTTGGGTGCAACCCTCATTGTGGGTGCTGGTGCAAGCGCGGCGTCTGCAGATGAACTCAATGTCATCTGCTCCGCTGACAACGCTCTGTGCGAAAAGCTCGCAGCAAAGTTTGAAGAAAAGTCGGGTGCTGACGTCAGCATGATCCGTCTTTCTTCAGGCGAAGCTTATGCAAAGATCCGTGCAGAAGCTCGCAACCCGCAGACGGACGTATGGTGGGGTGGAACCGGAGATCCGCATCTGCAGGCAGCAAACGATCAGCTCTCTGTCGCTTACAAATCGCCAATGCTGGAAGAACTTCTGCCATGGGCTGTTGCTCAGGCTGAAACTTCCGGCTACCGCACAGTAGGCGTGTACTCTGGCGCACTAGGCTGGGGCTACAACAAAGAGATCCTCGCGGAAAAGGGCATCGAAGGCCCTAAATGCTGGTCTGACCTGCTAAATCCTGCGTTGAAGGGCGAAATCTCTATTGCAGATCCAAACTCTTCAGGCACCGCATACACCGCACTTGCTACTCTCGTTCAGTTGATGGGTGAAGAAGAAGCCTTCGAATACCTGTTGGCTATGGGCAAGAACGTATCGCAGTACACCAAGTCCGGTTCCGCTCCTGTTAAAGCAGCGGCCCGCGGTGAAGCAGGTCTCGGTATCGTGTTTATGCACGATGCAGTGAAACAGGCTGAAGCAGGCTTCCCAATTGAGGTTGTCGCTCCATGTGAAGGCACCGGTTACGAAATCGGTTCAATGTCTCTCATTGACGGTGCGCCAAACCCAGACACTGCAAAAGTGTTCTACGATTGGGTGCTAACTCCAGAAGCACAGAACCTGATGGCGGAAACTGGTTCCTACCAGATTCCATCCAACAAGGGTTCTACCCAGCCAGAAGCTGCTCCTAAGCTCGAGAACGTACGTCTGATCGACTACGATTTTGCGGAATACGGAAGCAGTGACCGCCGCAGAAACCTGCTGGCACGCTGGGACATGGAAGTTGGCGCTGCTGCAAACTGATTGAGATCGGGGCGAGTTAACGCTCGCCCCGTTTCCCCAAAAAATCTGGTTTTTCCAAATGACAAATGAAAATCGTCGGCTGGACCTCGCACTTATATGCGGCGTCCTTGGGTTGTTTATATTGCCTTGGTTCCACATTCGCAGCGGCTTTTTTGGCGGCGAATGGGTCTTGGATCTACTGAGCAAAGAGCGTTATTGGCCGGGCTTTTTCCAGCTCTTCCTAGGAAAGCTGCAACTGCTCCCCGTGTTTGCTCTTGTTGGTGCTGCCGGATATCTGCGCCTGAAATCTGCGCCGGGCCACCGTGGCAAACTGATTGCCATCATCGGTGCTCTTGGCCTGTTCTGGATGGTGCTGGAAGGCCTTTCCATTGGCCTGCGTGGCTGGAACTGGAGCCTGCTGGAAGCAACATTTGGCCGTATCGATGGTCAGCCTGCGTTTGGCGCCGGTGCCGTGTTGCTCGCACTTACCTTCACCACCTTCATTTCATTTGGCCTGGCTGAAAAGGGCGCTCTCAAAGGCGACGCGATTGTCCTCACCGCCGTCTCGCTTTTGATCCTGCTTGTAGCGACCTTCGTATTCTACCCAATTCTGTCCATGTTCGCTGGCGCGTTTCAGGATTTCCGTGGCAACTTCACCACTGAAGGTGTCATGCGGAACATCACCGATCCGCAAATCTGGAAGCTGAACTGTCTGGTTGGCGGAAGTTGCGGCATTGCATGGCGCACCATGTTCCTCGCGATTGCAACAGCGGCAGGCTCCACCCTCCTGGGCCTTGCGTTTGCACTGATCGTAACCCGCACGCAGATGCCATTCCGCAAAAGTCTGCGCACCTTGAGCATCCTGCCAATCATCACGCCTCCCTTCGTGATTGGTCTTTCTCTGACCCTGATGCTGGGCCGTACAGGCTTTGTCACCGAGGCCATTGAAGCTGCAACAGGTCTTGAGCTGGGCCGCTGGATCTACGGTCTTCCGGGGATCTGGATTGCACAGATGCTCAGCTTCACACCAATCTCCTTCCTCGTGCTGGTTGGCGTTGTTGAAGGCATCAGCCCGTCGCTGGAAGAAGCAAGCCAGACCATGCGTTCTGGCCGCTGGAGAACCTTCCGCAAAGTGTCATTGCCTCTGATGGCACCGGGTCTGGCAAACGCCTTTCTGATCGGCTTCATCGAGTCCACGGCTGACTTCGGCAACCCGATGGTTCTGGGTGGTAACGGCGGCGTGCTCTCAACAGAGATCTTCTTCGCGGTTGTTGGTGCACAGAGTGATCCGTCCCGCGCAGCAGTTCTGGCGATGATCCTCCTCGGCTTCACACTCTCTGCCTTCTTTGCGCAGCGGATGTGGCTTGGTAAGCGGAACTTCGCGACTGTAACTGGTAAGGGTGATGGTGGCCGTTACTCAAAACTGCCACGGCGTATTGCAATCCCGGTCGGCACTATTGTTGCTCTCTGGAGCTTGTTCACCGTTGCTGTGTACGGCCTGATCCTGTTCGGTGGCTTCGTGAAAGTCTGGGGTCTGGACCACAGTGTCACGCTGGCGCACTACATCACCGCGTTCTCCATCTCGTTTGAAAACGGCTTTGCCTTTACCGGCGTTGCGTGGAACAGCTTCTGGACCACAATGTGGATCGCTCTAGCCGCAGCCCCATTGACTGCTGCAGTTGGCATCCTATCCGCATGGCTCATCGTTCGTCAGGACTTCCCGGGCAAATCCGCCTTTGAATTCGGCCTGATGATGAGCTTCGCAATTCCGGGCACCGTGATTGGTATCAGCTACATTCTGGCGTTCAACCTGCCACCATTGCAGATGACAGGTACCGCTCTGATCCTGATTTTCTGCTTCGTGTTCCGTAACATGCCAGTGGGTGTGCGCGGCGGCGTGGCGGCGATGTCTCAGCTGGACAAGAATCTGGATGAAGCTTCCCTGACACTGGGTGCAAACAGCGCGCGTACACTGAAAAAAGTGATCCTGCCGCTGCTGCGTCCAGCCATTCAGGCGGCACTGGTCTACAGCTTCGTGCGTGCGATCACATCCATCTCTGCGGTCATCTTCCTTGTGAGCGCAAAATACAACATGGCGACGGCCTATGTGGTCGGTCTGGTTGAGAACGGCGAATACGGCGTGGCGATTGCCTACAGCTCCGTTCTCATCTTCGTGATGGTCACCATCATTCTCATCTTCCAGCTGCTGGTTGGTGAAAGAAAACTCCGTCGTCCGGAAAACACTCAAAAATCTCCTGCTCAGGGTAAACTGAAGGAAGTCGCAGCATGACACATTCCAAATTTGGTCAGGTCCGCTTCGAAAATACCGGCAAAAACTACGGCGACTTTACTGCAATCCCGGATCTTAACCTCACGATCGAACCGGGCCAGCTGGTTACCCTTCTAGGGCCATCCGGGTGTGGCAAGACAACAACCCTGCGTATGATTGCAGGGTTGGAGACCCCAACATCTGGCCGCATCATGATTGGTGGCGATGACGTAACCCGTCTTCCACCGAACGAGCGTGACGTGTCCATGGTGTTCCAGTCCTACGCCCTGTTCCCGCACATGAGCGTGCTTGAGAACGTGAAATACGGCTTGGAATCCAGCGGCTTCAAAGACGCAGAAGACCTGGCTCTGAAAGGTCTCGACCTTGTGGGCCTGCGCGAAAAAGCACCGCGTCTTCCTTCCGAGCTGTCCGGTGGTCAGCAGCAGCGTGTGGCTGTTGCTCGTGCGTTGGTTCTGGAGCCGCAGGTTCTGCTACTTGACGAGCCGCTCTCCAACCTCGACGCCCGCCTGCGCCGTTTGGTGCGTACTGAAATCCGCGAAATTCAGCAGCGTCTTGATTTCACAGCCGTTTACGTAACCCACGATCAGGAAGAAGCGCTTGCAGTTTCCGACCGCATCGTTGTTATGCGTGATGGTCTTGTCGAGCAGGATGGCACGCCATACGAGCTTTACGAGAGCCCAGCTTCCGAGTTCATCGCGGACTTTATCGGCGAAGCGAACATCCTCGACTGTGACATTAGCAGCGTGAATGCGGACACCGCAAATGTGCTGGTGGGCGGCAAAGGCTTTGACCTGCGCAGCCGTAACCACAGCATTGGCAAGGGTAAACTGGCAGCGCGTGCCAACTCCATCCAGCTCAGCAGAGATGTGAATGGTGGACCGGCCGGCAAGATCAAAAGCGCAGCCTATCTTGGAGACCACTTCCAATACGAAGTGATGAGCGACCTTGGCTTGCTGTTCGTCATAGACAACCACACTGATGAACTGCTGGAAAACGGAACCTCTGTTGGCATCGACTTTGACGCTCGCGGTCTCGCACTGATCGGTGGTAAAAAATGACCACCGAAACAGTTCTGGACCAAGCTGCCGAGTTAGAGCAACGCTTCAACGCGGCCCAAAAGATGGCCGATGAAGCGGCAGCGCTCGCTCTTGAGCACTTCGCCAATCATGATGATTTGAACATCGACACAAAACGGCATCCGCAGGATGTCGTTTCTGAAGCCGACAAGGCTGTAGAGCAAAAAATCCGCAGCCTGATCGCCGAGCACTTCCCTGAGGATGCGTTGCTTGGTGAGGAATTTGGCTTTGTGGAAGGGACAACCGGTTACACTTGGGTCATTGACCCGATTGACGGAACTGCCCCGTTTCTCAATGGGTTACCAGGGTGGTGCGTGTGCATTGCCGTAACCGACAAAGACGGTGCTGCCATCGGTATCATTGATGTTCCGGTCCTCAAAGAACGCTTTGCTGCCCTGCGCGGTAAAGGCACCACACTCAACGGTTCCCCTGTTCGGGTGACCGAACGATTTAACCTGCAGACCGGCATGCTGGGCGTTGGCGCGAATGATCGCGTTGCTCCTGCGCAGGTCGGTAAAATGTTCGAAGACCTGATGTCCGCAGGCGTGAGCTACACTCGTTATGGCTCCGGTGCATTGATGTTGGCATGGGTCGCTGCGGGGCGCTTGGTTGGCTACGTTGAGCCGCGCATGTCTGCCTGGGACTGCATGGCTGCATACTGCCTTATCACTGAAGCTGGCGGGAAAATTCTCCCATTTCCGATGGCTGAGAACCCAAGTGCCCCGTATCCTGTTTTGGGCGCTGCTCCACAGGTGTTCGATGAGGTTTTGGACCTCACAAATCTAACCCAGTTTGCCTAGTCTCCCGAGTAGACAACGGGTTAGATCACACTTGCAGGCGCTGTTCACCCAGAGCAGCGCCTGTTTTTTATGCACTCAGATGAAGAGCAGCACACCACCACCTGCAATCAGGCCACCGCGGATAAGTAGTGAGAACGGTGCTATGACGCCATAGGAAATTGCAGAGAGCGCAAGCCCCACCTTCACCGTTGCCAGCAATGACCAGACTGGCGAACTCACAAGCGTGATCAGTGTCGGATTTGCTATCATTCCCAACGGGATAAGGTATAGCCCAATCCCCAGTGCCATTGCGAACAACGCGACCTTCAACCAGTTCTCATTGACCATGCCCGCAGCGATAAACACCGCTCCGCACACAGGGGGAGTAATGGTGGAGAGCAGCGCGAACCAGAACACGAACAGGTGTGCCTGAAGCGGTTCCAGGCCGATATCAATGAGCGCAGGACCAGCAACAGAAACGCAGATCACATAGGCTGCAGTTGTTGGCACTTCCATGCCCAGAACCATGCAAGCCAGAGCTGTCAGCAGCAAAGCTGGCCACAACATGCCGCCGGAGCCGGAGAGGATAAGTGAGGTGATCTTCACCCCAAGGCCTGTCACCCCAAGCGTGCCGATGATGATGGAGGCACAGAGGATAATCGACGCAATCATTGCCACCTGTTTGCCGGAGTTCATCAGCGCCTGCTCGTAGCGCCCGCCAATTTTCCGCAGGTCTACCTTGAAGTTCTTGTCGATCTGCAACAGCACAACCGCTGCCATAATCGCCAGACATGCCGCGTATTGAGGGGTATAACCCAGCACAAACATCGCCCAGAGCAGCACCGTAAACGGCACGAGGAAGAACAGCGATGTGATGATAACTGAACGTGTGTCCGGTTGATCCTCCGTTGCCAATCCTTTCAGCTCATAGCGCCGCGCGAAAGCGTTGATGCCCATCCAGACCGCGAAGAAGTACAGAAATGCAGGCAAAATCGCAGCAGCCATGATGCCGGTGTAGGGAACGCCGGTCAGTTCCACCATGACAAAAGCGCCCGCTCCCATCAGCGGCGGCATGATTTGTCCCCCTGAGGAGGCAACAGCTTCCACGGCAGCGGCAAGTGCACGCGGGTAGCCCAGTTTGGTCATGGCAGGCAGCGTAATCGCCCCGGTAGAGGCTACGTTGGCGGAAGCAGAACCAGAGATGGAACCGAACAAAGCCGATGAAATCACAGAGACTTTCGCCGTTCCGCCTTTCAGCTTACCTGCGGCGGCGGCAGCCACATTCATGAAACCAGCGCCTGCTTCACCGGCATTCAAAAATGCACCGAAAATGACGAAGATCGCGACAACACCAACAGATACTCCCGTGAGCTTGCCCCATAATCCCCCTTCAGCAATGGTCATGGTGCCGAGGAAACTTTCCAGCGGAACGCCTGCATAGCCGAACTCACCGGGGATATATTGCCCAAACATGCCATAGGCCAGCGCAATCAACGCCACCAATGGCAGCGGCCAGCCAATGGCCCGACGCGCCATTTCCAGCACTGTGATCAGCAGGCCAAATGCCAGATAAAACTGAAAATCATCAATAAGATAGCCGTATTGATCCGACAGGTCCGAGTGGTTCCATGCAATCCAACCAGCCGCGAAAACACCGAAGGCTGTGAGCACATAACCCGTCACCTTCTCAAGGGGATTACGTGCCATCAGGATGAGCGCCCAAGGCAATGCCAGTGCCATGTGCAACGGACGACTGACCAGATTGGGAACCAGACCGGAAAAGATCAGACCCAGATGAAACAGCACGGTGGCCAGACCGAGCACCAGCCAGACGGAACGGTGAATTCTATTCAACGAAATAACCCAGAATGAGTAAGGCCCGAAGAATATACTCCGGGCCTGAATTTTTGATAAGATGAATGCGCTTAGCGCTGCGCGTCGGTGATTGTGTACCCAACTTCATCATAAAACTTCAGCGCACCCGGATGGATTTTGCCGCTGATGTTGCCGAGCAGATCCTTGTCTACGCCGTTCCACCATGCTGCGCCCTTGCCCATTTTTTCCTTCTGGTCCCAGAAGCTTTTGGTCAGCGCATATGCGGTCGCATCATCCATCTGTGTTGTTGTGTAAGCCACAACAGGCAGAGAAGTTGTTGTGATGTCAGCGTCTTGACCAGCATAGGTTCCAGCCGGGATCACCAGTTTGGTGCGCTTGGTCTGAGCGATCTGGTCATCAGAAAGAGACAGAACATCAACACCTGTCCCAGCAGCAGCCTCAATCACGTTTGGCGCCGGGTAGGAACCTGCGGTCACAAAGCCATCAATCTGGCCGTTCTTCAGCGCAGGCACAGCGTTGGAAAGCTCTACATCCGCCAGCTCTACTTCACCTTCAAGGCCAAATAGTTTCAGGTACTTAGCACCTTCACGCGCACCAAAGGAACCTTTGCCGATGAGGATTTTCTTACCCTTCATGTCCGCAAAGCTCTCAATACCGCTGTCTTCACCAACAACAAAGTGCATGGTCAAAGACGGGATCGGGAACAGTGCACGGATTTCACCGAACTTGGGATTTGCCCGTTTTTCGAACATCGCCTTGCCACCTTTGGCGAGCTTCACCAGTACCGGCGGTGTGGTGAAAACGTAGTTGCCCGGGCGCACCGCAGTTTCCATCACGTTCTGAACAGAACCCTGACTTTCTTCAACGGTTACAATGATATCTCCACCTGAGGCTTCCTTCATTGCTTCCGCAATCTGTACTGCCATCTGGTAATAGGAGGATGAGGTTTTCGCTGATTTATAAGTGACGCGGGTTTCCGCCTGAGCGCTAAACGAAAACGCGACGAGTGCTGCAGCAGCCACGCATGAGTGTAATAGTTTCATGGATCATCCTCTGGAACAACAAATACTTAAAATTGCTGAGAGATTTTATCGAGTATGTGAGGTGTTTCAAGTAGGGGGATCAGCTTACCGCTGATCTGAGGCGGAAATTTTCTCATGAATGCATGACAGAACGAACAGCTTGCGCGATTTTGCGTTTTTTACGTGAAATCTGCGTTACTCGCGTTTTGCCTGCGTTGAAATGAGTGTTTGTACCGCAATCATATCAGAAGGCCGTTTTTGTCTAAAGTCTCCTGAAACTCTTCCTTCGGTAACAGCCGGAAATGATCCGCCGTCATCTCCGCCGTCAGAATTCGATCACACCGAAATGTGCGCGGCGCATTGCGCAGATGATCAAATGCGATCACGTACCAAACAGGATAATTCAACATAAGGTAGTGAGGCTCGATCCGCCGTTCGGAACTTGCACCGTCCTCTCGCTTATATCCGATTGTGAGCGTCACTTGATCAATGAAGGCCTGGTGCAGCGCCTGCACAACATCTTTGGGGGGCGCATTGATCGTCCGTTGCACATAAGTTGAGGCGGTGGATCCAATCAGGATACGAGACTTCAGGCGGTTTACCTTATGACGTTTTTCAGGTGAGAACGAAGCCACCAGTTGTCGGCGAACGGAACCGAGGCTCGCCAGAAACATGGGCGAGTCCATTTGCTCTGAGACCGCGATGCTGATCAGCAGATCGACCGCTTCCGGGTACGCCAGGTTCATCCGGCCAACACCCCAGTTGCGGTCCAGACGAACGCCGCCCCCACGACCGCGATCGGCATCAATCGGCAGGCCCTGCTCGCGCATCAGCTGAAGGTCCCGAGTGATCGTGCGTTCGCTGACATCATGCTGAAGGGCCAGATCTTTGACTGTGCAAAGCTCTTCCTGCTTCAGCTGAACAGCCAGCAATTCCATCCGTCTTAATCTGCCATTTGAATTTGTGCGCGCCATCGAAAAAATAGGACATTAAATGTCCTATTTGTCAATACAACCGAGGTGACCCGAGTTCAACACATGGAGATCACACGATGAAAATTGGCTATTTCACTGTCGGAACAAACAACAGAGAAGCCTCCGCCAAGTTCTATGACTCACTCTTCGAGCAAGGCGGACCGAAGCAAGTTGCGGCCAATGAAAGGCTGACCTATTGGCAAAATGAGAATTTTGCATTTGCGACTGCCTTGCCCATTGATGGGAAGCCTGCAACGCATGGAAATGGTGCAATGGTTGGCTTTGGCGTCGACACTGTCGAAGAGGTCAAAAGGCTCCACAAACTGGCCATCGACCTGGGCGGCACCAACGAAGGCGATCCAAACCAGCGAGGTCCTTACATTTCAGCTTATGTGAGAGATCTCGACCACAACAAACTCATCTTCTTCACAGAGGCAATGAGCTGAGCACCCAGCCCACATCTCAGACTGTCTTCACCCCCCAGAAGCGGTCATGAGCTGTGAGAATGCAGGTATTGCAACCTTTATACATAGGTCGCCTAATGCCTGCGGGAATGATGCTCATGTGCAGCGGTTTCGACGCGAGATCGCTGCACGTTTCAGCTTCAGTTGGGGGACAATATGAACACGCCAAACACCGATCTGCAAAACAAGATCAGTCAAATCAGAGAGCAACTGCAGCATCTGAAAACGACTGATACAAAGCCGAAAGCCGTCGCAGGGCCTAGCCTGAACCAAGCCTTGCAAGCCAGCGAGCGAATGCTGTTTGGCGAGCTCAACAAGCAGGGTGTTTTGAAGTCTTCGCCTCCACAAATCGATCTGGAAGGCGGAAACATTGAGTTCGGCCTGTCCCTCTTCTGGACCTTCAATCCACCCGAAGATTACGAGGATGTGTTTGCAGTCGTAAAAGAGTTTCTGGAGTGGGAAACAGGCGGACAGCTAAAGGCACCTCTGCTGGATGATTACAGCACCATCAAACAGCAAATCGACCTTGGCGGTATTGTCATGGCAGACGGCTCAATTTTGGGCTTCGGCAAATATGAGATGGCCGATGTTGGGTGGGCCGTCTGCCTCGTCTATGTGATTTACTGCAGCCTCTTCCCGAATAAAAAGGCGCCCTTCAACACCGCGCCAGCAGGCATCATCGATCTGGCGGCGGGGACCTCTCAAAACGAGGTGAGCATCGCGATCCTTGGAGATTGGGGGACTGGAGATTACACCAGCGATGGCGGCCCCGCCAAGGCCGTGATGGATGCGATCAGCAAGAGCGCTACGATTGATAATCCTGACTACATTATCCATCTCGGGGATGTTTATTACGCTGGCACGGAATCCAGTGAAGAGAACGATAACCTCCTCCAGATGTGGCCCGCAGACCGCTTTGCTGGTGGCAAAATGGCCGGGACGTCCTTCACACTAAACTCCAACCACGAAATGTATGATGGAGCGAACGGTTACTTTAAGATCGCTTTGACACCTGCAAACACGCCTTTCAACGAGCAGCAGAAAGCCAGTTTCTTCGCGCTGAAATTTGGCGACTGGATGATGCTGGGCCTCGACAGTGCCTACTACTCGTCCGCCTCAACACTCTTCATGGACGGCACCTTGGGCGGCAGTAAATCGAGTGTCCAAAAAGACTGGTTACAGCAAGTCGTTGGAGATAGAAAAGGCAAGGATGTCATTCTCCTGACCCATCATAATCCGATCAGCTTCGATGGCCTTTCAAGAGAACCACTGTGGGATGAAACTCTTGCAGATCTGGGCGGCACGCCAGACTATTGGTACTGGGGCCATGTTCATCTGGGTGTTGTCTACGGCGACCAGCTGCCTGCTGCGAAAGGTCCTGATGGACGGTTTGCGAAAGTAAGATGCTCTGGAAATGCCGCGATCCCGAATGGAGCTCCCTCCGGTCTGGATGGCAAACCAAACATAGATTATTACTCGCATACGCCATTGAAAAATAAGGAACCTCGGGTTCGCAACGGATTTGCTGTCATTACACTGTCTCTTGATGGGCAGATTAAAGAGCGCTTCTACGAAGTCTCTGATGGCTCGGAAGAACCCGTCGAGGTCTGGAAGTCATCACACCAGAAAACAACAGTATAGCTTTAGTCTCCATGCTCAGGCGAGAAAGCAGCCTGCCTGAGCATGGAGGCTCATTGGTTGAATGCTATCTCAACACGTGCTCCACTGCGCGCCCTGCCGCCAGCACCTGCTCATCATGGACCGCAGCACCACAGATGGAAATGCTGTGAGATGGCTTGCTCGGATCAACCGGCAGAGTGAGCGATGACATGTTCAGGAAGGCGGTGATCATGGTCAGCCGCAAAGCCTGAGCGTTCGCCTGCTGGAACGCCTCAATGCTTTCCTCAACCTCAGAAATGAGAGGTGGCAGGTCAGGAACAGTCGGCATCAGCAGCAAATCATCTTTCAGCTGCGCTTCCACCTCTGACTGAAGCACGGCTCGTTGCCGACGCAGGTAAGCAAGTTTCTTCGGCGTCATGGGCAGGGCATGTTCCAGACGGGCTTTGATCTGAGGATCGATCTTTGGGTCACCTAAATCGACGAACTGAGAGATCTGCTCCCGCGCTTCCACGCTGACCAGTGTTCCATGCTCGGCAAACAGCAGATGCGCCTTCAAAATTGGTCGCAGATCACGTCGGACGATATGGATACCAGCTGCAACAAGCGTATCAACGCAATGCTCAAACATCTCCATAATCTCAGCGGAAATGCCAAGGCCTTCCAGATCCGGAACAACAAGACGGAATGCTCGTTCCTCTACATCCTTGTTTTCAGGCAAGGTTTTGCCACTCATCACCGCATCAAGCGCGCAGATACCGTCAACCGTTCGTGCCATCGGCCCCAGCACATCAAGGCTCGCCCCAAGCGGCACAACACCTTCCATGGGATATCGCCCCATGGTCGCCCGATACCCGCAAATGCCCTGAAATGCTGCAGGAACCCGTGTAGAACCGGAGGTATCGCTGCCAATCGCCAGATCACAAATGCCGTTGGAGATCGCTGCTGCACTGCCAGAGGACGAGCCGCCCGGAATAAGCGCGGCATCCAACCCGTTGGATGCATTACCATAATGGGGGTTGAGCCCGATACCAGAAAACGCAAACTCGGTCATGTTGGCAGGCCCGATGGGAATGCCCCCTGCCTCAATCACCTGCTGCACCACCGCTGCATTCTCAGCTTCAATCTCGGTGGCATAAACAGCAGAGCCCGCCGTCGTTGCCCGCCCTTTCAGCGCAATATTCCCTTTGATCGCAACAATCTGCCCATCAATAGCACTCAGCTTCTGCCCTGCCACGCGCCGCGCATCCGCCGCTGCAACCAACTCCTCAACCTGCTCCCGATTGAGCCCAATAAAGATGCCCCGGAGTTCCTCCCCCCCAAGCCTCTCCCAAAGCCCCGCAAGATCACCCAGTTCCACCATCCCAGAGCTCCATAAATCCAATCACTCCGCCATATTAAAACCAGCAATTCCAAGGTGTCAAAGCTGGAATGTGGGAGAACCGATCACATATGACAAACACTGGTCCCAGCTCCTCAAACAGAAAAAAGGCCTCTCGCGATGAGAGGCCTTTTGTGGCTGGTCACCCATGATGCCAGGACGGTGGGACATCTGGGAGGGACGGTAGTCTCCCTTATGGATTTACAACCACATAAACTGTTGCACCGTTTTCGACGATGGCTTGATAATAGACGCCACCGCAGTTGTAGTAAGCGTTGTAAGGTGTGCAGCCTGCGATGTCTTGGCGACGGTTGACACGGCGGGATGTGCGACGGGCGGTCCGGCGAGCTGCATTGCGCTCTGCCGTCTGGGCATTTGCCTCACCGATTTTGAAGGAGATTGGTGAGATGGACTTGGTGCCAGGCTGCGAAGGTCTTGGGTTATAATCCACTGTGTAACCAACGGAGAGGGCAACTGCTGCGATTGTCAGGGCTTTGATAGACATTTTTCTTCTTCTTTTTATTGGTGGTCGTAAGGTTTTGCTTCGGCTTTCAGGGTTCTCGCCGCTGGTCCTTACTGCTCTGACCACTGGGTTGCTTTGAAGAGAACGAGGTGCTCAGATTGCCAGTTAGGCTGCTCTCTTCGGTGGTACTCCCGAGCGGAACCAGTCCGGATCCTTGAGTTCTTGATCGGTTTACTTTCCGTCTTCGGGAGAAACCTGTTTTCTTTGGGTTTTCTAATCTGATCGCTCTTAGTGAGCGGATCCTGCAAGGCCAATTCCGATTGCAAGGCCAAGCCATGCTTTTACTCGAAGGCCGACTGCTTTGATGACGCCGAGGGCTGAGATCACGTGGGCTGTTACACCGCCTGACATGTCGCCTTTCAGGTCTGTTGTATAGGTCTGCACAACACATCCACTGCCTGGGACCAGATACTTCTGGTGTTCCGGGTAGACCAGATCGAGGTGAGCAACGACCTGACCACGTTTGGCGCGTTCTCCTGGTTCCATCAGCTTGCCGGATGGTGCCATCTGGCCGGAGGAGATTGACTTTTGAATGCGAGAGATCCGTGCTGGTAGAACCGTGTGGAACATCGCAATGTTAAAGTTACTTTCACAGGCGATCTCAGCTGCCATGCCTTCGTAAAGTTCAGTGCGGGAAACCTGAGAGAAACCAGCAACCACACGAGAACCTTCCTTTTGGGTTCTGTCCGGGATGATCACCATGGCCGGAGCCATTGCTGCCTGTGCTGCTCGGGCTCCAACATGCAGGGTCACTTGCTCAACAACACCATCAACCAGACTGTAAACCCGTGTCTTTTTCAGTTCTATTTCAGCCTGCTCAAGTGTGGACTGGGCACTTGCCAGTTGTGATGGAAGAGTAGAGTGCGCTTGCACTTTTGCGGCTTCCAGTTTTGCTTTCGCTGCTTTCACATCTGCCACACTGGTATCTCGCTGCGAAATCGCACGTTCCAATCGGGCTCGCTGGAAAGCTGCAGAGTTTTTCATCTTAAGCTCTTCGTGGTCCGCCAACGTCATCTCAGCCTGATTCAGACCTGTTTTGGCTGCATCCAGCGCTGCATCTGCAGTTTCCACTTCCAGATGTGCGGTTTTGATAGCGCTTTTGATTTCGTCAATCTTGCGGTTTGCATGATCAACTTTGGCCTTTTCCATTGCACTTTCTGTACTGAACAGCGGGTCGCCAACTTTGACACGGTGGCCACCAGTGACGAAGACCTCCGTGACTGTTCCGCCGTTTTCGGCAACAACAGGAACCGTTTTGAAAGGCACGATGCCGGTGAACGACTTCGGGTAGTAATAGAACACCGCAAAGAAGACGGCGAGAGCCATAAACACCCATAAAACCAAGGCATAATGCACGTTGTAAAGCGTAATCGGCATGCCCTTCCAGCGCAGGTACCATACCCGCAGCACGAAAGGAAAAGAGGTGACAAGAAGCTCAATCATTTGTTTGCCTCCTGCATTTTAGGTGTCCACCACAGCATAAAATCGCGAGCGATCGCTGTGAGGATCAGGGAGGCCGGAAGCAAAATGCTGAAATGAGACAGGGCCGGCATAACTTCATAGGCAAGGGCTACAGTCAGCATCACTGGCACTGTTGTGCGAAGCGGTGTTCCCTTTGCCTTGTGTTCCGCATAGCGGTCAAAGCGGGAATAAAGATGCACAATCAAAAGAAAGGCCAGAAAGAAAACAACAATACTGACAATGGAGTAACTGTCAGATTCTCCTGGTGGAACCCACCAGCGTGGTTCACCACCTGCCGCTGAGGCTTCGGTGGTTAATGCGCCAACTACCATGACGCTTGAAAGGATGATCGACTTCACGGTGAATGTCCTTTGCTTTGATTAGAAAGCTACCGTCCTAGGCAGCACCGTTTGTTGATGTTCGTAAATTAACGTATGAGCAAAGGACGTTCTTTAGAGTTCTGGCCATCGATTTTTGATTTCTGGACATTTGAGAGGCTAATCGACGCAAAAGAATGTTGAGGCGCCCCTCTCAGACAGATTGGAAGTCAGCATGACACGCATAAGCGCCTACCGATTGCGCCATGCAGCGCAAGTATATGGGCGGGAGCCAAACGCGGCTCTCGGCTTTGACAAGATCCTGGAGGCTGTCGGTGTTTCAGTGGAAGAGCTGAGCAACGCAACAGCCAGAATAGATCTGCAACGAGAAGCCGCCGCGCTGGAAACAGCCTGCGAGGCTTTGGAGGACCCAACCTTCGCGGCTCGCGCTGGCCTCGCATCACCGGGAGCGAAGACACTACTGGCGTATTTGGCTCAGGCAAGTGACAACATCGGACAGGTGTTTCGCTTCGCGCAAAAATACTACGCATTGGAAGACCCGGATCTTCGCTTTGATCTGGATGGCAGTGAAGCTGAGCCCACCATTTGCCTGAGCAGTGACATTCTCAGCGCGCATCAATTCCCAAGACATCGCGAGTTTCTGGTATTTGGCTTACTCAAGCGCACAGAGCAAATTGCAGGTGATGGCTTTGGAAAAATGTCCGTCATGTTGGAATGTGAGGACACAGAGCACTGCACGCGTCTTTCTGAGCTGGCAGACTGCGAGGTTACAGGCGTTCAATCAATCAACGGCGTGAGGTTGCCCACTGGTGGGTTCGAGTTTCAGATCGCGACTTCCGACACAGCTTTGCGAGAGCATTTGCTGAAACATGGAGAGGAACGACTGAGCCAGTTGCCGCAAAACCGAACCGGCTTGTCTGCCAAAGTCATCAAACTGGTGCGCTCCCGCTTACCCGGCAGCCTGCCGAGCGGCGATGAGGTTGCCAAAGAACTCTGCATGACCCGCCGGACCCTGACGCGTAAACTCTCCGAGGAAGGAACAAACTTTAAGTCTCTGGTGGAGTCTGCCCGTTGCGATCTGGCAAAACGCTTGCTGGTGGGAACAGACAGCATCGCACAGGTCGCCTTCCTGCTCGACTTCGCCGACCAAGCCGCCTTCTCCGTCGCCTTCAAGCGCTGGACCGGCGCCACCCCCGCAGTATTCCGCAAGGCGAAGACGTAGAGAACATGAGCCTTTGCAAAACCTCCCCTACTTCGCCAGCAGGTCGGAGGTGCTTAGGAGGTCCATGAAGGTGCGGACGTTGAGGGAGAGTTGTTTGCTGCTGGGGTAGATGGCGTAAAGGCCTTGTGTTGGGGTGGTGTAGCCTGTCAGGATGTGTGTCAGCGCTCCGGTTTGCAGAGCCTCCTCGGCTGCTCTTTCCGGGAGCAAGGCAACGCCAATTCCCAAAGCGGCAGCGCTGGATGCCATGGAGATGCTTTGGGCAGCCAGCCTTGGTTTATGCCGTGCGAAAAACTCTGTGCCTTTGCCGTTCACCATGCGCCATGTGGTCTGACCCAATGTGGCTCCGTGAACAATGGAAGGAAACTCTGCCAGATCCTCCAGCTTTTTCGGCTCTCCTAAAACCTCCAGAAGCTTTGGACTGGCGCAGAGAATGCGGTGGGTGGAGGAAAGCTTGCGGGCTATCAACGATGAATCCTGCAACTCGCCGAAGCGCAGCGCCAGATCAATCCGCTCCTCAATCAGGTCTACATATTCATCGCTCAGCAACAACTCCACTCTGGTTTTGGGATAGCGGGCAAGATACGTCGCCACCACATCACCAAAGGCTCCCTCCCCAAATGCAGCCGGGGCCGCGATGCGCAAGATGCCTGAGGGCGTTGCCGTGCTTTCATCCACCAGCTGGGTTGCTGCGGAAAGCTCATCCACACCGCGCTTGCACCGCTCATAAAAGGATCGCCCGATATCCGTGAGCGTGACTTTGCGCGTTGTCCGGTGAAACAGACGCACGCCAAGGTCTTCTTCCAGAATGCTGATCTTGCGACTGATGCTGCCTTTGGGGATGCCAATGACCTCTGCCCCACCGGAAAATGTACCCGCATCCGCGACAGCTACAAAGGCTGCGATTGCATTCAGATCAGCCATATCTGCCTCATCACATTAACTCACATAGGAAACAGTAAAACGCATTTAGTGCAGATTGTGCAACAATAAATTCCCGCCTAATTTTCCCCTACAGCAAGTTCATCACACAAGAACAACTCCAACCACGAGGAACACCAGATGTTCTCAGCATTGAAGCCAGTGATCGCAGCCGTAGGGATTGCACTCTTTTCAACCAGTTTGCCGGCCCTTGCCGACGCACCAAAGATCAAGACCGTCAACGGTGTCGCATCTTACCCGGAAGGGTATCAGGGCACTCCGGTTCGGGCAGCAGATGAAGATCCATTTCTGTCCCCATCAAACTCTGCACTCATCCTCATCGACTACCAACCGCCAATTCTGGCAGGGGTAAAGAACATTGATCATGAAACGCTGATCAACAACACAACCGGCCTCATCAAAACCGCCGTCATCTACGATATCCCGATCATCTTCAGCCACGTTGCCGTGGGGTTGAACGGGTATGACCCGATGATTGAAGAACTGCAGAAGCTTGCTCCGAATGCCGTTTTTATTGACCGCACGAGCGTCAACGCCTGGGAAGAGCCAGAATTTGTTGAAGCGGTGAAAGCAACCGGACGCAAGAAGCTCATCATGGGCGGCCTCTGGACGGATGTCTGCCTCGCCTATCCGGCAATTGAAGCGGAAGCAGCTGGCTATGATGTGTATGTGCCCGAAGACGCCGTCGGTTCCATCACCCAGCTCAGCCACGAAAACGGCATGCGACGCATGATTGAAGCCGGCGTCGAGCCAATCACCTGGAACGTTGTTCCTGCTGAACTGCAGCGCGACCATGCCCGCACCGACAAGCTGCAAGCTGTCACCCACGTCTTCATGGAGCACCTGTTCAAAGTGGATCCTGACCAGACCTGGTGACCGGCAGTATTGGGGAGCAGCAGCTCCCCTTCCAACCCAATCAAACCCATAGTTAAAGCGAGAGATCCCATGAAACTTTATTCAGCCCCTGGCACTTGCGCCACCGCCATGCACATCGCTCTTGAATGGATCGGCAAGCCCTATGAAGTCGAGCACATCGATTTCCCGACCATGAAGTCTGAAGAGTATCTCAAACTAAACCCGTCTGGTGTTGTGCCAACACTGGTGGATGGTGACCTTGCTCTGCCAGAAGGTATGGCAATCCTCCTGCATCTGGTGGATCAGAACCCGCAAGCGAACATTGGACCAGCCGCAGGCACAGCAGACAGAGTGCATCTGCACCGTTGGCTTGCCTACCTTTCCGGCACGCTGCACCCGTATTTCTGGCCAGTGTTCATGCCAATGCGCTTCACCACAGATGCAAATGGCTATGACGACGTGAAAGCCGCTGCAAAGCAGCTGGTCGACAAAGCTCTGACGCAGATTGACCAGCATCTTGAAGGCCGGGACTGGATGGTTGGCGAGACAAAATCCGTTGCAGATGCCTTCCTCTACGCCATGGCAAGCTGGGCCTATGGGTTTGAAAAGCCAACATCTGAGTACAAGAACATCGACGCTCTGGTGCGCAAACTGGCCGCTGATCCCGCTGTTCAACAAGTTCACGCAGCACAAGGGACATCCCCAAAAGTGCCTGTTGCTGCTTGATGGCCCCCCAATAACGACAAATGGGCCGAAGCGCCCCCGGGTGGTGACAGTTTCTCCACCCGGGGGCGTCTGATCCGACCTTGCATGCCATCCCAAGCCAGTGAGTGAACCCATGAACACGCAGTCCAACCCCATGATGGAAGTACCCGTCAACACAATGCTTTTGCGCATGGCAGCCCCCATCAGCCTTGGCATGCTTTCCACCTTCCTGTTCCAGATCGTCGACAGCTATTTTGTCGGCAAGCTGGGGTCCAATGAACTGGCGGCTCTGGCGTTCTCTTCCAGTGCCTTCTTTCTGTTTGCCGCAGTGTTCATGGGGTTTTCAGTTGGCGTTTCCTCTGTCATCGCCAGGGCGGTGGGTTCCGGTGAACGCCAGAAGGCCAAAATGCTGACCATGGTGTCTCTGGCGCTAGTGGTCCTTGTCGCCGTCTCTCTCAGCTTGGCCGGGCGCGCGTTTGTTGGCCCGACATTTTCCGCACTTGGTGCTTCAAAGGACATCCTTCCTTTGCTTGATGCCTACATGGGCACGCTCTATCTGGGCCTCCCACTGCTGATGCTTGGCATTGTTGGCAGCGGCGCAGCGCGGGCTGTTGGCATCACCAAGCAAACGGAAGTGGTTTTTGGCATTGCCGGTGTGATCAATCTGGTCTTTGACTATCTGCTCATCTTTGGCATTGGCCCATTTCCTGAGCTGGGTCTGGCAGGGGCGGCCTGGGCTACAGCGCTGTCCTTTGGCTTCATCTTTCTGGGTGTGATGTTCATCCTCACCCGGCAAAACCTAATTGGCTTGAGCAAACTTGACGGCGCTCTGGCTGGCCTTGCGGAAATTCTGAAGTTCTCTCTTTCAACAATCTCCATGCAGATGCTCGTGCCAACCACCGGCATTTTCACAACCTTCCTACTGGCTGATTATGGGTCGCAGGCTGTTGCCGCCTTTGGGATTGTTGGGCGAATTGAATCCCTCGCCCTGATCGGTATCTTCGCCGTTTCCATGGCCGTTACACCGTTTATTGCGCAGAACTTTGGGGCGAAGGAACATGAACGTATCGACCAGGCGGTCATCTTTGCAGGCAAAGCCTCGTTTTATCTCGGCATCCTCCTGTTCGCCGTCCTCGCTCTGCTTGGCCCTTCCATCGCAACCATTTTCTCTGATGATCCAGCAGTCATCAATTTCGTGAGCATCTACTTCAAGATCGTTGCAGTCTCCTACGCATTTCAGGGTCTTGTTGCAGTCACCGTCGCCATCTTCAACGGCCTGCAGATGCCGCGCATTGCACTGAAGATTATGCTGGTGCGCACCTTCGTGCTGGTCTTCCCGTTGCTCTTCATAGGTTCAAAGTTCGGGCTCTGGTGGATCCTCGCAGGTCTTGCAGCCGGCAACATCCTCGCCGCCACCTACGCCGCATACCTGATGCGCCAGTCCGAACGAAAATGGAACCGCCCCACCGCAAAGGCAAAACCGTGGTTGGAGTTTAGGCAGGATTTGAGGAAGCTAATTTCAATTGCAAAGAGCTAAAAACAAAAAAGGCCTCTCGCGATGAGAGGCCTTTTGGTTTTTGTCTCAGATAACCGAGTAACGCTTAGAGCGTGTTGCGCTCATTTGCATTCACGCCTCACGCTCTAATTTCTTTACTTTCAGCGAATTCTTGTCGTTTGATTGAATTCAATCAAACGGAACGCGCTCTAGTCGTAGAGGACTGCTGCGATTTCTGGGTCGTCTATGTTGGAGGCGTCGTAGTAGTAGAAGCCGGTGTCGATGTTGGATGGGACGTCTTTGCCCTGTGAGGCCATGACGGCGGCTTTGACGGTTTCATAACCGATGCCGACCGGGTTCTGGGTGATCGCACCTGCCATCAGGCCGCTGCGGACAGCATCTTTCTGGGCACGGCCAGAATCGTATCCGATGATCACAACATCTTTGCTGCCCATTTCACGTACGCCGTTGGCAACACCGATTGCGGAGCCTTCGTTGGTGCCGAAGACGCCTTTGATGTCTGGGTTAGCTGTCAGGATCGCTTTGGTCAGCTCGGTGGACTTGAGCTGGTCGCCGCCGCCATACTGAACGGTGACAACTTCAATCTCCGGATAGTTTTTCATCTGGTTGAGGAAGCCATCGCGGCGATCAATGCCGGTGCGGCTGGTCTGGTCGTGCGCAACCACGGCCACTTTACCGCTTTTGCCGATCAGCTCTGCCATTTTGTCAGCTGCAAGGCTTGCCGCTGCCACGTTGTCAGTTGCGGCCAGCGCCACAGGGATTTCGCTTTCCACGCCGCTGTCGAATGCGATGATCGGAATGCCAGCTGACTGCGCCTGACGCAGCAGTGGAATAGCAGCCTGGCTGTCCAGAGCGGCAAAGCCGATGGCTGCCGGGTTCTTGGCCAGTGCTGCGGCCAGCATGTCGATCTGGCGATCAACCATGGCTTCACTGTCCGGGCCCTCAAAAGTGATTTCAACGTTCAGCTCAGCGGCTGCGTTATCCGCACCTGCCTTTACAGCTTGCCAGAACTGGTGCTGGAAGCCCTTGGAGATCAGCGGGATGTAAACCTTATCCGCTGCAAATGAAAGCGAGCTGGTTGCAAGCAATGTTGCTGAGGCCAAGGCCCCAATCAAAGTACGACGTGTAAACATAATATTTCCTCCCAATGAAATAATTTAGAGCGTGTTCCGCTGGATTGGATTCAATCAAACGATAAGAATTCGCTCCACTAAAGATGCTGGGACAAAAGCGCCCCAACCGCTTTTAAGCATGAGCTTTTTTCTTGCGGGCCATATCCGCATAGACGGCCAGAATGATGATCGCGCCGGTCACCACGGTCTGCCATTCCTGAGCAACGGAAAGCACACGCAGACCGTTGGTCAGCACGGCCATGATCAGTGCTCCGATCAGCGTTCCCATGATGGTGCCGCGACCACCGGCCAGAGACGTTCCGCCAATCACCACAGCAGCGATTGCTTCCAGCTCATAGCCAAGACCAAGGGCTGGCTGAGCGGAATTGAGGCGGGACGCGATGAGAATTCCCGCAATGCCGCAGATCCCACCTGCAAGCGCGTAAATTCCCATTTTCCAGGCATCCGTGTTGACGCCGGACAGGCGCACGGATTCCTCGTTGGACCCAAGTGCGAAGGTGTAGCGGCCCAAAACAGTTCTTCCCAGAACATAGGCAGCTGCAATCGCAACGAGGAACAGGATCAACACACCATTCGGGATTTGAAAGCCCGGAAAGACAGCCCCGATCACGGAGCCACGGGAAATGAGATCAAACCCCGGCGTGTCGTTGAAGTAGATTGGGCGTGTGCCGGAGATGACGAGGGACAGGCCCTTCAAAATCAGCATCATGCCAAGCGTTGCGATGAAGGGTGGTACCTTCATTTTGGCAACGAATGTGCCGGAACACAGACCGCAGAGCGCACCAGCGCCAATGGCAGCGACAACACCAAGCGGCAGGGGCAGACCCCAATATGTGAGCACCACACCGGCGATCACGGCGCAGAAGGTCATCATGGTGCCGATGGAAAGATCAATACCGCCGGTGATGATGATAAGCGTTGCTGCAATGGCCAGAACGCCGTTGACCGATGTCGCCTGCAAAATGGCGATCATGTTGGACATCTGCATGAAGTTTGGCGAAGCCAGACCAAAGCCGATGAGCAGCACAATCAAGCTGGCAAAGGCGAGCAGCTTCTGGTGCGCGCCGGAGCTCACAAAACGACCGATAAGGTTCTTTTGCGGGGTTAAGGTGGTGTCTGTCATTGTACTTCACTCACAATTTGCGCAGCTGGGTCGCGTTGTGTTGCGAGGCGCATAATGTCTTCTTGCGATGTTGAACTGCCACCCGGCAAAATGCCTGTCAGGCGGCCTTCGCACATCACCGCGATGCGATGGCTGAGGCGCATAACCTCTGGCAGCTCGGAGGAGATGACGATGATCGCGCAGCCCTGCTCTGCCAGTGAGTTCAACAGCTTATAAATTTCGGATTTTGCCCCCACATCAATGCCGCGTGTGGGCTCATCAAAAATGAGGATGTCGCAGTCGCGTAACAGCCACTTGGCAATGACCACCTTTTGCTGGTTGCCGCCAGACAGGAACTGAAGCTCCTGCTTGTCAGAAGGTGTTCTGATTTCCAGCTGCTTGATGTACTTAGCCGCGACCTCTGCCATGCCAGCTTCATTCAGCACGCCAAGGCGATTGCAGAACTGGTCCAAACTGGCCATAGCCACATTGGCGCGTACATCCATGCCTGTTGCCAGACCGAAGTGCTTGCGGTCCTCTGACAAATAACCAATGCCAACCTGCACGGCGTCCGACGGGCTGTTGATTTTGCATTTGTGGCCATCAACCCAGACTTCACCTGAATCCAGCGGATCAGCGCCAAAGATTGCACGGGCCACTTCTGTGCGCCCTGCCCCCATCC
>NZ_LMCC01000008.1:0-12143 GCF_001623225.1 Pseudovibrio sp. Ad13 | reverse complement strand
GAAAAAAAATTTCGGTGCCGCGGTTCAGGCTCTTCACTTCCAGCGCAACGTCTGCTGCTGAAAGGTCCGGCACGTCCACGGCTTCCTCTTTCACCTCACGACCAACCATCATGGAAATGATCTCGTTGACCGGCGTATCAGCGGCAGGGACGGTGCCCACATACTCGCCATCGCGCATGACGGTGACGCGATCGGAGATCTGTTTCAGCTCGTCCATCTTGTGGCTGATATAGATGATGCCCACGCCTTCCGCCTTCAAACGGCGGATGATGGTGAACAGTTCGGCGATTTCCTTGTCGTTCAGCGCGGCGGTCGGCTCATCCATGATCAGCACCTGCGAGCGATAGGAGAGTGCCTTGGCGATCTCCACCATCTGCTGTTTGGCGATGGTCAGGTTGCCAACCAGCACGTCAGGCTGCAAATCCAGTGCCATGCTCTGAAAGATGTCGCGAGTCTTCTGGTTGAGCGCAGCCTCATCGAGACGTCCAAATCTCAGGCGCGGCTCACGGCCAATGAAGATATTCTGCGCTGCTGTCAGATCGTTCATCAGGCTAAGTTCCTGATGGATGATGCCTATTCCGAGGTCTTGCGCTTCTCGCGGCCCTTTTGGGTCAGCCGCTGTACCGTTGATTTCAATCTTGCCATCGTCACGGGTGTAAACACCGGAAAGAACTTTCATCAAGGTGGATTTGCCAGCACCGTTCTCTCCCATCAGGGCGTGAACTTCACCGGCACGCAAGTCAAACTGCACATTCTTCAGGGCGTGCACACCCGGAAACGTCTTTTCAATACCCGTCATCCTGACGATGGTATTCATTTTTTTCTCCCCCCAATACTGGCCTGCAAACCTCAGTGAGAACGCACAGATCCCGACTGGTGCTGCGACTGCAGATCAGCAATTTGAAATGGCTGAGGCACCCGGTTGATACCTGACTGCTTGCAGCACTCCTCCCAGAGTTTTGCCGCAGTCCCCGTTGCCTCATTTGCACGCCTCCCCCCAATCCGAAAACCGGACCCACTTGGCGGGGAAGCGCATTAGCTCTGGATCACGCCCTTCTTGATAATGACGTTGCCATACTTGCGTGTCGTGCCTGTCACCACAACGCAGGTGGCCTTCCTGGCTTTTTCATAGAACGCAAACCGCTCGACAAAGGTGATTTTAGCTCCTGCAGGCAGAGCGCTCTGGTAGTCGTCCACCAGTCCATCCGGCAGTTGGTCACCTTCCACGGCGGCCATCATCATCACGTTTTCGGGGTCATACTGGTCCAGTTCCCAAAGCGGCATGACGGCTTTGAGCAGATCTGTCGCTTCGCACCCATCAGCACGCAGCACGGTGTCGCAAACGGAATAGGCCGGAAAATGCGCATCGCTGAACACGATCTCATCTCCATGCCCCATCTCGTGCAGGATCTTTAACAGGTCCGGGAAAATGATCGGGTTGATCCCTTTAAGCACTTAAGCCCCCACTCACACCATGTGCCCGCCACCGCGGGCGGGTCAAACAAACACCCAGACTTCCAGCAGGGTTGAAGAAAGCTCAGAAGTCCGCCGCGAATAAATGTACTATGAAGAACCAGAGAGGCTGTTCGCCTCGTGATTCCGTCTTCAGGCTGATGCCGTCGCATTCCGACAAACACTCTCAGGGCTAGCCCTTTGATTTCCCGGAAAAGGCAACATCAATCCATTGCTAATTCGTGTTAGCAAACTAGCAAAGCTCGCCGTTTAATCAAGAACAATTTTCTATTTTGCCGATTTTGAGCGCATTTTAAGAAACGGCCCTAGCGTCAGATTCACTTGAATTTTTGGTTGGTCAAAAGCCGGTAGTAACGCCTTCAGGCAAGCGCTCTATAATGCACGAACGACAATGATCTGGCTCCCGTGAGACCCAAAGATTATGGTCTGCCGCCGGTCAGAAACCTTTGATTCAGGAACAAAAAACAGATGCCAAAAGCCTATTGGATTGCCCGCGTCAATATCAAAAATCCTGATATCTATCGGTTCTATATCGAGGCCGCTCCGAGTGTCCTGCGAAAACACACTGGCCGCATCCTTGCGCGCGGCGAAAGGGCGGAGCAACTCGAGGGTCAAGAATACCATCGTCATGTCATCGTGGAGTTTGACAGCATGGAAGACGCGTTGAACTGCTACAACTCTCCTGAATACCAGACCGCCCGCGAGTTTCGAATTGGCATCGCTGATGTGGAAACCGTGATCGTCGAAGGCGTGGACTAACCGCATATTGGCACGAAAAAACGGGCAGGTCTTGCGACTCACCCGTTCTCATTTCAATGCTCAGATTGCGTCTGCTCAGCCCGGGTTTGGGGCCTTGAAAGCAGATTCGGTCAAGTGCTCCAGCAGCAAGCCAGATTGCTTGACGGCTTCGTCCTCATTGCCCATGGCAACCGCGCGCATGATTGCTTCATGATGATACGAGCATAACAGGTTGTCGGATTTGTCTTTGTTGGCAAACCAGAACCGGCGTGACTGGCTCTGCACGCGAGCGAGGCTATGATGGAAGTATGGGTTGTTGGTCGCTTCCGTCACGATGCGGTGGATGTCCTGCAGATTGGACAGCAGCGACTTCTCATCCTCATCCTTCGCGCTTTGCACGATGAGTGACCCGAGCGCCAGCATCTCGCGGCGCTGGTCGGTTGAGGCGCGCATGGCCGCAAATCTCAGGCAGATCGGTTCAATTTGCTTGCGCACTTCCAGCAGCTGCAATTGCTGCTCTGCGGTGATGGAGAGGAATTGAACCCCTTTGCGCGGATGGATGGCCAGCATCTCATCCTGCTCCAGCGCCTGAAGCGCCTCACGAACGGGCGTTCGGCCCAGATCCAACAGAGAGGCGAGTTTGTTTTCAGAGTACAGAGCTGAAACATCAAGCTCGTTGAAAAACAACTTTCTCTCAATTTCCGTGCGCGCAAGCTCAGCCTGAGTTTTCTGGTGAGCCACGGTTACCCCCTGTTTTAAAAGCATTATTTCTGCGTCAGTTGTATCACAGTGTAGCACAGTGCATTCCCGATTTGCCAGCGGTCTCTTCTTTTCTTTTGCTGCTATGTCAGCCGATCGGATCTTGTTTGGTGGTTTTTCACTTGGCTGCCATATCAGTTCTGGACCCCTTCTAGATAATGTAACCTATCAGTCTTCGGCATTGTGTCATTCTGTCACGCAAAAACCACTTAGATTTCATGGGTTCTCTGCGCTTTGCGGATTTTAGATAAACTAAAAAGGCTAAAGTAATTAGGGCTTTATCATGAACTGATACTCTGAAATTTACCGAAACCCTCTGGCATGTCAGCACATCATTATCGGCATCTCAGAAGCCAGTATTTCATGATATTTATCGATTTCTAAGGGTTATTACCATTGCTCTAGCTGCCAGTTTTTGCTTTTAAGGTTGCTAATATGTCAGTTTTGAGGATATGTTTCCGAAAACTGTCCTCATGGACTCAGAACTAAAGCAAACAGCCATAAATTGTGGCATACAAGGTAAGCACCCATGAAAAACTGGAAAGAGACTGCCCTAGCAGAAACCGCATCTCCTGTTCTTGCTGAAGCAGATGTTGTTGTTTGCGGTGGTGGCCCATCTGGTGTTGCTGCGGCTGTTATGAGTGCCCGCAGCGGTTTGAAGACAATCCTCATCGAGAAAAACGGGTTTTGTGGCGGCGGTGCAGTTGCCGGCCTGTCAGGTACTATCTGCGGTCTGTTCCTCACCCAGGACGACATCGAAAACAAAGACGCCAAGCAAATTGTTTTCGGTTTCGCAGAAGAGTTTCGTGCTCGCCTGCTGGCCAAAGGCGGTGCCACCGCCCCACAAATCTACGGCAACACCCACGTGGTGACCTTTGATCCGCTGATCTGGCGCGAAGCTGCGGACGATCTGCTTGAGGAATCCGGCGTTCAGTGCCTCTACCACACCTACATGACCGAGGTGGTCCGCGATGGCGATGAGATCACCGCGATCCGTGTAGACTCCAAGGCAGGCAGCACCTTCCTCAAAGCAAAAGCATTCATTGATACGTCAGGAGATGCGGCTCTCGTGACGAAAGCGGGGTGTGAGTACAGCTTCGGCGATAAGGGTGCCATTCAGAACCCGACCATGATCTTCCGTCTGTCAGACGTGGTGGAAAGCGATTTCTACGATTACTTCGGCAAGAACACCATCTGCCCGCCTGACATGATCGAACAGCTGAAAACAGCTTTCGAGAGCAGAGAGTACGACACACCCCGCAACAAAGTCTGGGTGTTCCCAACCCCGCAAAAGGGCGTGTTCCTGATGAACTGCACCCGTCTGGCAGGTCAGGACAACCGGTTGCTGAACGTGGTGGACCCTGCTGATTTCACATACGCGGAAGTCTATGGCCGTCGTCAGGCGCGCGAGTACCACCGCTTCTTCAAGGACAAGATCAAAGGCTTTGAAGAGTCCCAGCTGATTGACATGCCACCAGAAGTGGGCATTCGCCAAACACGGACCATCAGCGGCGAAACCACCCTGACGAACGAGCATGTTGCAAACTGTGACAAGCCTGAGGACGGCGTGGTCCGCTCCTCCTGGCCGATTGAGATGCACGCCGGTGAGAAGAGCAAACTGCACTGGCTGATGGAAGATTACTATGAGGTTCCATACGGCACGCTGGTGCCGAAGGAGCTGGACAACGTGATTGTCGCGGGACGGTGCCTGAGCGCCGAACACGAAGCGCTCGCTTCTGCCCGCGTTACTGCCCAGTGCTTTGAGCTGGGACATGCGGCGGCTGTGGCGACAAAACAGAAAATCGACAAAGCGATCAATTACAGGGATGTCGACACAAAAGAGCTGCGCGAGGCGATGCGTGCGGCTGGCAGCGCTCTGTAAAAAGTCGGGCAATAAGGAAGGTGCCTCAAGGCACACTGGGAGTTAAAAATGGAAGACTGCAGAATTAGCCGGGTCGAGCTTTATGCTTTGGCTGATGAGAATGCGCCCCCTATTCCCTGGGCGGATAATCAGGAACCTCTGCTGTACACCAACAACATTGTACGCCTGTTCACCGAGGATGGAACCGAGGGTCTTGGCGCAACTATGAGCTACACAGAGAACTTCTTTGATCGGTGCATCATTGAATCTCTGCGTACCATCGTTCCCGGTCTCATCGGCAAAAATCCGCTGATGACTCAGGAACTCAACAACTGGCTTGGAGCACGCTGCACCTGGGGTGGACTGCCAGCGAAGTCTCCAATCGACATTGCAGCATGGGACATCAAGGCCAAAAAAGCCGGAATGCCGCTTTACATGCTGCTTGGCGGCGCCCGGACCAAAATCAAGTCCTACGCCTCCACGCCAATGTTCGACACTGTAGAGGAATACTTCCCTTACATTGACGACTGCATTGCGCACGGCTTCACAGCAATCAAACTGCACTGCTACTGCATCTATGAAAAGGATGTAGCGCTGGTGGAAGCTGTGCAGGCCAAATACGGCTCTACCGGCATCCGTTTCATGCTGGACACAGCGACGTTCTACACACCAGCACAGGCCATGAAGATGGCCAAGTGGATGGAACGTCATGACTGGGAATGGCTTGAAGCGCCAGTTTCCGACTACGACTACAAGACCTATCAGCGCCTTGTCGCCAATACGGATCTTGAAATTTCCAGCCATGGCAACTGCCTGCTCACATTGCAGGAAGTTACGCACGCGCTGAGCACTGGGATGTGGTCAGACGTGCGTCAGGACGCGACTGTTTGCGGCGGCATTACTCAGCTGAACAAATGCTTCGCGATCGCGGCCGGCCACAGCAAAAACCTGGAAATCCAGAGCATGGGATACACCCTGACACAGGCTGCCAACCTGCACGTCGCTCTGGCTCACGACAACTGCAATTACTTCGAGCAGTTCTACCCTTACGAGGCGTTTGAGCTGGCAAGTAAAACCCAAATCCGCACAGACAAAGAGGGATATGTGCACGCGCCGGCGGGCAACGGGCTCGGCGTGGAAATGGATTGGGACGCAGTGAAGGAAGCATCTTTCGCTTCTTTCGTCTTCGAATAATAAATGGGGGCATCCATGGCTAAACTACAACTGGATAAGACGAACTTCTTCGTCGGGGGCATTGCGGTACTCCTACCGACAATGGGCATTCTGGCAGCAGACATTGCTGCACCGGGCTCCGGTAAAGAAGTTATCTCTTCTTTGAAGAGCTATCTGACAAACGAATTTGGCGCGTTCTACATGTGGGCAGCGATCTTGTCGCTGATCTTCTGCCTGAGCGTTTCTTTCAGCAAGTACGGCAACATCGTACTTGGTGAGCCTGATGAAAAGCCTGAGTACAACACGATCTCCTGGGTCGCGATGATCTTCAGTGCAGGCATCGGCGCCGGCATCCTCTGGGGTGGCGCCAGCGAGTGGATCTACTACATGTCCACGCCGCCACTGGGTCTTGAGCCGGGCACAGAGCTGGCCAAAGAATGGGCGATCACCACGGGCATGTTCCACTGGGGTCCTAGTGCATGGGCACTCTACTCCGTGTGCTCCATCACCATCGGCTATTACTATTATGTCCGCAAAGACCCGGTTCTGAAAGTTTCAGAATCCTGTAAGGGCGTTTTGGGTACACGTGCAAAAGGCCCTCTGGGCAACGTGGTCGATATCTTCATCATGATCGGTCTGGTGACTGCAAGTGCGACCAGCCTTGGTCTGGGCACACCGGTTGTTGCCGCTGGCTTCTCCAAAGTGCTTGGCATTGAGCACGGCACCTCCATGAACCTTGCAGCTCTTGCAATCGTGGTTGCGCTGTTTGCTGCAAGTTCCGCGCTTGGCCTGAAAAAAGGTATGGCGAAGCTGTCCAACTTCAACATCTTCCTGGCGGTTGGCCTGCTGATCTTCGTGCTGTTCTTCGGCGGCTACTTCCTGACCACCATCAAGTCCTTCACCACGTCTGTTGGTGCGCTCGTGACAAACTTCGTGCGTCTGAGCACCTACATGGAGCCATACGCAGAGAACTCCACCTTTGTGTCTGACTGGACAATCTTCTACTGGGCATGGTGGGTTTCTTACGGTCCGTTCCAGGGTCTCTTCTTCGCGAAGATTTCCCGTGGCCGTACAATCCGCGAGATGGTTCTGGGCACCCTGTTGTTTGGTTCTCTAGGCACTGCAGTGTTCTTCGCAATCTTCGGCAACTACGGCATTGGCCTTCTGGACGCAGGCATCTTTGATGCACCTGCAGCACTGGCAGCTGGCCAGAGCTCCTTCACCGTGATCATCGACATGTTTGCGAACCTGCCACTGGGCACTCTGTTCATCATTGGCCTGTGCGTTTCCGCGATCGTGTTCATGGCAACCACCTTTGATGCGGCATCCTTCTCTCTTGCAGCGATGACCACCAAAGAGCTGCCAGATGGTGCAGATCCAGCACTTTGGAACCGTCTTGTCTGGGCTCTGTTCCTGGGCATCATCCCGGTGGTGATCAACCTGATCGGCGGAGACCTGGGCACCATCCAGATCTCAACGGTTGTTGGCGGATTGCTGATGGTCATCATCCTCGGCATTGTTGCGGTCTCGTTCCTCAGAGAACTGCACCGCGACATTGCCAACGGTGTCGAACTTCCAATGCGCAAAAAATAATAAAGCACATGAGGGCGCCAGCAAAAACTGGCGCCTTTCTCTTAGGAGCACATCATGTCACTGGCACTTAACCCAGCAGTCGCACCCATCAAGTCCGTCGAGTTTATTCCGGTCAATTACAAAGCCAGCAACTGGAGCCAGAACACGGTTGTCGTCAAGATTACAGACGAAAACGGTGTCTACGGCCTCGGCGAAGCTGACGGATCTCCGGACGCAATTTTCGCTTATTCCAATATTGAAACTGAACATAAGTGGCTAACGAACCTGGCCGAAAGAGTCATTGGCCGTCTGCCGATCGAAATCAACGCCATCTGGGACTCCATGTATGACGCCACGCAGTGGCAGGGCATGCGCGGACTGGGCATGTTCGCCCTCTCCGGCATCGACATGGCGCTTTATGACCTTGCGGGCAAACAGCTTGGCGTGCCAGCCTATCAACTGCTTGGCGGCACCAACAAAGACAAAGTCCATCCGTATCTGACACTGTATCCAGCCATTCCTGTGGATGCGTCTTTGGACGTTGCCATCAAAGGCTACGCCCCGCTGCTTGAAAAAGCCAAGGCACACAACATCCGCGCGGTGAAAGTGTGCGTGCCGATCAAAGCAGACTGGAGCATCAAAGACGTCGGCTATTACCTGCGCGAACTGCGCGGTATTCTGGGCCATGACACCGATATGATGGTGGATTACCTCTACCGCTTCACTGACTGGTATGACGTTGCCCGCCTGCTCAACTCCATTGAGGATCTGGAGCTGTATTTCGCAGAAGCGACGCTGCAGCACGATGACCTGAGTGGCCACGCCAAACTGGTAGAAAACACCCGCTCCCGCATTTGCGGTGCGGAAATGAGCACCACCCGCTTTGAAGCAGAAGAATGGATCACCAAAGGCAAGGTGCATCTGCTGCAGTCTGACTATAACCGTTGCGGTGGCCTGACAGAGCTGCGCCGGATCACCGAGATGGCGACCGCGCACAACGTGCAGGTGATGCCGCACAACTGGAAGACTGGCATCACCTCGGCAGCGGCGATCCATTATCAGTTCGCAGTCGGCAACGCGCCTTACTTTGAGTATGTGCATCCGGACTTCTGTGATGGGGAGCTGCGCAAGTATCTGGTGACGCCAGAAGCCGAGCTGGTGGATGGTGGCTTTGAAAAGCCAACCGCGCCGGGCTACGGAATCGACCTGAACCAGCAATTTATGGCAAGCCTGTGATCACGTTCTTCGCTCTGCACCCCTCCGCAGGCTGAAGATACGCACAGGAACGTTCTCCGCCCCGCCTCCATCTCGCTTTCCGGCCTCGCGTATCTGCAAAGCGTACCCAGGGGCGGAGAATCTCCTCCTGAGCCATTCAGGAAAATATTTCCCCTGGGTAGAGACGTACCCTGCCCACAACTCACCCTGGTCAAGCCCCATTGACCGGGGTGTTTTATGAGCTCACTTCAGCATACATACTTCCCTATAGGTCAACTTGCCGGATTAGCTCCGTTAATTTGATAAAACGTTCCACCAAAATCACGCATTTTCACGTATATACAGGCATCTCGCCATCAATCTCACAGTTTCGTGAATTGATAAATTCTTCGAATCAACAAATATAATTAAGTATTAAACATCTCTTTATTAGAATAGATCAGAAGAAAAACATACTACAATTATTTGATCAACTGGTCAGTTTTTAGAATTATTTATCAGTAGGTAAACTTATTTTACCCAAATATATTAATATTTTGAATTGATATATTTGAAAGATTCAGATGTTTTATACCTAAAATAATATATTTTGCATTCTATTCACACATCGAGAGTTCGTCAATGATTCAACCAGTAGATGTGTTGATACTACTTTCTTCTGTGAATCCAAAGATCATTTATATTGCCTTTCAGTGCATCCCTCATACGTTTAGATGGTTTACTACTACTATTACTCTAGGGGAGATAATATGTTTAGAGATAATCACGTTGAAGAGGCAAGAGTTATTGAAGGGGGTGACGCGCCATATAGCACGACGACCCCATACTCTATTTCATCGGGTGACACTTTTGAGGGAACGCTGAGTTTTTCTGGCGATAAAGACGCAATTAAACTCGAGGTACAGGCCGGAGTAACTTACACAATTTCAATGGAAGGCATCGGAAGTGGGGGCGTTTCCGATACATATCTTTACCTTTACGACTCCAACACAAACGAAATCGCAACAGACGATGATGGCGGCAGCGGACGTAACTCCGAAATCACCTTCACCGCAACATCCACCGGCACCTATTACATTGGCGCTGCATCCTACAATGATCGCTACACCGGAGACTACAGACTCTCCGTTGATGCAGACGGCGGCCCAACTGACCCACCAACCGATCCAAACGCGTTCACCAACGACCAGATTGCAAGCCAGCTGACCGATGGGTACTGGAACAACTCAGGCCGTGGTCGTCGTGCGTTTGACGTGAGCCCGGGTGAGTCTCTCACCGTCAACCTCAATGGCCTGAACTCTTCTGGCCGTGAGCTTGCAACCAAAGCTCTGGAAGCCTGGACAAAAGTCACCGGTATCGACTTCCAAACTGTCAACTCCGGCGCTCAGATCACATTTGACGACAACGACAGCGGCGCTTACGCAAACTCGACAACACGCGGCAGCACCATCGTTTCTTCAACCGTGAATGTGAGCACGGACTGGGTTGCGCGTTATGGCACCGGTCTGGACGGTTATGCTTTCCAGACCTACGTGCACGAAATCGGCCACGCTCTCGGTCTGGGTCATGCTGGCAATTACAACGGCAGCGCGACTTACGGCGTGGACAACCACTACTCCAACGATTCCTGGCAGGGCACAATCATGTCCTACTTCGATCAGGTGGAGAACACCAGCGTCGACGCTAGCCGTGCCTACGTCGTCACACCAATGATTGCAGACATCCTTGCCATGCAGGACCTGTACGGCACAGCAACCGACCTACGCACCGGATCCACCGTTTACGGTGAAAACTCCACCGCTGGCGGTTACTATGACGACATTGCAGACCTGAACCCGGCCACGTTCACCATCATGGACAATGGCGGCAACGACAGCATCAACTTCAGCTCTGTTCGCGCTGACCAGAAAATCTCTTTGGTGGCAGAGACTTACTCTGACGTGAACGGTCTGACCGGCAACATGACCATCATGCGTGACACCGTGATCGAGAATGCTTATTCTGGTTCAGGTAATGATGAGCTGATCGGGAACGATGCCGACAACGGTCTCTATGCCAATGCTGGTAACGATACCCTCGAAGGTGGTCTCGGTGACGACACTCTTTCGGGCGGTTCTGGTCGTGATACCTTCGTGTTCAACATCAACTGCGGTGCAGACACGATCGTTGACTTCTCCAATGGCCTTGACTTTATGAGATTTGAAAGCGGTGCAGACAGCTTTGCAGACCTTACGATTCAGGACACTGGTGCAGACACACTCGTCAGCTACGACGGTGGTTCCATCACCCTTTCAGGCGTTGATTCCAGCCTCATCAATGCAGACGATTTCACGTTTGTATAAGAGGTAGAAAAATGTGCGACCTGCCGCAATGGCAGGTTGCATAATTATTTAATCAAATCATAAGTTTGCGGTATTTCCCTCATTTTCAATGCATGAGCAAAATTAAGCGTCTTACCCCTTTCAAATAGTGTGCGATTTACATACTATGGAGACCACAATTTTTGTTGGGGCATAACCACGAGTTTTGTAGCGTAACAGGCGTCCTATCGTTCGTTGGGAGGACGTGCCGCGCACTGAAGTTTGGGGCCAGGTGGTTTCGGGAGTATCTATGAGTACATCGAAGAGTGGGCAGCCAAAGCGCCCTATGGTGGCAGAGGCGTTTGCGGCGTCTCGGTCCGGGTATGCGGGCGTTGGGGTCTTGAGTCTGGTCATCAACCTGTTGATGCTGACGGGTCCGATGTTCATGCTGCAGATCTATGATCGCGTGCTCGCCAGCCACAGCGTGCCAACACTGGTGATCATCGCCAGCTTCGCCGGTATCCTTTATCTGTTCTTTGCCCTGCTGGAAGGCATCCGTGCTCGTGGCCTGTCGCGTATTTCTCAGGAAATTGATGCCCGTCTGTCGCGCACCGCGTTCCTTGCCAATTTGCGCGTACCACTGCGCATGGGCAACAGCGGCAAAAACGTAGACCCGATCCGCGATCTGGAAACCATGCGCCAGTTCTGGGGTGGTCAGGGTCCAGCCGCGCTCTTTGATATTCCATGGATGCCGATCTATCTGGGTCTGGTGTTCGTGCTGCACTTCTGGCTCGGTATGCTGGCACTGGCTGGCGCAGTCATCATCCTCTCTCTCGTTCTTGCCAACGAGTTCATGAGCCGCGATCCCTCCAGGGAACTGGCCTCACAAAACGCACAGCGCAGCAACACCCGCTCCGGCGCTCGCCGCAACGCGGAAGTGGTGCGCGCCCTTGGCATGAGCTCCACACTCACCAACAAGTGGGATGAAACCAACGCCCGCTTTTATGATGCCCAGACCAAGGCAGGCGACCGCGCCTCCCTGTTCGCCACTG
>NZ_LMCC01000007.1:0-66935 GCF_001623225.1 Pseudovibrio sp. Ad13 | reverse complement strand
TGGAAAGCGAAATGCCAAAGCGGAACGGCCAGACCCTCGTCCCGGGCATGCCCGTCGAAGGCTTCATCCAAACCGGCGAACGAACAGTCCTCTCCTACTTCATTAAACCCATGCAAGACCAAATCGCTCATGCGTTGAAGGAAAAGTAAGGAACCCCTTACTTCTTCGGAAGGCGACTTCATTGATTTTTGAGGTCGTGAGGACTAGAATAATAACCGGAGTGGAAAGGGAGCTTACGCCCCCTTCCCTTTTCTTATTTGAAAGAGACTCGGAGTTGCATTAGCCAGCTGTTCCGAGTCTTTTTCATTTTAAGCGTGAGTGAAATGGGGAATAACCTCATCCCATCACCTCCGGTTTAAAGGCAAGGCTGTTGCCTCAGTCGGATAAGCCTATCTTGTCCGATGCATTGGCTGGCACAACACAGCTGCTTTCGCCCTCAAAGAGCCCTCAGCTTAGCATCGAACATCGCGAACTTTATCTCCCTGATTTTGGGGATTATTTCCAATCGCCTAGTAATTGAGAAACATTTAGAGTTTCGCCTGACGGTAAGGAAGTGGCACTCAAAATTGAGTTCTATTTCTTGAGCTCACATTTAACTCTATTATTTTTGCGGTGACACTCAGATTTTCTCTGCTTGGCAGTGACGATTTTAAAACCCTTAACTCGCTCACCAAAAGCCTGCTCTAGAGCTTTTTTAAGTTTATTCTGCCAGCTCTTCTGAAAAGACGTGCCGTACCCACCATGTGGGATTACTGTAATAGTGCCGGGGGCAAAACTTCCCGCAAATGTAGCATCACCAATAGTGAGCGTGCGAGTTCTATTAGCAAACCTGCCATAAGATTCGAAAAGCGCATAACGACCTCTGCGAGGCTCCGCCGCAGGTCGCATTATGTAATACTCACCTTCATATTCAAATGAGACACCGAACCCTCTAAAATACAGTTTACTTGGATCAGAGGTTTTTTTTCGAGTGCAATCTTCGAAAAACTTACCACCCTCAATACGACAAAATGTATCATTCATTATAATATCGGTATCGGCATAGCGCCAAATAACATAGCTATTTTTCTTTTCTAATGGAAAAGCATCAAGAGCAAATTTGTAACTCGTAACAGTGCCACATGCACCTAGTAGCAAGGCTACTAATCCAATAGCGAACCATTTCCGCATGCCATTCTCCTTTTAACTTTAAGCTAAAAGGCACATAACTAACAAATTCGACTCAATCAACAAAACCAAAACGCTTAACACAACTTACTCAATACAATTCCAATATACACATATCATAAATTGATATTTATTATACTTCTACTTATAGTATTTAAAATTAATCTATCCTATACAGCTTACAAAAGCATAAAATTTAGAAAACACTGACACCAACACAACTGAGATCTATCTTCATAACGATTATTAGATGCTCAATGAAGGTCGATGATCGTCAAGCAAAACGGTGCGACTTACTTTTTTAATACAAAAAAAAGCGGCTCTGGGAACCGCTTTTTCTGTTCTTGTGAAGGCCCTCGCAAACTCGCGAGGGCCTTCTTTTTTGCTTAAACGAGCATTTCGCTTGGGCTGCTGAGGTCCAGGCCGATGACGAGTGGGTCATGGTCGGACGCGCCGTACTGGTCGTCAGTGTAGAAACCAGCATCGGTGAAGCGGCTGTTGTAGCTGAGCAGGTCTGGCTCATCAGCATTGATGTGCCACTCAGCAAGGCCGGTCACCTGATCAGCAAGGCTGTCGGATGCCAGAGCGTGGTCCAGAGAACCGCGCTGACCATCAAACACGAAGCTGTAAGCTTCATCGCCCAGGTACTGAGACAGAAGATCGGTCATGTCGCCGCCCTCTACCAGTTCCTGTACGGAGTCGCCTTTGCCGTAGGTGTTCAAGTCACCAATCACGAGGATGTCCGGATCAAGACCTGCACCTGCATATTCCGTTCTCAGCCACTCATGCAGCTCTTTTGCTGCATCTTCACGTGCCTGAGCCCAGAAAGCCTGCCCGTCACCCTGATCGTAGTTTGGATCAGCGATCAAGGCATCCAGATCTGCCTGTACCTGGTCAACATCAGCTGCCGGAATGGTACCTGCATCCAGTTTACCCTGAATGTCTTCCACCAGGTCGCTCAGGCCACTTGGACCCTTGGACTTGTAGTGGTTGACTGCGAGGGTAAAGCGTTCGCCGTTTGCATCCTCAAAAGTGGTTGCAACGGTTGGGCGGTTACGCTGGAAGTCACCTACATATGAACGATCAGCAAAGTCCTGCAGACGATCCGCAATCGCGTAAGTCGCATCCGCACTTGTTTCCTGATAGGTGTAGGTTTCTGTCTCAATGACAGTCAGCTTGCCAGGACGGTAGATCATACCGGTGGTGATGGCATCAGACCCGATCGGAGCCCCGTCAGTCGGGTTCACGAAGGTGTAAAGCTCATCAGTCCGGCCCTGAGCGGTCAGTTCCGCATTCAGTGCATCAACAAGAGCGCTGATTGCAGAGGCATCATCAAAGCCGTTATTCTCCAGTTCCTGAAGACCAAAGACATCCGCATCGATATCAAGCATTGCCTTGACGATCTTGTCGGTCTGACGCGCAAGATCTGCCTCGGAGCTCGCACCGCGCTGACCAAGACTGGTGAAGTAGTTCAGCACGTTAAAGCTGGACACTTTCAGATCACCGCCCACATCAGCAGGCTGGTCAGGACGTGCACCGGAGTTGGTGCTCTCATCGATGGAAATCTGGCCGTCAACAATCAGAGTATGACCATCAAAGCCTTCGGTGAGAATGCCTTCGATCGGTGCATCGATCTCTGTGCCAAGACGCAGAGTTGCCCCTTCAGAGAAGTCATCACCGCTGTCCAGATACCCATTGCCATTGTCGCCGTTTTCTTCGGTGACTGGCACGTAGGTGAACTCGTCAGGGTTCTGCTCAGAAGAACCATCATCGATAAGGATGCGGTTGTTCTGGTTCATTTCCTGATGTTCGATGATCTGGTCAAGCTCATCCTGCGGATCGTACAGATGGGTTGCCTGATACTGGGCGCCAGCGGAAACTGTTATCTGACCGTAGCGGTCGAAATTGAAGTTTTCGATGACTGTCAGAGCATCGTCTGTACCGGAGCCAACGCTGACGCGCATGCCTTCCAGAGCTTCCAGGTTCTGCTGGCTTGTTGGAGACAGAAGTACCTGCATGTATTCTGGCAGATCATTGCCGGAAGACAGGATGCTCAGATCCCCAATGTTTGTCAGCTGTGTCTGGCCACCAAACTCTGCAACAGTGCCACCGAAGGACACTTCATCACCAACTGCAACGGTTGGAGCCGCGCCGGTGTAAACGAAGATACCTTCAGAAGTTGCGGAGTTGCCGTCGCTGTCAGTTGTTTCTTCCTGCAGGTAGAAACCACTGCTGGTCACACTTGTTACAAGCGCGCTGACGTAAACGAACTCGCCAACCATGCCGGATTCTGCACCGTCACCCTGAATGGTGGAGATGAGTGTAGGCGCGGTATCATCGTTTACAACAGTGCTGGTTGCAGTCTTGGTTGTGATCTTGCCACCCGTTGGGTTGCTCAAGGTCACAGACAGGGCTTCGCTCAGCTCGGTTGTTTCATCGCCAGTGATGTTGACTGTGATGGTCTTGGTGGTTTCGCCAGCTGCAAACTCGATGCTGCCAGATGGCAAAGTGCCACCGAAGTCAGCTGCATCAACATCGCCGCCAACAGCAAAGTCAACAGTGCCAGCCTCAGATAGATCACCGTCACGGGTCACTGTGAACTCGAAGGAGGTTACGCCGCTGTCGCCTTCAGCTTTGGAGTCAGCTTCTGCTGCGATAGCGTAGGTTGTGGACGTACCGCCACCGCCTGTGGTGTCGCCTTCCAGCTGCAGGTTCTGCAGAACGAATGCTTCATTGCTGCCGTTTGCAGAGCCTTCAACGATGATGGTCAGCTCGGACCCAGAACCTTCCAGATCAGCAACAAGTGTTTGCAGCTGGTTGGTAAGAACAAGGCCAGAGTTGGTTTCAACCATCGGATCGTTCAGATCAACAACCTTACCGCTGGCAAGGGTGTAAGACTGAGCGCCATCATTGTCAGAGGTGAAGGCGAACAAAGTTTGCTCTTCGCCACCATCAATGGAGTAGCGGATGGAAATGGTGTCATCAGACTCGAAGTCACCCATTGCACCAGCATCCAGAGACAGGCTGATATTGCTGTAATCTGAGATGTCGAAGCGCCAGGTCGCGACCAGCGGGTCACCATTAGGATTATCGTCGTTGACGGTATCGGTCAGACCGAAGAACTCACCAGTGTTGGAGACTTCATCGATAACGCCGACTGCATCATTCTCGAAGCTGCCATTGGTGGAATCGACCAGCGAGAACGGAGCGTCGGCAGCAGTGTACTTGCCAAAGCCGTCTGCAGGACTGGTGAAGTCTGGTGCAGTGCTGGTGTACTCGATCAGACGATCATTCTGAGAGTCCACCATGTCAAACGCGAAGGTTTCGCGCACAACAGCCGGGTTGCCGAGGATCTTCAGGTTCTGCAACGCAAACGCTTCAGAACTTCCATCTGACTTGCCTTCAACGCTGATGGTCAGCTCAGAGCCAGTGCCTTCCAGATCAGACACAAGGGTCTGCAGCTGGTTGGTCAGCACAATGCCTGCGTCTGCATCGGTGAGCGGATCATCCAGATCAACAGTCTTGCCGCTGGCAAGGGTGTAGGTCTGTGCACCGTCATTGTCAGAGGTGAAGGAGTACAGAACCTGCTCTTCGCCACCATCAATGGAGTAGCGGATCACAAAGGTGTCTGTGCCTTCAAAGTCACCCATTGCACCAAGATCAAGGGAAAGACCCAGATCTTTGTAGCCTGCAATATCGAAGGTCCAGGACGCTGTCAGTTCACCATCATTGTCATTGTTGATGCTGTCGGTTACGCCGAAGAATTCACCGGAGTTGGTGGCCTCATCGATGATACCCAGAACGTCATTCTCAAAGCCGCCATTGGTGGAATCGACCAGTGAGAACGGCGCGCTGTCTGCAGTGAACTTGCCAAAGCCATCAGCAACGCTGGAGAAATCAGGCGCAGTGTTGGTGAAGCTCACCAGGCCCTGATTTTGAGAGTCGACCATGTCGAACGCGATTACGTCACGCACAACTTCGTTTTCGTCTTCAACAGTGACGGAAACACTTTGAGTGTCAGAACCGCCGTCAGCATCGGTGACAGTGACTTCAACCTGATAAACGTTGTCGCCATCAGCATCTGCTGGTGCTTCAAAGTCAGGAGCTGTCTTAAAGCTCAGCTGACCAGTTTCAGCGTCGATCTCGAACAGGCCAGCATCTGTACCGGAAACAGAGTAGGACAGGTCCGTGTTATCAACGTCGGTTGCAGATGCAGTCGCCACCTCAGTGGTGTTTTCTGCAACGGAAACGTCAGAAGCGACAGATAGAACCGGAGCCTGATTGGAACCAGTCACGGTCACAGTAACGGTGACGTCTTTGGTGCTGCCATTGCCGTCGGTGACTGTGTAAGTAAAGGTATCTTCTGCAGTCTCGCCTTCACGCAGGCTGTCAAACACACTGCCTGGGTTGTAGGAGACCTGACCGTTCTCGAGAGAGACGGTTGCGCCGGAAGCACTGCTTGCGGAAACTTCAGTGATTGTCAGCGTATCGCCGTCATAATCCTTGTCGTTTTCCAGCAGAGTGGCAGCCTCAATCACAAGACCTTCATCGCCGGATGCAACAGCATCTTCACCAGCGCGGATCTCGTTGTTGCGACCATCCAAATAGTAAGTGTAGTCATCAGCTGCGAAGTGAACTGCCTCGACATTCATCAAGGTGTCTTTTTCAGAGCCGTCATTTGCGATGACTTTGGTCTTTGGATTCCACCAGCCACCACGCTGTTGGAATGAATAGTCATCGATTGAGCCTTCATAAACGGCTGTATCGAAACCACGACCACCATTGATGCTGTCATTGCCTGCACCACCATGGATGACATCGTCGCCACCAGCTGCGCTGATGCGATCGTTGCCTTCACCAGCAAAGATAAGGTCATTGCCCTTACCTGCCCGGATCCAGTCATTTCCAGCATATGTGGAGATGGTATCGTTACCGTTGAAACCCCAGACCCAATCAATACCGTCGGTACCCGTGATGACGTCATCCCACCACGTGCCAAAGTTTACGCTGATCGAGTAGAAGTTAAATCGAGGAAAGAAATTGAACATGTATCAACCCCGTTACAGTTCATCTTATCCGAGTCCGTCACTCCCCTCCCAGTTTTGAGCCGGGAGCCAAGACGAACGATTATTTTTTGCTAGATGCCCGAAAGATTTTCTGCAGCATGCATCGACAGTTTTCTCGATGTAGAGGATGACGTAAAGGACGTATTGATCAATTTTTCACTTTTCGCATATTATTTCGAATAATATTTTCTTTTGTGAAATTTTTTTCAACTTCGCGTTGCATATCAATGTCAAGGCGACAGGAAGTTACCCAGTGCTGTGCATAACTCGGGATGCTTTTAAACACAGTTTGGCTCCTGCGCGACTCATATTTCACAAAGGCGCACTGCGAATCCATAGATACAATTAAAATTTAATTATCAAAATCACGATTTTTGCGGGTTCATGGCGAGGGGTAGGCACCTGCTTGAGTAAAATCATACCAATTCTATATTTTATCTCATTTAGAGTATCATTTTCTAACTTGACTTATCTTTGTAGTATGTAGTTTCTTATATTCAATCTTTTCAGCAAACTAAGCGAACTTAGAGTGTGTTCGCCATAACAAGAATCTGATGAGACGGAATAAAGAGACGGGGCAAGCATGTGTAATTTGATCGATAAAATCAGAAAATCAGTGATTGGTGAGGACGCAGCCATTGCCACGGCGTTTGGTCGTAAGCCATTGGTTTATGCGGATTACACAGCCTCAGGCCGTTCGCTGAGCATGATTGAGGATTACATCCGCGATCACGTTCTGCCTTACTATGCCAACACCCATACAGAGACCTCCTACACAGGCGCACAAACCACCGCACTGCGCGAGCAGGCCCGTCAGCAGATCCGTTCGTCAGTTAACGCAAACGATGATCATTCCGTGATCTTTTGCGGTTCTGGTGCAACCTCCGCGATCCATAAACTGATCGACATTCTCAACCTGAAACTGCCTGCAGACCTGAGCGCACGCTACAAGTTTGAACAGCAGATCCCCGAGAAAGAACGCCCCGTCGTTTTCATCGGCCCTTATGAGCATCATTCCAACGAACTGCCATGGCGCGAGAGCATTGCAGACGTGGTTTCCATTCCCCTTTGCGAAGGCGGTCAGGTCTGTCTGGATGATCTTGAGAAACAGCTGATCAAATATGCAGACCGTCCCCTCAAGATTGGCAGCTTCTCGGCAGCCTCAAATGTCACCGGCGTCAAAACCGACGTCGACACCGTCGCCCGCCTGCTTCACAAGCACGACGCACTCTCCTTTTGGGACTACGCCGCGGCGGCTCCATATGTGGGCATCGATATGGCTGGTGCTCAGGATGAGCAAGGCGACAGCACCAAAGACGCTATCTTCCTGTCACCACACAAATTTGTCGGCGGACCGGGCACACCGGGCGTTCTAATCGTCAACAATGCCATTCTTCAAAACCGAGTGCCAGCGATGCCAGGTGGCGGCACCGTCATGTATGTAACGCCAGAAGATCACCGCTACGTGGCAAACGCAGAACGGCGCGAAGAAGGCGGCACACCAGCGATCATTGAATCCGTGCGAGCAGGGCTGGTGTTCAAGCTTCAGCAAGCTGTTGGTACTGATGAGATTGAACGCCGGGAAGAGAGCTTTGTCTCCCGAGCCGTAGCCCGCTGGTCAAACTGCGAGAACATAGAGATCCTTGGCAACACCGAGGCACCGCGTCTGTCTATCACTTCGCTGAAGATCACTCATAAAGGCAAAGACCTGCACTACAGCTTTGTTGTGGCGCTGCTCAACGATCTGTTCGGCATTCAGGCCCGCGGTGGCTGCTCCTGCGCTGGCCCATACGGCCACGCATTGCTTGGCATGGACATGCACTACAGCAAGGCACTGGAAGAGCAGCTGGTGGAAGGTCACATGATCCTGCGTCCGGGCTGGATCCGCCTCAACTTCAACTACTTCATTGATGAAGAAACCTTCGAGTATCTGGTCCGCGCCATTGAGTTGGTCGCAGAGCACGGCTGGAAGCTGTTGCCATTCTACCGCTTCGACCAAAACGGTGCTGTCTGGCGCTACCAAAACCACAAAACAGAACTGGCCGCCTCGCTCGAAACACTCGATTTCAACGCGCTGCCAGAAGCCACAGTAAAATCAGATCGCCCGTCTCTGGCAGAGACCATGAAAGCAGCTGAAGCAGAGCTCCTACGCAATCACTGCACCGAAGAACGCTACAACGTCATTCAGCCGCAAAAAGTGGAAGATCTCCGCTGGTTCGTCCGCCCACAAGACGTCGCCGTCGCATAAGAGTAAGCCGAGGCGGCGGAGACAATCCGTCGCCGGTTACCTCTCACAAATACTTCACCCAGTCTTCGTAGCGGCGGTCTACATTTGGGGTGCTCATGGCCCTGGTCCAGGCGATGCCGGCGGAGTTTCGGGCTTCGGATGGGGTCATGGAGAAGCGTTTTTTTTGAAAGCGCGGCTGAAGGTGCTCTCGTAGGTAAAACCGAAGGAAAACGCGATTTCCGAGTTGGAGCGGTGGGCATTGCTGTTGCTGATGAGTGCCATCATTGCGCCCTTGAGACGTTGCTCCAGAATGAAGCTTTTCACGCCGCCGTAATTGCGGAACATCTCATATAGCTTTGAACGTGAGATACTTGCTTTTATGGCCACAGTTTCGGGTGAAAGATCTGGGTTCGACAGGTGCTCGCTGATTGTTCGTTTTGCCAGCATAATCTGTGCGGCATGGCTGTTTGCTTCGACCAGAGCCACACCTTCAGATGTGCTGTTCAGGCAAGCTGTAACGAGTGAAATCGTTGCCGGGTTAATATCTGCAGCTTGTGACAAGCTCAGTTGACCCGACAACTCTTTCAACGTCTTAATATGATTATAAAGAAGCTGAACCATGGGCTGCGCGGCAGGCAATCTCCGCATATGCTGCCCATCTGGATAAACCAGCTTAGGTTCGAGCAACTCCCTGGGAATAATCAGGGATAGGTTTGAAAATGTATTGGTCCAGGATTTTGACGTCCTGGCTAAATCAAAAATGATGAGGCCATCCTGTGCAACAGAATGTTGTGCACCGTCATGCTCGAAAATCATGTCTCCTGTTTCAAACAGCTGGATCATGAAGTGGTCCATCCCATCTTTTGCGATAGTCAGCTCACTCCTCTCCCAAAACTGCTTTCTGCTTTTTGTCCGGGCCAGAATAATTTGCACGAACATATGCGCATCTACTTCTGCGGTGAATTCATCAGACCTGACGGCATGATCTGCTTCCACCTGAAACATGAAGGAGATACTTTCCTTCCAGAGAGAGAAGCGCTCATCTGGCGCAACGCCATCAACGGAAAACACAGCCTGAGGAATAGGCTGAGAAATCTCCGCTCTTGGCGCTCCGTCAATGAGATCCACCTCACTCAAAATATGTCCTCGTAAAATCAACTCAATTTATACGTGCTTTTACTAAAACCTTATAGCAATTATATACATCTCCGAGAGCCCCACGAACAATGACGTGGCGTCCAGATCATTGTGCATTTTGTTTGGAACCGCCTGAAAACTGAGTTTTTTCCTGAGAATCTTGCATTGATGCATGAAGCGAGCACAATGTGCGGGGAAGACGCAGGCATTAGTTTCCGGCCCAATGGCTCTCATTCAGGTGAACGTAATGTGATTAAACTGGGAACGGAGCTGTCTTGTATTCCCCTTGCCAAACTCACACCTAAAGAAGTGCTCACTGCACATATCTCGATCTGTGCGTTTCCCCATCGAGCTTCTTAAGGATCTCCCAATGGCCCTGGATACTTCTGTTCCTCCTGTCTCCTCGTTCGTAACCGTATTGCCCACGCTGTTGCTGGCTGGTGTCATTGGCGAAACTGCCTTTGAGGCTTATGCCTGGTTTGTCTCACCGCTTCTATTTGGGCCGGTTCTGGAACCTGCGTATCTCGTTACAGCACTGGCGAACAAGTTATTCGGGCTCTCCATTCCATATGGCCTCGCCTTCCTGATCCACTTTTCCGTTGGCGCAATTGTCTTTCCGCTTGCTGTGCTTGCAGTGCATCAAGTGACCAGACTTCGGTTTTGGATTTCTGGCGTGGTTGCTGGTGTGCTCCTCTGGTACATCGCGCAAGGTATGCTCGCGCCCTTTATTGGCAGAAGCTTCATGATGGACTTTGGCGCTTATACGCAGTCCTCATTCCTCGGACATGTGGGCATGGCTGTTGTGATGGCTTTGGTTTTTATGAAGGTGTCTGAAGGCCGCAAAAACCATCGCTAACACCAAGACTTGGAGAGAGTGCAAGGCACCCTCTCCTTCTGCTCCACCTAAACCGCGGCGGAGTACTTCAGCCGGATGACCAACTGCTGCGTATCCTCATTAAAGTCCTCATGCATTTCCTCAAAGCCGTAGCGAGCATAAAAGCCACGCCCGATTGGATTGTGCTTGAAGACTTCCAGTTCAACGCTGTCATGAAGCGAGGTCGCCTTGTCCATCAAAGCCTTCCCGAGCTTGCGCCCGTGAAAGTCAGGATGCACAAACAGTCCGCCCACTTCATTGCCAAGTAATGAAATAAATCCGACGACAGCGCCGTTCATTTCAGCAACCCATGTCTCTGCATTAGGCAGATACATGTTTCGGATGTTGTCGGTTTCATGAGCTAAAAAGCTGTCGCTCAGAAAAGGGTGAGCGAGTTTGCTGGCCTCAAGCCAGACGTCAACAATGGACTCGGTATCGCGAGTTTCAAATTTGCGGATCATTTCTATGTCCTGAAGAGTGCCGTTAATCGGCGCTTGATGTTCGGAAAATGAAGGCATGCGGAACCAGCCGTGCAAATGGCACGGTCTTAAGGTTGAAAACATGCATAGGGGTTCTTCGTTTGAACCCTCAGATCCGGGACATCAAATCTCCTCTGAAACACATTAGGAATACGCAACCTAAACCTCAGGGGCGCAATGTCAAGGCAACTCAGATTTCCAAGTTCGACGTGCTGCTAAAGCTACAAATATCTGCGTTTTACCATCTCATGATTTCCGGAAAATATTAGCCGGCTTCGGGACTTGATGGTGAAGACGCAACCGTTGCCCGTATCCCATTCCGGACGCGTCTTCGCCACCGAACAGGCTCGTTTCACCGTCAACAACGGGTAAAAAACATTCCAGAGGACAGTTTTAAACATATTATTGAGCCAAAAAGGCAAGTTTATTCGCTCAGTGAACTGAGTGAAAACCTTCCCTATAGTGGACCCTAATCCTCTGAGTTCTCTACTTCCTTGATTTTCGTTAGGTCCTTTTTGCTTTCAAAAGGACAACTGCAAGGTGCCAATTGCGCAAAAACACTTGCGTTAGATCAACGTCCTTCATCTACGCAACAGTACGATTGGGTTGATCGTGGGAGAGGTCTGTAAAAATGTCTACTACAATAGTTAGCAGTGAAGTGGAGAAGCTCGCTGAAATTCCCTTGCTTAAACGGTTGAGTACCGAGGCAAGAGAACAGCTGCTTCGGGGTGCCACCAAAAAATCTGTCTCGCGCGGTGAGATGATTTTTTTTCAGGATGATAAGGCAGATGCGTTCTTTATCGTGCTGGAAGGATGGGTCAAAGTTTTTCGCGCGACAAGCAGCGGTGATGAAGCCGTTGTAGGGGTTTTCACCCGTGGGCAAACCTTCGCTGAAGGTGCTGCCTTTACAAATTCAAACTATCCAGCCTCTGGTGAAGCGGTTACAGATAGTGTGGTGCTTTGCATTCCAGTGGCCCACCTGGCCAACTCAATCGCAGCAGATCCGAACATCGCGCTGGCAATGATGTCGTCGTTGTCCATGCACCTGCATCAACTCGTGTTGCAGATTGAAGGGTTGAAGACGCATACCGGTGCACAGCGTGTTGCCGAATTCTTGCTGAACCTCAGCACAGAACCTGCTGGTTCCTGCACATTGGTGCTGCCTTACGACAAAGCACTCATCGCGGGTCGTCTGGGTATGAAACCGGAAAGCCTGTCTCGTGCATTCCAGAAGCTGAAAAGCTATGGCGTCGAGGTCAAACAAAACCGGGCAATCATTTCAAACGTTCAGGTTCTGCGCACATTGGTAGAGCAGGAACGCACAGTGGTCATGCATTCAAGCCACGGCTAAGATATTGCGCTAAAATGATTTTATTCGCTTGTCCGCGCCTGGGTTTTCATCCCTCATAGGCTTGTTTGATGAACTCGCCAAGATGTTGTAGTTCCTCTCCCCGTGGTGAGCTTTTTCGCCATACAAGCGCTATTTCTCTTGGCAGTGCCTTATCTACATCGATGAGGCACACATCATAATTATCCGTCAGCCCTGCAGTAATCGCGACGTCTGGCAGAAGTGTTGTTCCCAGCCCTTCTGCCACCATACCCACCAGAGTGGACAGGCTAGTCGCTTCAAATGAACTGTCTTGAACCGGGCCGTCGGGTAAAAATGCAGACAGGGCATGCTGTTGTAAACAATGCCCTTTTTCCAGCAACATCATCTTGGTATCTGTCAGGTCCTGCCCTTCTACATGTTGCCGGTTTGCAAGCGGATGTTGAGGTGTGACAGCCAGTTTGTATCCATCTTCAAACAATGGAAAATGAACAAGATCGCCAATCTCAAATGGGAGTGCCAGCAAAACGGCATCCAGATGCCCGCTCTGTAATGCAGCCAACAGGTCATGGGTGATGCCCTCTTTGACAAAGAGGCGAAGTTCCGGAAACTTCTTCCGAAGCTGCGGCATAATCCCAGGAAGCAGATAAGGTCCAACTGTAGAAATCACACCCAGTTTCATGTCTCCAGACAGAAACTTAGAGTTTGCCGCAGCAAAATCTACAAAGGCTTTTGTATCGAGCAGGATGTGACGTGCGCGATCAGCCAGTGAGTTGCCCAGAGGTGTAATCGTGACAGAACGCTTGGTTCGCTCCGCCAGATGAACACCAAGATTCTGTTCCAACTCTTTGAGCGCTGTGCTCAGAGCCGACTGGCTCACATTACATTTTTCTGCTGCCTTCCCAAAATGTTGTTCTTCAACAAGTGCCACCAGAAATTCCAGCTGGCGAAGGCTTGGTAGATGACTCATATATTTTATAGATCACTGTATTATTATTAATCAATTTCACTAATTAATATAGATCGATATTGTGCATTTATCAAATCAATTGAGCCCGAGGAAAATAAATGTCAGAAGAAACTATCATCACATTGCCGCAGCTGAACACACCAGCACCAGATTTTACTGCTCCGACGACTGATGGCACCAAATCATTGAGTGATTACAAAGGTCAATGGCTGGTTCTCTTTTCACATCCAGCAGATTTTACGCCTGTCTGCACAACCGAATTCATTGCTTTTGCGAATGCAGCAGAAGATTTTGGCAAGCTCAATACAGCATTGCTTGGCCTGTCTATCGACAGTCACTACTCACACATCGCCTGGATGCGAAACATCGAGGAGAAGTTTGGCGTTCACATACCCTTCCCGATCATTGCAGACCTCTCAATGGAAGTCGCCAAAGCCTACGGCATGATCCAGCCTGGAGCCTCAGACACTTCTGCTGTTCGCGCAACTTTCATTATTGATCCTGAAGGAATTCTGCGGGCGATGGTTTACTACCCAATGACCAACGGGCGTTCAGTTGATGAGTTCCTACGCTTGATCAATGCCTTGCAAACATCTACCGAACATGGTGTTGCGACTCCAGAAAACTGGCAGCCTGGTGACAAAGTAATCGTGCCTCCGCCAGCAACAGCGGATCTGGCTGAAACACGTAAATCAGCTGGTTATGAATACGTAGACTGGTACTTCTCTAAGAAAGATGTGCCTGCTTAATACGAAACCTGAGACGGAGTTCAGGCGATCAAATTGCCTGAACATCTCACTCAAAAATCAGAGTTACCTCAGAGCAGCCCTTGTAGGCTGTGTGGGCAAATCTCGTAGCACTGAAACTCTTGGGTTGGCGAAGCCACGAGTTAAGCCAATTTCTTGCAGATAGCTGACCAAGTGCTGTGCCAGGGCATGCTCGCAGCCAATTACCGGTGCAAGTTTACATCCCGCAGGAGCGCTCTCCATAATTTTGGAGATATCTTCCTGGCCGTGTAAGCCTCCACTGGCAAACAGCGGAACAACGATTGCATCTTCGGAAAGTGTCAGGACAGCCTTTTCGACGAAAGGTTCCTCTGAGAGGAATGCCACGCGAAGTTGCTTGTAACCGTAACGATTTTCCAGATGCTCTTTGAGTTGAAGCGCGCAAAGCCGTGATTCCGGCCCGACTGTCGAGCCATGGGCAACGATCAGCACTTCCCGGTCGAGTTCCGGCTTTAACAACGTGCTTTTGCTGTTTGGTGCCAGAGTACTTTGAATACTCTGTGAAACCAGATCAGGTAGGAAGGGCAATACACCAAGCGGGGGTAACAGCTTGATATACTGCCCATCTCGGTTCAGATTTTGCCATGCACCTTCTTTCTGTTGTTGCAGGTTTGGGTCCAGCCCCAATCGGCGAGGCAGGACTGTTTTGCAGAAGTAGCCGTTACTTAAGAGGAGAGGAAGCACAAGCACGCGCTCGTGCGGGAGGCTTTCGACTACTTCCTGTAGTGGCGGGGTTCCTTTCATCACCCCACTCACCACATCCAGTTCGGGCAGTAAGGGCGCCAGAGCATTTTTCAGGCGAACGTGGCCTGGTGTATTGTCGGCGCCCTTGCCGCCCAAATCTCCATGAGCAGCAAGAACAAGTGCCAGGTCGCTAGTGGCTTGTACCAGCGGAGAAGGTGATCTTGTTCCAGACATTGTACTTTCCAGATGGCTTACTCATTGGAATGCGCTTCACTTCTTCAAGCGTTTTCGCATCATAAATGATGATCATGCCGTCATTTTCCCAGATAGAGAGAATGGCGTGGCTACCATCACGGTCAAACTCGATATGAGCAGCGGTTTTACCCGGGAGCGGTTTCAGCGTCTTTACGATCTCAAGCGTTTCTTTATCGATCACGTACATCTGGTCCTTGTTTGGACCAAAGAACACGTCCGCCCAAGCGTACTTGGAGTTTTCGTGAGATCGCATGAAGAAGCCCGGACCCGCCGTATCAAGTGTCTTCAATACGGACCAGTTGGACATGTCGATCACAGAAATCTTGCTCTCGCTCAGATGCGGCGTCACCATCACTGGTTTCCCCTGCCACTCCCAGCTGATGCCGGACCCTAGATGCGGGAAACCGGGCAGATCGATTTTGGCAATGGTCGCGCCTTCATCCATGTCCACCACAACACCGCTCTTCCCGTCACGAGACGATCCCATCAGGTGCTTGTAGGACTGATCGAAGAAGAAATCGTCCATCGGTGCATCAACCTGAATACGGCGCAGGGCGAACAACCCTTCGGATGTTGGTTTCGCACCATCCTTGCCGTAGTTCTCGGCATCGACATAGGCATCAAACTCAGGCTCTGCCTTTGGATTGGTTGCCACTTCCCAGACTTCAGGCACATCCTTCATGGCGACAACGAAGCTGTCACGTTCTGGTGCTTGATAAACTGCAGAAACACGTGTGGTTTCGCCGCCCAAAGACTCTGCATCAAAGATCTTCTCAACGGTGAGGTCCTCAGCAGACAACATCACCAGAGAATGTGGCAGGTAGTTTGCCAGTGCAATGTGCTTGCCATCGCGGGAAAGCGCGATGTTACGGGCATTGATGCCGCCGCGCACTTCGCCAACCACTTTCAGCGCCCACATATCGTACTTGGTGATCCAGCCATCACGGGACATGAAGAACACGTAGTGTCCGTCCGGTGTAAACTTAGGGCCGCCATGCAGTGCAAACTGGGTTTTGAAGCGGGTGAGCGGTTCAAACGTATCGCCATCCATGACGGTGGCGTAGTGATCACCAGTCTCCACGACCACAAACAGGTTCAGCGGATCGGATTCATAAACCGGCTTTTCAACGGGCTTGTAGTCCTCGTTGAACACGCGGGTCGCGTTGATTTCTTTTTCACCCCAAACCGGCATCGCGCCCAATGGGGTTTTTATCAGGTTCACCAGATCAGCAACCTGCTGATCGTTGAGCTGATCCCCGAAAGCTGGCATTTGAGTGTGGACACGACCATCCTTGATGGTCGATGTCGCAGCACTTACGCGCAGACGCTTCAGGCTTTCCGGAATGAGCGCAGGGCCAATGCCGCCTAAGCGGTCACCACCATGACACTCCGCACAAAGCTCCTGATAGGTGCCCTTTGTGGCATCAGAGACCGGATAGAGCTCAAGCTTTTTACCGCGTGCTTCCGCAGCGCCTGTCAACATGCAGGTTGCCAGCAAAACTCCGGCGAGTTTAGGCATAAACGTGTTTGGCTTCATGACGAGCTCCCCGGAATGGTGTTGTTTCAACGCGCTGGTGGTTTGCATCCCCAAGGCCGATCTCTTCATCCGTCAGGTAACAGGATGGATCTTCCGCCCAAGGGTCGCCCGTCAGCTGCAGCGCGCGTACGCGCGTGTTGCCGTTACAGATGTTGAAGTATTGGCAAGATCCGCAGCGGCCTTTGATCTGGCGCGGGGTCTGCTTCAAACCAGCCATGACCGGATCGGACACATCCTGCCAAATCTCGGAGAACTTGCGCTCTTTCACGTTGCCGATGGTGTAGTGCCACCAGAAGCTGTCCGGATGCACTTTGCCGGTGTTATCGATGTTGCCGATGTTTACACCAGAGGCGTTACCACCCCAGCGCTCCAGCATATCTTCCAGATAACCAGCTTTTTCTGGCATGTTCTCACGCACCCACTGCAACAGGTAGATGCCATCTGCATCGTTGTTGCCGGTCACGTATTCGTTGGACTTGCCAGCCAGCACATCTTCCCACGCCTTTTCAATCAGGTGGGTCATGGCCTTGCGGGTCACGTTCAGGTGCGCATCTTCACCACGGTTCTTGTTGCCGCGGCCTGCATACACAAGGTGAGACAGGTAGATCTTGTCTACTTTCTCGCGAGCGCACAGGTCCAGATAGTCATCCAGCGTATCGGCATTTTCTTCTGTCAGTGTAAAGCGCAGGCCAACTTTCACGTTTTCCTCACGCAGGTAACGCACTGCTTGCAAGGACAGGTCAAACGCACCATCCATGCCACGGAAGTCATCATGCACTTTGCCGATGCCATCCAGTGAGATGCCAACATAGTCGTAACCGATCTCACCAATCTTACGCGCCATATCTTTGTCGATAAGCGTGCCGTTGGTGGACAAGGCGGTATAGAAGCCAAGCTGCTTGGCGTGGGCCGACAGCTCCAGCATATCCGGGCGCATCAGCGGCTCACCACCAGAGAAGATAATAACCGGGACGCGGAAGCCCTTCAGGTCATCAATAACCTCATAGGCCTGCTTGGTTGAAAGCTCGCCGGGAAAATCTACATCGCCTGAGGTTGTATAACAGTGCTTGCACTTCAAATTACAACGGCGGATCAAATTCCAGATAACAACCGGACCAGCAGGTTTACGCGCTGGTGGAAGTGGATACGGATCCGCTAGAGCTTTGAGATAATGGGTCAGACGAAACACGCGGGCTCTCCCCTCTGCGACGAAGTCTAAGTCCTGTTTTTTTCAGGGTTTTTGTCGAAAACAGGACATCATTTCCATTGCATGATGTCCCTATGAGCGCCTCTATTTCCTTGACTAAAGTCAGACACTCATCGCGAGTCTTTCCATGCACCATGGCAAAGACATTGTACGGCCATGTAGGTAGCCATCTTGGGCGTTGATAGCAGTGGGACACAAAGTTCAGAGAACCCATCATTTGTCCAATGCGTTCAACGTCCTCATCAACGATATTCCAGACGGACATGCCGTTGGCGCGCATGCCAAGGGCGCGATGATTTGGCACAGCCGCAATCCGGCGAATTGCACCGTTTTCTTTCATGGAAGCAACGCGTTCCAGTACCAGTTCTTCACTCACGCCAAGCTGGTGGGCAATCTGCGCGTAGGGCTCGGAAACAAGCGGCAAACCTTCTTGCAGCGCAGCCACCAGAGCACGGTCAAATTCGGAGAATTCTTCGATACTATGCGTGCTCATACTGGAACCTTAAACTCAATGAAAAACTCGCGTTCTTTCGGGAACAGCCGGACCGGGATTCCGGTCAGCTCTTCAATGCGTTTCCCGCAACTCTCAATTTCGTCAGGGGTTTCCGTGGCAAGCACGAACCACATATTCAGCTCGTGATCACGGGCATAGTTGTGCGCCACCTCTTCCAACGAGTTCACCTGTTCAGTCACCTCGTCATAGCGCTCTTCCGGCACAGCCATAGCGCACAAGCAAAAGGCACCGCCCATTTGAGCAATGTCGAACATAGGCCCGAAACGGGTGAGGATACGCGTCTTAAGCAGCCATTGCAGGCGCTCAAGTAGCAAGTCTTCCACAATGCCCAGTTCTTCTGCGACCGCTGCATACGGCTTTGAGACAACCGGAAGGCCATCCTGCAAGCGGTTGATCAGCTTGCGGTCCAGATCATCCAGATGCACCCGGGCAGGTTCATTCAGGTGGGCGATATCTGTGCTCATGCACTTACTCCAACACTGCGAGACAGACGGGCACCACGCTGCTTGAAGCACTTGGTGGAGAACAGCACGTCGCTGCTCATCACATGCTTCGTGGCCATAGTAGAGAGCCGGTTGATGACTTCAAGCGCCTCTTCACGGCTGTTCGCATGGGTCATGGTGTACAAGTTATAAGGCCAAAGCGGCATCTCTCTGTTGCGCTGGTAGCAAAGGCTCACCATCGGATCAGCAGAGAATATAGCACCCACGTCATCAATATGCTCGTCACGAACATTCCAGACTGACATAGCATTGGCCTTGTAACCAATGGACCGATGTCGCACGACCACGCCGAACCGGCGAATGATCCCAGCATCCAGCAACACTTTCAGCCGTTCAAGCACAGAGGTTTCCGAGCGCCCAAGCTTCAGCGCAATACGCAGGAACGGGCGGTCAGAGAGTGGAATGCCATCAGATAGTTTGTCCAGCAGGCTGATGTCACCCGCCTCCAGCACAGACATGTCGACAGGTGGGAGCACGGGGGTCTTCTTTTCCAACCGCTGCTCTGTCAAAGAAAACCCCAGATCCAGGTGGAAAGCCTTTTCCATCCGAAAAGCATGAACCACCAGATTGGTGGTCTGCTCAATACGGGCGAGAGTGGCCTCTAACATCGCCCGATCCCGTTCAACAACCACGAACCAGATGTTGAGATCATTCTCACGCAAGTAGTTGTGGTTGACCCCCGGTTCATCGTTGATGAGCTGCGCTGCGGTTTCCACAAAGTGTGGAGGGGCAGACACGGCGGCCAGACAACTTGCGCTCACCGTATTTGGAGCCAGTACCGCGCCAATACGCGAAATGATGCCATTTGCGACCAACCGTTCGTAACTGCTGATCGCGTCTAAAGCGTCCAACCCGGTTTCCCGGGCTATGAGATTGAATGGCTTAGGGACAAGCGGGAAATTATGTTGCCACTTGTCCACCAATACGAGATCAATATCACTCAGCTGTGCGCTCATATCGCAAACTCCCCAATCGCTCGGGCGGGCCAATGCCGCCCTGGGAAAGCCGGGGGTTAAAGCCCCAGCTGGTGTGCACGTGAAGTAAAGAAGATGCCGCTTGGCTTTTCTGCCGGCAGAACCTTCTTCAGAGAGAAATCCGTTGTGTCGTAGACATGAATTTCGTTCTTGTCACGAACGGACATCCAGACTTCGTTGCCTCGTGGAGTGAACTCCATATGCAACACGCCCGGTCCCGGTTTCATCGTTTTGATTATTTTGCGCTCCAGAATATCGATCACCTGAATGGTGTCGTTGTGAGGAGGTGCAAAGTTGACCCAGATCTGACGGCCATCAGGACGCGCCATGGCAAACACGGGCTGGCCATGCACCTTCACACGATCCACTTCAGTGAAGTCACGCTCATCCATGAACAGCACTTCGTGGCGACCTATGGCTGGCAATGCGTACATGCCATTGGCTTTCGCCCAGCCTTCCAGATGTGGCATCTTGTAGACTGGAAGAGGCTCTTCTCCCTTGCCGTAGCCATCCATGATGCGCTCAACGCTCAGCGGCTCTTTCCAAAGATCCACATGAGCAAGCCCATCTTCACCAAACAAACCAACGATGTAGTGGCGGCCATCGCCCGTAACCAGCGCATCGTATGGGAAGACACCAATGTCTTCGAGTTTGGTAATTTCTGGCTTCAGGCTCTTGGAATAGTCCAAAATCCATGTCTGCTCACCATCCCAAAGGGAGAAAGCAAAGCGGCGGCCAGGCAGATCCACAAGACCAATGGTCTTGGACTGGTTGCCTTCTTCATCATAGATCGCAGGCACTTCGGAGACCTGCTCCAGAGTTTCTGCGTCAAATACATTCACGCCACCCGGCTTGTAGTTGGCGACAGCGATCAGCTTGCCATCATCGGAAATGGCACCACCGATGGAGTTACCAGCCTGCATGACGCGGCCAACGAGCTTGCCGGTGAGCATATCCACTTTGGACAGGCCACCATCACGGCCAAACACATAAGCGTAGCGCTCATCTCGCGAGTAAACGACAGAGGCGTGCGAGAGGTTACCTAACCCCTCCACCTGCGCCAGCACAGTACGATCCGTGCTCTCAACAATCAGGGCTGTTCCTGTGGCTCGTTCGATAATCAGACCCAGATCACCCGTGGCGCGCAGGTCGTCAGAACTGGCTGCAGAAGCAAATAAAAGACCCGCACCTAAGGCTGCGGCAGCAAATAACGTCTTCACTTGAATGCTCCTGTTTTAAGACCTTCAGCAATGAAGGCTGCTTCAGTTTCGGTAAGGAAGCCGCGCCATGGAGGCATCGCCGTTCCCGGCAATCCACCAAGGATCACTTCCTGAATGACATCAGCGTCCATATGTTCCAGATTTTCCGGAAGGATTGGCCCACCCAGACCGCCTTCAAGTGTCAGACCGTGGCAGGACCCGCAGTCCTGCTGCACGAAATCTGTCAGTTTTTCACCATCGATGATCTTGAGAGCCTCTTCGTCGGCGAGAGCTCCGATTGGCGCTCCAGTCAGCAACGGAAGCGCCAGCAACCCAGCCTTCAGAAAAGAACCCAGCGGGTTTTGCGCACTCCGCTCTGTCTTAGCCATTGATAACCTCCAGATGAGGTCTATCGCCCCATTTTGCCGCACTGCCGGAATAGGATGGCAGCTCCAGAGAGTCTTTCAGACCTACAACATCACCAAGCATGAACAGTGTTGGCGCTGGTAGTTTAGCGGCCTTGGCCTGCTCACCGATTGTGGTGAGTGTGCCAAACACTTTCTGCTCTTCGGATGTGGTGCCCTTCGAGATTGCAACAGCAGGCATATCCGCAGGCATGCCGTGTTCTACCAGTTTGGTAGAAATCTCGGCAATGGCTGCAAGGCCCATGTAAATCACAAGGGTGGTGTTAGGGTCCGCAAGGCTGGCCCAATCCAGATCGAGGGGTACATCTTTCTGGCAATGCCCGGTTACGTATCTTAGCCCCGTTGCAAGGCCGCGATGCGTGAGTGGCAGGTTTAGGCTTGAGGCACAGCCTTGCGCAGCTGTGATGCCTGGCACGACTTCATAGTCGATACCGGCAATGACAAGTTCCGCAGCTTCTTCACTGCCGCGGCCAAAAATAAACGGATCCCCACCTTTAAGGCGCACAACACGCTTACCTTCTTTGGCGAGATCAACGAGTAACTGGTTGATTTCATCTTGAGGGATAGGATGGCTCTTCGGCTTCTTTCCGACAGGATAAAGAGCTGTTTTAGGCGGAACCAGATCCATAATTTCCTGAGAGACCAGACGATCGTAAACAACGACTTCAGCGTTCTGAATGCGTTTCAGAGCTTTCACTGTCAGGAGATCCGGATCACCGGGTCCTGCCCCAATCAGACTGACCTTACCAATGCCTCTCATAACTCATTCCTCAAATCGAAACTGGCGAAAATAGAGGCGCAATCCGCGCGCCTCTGGTGATCTGGAGTGTTGCCGAACCGATGTCTTTTAAGGTGTTGGAGACATAGACCATGCCCGACGGAGCGATCAGGGGTTCGTCTTTGATGGCACTTTCACAATTGAGAGTGTTATCATCAATTGCTGCTGGCTTCTTACGAGCACTTACAGCCACGGCGCTGATTGCGCATTCCTGCGCGATGTTGACCAAAAAACGGAGAATTGATTTAAACGACACCATAAACTCCAATAGAAACGAACCTTACTCGGCATCGTTATGTAAGCTTGCCATCGCGCTTCTTACATTGACCATCGTCAAGTTATTGTGAGCACCTCATGAAAGGCTAATAATATTATATATTTCAATATGTTGATGTGTGTAGAAATTTCACAGAAATGCAACCGCATACGGTGATATCCCAGCTAAATTGACATAGGTCACGCAAAGGCAAAAAATACGTAGACTTCCCACAAAAAATAATCATTCTAAATTGGAGAAAGAAATTCCGTTTCAGGTATTTACTTCTTGGCAACGGCAAGTCTGCACCCAACCAGAGCTGCACGGAGTGCGCGTTTAGGGGTTAAATACAAGGTCAGATCGGAACCGACCTTTTTACCTAACGGAACCTTAACCCCATTGCCAAGCAACGATTCCACCACTCTCCCATCCTCAGTAGGTTGAAAACAAAACCAACAAGCATCTAAGTGCTGCCGACGTGAGGAACCGCTACATGAGTGAGGCGAAACCTTTTTCCTTCCTGAGCCCTATCAAAAACCCGCCAGCTTACGTAATGCACCCTGAAAAAAAGCATCTGGAAGTAACTTTGGATGTTGAATACGACACCAATAACGTTTTCAGCTTTGAAAAGCCTCACAACGTCCCAACCTACACCCGGGTTTTCACAAGCGACCTCACCAAAGATGCCGACAACACGCTGACTGGTCCAACTATTGAAGTCAGGCCGGGTTCAAAGCTGCAAATCCACACGCACAATAAGTTGCCTGAGCAGGATCAAGTTGAGCCGGATGACATCAACTTCCCCTACGGTTTCAATAACTACAACATCCATACGCACGGCTTGCATGTGACACCAGAGTCGCCCGGCGATAACGTCTGTATGACCATTCGTCCCGGCGAAAAGTACGACTACGAGTACCACATTCCGGCGGATCACCCGCCGGGAGTCTACTGGTATCACCCGCACAAACACGGGTCCGTGGCCTTGCAGGTTGGCAGCGGCATGGCGGGTATGATTATCGTGCGCGGCCCGTTTGATGATCAGCTCAAAGAGATGGGTGTTAAAGAATACTGCATGGTGTTCCAGAACATCGCGGTGAACGCTGAAGGCACTGTGGAAGACCAGAAGCAGGTCGCCAAGTTCCCTAACAGTGAGTACAACATCACGGTCAACAGCCAGTACTGCCCGATCATCAAGGTAAAACCGGGAGAGCTGATCAATCTCCGTCTGTTGAACGCAACCACACGCTCGTCAATCAACTTCGAGTGCCCTTTCTTCGGGCAGATGTTCATCTACGGGTATGACGGCAACCCCACTGACAACTACCGCAGACAGGGAGGCATCAGCCTTGCCCCGGCAAACCGCGCGTCTATCCTGCTGAAAATCAACGAAGCGGCCACTCCGGGCGCGTTTTATTACGTGCAGAATGACTCGGTCGAATATCAGTTCATTCCGCATTACAAGTACCACAACAACCCGCCGCTCTTTGCCATTGAAGTGGAGCGCGGCGAGGAAATCGGTGCCGCGATCTACATGCCAAGTGAACTTGCTGATCGCACCACTCCACCTCCATTCCCCGAAAGTCTGCGTGGCGGACTGCTGGAGCCAATTGGCCCAGAAGAAGTAACCAACAAGCGCACGCTAACCTTCCAGGCGAATCCGCTGGACAATCCCGAGAAATACTATCGGGGGGGGAATGTCACCATCGACCACGGCCAGTTTGGCGGCTGTGAGGTGGTCAATCATTGGGTTCAGTTGGACGCGGTGGAAGAGTGGACGCTGGAGAACGAAAGCGAGTTTCCGCATCCCATCCATATCCATGTGAACCCCATGTATGTCTTTGAAATCCAGGGCGAAGACCCTCTGGATTACACTCTGGAATTGCCGTTCTGGGCCGACACCATTCAGGTTCCGCCTCATGGTCATGTGAAATTCCGCATGAGATTCAAAGATTTCGTCGGAAAATATCCGATACATTGCCACCTACTCTACCATGAGGATGGAGGCATGATGCAGCATGTGAAAGTCGTCAGAGACCTGAAGGAAAAAGACGACTGGAACAACAAGCAATAACGGCCCGAGACAACATCAGGTTCACATGACTGAGGTATACGGCATCGGCCCCAACAACGAGCGGAAGTCAAAGCGAATGCGTAGCTTTTCTCTGAGCCATTTTCTGCTTACCAACCCTATTGGTTATGGAGTGATGCTCGTGCTTCAGCTGGCTGTGGTGGCAATGATCACGCGGCCAGATACCCTTCATGTATTTGAAGTTGCCTTCGTTCTCGCCATATTCTTTGCAGGCATGGTCAGCCTGCAAAACGCAGGTATGCCCAGCTACCTCTTCACGTATTTCTGGAGTGGGTTTGTTTATGGCGGGTTCGGTATGATTTTGGGCCACCAGATCGATTTGTCCATTGATCAGAACCTGGCAATGCAACAGATGAACAGCCTGACACTGGCTGCTGTTTATCTGAACTGGATGACCCTCATCATGGTGGGCGCTTGTATTGTAACTTGCTTTTTCGCGGATCACTGCAAAGGGCATCCGGCTTCCAAAAGCGCAAAAACCTTCATACACGTCTTCGCAATTTCCATGATGATGTTTGGCGTTTACGTAGGCCATGCACTCAATCTGATACTGCACCGGAACACGTTTGACCGGTTCTATCTACAAGTCCTTGCCATGAGCATCTTCTTCACCATCGGCTATTACTGCGCACTCAAGTGTCATGACTTGCTTCGCGACAGAAAGAAGGCCTGAGTGGCCCTCTTTCCTTTTGCTTACCCAACCTTCTGCGGCGCGGAATACCGCTTCTCCAGCTGAGCCTGTATCATCTCAAAGACGAAACTAACCGCCCAGTAGATCAAAGCCGCACTGATCAACATCTCAAAGTGTTTGAACTCGGAGCGCCCAAGCGTCCGTGCCAGATACATGAGTTCCATAATGCCCATGGCAGACACCAGCGAGCTGTCCTTGAGCATAGAGATGAAGTTGTTGCCCGTTGGCGGAATGATGATGCGGATTGCCTGAGGCAAAACTACCTTCCACATAACTTGCCAAGGCTGCAAGCCCAGAGCGGCGGCGGCTTCTGACTGTTGCCGTGGAACCGCCTGTATGCCACCTCGGAAAATCTCCGTCATATAGGCGCCGTAACTGAGCGACAAAGCCAGAATACCTGATGGGATTGCATCCAGTGTGATGCCAAGTTGCGGCAAGCCCAGATAAATCAGATAAACCTGCAACAACAACGGCGTACCACGAAAAAACGAAACGTAGAACGTTGAAGCCGCATAGGCTGGACCTGAGTTGGACAGACGGGCAAGTGCCCCAACAAATGCCAGTAAGCTGGCGCAAATGATGGACGCAAACGAGACAAAGAGCGTGTAGAACAGCCCCTTGTAAAGCAGGATCGGCAACCGCTCGATAATGAACGGAAACGACAGGTCAAACGAGTAGAAAAACCCCAAAAACAGCGCCAGAAGCTGCGCCCAATTGATCGGCACTTGCACCTTCATTGGCAGTTTGGAGACGAACACAACGTCTGCTGTGATCACGGCAGAAATCGCAAATGCAGCCAGCACGGAGGCGGTATCAGGGGCCACATCAAGGTTCAGAAGGGTCGTCAGGTATTGCCCAACGCTGCTCAGATCAAACGCCATGAGCAACGCCGCCAGTACCGCGAAGAAAACCAGGCGCCGGGAGGGCGCATGGCTAAACAGGTTCACGAGCAGTGTCATAGGACCAACCGCACTAGTGCGTCGTGGTTACAAGGTCAGCCCCGAACCACTTTTGTGAAAGCTCAACCAAAGTGCCATCAGCCCGCATTTCCTCAATGATTTCGCCGACTTTCTGAGAAAACTCAGGGTCATCACGAGACGTCACAACGGCCAAAGGCTCAAAGAACACCGCTTCTCCCAGAATACGGATCGGATAGTTCGCCTTGATCGCTTCCAGAATGGTTGGGACCGAAGTGATACCAGCATCCAGACGCTTGCCATCTCCCAAACGCAGGTCATCAAGAACGTTGCTGTCAGCCTCATAGGTGCGGACCTCACCCGGTGTCACGGCGAACTCGAACGCAGGAGAATAAGCAGCGTCCAGCTCCAACTCGTGCTGAAGATAGTACTCGAAGGTTGAACCAGTGCTGGCCCCGATGCGCTTGCCGTTCAGCTCCGAAACCGTTTCATAAGACGAGTCCTTGTGCACGTAAAACGCAGCAGGCGTGTAATAGTAAACTGCTGGAAAATCGAGCACTTTTGCGCGAGCGGGTGTAGGCGTCATGGAGCCGATGGACATCTCCCAGCGCCCGCCCCACTTGCCGGATGTAATGGCCTCCCAAGCCGGGTTCAGGAACTCTGCCTTTGCGCCCATACGTTTGGCGACTTCTTTTGAAACATCAATGTCATAACCTTCAAACACACCATCAGCATTCAGGAATGAAGCCGGCGGATATCCGGAGTTGGTGGCGACGCGGATCACCTTACTCTCCATGACGCGGTCCATCACTTCGCCGGAAAATGCGGGTTGAGATAAGGCCAGCAAAGACACGCTGACAACCGAGCCAATACTCGCGATTGATTTAATAATATTCATTTACCCCTCCAAATAATAATATTATCCGAGTGATCCTAGGCAACAGAACCAAGGTAAACAAGAGATTCTCATTTATTCATATATGAATACATTCCAGTTTCACTGAGTGAAATCTATAAGGCTAATCTATTTATTCTTCTGATTGCCCCTTTATTAGATAGTATGTGCGATGACTCATAATAGTCATCGCACATACATCTTCATCTATTGGTATTGAACCGTGCTGCCTTCTGCGATGACATCAAGACCTGCTTCATGCCTCTCCATCGCCTGCGCCAGTTTCCAGATCGGTTCAAGGAACAGCCCAAACGTGGAGTGATGAATAGGCAGGACGCGTTTCGGCTTCAGGCGATCCACCATGTCCACCACATCTGCAGCATCCATGCTGATCTTCCCAAGAGCGCCCGTCACCCCCACCCCACCAACATGCGGCACAAGAACATCAATGGCACCAAGGGCTTGGACTTTGGCCATCACATCATCTACCGGGAAGGTATCGCCAGTCCAATACATGGTCCTGCGATAATCACCGGCCATGAACTCAAAGAAGTACCCATTACCTGGCCCGAGGATCTTTAGGATCTCCACATTCTCAGAATGCTCAGCGGGAACTGCCGTGATGGTGATCTGACCAGACTTAGTCGGGAACACCATATGCTCGCCCCATGGCAGAGCGGTGATATTGGAAAAGCCCTTCTTTACAAACACTTGTTTGTCATGCTCTGTCGCAACCATCGGCATGTCAGATGCAATTCTCGCCTCTGCTGCTGCATCAAAATGGTCTGGATGGGAATGACTGATCAGTGTTGCAGTCACCGCTCCAAGATCAAACGCAGGTAACGCCCCAAATCGTGGTTGCGGTTTGATGTTGGGTCCCTTTGCAAGATCAAACATCTCATTCGGGTTCGGCATCACAATCGCCTGCTTTCCAACGCCAAAGGCCGGATCCGTGAGGAACGTTACTCCATCAAAGCTGATGAGCATTGTGGCGCCGCCAAGCCACTGTATCTGCAGTATTTCCTCTGGCGAGCCATTCGCTTTTGCATGTGCCAGTACAGGCAAACCAACGGCAGAAACCAGTGCTGTTGTTCCGCTTAAACCAAGAAATTTCCGTCTGTCCATCTTATCACCTATCTCTATATGGAGCATAGGGCTAGCAAACTCTGAGCGGCTGGAGTATTCAGATAATACTGTCATCATTAAACGATATAGTTGCATAATGACGAACATCATCCAGTTGCAAACCTTCGTTGACGTCGCTCGCCTGAACTCCTTCACTGAGGCCGCAGAGCAACTGAGTATTCCCCGTTCAACGGTCACAGCTCGCGTACAAGCGTTGGAGGAGCGGCTCGGCGTGCAATTGCTTCACCGCACCACACGGCGGGTTTCTTTGACGCTGGAGGGTGAACGGTTTTTGCAGCAGTGCGAGCCAGCCTTGGAAGCGCTTCTACAAGCTGAAAGCGACCTGCTAGAGAAAGATGAACTCTCTGGAAACATTCGCCTTTCCGTCCCAACAGATTATCCGGCAGAAACGTTAGAAGCGCTGCTGAGTAGCTTTGGCAAGCTGCATCCCAAGGTCTCGTTTTACGTTGATATGAGCGACAGTCCGGTGGATCTCGTGGCAGATCACTTCGATCTTGCCATCCGCGCGCGGCATCCGGGAGAAGAAACCCTGATCGCGCAGCGCTACACTTATGACCCTGTTGGACTATTCTCTCGCAAACCGCACAAACTCATCACAGAAGACAACATTGCCTCCTTTGCTCTCAGAGACCCGGGAGGCTTTCTAGCTGAGTTCTCGGTGGGTACAACCTCCACTCATACGATAGAGACCACCAACTTCCGTTTGACCAAACAACTTGCATTATCAACGGATTGCGTTGTTGTGTTGCCGATTTCTCTTTGTGAGCATGACGTGGAACAAGGCCGGTTACATCACCTAAAAACCACACTGCAGATTCCTGAGGTACCGCTTTACATTGTAACCCCAGCCCGAAAGCACAGACCGAAACGCACACGGGCTTTTATCCAACACATCATAGAGTGCGCAAAAGCCCACCGGTAAGATCAAATGGCTTATGGGCGCAGGCTGAGCAATTCGGTAGTATCCCCGCAGATTTTAGTAACTGATTGCATGGGACGAGAGAGTATGGCGCAGGATACCCTTTTAAAAGAACAGCTTGGTGGTGTTTTGAGAATAACGCTCAATCGCCCAGACAAGCTCAATGCCCTCTCACCAGAGATGCGTCAGGACTTGCTCTCCGCGTTGAACGAGGCCCACATCAGCTCTGAGGTGCGCACGGTTATCCTCACCGGCTCAGGCCGCGCCTTTTGCACCGGACAGGACCTCAACGACATCCTGCCCGACAGCACTGGCGAAAAGCCGGATTTGGGTGATGTTCTAACACAACATTACAGCCCGATTATTCACGCAATCCGGCAGATGGAAAAGCCGGTTTTGTGCGCTGTGAATGGCGTTGCCACGGGTGCCGGAGCTGGTCTCGCCTTTACCTGCGACATGGTTTTCGCCGCCAAGAGCGCGAAATTCATACACGCTTTCAGCAAGTTAGGTCTTGTCCCTGGTGCGGGTGCATCCTTCCACTTGCCGCGAATGGTGGGCGAGGTGCGTGCCAAGGGGTTGATGCTGACCGGTATGCCGCTGACTGCGGACCGCGCAGCCGATTGGGGCCTGATCTGGGAAGCCATTGAAGATGACCAACTTCAGGGTGAGGTACTACATGTTGCAACTAATCTTGCAAAAGGCCCAACATCGGCGTATGCCATGACCAAACATCTCATTCATGCATCAGCTGATAGCACGTTGGAAGACCAGCTTGTGCGGGAAGCGGAGATGCAGCGTCGGGCTGGAAATTCGGAAAACCATGCCGAGGGCCTAAACGCGTTTCTTGAAAAACGCTCACCTGTTTTCAAATAGCGCCTGTATCCTTCTCGTGTGGTTGCAGCGCCTCCCAAAACCATAATTGAGGATATATATGGGCATTATTGCACTTGATCACGTCCAGATGACCATGTCAGCAGGGCAGGAAGACGCGGCCCGCGCTTTCTTCATCGGCCTGCTCGGTTTTACCGAAGTCGAAAAACCTGCGTCTTTACAAGGCCGTGGCGGAGTCTGTTTCACTGCAGGCAGCGTTAACCTGCATGTTGGCGTAGAAGATCCGTTCACCCCAAACAAGAAAGCCCATCCCGCCTTTTTGTTTGATAGCCTTCAGGAAACGGTTGATCGTCTGGCCGCAGCAGGCGCTGTGTTGAAGGACGACAAACCATTGCCGGGCTACATCCGAAAGTTCACCGAAGACCCGTTTGGCAACCGCATCGAGTTGATGCAGAAGACGGCCTAACTGCTGGCGCTGCACGCCAGAATAGAATTCAAATTTCTGCTTTAGACATTGATAAATAAACAGAAAATCTTCGAGTTTTCGAAAACCTCACGATATCCTGTGTGTGTTAGAGGGTGAGTTAATCAAGCAAGCTCACCTCGGCACAGGAGCCTCGGCAGATGACCATTCTCGGTTTGCAACACATCAACCTTCCCATCGCGCCTGACGGGGATAAGCTCGCCCGCGAGTTTTACGTGGACCTGTTGGGCTTTGAAGAAATTGAGCGGCCTGAGATAGCGCGGCACCAACAAGGTGGTTGGTTTTCAGTAGGTTCTGTCAATCTGCACCTGAGCGTGCAAGACCCGTTTGTGGCCAACAAGGTGGGGCATCCGGCCTTTGTGGTGGATGATATCATGAAACTCACAGAGCACCTGCGGGATGCGGGCTATGAGGTTTCAGAGGACCCGACTTTCATTGGCTTCCTGAGAAGAACCACCCATGACCCCTTCGGCAACCGCGTTGAATTGATGCAGCCCGAGGACATGGTGCAGCACAAACTATAGCTTTTTCAGCTCCTGCAACAACGCGTTGGTGAGGCCGAGCAACTTGCCCTCCGGCAGAATATCCTCGTGGTTCCACGTCACCGCAACCTGCCAATGTGTCCCGTTCAAACCTTTGAGATCATAGGTAAAATTCAGAACACCGATCTCACTTCCAGCTTTAAATGCAATGCGTCGCCAGTCTGTCTTTTCCGCCAGGCCAGGGTTGAACTGCATCGCCTTGTCATCTGCTATTTCGCCGATCACATCGCAGAGCTCTTCCGCGCTTGCATACCATTCCACTCCGCTGAGATATGGGTCCGCTACATCCTCAATCGCGGGCAGTGAACGTTCCTCGATTTTCTCCAGAATTTTCCGGCGCTTAGCAACACCCGCCTGACCATATCTCTCGGCAAGATCACGATCCGCCTTGAGTTGATAAAACTGACGAGATGTCAGGAACGGCGTCCGTTCTTCCCGCGTTTCCAATGGCTTAGTGCCGATGAGGTTGAGAACAACATCGGCAGCGGAATTGTCAGAGGCTGCCATCATGTGCTGTGCAACCACCTGCAGGGTCACCAATCCACCGCTCATTTTGGCGTAAAGACTGCTAACCGGATGGGATTCCAAGTCTTTTTCCAGTCGAACCTTCTGGTTCCACTTCAGCTCACCGCCTTTCACACGGCGCACCAGTTCCTGCATCACAAACAGCTTGTAAGCTGGGCCAATCGCTAAGGGTTGATCTGCATTTTTGCTGAAAAATTCTACACCATCTTTGCGAATGAGAAGGCTGGACGTTCCAACCATCTCTTGCATCAGAGACAGACACTCATCAAGGTTTTCTACCTGATACAGCGCAGGCTTGATAAATAAGCCTTTGATTTTGCCGGATCTTTCCCGCTCCAACAGGACAACGATCTTAAAGTGCGTTGTTTTGACGAGAAATGCGTTGTTTTGCGTTTCTTTGCTGATTTCTTGCGCTGCTCCGTAAGCGGCAAGTGCATCCTCCAAAGACCGTTTCAGCCCCTGTTCTCCAACCAGAGAAAGGAAGCCGGTCGAGAACATGGAAAGGTCATCGCCGTTGCCATTCCAGAGTAGAAACAGCAGGTCCATATCAGACGTGTTGCGCAGCGCAATCATCTCCGGCGTGATCCGCTTGGCAGGGGAGAGGTTCTCCAGCGCATCCTTTAGGCTCAGGATTGGATCAAGAAACATCTCTTTCAGGGTGCGCATTTCAAATCGCCTCAGGTCAACCAGCTGGAATCGTCTCTCTTCTCTTAAAGTGAGCCTGTGAGATTGGCAAAGCCTGTCTTCCCTCTTCTGCAATAAGCCACAGTTGGGCGAAGTGAGAGGTTGATGCTTAGCCACCTCAGAACAATTCATACCTCGGTCTATAACCAACCAGATCTGCCGGAATAAACCGGGTGCGGAAGCTGTTAGGTTTGGCCCGCATGCCCTTTCGAAGATTCCCGAGCACTCTATGAGGTTGGTATTGTGGAGATCAGTGTCGTTCTTCCGGTTCACAATTGCGGCAAATATCTGCTGCCTGCATTGCAGAGCATAAAGTACCAGAGCTTCCCTCATTTCGAAGTGCTCATGATCAACGATCACTCTTCTGATGGATCGGAAGATGTGTGTGCAGACATCGCCTCTGTTGATGACCGGTTCAAGCTGTTGCATTCCCCCCATTTCGGCATGGCTGGCGCCCTCAACTTTGGCATCTCACAGGCCAGCGGTGTTTACATCGCCCGTATGGATGGCGACGATCTGTGCAGATCAGAGCGGTTTGCCAAGCAGATTGAATTCCTTAAAGAAAACCCGGACATTTCGTTTCTCGGCACCTTCGCCGATCATATCAACGATCATGACAGGGTCATGGGATCCTTTGAGTTCCCAGAGGATGATTTCGAGATTAAAGCGCAATTGGATCGCGGCCAGAACACCTTCGTTCACCCCTCCATGATGATGCGACGTCGCGCTCTTGTGGACCTTGGAGGCTACCGCGAGATCTTCACGATCTGTCAGGATTATGACCTCTGGTTACGCGCGCAGGACAGGTACTCCTTTGCCAACTTGCCAGAGAGGCTTGTCGCCTACCGTGGGTTTCCGGATAAGCGTGATCTGACCAACAGGTTCTGGAAGCATTTTTACATCACCCGCCTTGCAGAAATCAGCGTGCAGCAACGCCGCGCCGGGCACCGCGATCCGGTGGACCAGATGGCAGATGAGTTTGATCTGGAAGCCATTGATGAGCGGCTGGTGCGCGAGCGCCTCATCTCTGCGCGGCAGGACTATTACTGCAACAAAAAGGCCTTTGTGGATCGCAAATCATTGAACTCAATGGATATCGATCAGGTCAAAGCCTTCCTGCTCAACAATAAGGAAAAGTTCAACAAAAAAGCCCTGGGCCAGGCCTTCGGGCTTTTGTTTGATCAGGCCATGCGGATTGAAGACACTGAAAGCGCTGAGGTTCTTTACAAACTCCAGCGCGAAATCTCAAAGAGCAGGCACCTCAAGTCCCTGCTCTCCAAACCCAACAAATTCGTCAAATATGCATTGAGGAAGCGACTGGAAGAGGAAGCATAGCCTAGCTATGCCTCCCCGTTGTCTGCCTGACTATTTCTTCTTGCCGCCCTTAGGTTCCACATCATCGCCGAAGGCGTCTTTCTTCTTCTTTTTACTCAGCGCGGCTTTTGCTTTTTCAGACCGTGTTTTTGGATACTCATCTTCCATCTTCAAAGCAGCTGCTTTGATCTTCGGAATAAGCTTCCAGGCTTCGTCAATTTTCAATTCTCGGTGCAGGGCTCCGATGTCCACGATCAGGGCCTTAAAGGCCTCTCTATTGTTATAATACTGCGTCAGCGGAGCTCTTTCTTTCGCCAGCTTCTGCTTCTCTCTTGAACTGCGGGCTGCTTTTTCTTTTTGGGTCAGATCCTTTTGTGCAGGCTCAAACTTGCTATCCAAGCCAACCATAATCTCACAGGCCTTGTAGACAATTTGCTCCATGTCCCAGATTGCCTTTTTATTGGCCTTGGCTAGTTTTTCTTCCTCACTCAAGTGCTCATCGGAATGTGCCTGACGCTCTTCTTCAGCAGCTCTCTCGGCTTCCGCAGCTGCCTGTCGCTGTTGCATAGCAGCCAGTTCGTCTTCAAAGGTTCCCTTCTTCTTCTTCCCCAAAGCGGCTTTCAACTTCTCGCTTCTGGATTTTGGGAATGCCTCTTCCATCTTCTGCACTGCAGCTTCAAGTGCTGGAATAATATCACGAATTGGCTTGATATCCTGCTGGCCAATGTGTTTGGAAACATCCGCCATAAGCTTTTTCACATCAGCGCTGTTCACAACAAACGCGTTGCGCTGTGGCCGGGTTTTCAGGTTTTCTTCTTTGGCATTCAGGTCAGCCAGTGACTGGCTTGCCATATCGAGAATTTGCTCAAATCCTTCAACTTCTTTCCGGGTCACAGCTGCTTGTTTGAGGCACTCATCAAGGCCGTCGAAATAAACCTCAACCTTCTCCAACTCCGCTTCACCCTTAGCATCTTCATCCTGATAGTAGAAATCAGAGGCCGTCAGGAGACACTCTTTCAGGTTCTTGATTGTGCCTTTGTAAAATTCCTTTTCACCCAGATCCTGGAACAGGCCAGTATTATCTTCATACTTGGTGATGCGAGGATTATAGGCTCTGATACGCTCCAGAAGGTCAGACTTCGCGTTGAGTTCACCCTCAATTGCATCAACACCTTTCAGCTGCTCCATCTGCTCTCTGGCAACCTGGAAGATATTGTCCATAGCATCCAGATCCTGATCGATGGCGCGCAACGCATTTTCGACGACCTTGCGATCCATATTGGCGAGCTCAATAAGGCCCACCTTGAAGGTATCAGACTGTGCTTGAGCATCCGCATGGGTATTAGCAAAATCTGTATAGTGGCCTTCGACGTCAGGGTTTTCTCTGGCCCATTTTTCAACCTGCTTCAACTGGGCAAATCTGTCGCGCACGGCCTGCAGCAGTTCTTCTCTACGGCCGGAGGCATCATTTTGCACACCGCCCTCTCCAGCATCTGGCATACCAAGCAAGGCGCGCATTTCACCAAGTGCAACTTCAACACCGGCCAGCAGATCCTCAGCCCCTTTCTTGTCCTGATTGGACAGAACGATCTGATCCTGCGTGATCAGCGTAAAGGCCTCGTTGTTTGCCTTGTAAAACTCAGCAAACTCCTTGGGCTTCTTCTTAAGCTCTTCTTTTCGAGCTGCAAGATTGGCAAAAACGCTTTTAATGTTCTTGAGGCGGAACTTCGTGTCTGCACCGACACGTTCAATTTCGGCTGCCGCAAAATCAAAGGCTTCCTGCATATCGGCAATCTTGCTATTGAACGCGTTCAACGCGCCAACACTTACGGCCGTACTGTTATCCGCCATAGCCACATTGAGCGCTTCAAGGGCTTTGGCGGCGAGCGCACGGGCCTTATCAAAGGCTCCAAGGTCAACGCTCCAAGCCTCAATCTCAGGCCGACGCTTCACCAAGTCCTGCAGTTTCGCGGTCGCTTCTTTCGCTTTGATGTTAATGCCAGAAATATCGTTTTTGCGGATCTCCTGTGCCTTGGTAAAAAGCTGCTGCATCTGCACCAACGCAAACTTGGCAGAGGAAACATATTGCTGAAGTTGTTCGCAATGCGCCTCTTTATCTTCTCTATTCTCTTGAGAACAAGCCATTCCATCTTCTTGGGATGACAGAGCACCCTGATAGACTTCTTCGAAGTCCTTTCCATTGACGTCCTGACAAATCGGGCGCCAATTTGCATTGCTTGTGTTGATAGCAGTCTTCAGACTTTCCAGATCTCCCCTCAACCGTGCCAGACGGTTCTCAAGCACATCACCTGCTGTTTCCTTCTCAGCGGAGATGATTTCGTCTGTTTCAGCATCATTATGCCCTTGCGCGGTCAGACTGATTTTCTTCATGCGCATGTGCATGGTTCGGCTAGTCTCAATCAAGCTATCAATCTTGGGCAGGGCTTTTTTGACATCTGAATCAAGCCAAAGATCCGTCGCCATTTTGTGACCGCCATCTGCTGCATTCTTTGCAATCTGGTAGGCGTCTTCAAACTCACTCACAGACTTTTTGGACCAACCTGTCTTGTCTTGTTTGTGGTCTTCTTCCAGCTTCTGGTGCAAGGCGAAAATCGCATCCTGACGTTCTGCAAGGGCGATCTCTTCACCAAACACATCATCGAGGAACTCAACATCCTCCATTGCATGCGCACCCTTTGAAACCAGCCCGAACTCCACCTCATCCGCCGTGGCTTTCTTCGCAGTTTTGGCATTCTTAGGCTCTTCAAAACACTTAGGCATGTTGCCGATGGCAGCCTTCATCTGTTCGATGGCTGTCTTGGCATCCGCAATACGGTTTTCCGAGATGAGTAGCTTGGCTTCCTGCCCCAGCGTCTCCACCATGGTCTTATAGCTCAGCAGGTCAGAGAGCTGTTCTTCATAGGGGATCTTATTACGCTGTTTATAATAGGTACCGGCTTCTTTAAGCAAATCAGAGACTTGCTGCACATAACCATCCAGCCTGAGCGCGGTTGAAACACCACGATCAAGAGCATCACTCATGCCCTTCAAGCTAAGCTTTGCGTTGTCGAGGCAATCATTTGCAGCATCAATGTCTTCACCAACAGCTGCAAGTTCTGCTTCATTCAGGTAGTCATCGGTTTTCTGCTCAAAATTCTCGAATATCTTGAGCTGTTCCTTGTCGATGATCAGATCGGCTTTTTCCGTAAGTCTTCCGAACTCAACATAAGCCTGTGCCACCGCAACCTGAACGCCTTCAGCCGTATCAAGCGATACCTCAAGCGCCTCGGGCACTTCATCTCCGTAGGAGGAAACAGTATCGGCCTCAGAAGGATCAATACTGCAAACTTTGAGCATGGCATTCGCCCATGCATCAACCTGACTGGACTGTTTTGGAGTACCAGCAGTTTCATTTGAACCGGAAGGGATATCGGAACCAGCCATAACGGACCTCTTGGCGCACTAAAATACGTTAATGCGGGATACCACTTACGCCATGAGATTATGTTTCACTATTCCCCCTCTATCGAGCGAATATTTATTAAAAAGAAGACATCGTGAAATTGACGAAGCCGCTACGCGAGAGCCTCAGCCAAGGTTTGTAGTCAGTCGTTTACTAATTGCTTGGTCTGCCTGTTCTTTGGGGAGAAGATAGCGGCTCCAATGCATAAATTAGTCGGCGAAGGACCAGAAGCTATGTAAGCTCCCAGAAAAAATTCTGACGTGATTGTTATGCCTACACGAACTAACACCGACACCAACACCAACACGCACCTGTCCTGAATGGCTTAGTGTACCATATGCTGCCTGATTATCTCTCTGTAGGCCGCTCAGCAACCACATCCTTAAACACATAGTGCATGTGAGCGATGAACTTTTAACCCTACAGATGCGCCGGCGTAATTTTCGAGAGCAAAGCCAGCGGATGAAGTAGCAGCAAAGCAATGACGTAGGTTTCATCATGACCAAGTAAGTCAATGGTGACTTTAACGGATTACTGCAATTACTAATCACGTAAATCGAAAGGTTTCATTATAAGTTTTGATAATATTAATACACTTCATCTGACACAGTACGTTTATCCGAAATCGTAGTATCAAGTTCTAACTAGCAAACTCTTCCAGTGCCTTACTTATTAATTACAGTAGAAAATACACTTGCATCCATTATTTTCGCTATAATGTGTATCCGTGTTGTGACAAACAGTGAAATCATACGTTTAGCCCCTTCTGATGCCATTCGACTGCCCGAGAGGGAGGTTTTCGTTCATTTTGTAGGAATCAACAACTCACAATCCAACTTAGCGTCACGCTTCGTGATGAAGGCAAAAATCGCGGACTGATCTTCTAGAGATAAAATTAAGAGCTCACACGTTTCTTGCACTATATGAATGAACTTAAATTCATGAGCCTAATGATAACCTCAGCCCACATTACTCGCACCATCCGAGTTTATATCAAACAAACGGCGAGAGTTTACGATAAAAACCACCTACAAAAATAACAGATAAGCTACAAAATCTTCACTAGCTATATTATTTTTCCAAAAGCAGAACGAATTAAACAGACACTCCGCGGTATGCGGTAGGAGTCGTTCCCTGCTCAGTAACCAGTTTAACCGCCAAGTCTTAGCGCATTTACCGCTGTAAGAGAGTTCGCAGAAATTCCTACTGTAGAACTATTTGCAAATAACTGAACTGTCGGTATGGAACCAGTTCCTGATTGTGCATCATAAAGAACTACAAATTTCTTTATAAATTTTTCGACTTCTTGTGGATCCTGAAACTTCTCGACGTCATATCTCTCATTAATTATGTTTGCCTGATAGTCGACATCTGCGCCAACCATAGATTCAGGAAGACCGAGTGCAACACGGACAACTTGATAAAGGGCAGGAGACGCGAGAATTTCATAAGCACTTGTAATACTGTCTGCTGTTCGCTGAAAGTTGAGTGCAAGTCGGACGCCTTCGTTCTGCTCGCCCTCATCTTGCTCGAAACTTACCTGAACATATCGATCAACTATATTTCTTGTTCTCTCCTCCTCACGTGCTACCAAATTATCCTTATATTTTTCGACTGCATCCTTCAGCTCTGATGGCTTTTTTAATTCGTCAATGTCTATATTTTCTTCAAACCAAGCAATACGTTCATTTTTGGGGCCATTAATAATCTCAGAAGGGACATCATAAGCAACTGAAACCACTTCATAAAGAGCCGGATCTGCTAGAAGTTGAGTGGTAAAAAGTACATCTCTTTGTATTTTCCGCTGATAGTAATCGACCAATCGATCAACATCTTCAATCTCCTTTCCTGGTACGTTGGTGTAACGAACAATTTTCTCGTCTAGAAATTCATCAGACCAGTCAAACTTTCCCTTGATCGTTCCATTTTCGTTGAATGGAAACGCTTCTGCTAGGTCTTTAAAACGCGTATCATTCAACGTGTTTGCAAGAGCATCTTCGTCTTCAGTTCCTCCGACAAGAACTTGCCGAACCATACCCCTTGCATAAGACATGTCTTCTAAGCCCATAGTTTTCATCACGAAAGTATAAAGCCGATAATCGTTGAGCAAATCATCAACTGTTTCAACCTTACTAAAATTTTCTTCATAATATTGAATTTCACGGGCAACTATTGGATCTTTCGAGGTTCGATCCATCGCACTCGGCAAGTCCCGATTGAGCATTGAGAAACGAAGGTTAGTATCCATTGAATTGAACCCGATTACATAAAAACAGTTTGGGATAGTCTGACTCGCTTGTCTTGTCTGAACCTGATGAACCTTGGTGCCAGTTTTCTTAACGGGTTGGTTTATTTAAGCCATTGTAATGATTGGATTTCAGGCAGCAAACTCGAGCCATGCAGAGTTTGGTCCTGCCCAGTTTCCAGCCTTAAGACTGGTTTACTTAAGCATCTCGTGATGTTGGAATGATTATTGGAGAATCGCCTCATGTAATCTCGCGCCCCTTCTCCCACAAAAAAGACCCCCGCCATCTTTGGCGAGGGTTGTGGGAGTTTTTCTGCCCGAGATGTGCCTCATACCAGGTTGGAGGGGTGTTTGGCTTTGGCTGTTTGTTGTTTTCAAGCACTGCTGGGGGCAGTGCCTGACGTTTTTGTTGGCGTATTCTTTTTACGAGAACCCTAGGTATTCTCCGGGGTTCGGCTAGCTCATTTTTTCTATACGCGCGGGGAGAGCCTGACGGGCGATGCTGCCGACGACGGGGTCGGCGAGCAGGGCCGGGCATTTGCTGGTTGGATCGGTGTAGCCCAGGTCATTGCTGTTAGTGCCGAGGCCCCGCTCAGAATGTCCTTCCAAAATGACCTTTCCGATCTTGTGGGTGCGTGCGCCTAACTCGCGGTGGCCGTAGCCGTGCTCAATGCCGATGGCGCCCCGTGCAATGCCCTGGCGAACCAAGGCCTGCCCGCTGATGCGGCTGCTTGGGGAGATGACGGTGATCCAGTCCCCGGTTTTGATGGAAAGCTGGTCCGCATCCACCGTGTTGATGGCAATGGCGTTAGAGAGTTTCAGATCATCCAGATACGGATTGCCTCCGGTGCTGGAAGAGCGCAGCTGGGATTTGGTGCTGACAACGCGGAACGGCCATAGATCCGGCGGGAAGGCTTTATCTACCTTGGTTCCGTCCGCAAAGCTTGGGGCCTGCCATGTTGGGCAGCCAACAAACTTCTTGCCCGTCATAGAGTTTTTCGCCGTACCAACGGTCTCGTTCCAGACCTGAATGCCTTTTTTGTAGGAGCGAGCAAATGTCTCGCCCTTGTAGGTTTTCGCCGCATCCTCATAGCGGCCACCTCTGTTGTAAACATAAGCAACACGGCGCCATTCATCTGGCTTTAACGTGCTTTCCAAGTCCGCTCGGATACGATCCACACCGGTGATCGTCATGTCGGCGTCATCACTTTCCGGCACTGCGCCGCCATCAAACGCCACGTTAGCCCCAGCACGCATCCAGAAATCCTCTGACCGGTGCAGCGGGTGCAGGTTACCGTCGGCATCCGGGATGGCTTTTTCTCCGAAGCCCGGCAGGTCCATGCGTTTGGCCACCTCGATGAAGAAGTTGTCCATGTCCATGTGGCGGCCATCTGGTGTTTTGCCAGTCTGGCAATCCACCACCGGCCAGCGGGCCGTTGAGACCTTGGTTGGCACACCGGACAGGGCAGACGCCCAGCCCCATGCCTCGTAGAACACACGGTCCGGCACGATGTAATCAGCAAAACGAGAGGTCTCGTTGATGAATGGATCAATGGCGATGAACAGCGGCAGGCGCTTAGTGTCCTTGATCTTTTCTTTGACGTCGTTCTCCATGCCCGCAACACCGTAGACCGGGTTGGAGGACCATGTAATGACGGCCTTGGCTTTATAAGGATAGCCTTCCAGCACGGAAGTGAGCCATTGCGCGCCCATGGGCTGGGTGAAAGAATGCCAAGGCGCCTGTGCGGGATACGGGTTCTTGCCATCCGCAACCAGTCGCTTGAACTCACTGGTTTTCTCGTAGGCAAAGCCACCGCGGCCTGCATCCACGCCTTTCACCTTCACCTTGCCGGGGAAGGCAAGCAGGTTATAGCGTGGGCCTTTCTGCACATCTTTGAAGCGACCGCCACCTGCTGTGGTGCCGCCTTTGGCGTTGAGGTTGCCGACCAGTGCATTGAGCATGACGATGGCGTAGGCGGTGTAAAAGCCTGCTGCATGCATGGTTCCGCCGTGACAATCGGCAGCTGCCTGTTTGCCAACGCTGGTGAAATCGCGTGCCAGAGAGATGATGCGTTCTTCCGGTACACCACAATCAGCAGAGTATTCAGCAAGCGTTTTGCGCAGTGCCTCCCGGCGCAGCAAGCTCAGGCTGGTGGCTACAGGCACAGTAGAACCATCCAGAAGTCTCACGGTTCCCTGGTGGAACAGTGTGGCAGGGCGGCCCTTTGCAGGAGAAAGCTCTCCCGTTTGCGCATCAAGGCACATTGGTGCTTTTTGAGCATCTTCTTCCAGGTCAGCTGTTATCATTCCTTGCCGCAGGAATGAGCCGCCTTTTGGATGCTCGGGATCATCAATGACCAGATGCGTTGCATTGGACCAACTGGCCTCTCCTACCGTCTGAGCTGCTGCGCCGGACGGTTGAGCCAGAAACTTGGCGTCATATCGTTCATTTTCCATGATCCAGCGGATCATGCCCATCACCAATGCACCGTCAGTGCCGGGCCTGATAGGAACCCATGTGTTGTCCTTGCCAAACGCATGGTTTTGGGAGTTGGTGAGAACAGGGTCCACCACCGCGTACTTAACCCCATCACGCCCACGGGCAGCGCCCATCAACGTGCCCTGCAGCTTGTAAGGGTTACCTGCATTGCCCGGGGCCGTGCCGATGAACAGCATGTATTTAGCGTGGCGATAGTCCGGCTTCAGGTGTGGCTGCTTCTTCAGATTGTCCAGCATGGCCGCATAACCAGCACGCATGGACAGGCCGCAGTAGGACCGATGCCCTACGAAGTTGCGGGTGCCGTAAGCCATTTTGGCAAAGCGGGCGGCCATCATCAAACGACCGTTTTTGAACACTGGGATCACCACCAGCTGGTTGGCTTTTGGTCCATATTCCGGATTTTCCGGATCAAGCGGTGTCTTTAGATCACGAATGGCACGCAGTCCTTCCACGTGGCCTTCACCAAACAGGTCTCCCCCTTCAACGGTTTCCTCAATCAACTGGTCCCAGGAAATTTCCTTCCACTGGCCGCTGCCGCGTTCGCCAACGCGTTTCATTGGCTTGAGAATGCGTTCCTTGCTGTTTTGCTTGGCGATGGCAGCATTGCCGCGACCGCAAGCGGTGGAGCGTCCAGCAAGGCCTTGCTCACCATAGGCAGACAGGCCGGTGATCGCGTCTTTGATGGGCGTGTCGTATGGAATGTGCGGATTGGTGGAGAGTGGGCTGTACGGGTTGCCGGTGGCGCGCAGAATATCACCAGAGGCTTTGTCCACCCGCACACGAATGCCGCAAACGCTGGTGCAGCCCATGCACATTGTGTAGCCGACCCGTTGATCGGGGTTGAGGATCACCTCTCCGGTTGTTGGATCAACCTTATATTCCGGTGGTAAAGCACCACCGGCAATGCCTTTGGCTTTCGCTGAACCCATTACACCTTGATAGAAGTTTTTGCCCGTTTCAGCAAAGCCCCAGAAGGCAGCGCCAGCTGCGCCAAGAGCGGTTGCACCTTGAAGAACACCACGGCGAGAAATAGTCATAACTGGCTCTCCTTAGGCTTGAGTTTGCTTGCTGGCACGCACGGCCAGCAGGTTGATGAGAAGCGTCACGAAGATAAGACTGAGGATCAGCAGGCCAGCAGACCCGGCTAGCGTGCGCAGAGCATCCTGAGACCTGTCTCTTATACGGCCATAGAACGCGGTCTCGGTTTTGGACATGAGCTGCGCCCCGTTGAAGGTGGACCAGCGGAAAGCCAATGCCCCAAACACGGCCAGCGCCCCGCTTACACCGCGCAGCAACAAAGAGGCCTTTGCACTCACGGCCAGCGCCACCGGCACCACAACACCTGCGATGATGAACGCACCGAACAAGCCGACAGGGGCATAGTCTGCCGCGAGTGTTGAGAGGTTGGTGTCAGTCAGCATCCAGAGGCCAAACGCGACCAGAGTTGCGGCACCTGTCACCACCAGCATGTAGCGGCCTTCCCCCTTCTCACCATTGAGGCTGTCAATGGTCATGGTGGCACCAGCACCGCTCATAAGGGCGGTTAGAATAAGCACAACAGGAAAGCCGAGTGTGTTCCATACAGGGCGCGCGGCAACTACGCTCATTTCACCAGCGGTGTACCCTAAAATGCAAAGGGCCAGAGCGCCGACAATCATGGTCAGCATGCGTTCACCGCCGCACATGGGCGCGTTGCCGCGACGGCCAGTCATGAATGCCAGCAAAAGCGTGGAGGCGATGAACAACGGTAGGAACCAGCTGCCCCACCACATGATGGAGCCGGGTGCAGAGCCACTGTAGAAGTGCATAAAACGTGCAGGCTGGTGCAGGTCGGCCAGCAGTGGCAAACCAGAGGCAAGCGCAAAACTGGCGGCTACAATCAGCGCGCCTTTGGCTTCTGCAACGCGCACAAGACGAGCATAAGCCAGCAGCAAGGCGGCGCCTGCCCCTGTTCCCACCAGCAGGAAGTAAGCGACCGCCCAAGGCCGCCAAACGGCTTCATGATCAAAAGACATCAGATCGACAGCAGGCATAACTCACACCTCCCCATGTGCAGGCGTTTCAAGACCTTGGCGCAAATCACGGGCACCACCACCAACCGCTACGGTTGAGGCAAGCCTGTCATCCAGCCCGATGTAATAGACGTTTGGTCCTGTCTTGAACTCAGGTCGCAGGCCCTTGGTTTCATGCTCCGCCATCAGCTTGCGTATTTCGCTTTCCGGATCATTCAGATCGCCAAATACGCGGGCGTTGCCAACGCAGGTTTCAACGCAGGCAGGCAGCAAACCAACAGAGGTACGGTGCACACAAAACGTGCACTTGTCTGCAACGCCGGTTTTGTGGTTGATGAAGCGCGCTTCATAAGGGCACGCCTGCACGCAGTAGCCGCAGGCCACGCATTGCTCGGCATCCACCACCACAGCACCCTCATCTGTTTTATGGGTGGCATTGACCGGACACACCGGAATGCACGGCGGCTCGTCACAATGGTTGCACAAGCGCGGCAGCACGGCCTGACTTGGACCATCCGGGCCATCCAGCTCGTATATGGGGACAGCGGTACGGTGCTGGCCTGCGGGCACGTCGTTTTCAATGGTGCAGGCCACGGTGCAGGCCTGACAGCCGATGCATTTGCGCAGATCCACCAGCATGCCCCAGCGCTTGGGCTTTGCCTGTGCGCTTGCAGCTGCCGGCGCTGCCACCGCAGCTGTTGAGCCTGCCATGGCCAGTTTGAGGAACTCACGTCTTGAATTCAAGTCTCCCCCCGGAGTGTCACGGTTTGGGTTGTTCCCAAGCTACCGGGAGGCCAGCAACAAAAATATTGGGGAGGTTATCTGCGGGCTTAGGGGAGTTCCCCTAGATGGGGCGGGGCAACACCAGAGAACAAACCCTTAGTCATCACAGATGCGCGTCTCATTCGTCCATAGGAGAGCATCCATAAGCATGCTGCACAAACAAATGATCGTGGTGAATAAAGGAAAACAAACATGCCCGCTATCAATCTTACCGCTGCCTGGCAGGCCGTGCCATCAGGCGTCTGGCAACCTCAACATCAGGTCGCTGGTGTTTGGAGAGACATCGATCGCGAAACATCAATTGCCTCAATCCCGTTGGTGCGGTCCGCACCGGGAGCTGGTGACCGCCCGATTTCTGGTCGTTTTACTGTGCCAGTTCATTCCACCTATCAGGCGCGCGTCTCTCCGCTCTCGCCCAACCCTGTCCGCCTAAACTCTGTTTAACCGTTTAGAGGAGCGAAGCTGTATTTTTTTATGCAGCTTCTCTTCAAGCAAATTGCATCATGAGGCAGTCACTCTTATACAGATCAGAAGATTTTTCAGAATGTTCTTTTCTCCAAGGGTTCCTCATTTGAGCATATTGATTATTGCCGTTTCTGGCATGCTTGCCGGGGTATTGTCCGGCATTGTTGGCACGGGGTCATCCATCATCCTGCTGCCTATTCTGGTGGCTGTGTTTGGCACCAAAGCGGCCATTCCCATCATGGCGATTGCGGCACTCATCGCCAATTGCGGGCGCGTGATTGTGTGGTGGAGTGAGATCAACTGGCGCGCGGTGTTCTTTTACGCGCTGCCGAGCATTCCCATGGCTGCTCTGGGCGCGAACCTTTTGATTGCCATACCGGAATCCGTTGGCAGCACCATCCTTGGCCTGTTCTTTCTGGTGCTCATTCCCGTGCGCTATCTGCTGCGCTCCAAAAACATCGGCTCCAAGCCAATCCACCTTGTGTTTGGCGGAACGCTCATCGGGTTCATCACCGGACTGGTCGCCTCTTCCGGCCCTCTTAGTCTGGCGGTTTTCTCCTCTTTCGGCCTCGTCAAAAGCGCGTTGATCGCAACAGAGGCGGCGGCCTCCCTGTTCGTGTTCGGCTCCAAGGCCGCGACCTTCAGCTATCTCAATGTCATGAGCGCGGACATCCTCATTGGCGGGGCACTGGTGGGCGGGTCGATCACCCTTGGCACGTATGCAGCCAAAGCGATCCTGAACAAGCTCAGTTCAAAGCATCATGACCGGATGATTGATCTGGTTCTGGCAGGCTCCGGCATCTCCATGATTATGCCTTGAATATTGCAGGTCGCACCCTACAATCGGCACACTTACAGATTTAGTCTTTCTGCTCTTTCAGCCTCTGACTTCCATCGAGACATTGCGATGCTTCCTGCTGACTATATTGATCTTTACTGCGAGCGAACCGCACCGGGGTTCTGGAATGAACCACTGAATGCGCTCAGCAATCTCAGCTTTATTGTGGCTGCTCTGATCGCGCTTTATCTGGTGCGCAAACGGGGCAACCCGAGCATCGCAGAGCTTGTGCTGATCGCCCTTGCAGCGGCCATTGGCATTGGCTCATTCCTGTTTCATACATTTGCAAACACTTGGTCAGAGCTGGCGGACGTTGTCCCGATCTGGAGTTTTGTCGCCTTTTACATCATCATGGTGATCTACCGTGCAACCGGCGAAAACCTGTTCCGCACTTTGCGCGCCAGTGCCATTGCAGTGGGCATCACAGCCGCTATCTTTTGGTTCAGTTCGGATGCTGTACTGACGGATATCGATGCTGGTCCTGATCCCTTCAACGGCTCCCTGCAATACCTGCCCGCAATGGTCGCCCTGCTTATCGCAACCCTGCTGATGCACCTGCGCAAGCACCCGGCTCGGGCCTATATCACGCTCGCCACGGCAACCTTTGCGGTCTCTTTGATGTTCCGAACCGTGGACATGGCCCTCTGCTTTTCCGTCGCTTTCGGTACTCACTTCATGTGGCACCTGCTCAACGGCCTGATGATCGGCTTCCTCCTTGCAGCGCTGGTTCTCAAGATGCCGCCACAAGGAAAGGCTCAATGATCCAGACCAGCGACTACATTGCGAACTGGGAGAGTTCACCACTCGCAGGACTTGGGCACACACCGTGGGCGATGACGACGAACGCTGCAAGCATCATTCCGGGCATGATCTCTCGCCTTGATAGCTCGTACCGCATCACCAACAGCATCGCTATTCACGAAAGCGCCGTGGTGGAAGATGGGGCGACACTGAAAGACGCAGTGATCATCGGACCCAACGCCTTTGTGTCCTCCCGCAGTTATTTGCGCGGAGGCGTGTTTCTGGATGAAGGCTGCGCGGTTGGCCCGTTTTGTGAGGTGAAGTCCAGCTTCATGCTCAAAGGCTCCAAACTCGCCCATCTCGGGTTTCTGGGAGATTCCATTTTAGGCGAAAACGTCAATCTGGAAGCTGGCGTTGTTGTCGCCAATCACCGCAATGAATGGGCTGAGAAAGAAATCACGCTTCTTCAGGATGGGAAAAAAATCCCGACAGGCGTGACAAAATTTGGCTCCCTGATCGGTGACAACAGCAAGGTCGGCGCAAACTCCGTTCTCGCTCCCGGCACCTTGCTCAAACCCGACAGTGTCATCCCCCGCTTGACCTCGGTCGATCAGCAGGCGAAGCAGCTCATATCTGCGATGCTATAAGCTTGTCTCTGGCATTAAACTTTGCGCCTGACGCAATCACATTCAGAATTCTTTCCGCACACTCCTCCGCACTCAACATCGAAGTGTCCAGCTCCAGATCATAAATCCCCGGCTTGTGAACCTCTTCCTGCCAGCGAAGGACGGGTAACGGGATTTCGCCTTCCTCATTGGCCGTGAGATAATTCCCATCACTACCAGCTCGGCGCTGCATGATCTCTGCCAGCGGGCAAAAGACGCCAACGACCATCACGTCCAGCCCTTCCAGCTCCTTCAGATAATGCCTCCAGTTGCCGTCCAGCGCCGCATAGTTGTTGTGGTGGCCCAGATCAGCGATGACATCAAAGCCCAGTTCAACATGAGCCGCGATGCTTTTGTAAAGCGCGTGATAGGAGCGGGAGATAAAGTCTTCCAGGTCAGGCCTTTCCCCTCCTGGACGCAGACCTATCCCCGGTTTCATGTGTTCCGGAGTCATGTGCTTGACGACAACGTCCACACCAAGGTTCATCCATGGCTCATCTGCCTGCTTTTGCAGTGCTGATACAATGGAACTTTTGCCAGACCTCGGTGCTCCATTGAGCAACACAATCCGCCCTTGTGTCATCTGCCAGCCTCCCCTTTTCAGAGAGCATAACAAACCTATAGATTAAGACAAAACCCGTTCCCCCCATCAACTCCCCCTTCACTCAGCTCGTGAAATTTGCCCGAAAACCAGTGCAATCAAGGCATTATCCAGCGCGTGGATTGCTTTGGGTTGGAGAGGGTGATGCCGGTTGAGAAGCTGAGTGTTGAGCAGCAGAGATGGGCTGAAGATTTCTATCGGCATATGTCATGGACATTTCCGGAGGATGATCTGGTTGATGGAGACGAGGAAACGGATGCCCCGGATCCTGCTGTCACTGACTTCGAGCAGATTGCAATGCTGGAGAAGAAAGTCGATGAGCTTTATGCGCAGGGCAACCTTATCAAGTTCTGCCGTGCCCTCTTTGGAGGCTTCAAGAAAGCACATAAGGCCGTGCGTCAGGCAATCACCTCTGCCAAGTCCAAAAAAACGCGCGATATCCAGCCATTTGTTGCGGAGATAAACGCAGGCATCACATCGCTTAGTTTTTATGTAGGTGAGTTTGAAGACGCGCTTGCTGTGATTGGCGACCAGATCCCACTGTTACAAAACGCCCATGGCCAGCTTCAGCAACATCGTTTCCAGTTCATGGAATTGGCGAGCAAGCAGAAGAACTACCAGAAAAAACTGCGCAGCTTTGAGAGCGCTGATCAGGAGGTGCAAAAGCACTTTGACCAGATCACCACCCACCACCGCGCATCTCACGTGGACGATGCCAACAAGGCAATTGCCAGTTTTGAAAAGAGCCTGCTGAAGATGAAGGCGGTAGTCGCGTAGTTGCAGGAAGCGCCCGCAATCCAGTCTGCGGCACCGGAGCTGGAGGCTTCGCTCAAGTTTGGTAAGAAGGTCACCAAATCCCGTGCAGATTTACGTGCGTTTCACATCCGCTCCGGCTCGTTCAAAGACACCGAGGAACTGGTGATCTTTGAAAAACTGCATAACAGGGCGAGCGCCTACATTGTGGAGGCAGAGAAACTCTATGCCAAACACGAGTATCGCCGTGCTGAGGACATGCTTGATAACGCCAACATCACCATGACCGGGCTGGAAATTGCCTTTACCCGTGGCATCAACACAGCCGCACAGGTGGAAGGGTTCCTACAGGATGTGAAAGAAGCCCGGAAAGAAATCGAAGGGCTGGATGCGCAAAAAGCCACGATCCAGAATCCGGAACAGCTCCGTCACTACGAAGGCTATAGCGCCACCGCCTCAACACTTGCCATCCAGATTGAGCGGCTTCTAACCACCGGACGTGTGAAGGACGCCCGCTATATGCTGGAGGACCTGAACGCAACTATCGCCAACATGAAAATTGCGCTAGACCGTCTCAACCCGCCGTCAGAGAAGGTCAAACCAGAGCCAACCGCAGAAGCACCGCCAAGAGAACAGATTATCGAGGATGAACCTGTACAGCGGCCACGGTCAGCAAAACGTTCAAAGCGCGAGGAAGAAGCTGCCAGATACACAGCGCAGGTGGGCAAGGCAAAGAAAGATATCGTCGCCATGATGGTGCTGCGCAAAAGCGCCAAGTACAAAGGCGAGCTGGCGGACTTCCTGAGTTACAAAGCCATGGCGGACGATTCAATTGCGCGGGTGGAAGAGGCCTTAAAACAAGACAATCTGGCAGAAGCCTCCGCCAGATTACAGGATATGAAGACCGCCATGTTCACGTTGGATGCGCTGCTCAAAGAAGCCAAGGCGCAAGCTCAGGCGGATGCCGAGGGACTGCCCCCAATGCGCCCTCGGCGTTAAGGCTGCGATCAGCCCTCCCCCGCGTCCTGTTATTTTTTGCTGAGCAAGCTCATGCGGCCCATGACGTCGTGACCATCCCAGTATTTATGTTTGAGAACAGCGGCCACGTGCACAGCGACCAGTGCCAGCAAAGACCAAGCCAGCAGCTCATGTGCTGTTGCAGTCGTGTCTTCCAGATTGATACCGGCGAAGGTTTCCATGGTTGGGAAGATCTTTGGCATACCAATGGTGAACCACTTCACACCGTGGCCGCCAAAATCAACCTCTGCCCAAGCAACCAGCATGGTGACGAGCGGCAGAAGGTACAGGCCCAGGTGACCCAGATGGGAGCCGATTTTTTCCCATGAAGTCAGGCCCGCAGGCAATGCAGGCGGTTTGTTGACCAAGCGGATAGCCACGCGCAGCAACAATAAGCCCAGCAGGGTCACGCCCATAGAAATGTGGAGGTCAAACAGGCTTTCTTCCAAGGGGGTATCTTCCAGAGAGTCCAGCTTCATGATGTAGCCGGTCACCCACATGGATAAAAAGCCAAGGGCCATTAGCCAGTGAAGGATTCGGGCGGAGCGCACATATTGTTGATCAGTCATAGTTTCTGCCAGTTCTTCTTATGGCAGCAACTTGTTGTTTGCAGTTGTGCTTCAGGCGCGTCTTAAACGCCGCCTGGTTGCCGCCTCGTAACCCCGGCACCTCACCACGCTATCCTGAAGTTAACCTGAAACTTTGAGTAAAGTTTGCACCGCAAAGCTCCGAAATCCGCCTTTAAGCCTCTTCCACGCCGCAACACCGGCCAGACCCTGTTGCGCGGTCGGCACTTTGGGTGAGTTGGTAAACGTCGACGAGGGTTTGCACTTCCAGTTTGGCGAGGACGTTGTGGCGGTGGATTTCTACGGTTTTGACGCTCAGGCCTAATGCATTGGCAATGCTTTTGTTTTGCAGGCCTTGTGCCAGATAGCCCATCACCTCACGCTCGCGGTTGGTGAGGCGGTCTACCTTCACTTTGGCCTGCGCTGTCAGGCAGCATTGGCTGGCGCGGTTTCGGGTCTCTGTGATCAGGTCTTGCAGTTTGTCGAGCAAGCCCTGCTCATCAAACGGCTTTTCCAACACATCAACAGCGCCAAGGCTCATGGCACGCACACCATCACGCAGGTTCGCAAAGGCGGAAATGACAATCACCGGCAAGTGCTGGCCCGAGGCACGCAGCTTCTCTAAAAGCCCGAGGCCGCTTGTGCCAGGGATACGCATGTCGGTGATGATGACGCCAACGCAAGGGCGTAGATCAGAGCTCAGAAAATCATCAGCACGCTCAAAATCAACAGCCTTCAACCCGACAGACTCCACCAGACACACCAGTGCTTCCCGCATGGCGTCATCATCATCAATAATGATGATCACAGGCTCAGCCTCTGGTCCATAAAGCGGTTTAACTGGTTGTTGTGTCATGGTTTCCCTCAGTTTGTGAGCGGCTCAATGGCAGCCTCACTGTTGCGCATGTGCCTTCATCAAGCATCGGTTTCAGGGTCAACTCCCCATCGTGGCTGTCAACAATGCTAAACGCGGTGGCCAGCCCTAAACCCAGACTGCCCTTGCTGGAATAGAACGGCTTGAACACCTTCTCCTCCAGCTCTTTTGGAATGCCAGCACCTTGATCGCATACCCTAAGCTCACAGGCTTCTGCAGTCTGTTCCAGCTGAATGGAGATTACTCCATCCTCAAGGCCAGCTTCCACCGTGGCATCAAGCGCGTTTTGCAGAAGAACCACCATAACCTGCCGCAGCTGCACATCATCACAACAAACGAACACAGGCTCTTGCGGTGGGTCCCATTGCAGCTGACAGGCATGCTTGGCGGCAAAGGTGCGCATGAGCATCACGGTTTCATCCACCAGATCGCGCAGGTCCACACGCCGCCGCGCTTCTGGCTGTTTATTGAGAAAGCTGCGCATGGAGTTGATGAAGTCAGAAGCCCGATTGGCTTGCTCTGAGATGCGGGTGAGTTGCTTCTGCAGTGTTTCCTCATCCGCTGTGCCACGGTCCAACCGCTGCCGCAAGCTATGGGCGAAGGTGGAGATGGCGCCAAGCGGTTGCTTGAGATCATGCGCCAGACTGCCTGCAAGGATGTTCATGGAAGACACACGCCCCGCATGGGCCAGCTCACTCTCCAGCATCAGGTTGCGTTGCAGAGCGTTGGCCAGCTTGCCACTGGCTGTTTCCAGCTGCCGTGAGCGGCGGCGGACCAAAAACTCCACATGCCCGACATGCAGCAGAAAGGCTCCACTGAGCAAAATGATAACACCAAGCAGAAAGTAGTTCCGCTCCACCCAGTCTTTCAGGATTTGCCGCAGGTCTTTGTTGTAGGGGTAGAGCGCCAGATCGCGGTAAACCCGCTCAACCGCAGCATAAGAAACAGGTGCAATCCAGTTGGCGTGGCCGAGCCATTCATCCGTGCAGGCGCCATCCGGCATGGATAGCAGGGCCTGCGTAATGCGTGTTGCCAGCTGAGGAGAGACGCCGGGCACCTTCAAAAACGCCCACCCCGGATAAAGCTCCGTGGTTCTGGCACAGGCAAACTCCGGGTCATACTGCTGGCCCAACACGCGAATTTGCGTTTTGTCCAGCTTGCCAGCGGCACTCATGCTCTCCAACAGACAGGCGCGGACAATGCCGATCTGCACGTCTCCCTTCACGACCGCCTCCACCACCGTTTGCTGCGGAAACCCTAGTGGTTTAACGCGCAAGTCAGGCTCATCACCTAGGCTCTGCTGCAGGCTGTGTTTGGCAGCAAGATATCCGCCAAAAGCTTCTGTCGAGACCACGCCCGCACTTGCGCCTTTCAGCTCTGTCAGCCCCGTGATGCCACTGTCCGTTCGCGTAAAAATCACCGACCCGAGGTCGTGCATCTCATTCTTATTGACGTGAGAGCGTGCACTGGCGATGCGGCTGACGCCCGCAATCCGTTCCAACTGAAACGAGTGGCCGGGATTGGTGATGATGAAGTCCAGCTGGTCAGCCTGTTCAGCGATTTGTTGAAGGGTCAGAGGCAGATAGGAGAACTCCACATCCGGCAGTTCACGTTGTAAATGCTCAATGGTCGGTGCCCATGTGCGCTGTGTTTCCAAACTGCCGCGATAGGACAGGATGCCCACACGCACCATGTCAGAGCGCGCAAACACCGGACTGGCCGTCAGTTGGAGTACAACCAGCACAGCAAGAAAAAGTACAACACAAACAATGCGCTGAAGAAAGCCTCTCATGCAGCAGTTCCCAGACCCAACGTATATTAGACAATCCGAAACAAACAGCGATCCTGCCGAATTGCAATAGGTATTTCACCTAGGGCGACGAAGCGCGGCAGGTTGTACCGCTTCTGCATTTACTTGAGGCCTGCCCTGTAGTTTACTCTGGGGAATGAAACTTTCACCTCTGCTGATTTTGAACACTCTGTCATTTACTACAATCTATTAGGACCAGAACACCATATGATCGGCTATATCACTTTAGGTACCAACGACTTAGACCGTGCCTGTGCATTTTACGACGCCATTTTTGGGAAGATGGGTGCAACACGGGTCTTTGAAAACAACCGGCTCTATGCTTGGAGCTTTGGCGAGGGCAAACCGCTCATCGTCCTCAACACACCTTATGATGGCGAAGACGCATCCGTTGGCAACGGCACCATGGTGGCTTTGCGGGTGGAGGATCGCGAAACCGTCGAGACCCTGCATACACTCGCCCTGCAACTGGGCGGCAAAGATGAAGGCCCTCCCGGCCCGCGCGGTGAGGCATTTTATGGGGCTTACTGCCGCGATCTGGATGGCAACAAGCTCAACTTCCACTGCTAACAGCCTTCAGATGTATCACAAAGCACAAAGGATTTGGCGAACCTGCGTAAACATGGCATTGGAATGATTATTCAGAGATTTCAATAGCTGATACGGAAGGCCGCCAATGCTACGTTCTCTTCTTCTCACCGCGACTTGCGCAGTTTCGCTGCTGTCTCCTCTTGGTGCACAGGCTGATGAAGCAGAGAACGCCTTTGTGGAGGCCAACATCCTGTCGATCTTTTACCACGAGGTTGGCCATGCGGTGATTGATCAGATGCAGGTACCAATCTTCGGGCAGGAGGAAGACGCCGCAGATGTGCTCTCCGTGTTGATGATTGACTGGCTTTATGAGGAAGAGGCCGCGCAGGAGCTCGCCTTTGATAGCGCGTTTGGCTACATCAACGATCCCGAAGGGGAAGAAGAGGTGGCGTGGTGGGATCTGCATGGACCTGATCAGCAGCGCTACTACAACCATATCTGCCTGTTTTATGGGGCAGATCCGGACAAGCGCGCAGAGTTGGCTTCAGACCTGGACCTGCCGGAAGACCGGGCAGAAATGTGCCCGTTTGAGTACGAGCAAGCTGCCAGCAGTTGGGGCGCTGTGTTTGATGAGATGAAGCCTGGCTCCGGCGTTGCGATGACTTTTCAAGCGGGGACTGGTGCGGACGCCGAGGTCATCAATCACGTGCTTTCTGAGGAAATCAAAAGCCTGAAAGACGACATGTCTCTGCCCAACGAGGTCATCGTAAAGGTGGAAAGCTGTGGCGAGCCGAACGCGTTTTACGATCCTGAGGAGGTCTCCATCTCCTTCTGCACCGAGTTCATTCCGCACCTGAGATCACTCTATCAGTCCAACTTGCAGAACTGACACGCTCGTACGCTGGGGATCATAACTTAAGCCCCAGTTTGCTGATCCAACTGCGACGCATATCTCGAAGAGTCCATTTCAGCTCATCACTCGGGATGAAATACCCGCCGATGCCAGAGGAAAACAGCAGGTCATACGTGCGCTCGGTAGATTTGTGCAGCGCCTGCTCAACCTCATCAGCAGAGCCCTCCGGCTTAATGGGGATCATCATGCAGATGGTGTCGGGCTCTTGCTCAATCACCTCAACGCGTACGCCTGCATCAAACTCATAACCCGTTGTTTCGCCAAGCGTTCCTTTCGGATCTGCAATCAGGCGCTGGCGATACGCAGGATCGTTGATCATCCGTCGGTAGTCTTGCTCCGCAAAATCGCTGTTGTCGCGGTCTGTCATGCTTCCCTCTCCCCTTTCGCGATGGAAGAGCGGATGCCAAGCAGTTTGACCTTGTTGTAAACCGAAGCAACCCAGACAAACATATCTCCGCTGGACCACAAATCCAATTGGTTGAGATCCAATGTTGTATCAAGTCCACCCTCTTGTTTGGCAGGGGGAATAGTCAGATAAAGCGTGTCTTTACGCTGCTGGAGGATCCGGACTTTAACGCTGGGATCAACCTTCACTCCCAGCTCCTTAAGCGCAGCAGCTGCATCGCGCTCTGCCAGTTTCGCGAATGCCGGATCCTCCCACATGCGCTGGGTCAACAACAGCTCAAAGTCTCTTTCCATTGCTGCTCTTCCTGTTTGACTGCACAAGATCAGAAAGAGCCTAAAGGCAGGACCTTAAGTCTTCGTGGTAACAAGTTTTGCATCTGAGAGGATGGCTTCAATCACTGCTTTTGCTTCTCTTTGTTCCTCTGCGATATTGTCTTTTCTGGCGTAGTAGAGCGTGCGAACTGCCTTCCAGAGAGCCCAGCCTATGGCGCGATCCCAGGTATTTTGGTCGATGTTGACCGCGGTTTTGAAAATCTCGCGATTGACGCCGGAAAAGAATTTCCAGGTGATAACTAAGTCGCAGGCGGGATCGCCAACCGTGCATAAGCCGAAATCAATAACGGCACTGAGGCGGCCATCTCGTGTGAGGATATTCCCGTTTGAGAGGTCTCCCTGCACCCAAACTGCAGGCTTCTCCCATTTGGACCGAAGCGCCTGCTCCCAGATCATCAGCGCTGCGTCGGCATCAATCAGGTCAGTCACACCAGAGAGGCAAAAACGGGTCTCCTCATCATAGACACTGAGATCACCGCCACGGTGGCAGTTCTGATCTCCGGCTTCCGGCGCCCCTGTGGTGTCAGCAGCCCACAGCGCATGCAGGAAGGCTGCGAGATCTCTCGCAAACTCGTTCATATCACAGATAGATTCTGCAGAGGCTGTCTCTCCCTCGATCCAGCGATAGACTGACCACGGATATGGGTAATCTGCATTCGGCTTGCCAAGGGCAGCAGGTTCAGGAACTGCCACGGGCAGATGTTTTGCCAGGTTAGGCAGCCAGTTAAACTCCTTCTCGACCTGCGGAACATAACCCGCAGCAGATGGCAAACGCACCTTCAGCTCATCGCCCAGGCGGAACGTGTTGTTGTCCCAGCCATCCTTCTCAACACGTTTGAGAGGCAGAGCGGCCCACGCGGGGAACTGCTCATCAAGCATCTTGCGCACCACCTCGGGCGCTATCGTCAAACGGCCATCACTCATTGAAACTCGCAATCACACATAAAAATCAGCATAAAAAAAGGCGCGGTCGAGACCGCACCTTCAAGAAAGCAGAACTGAGTGTGTTTGCGAAGGGAAAGCCACAAAACCGGAGTAATCCCTTGAAAACTGTCGCTTTAAAGAAACACTAGGCGACGAACATCAGATAGAGGCCAAACAGCGCTGTAACCGCACCAAGCGCGCGCAGGAACATGCGACCACTGTTCCATTCGGTCAACGAGCCGAGCCCGATGCCGGACAAACCAAGCGCGAAAGAGGAAACGGAAAAGCCGAGCGCATAGATCAACAGGCTGCTCGCATTGGCCTCAGTGGCATGCGCCGCACCATGGAACACAGCAAACACGCCAACAATCAGCGCACCCACCACCACAGGCAGTTTCAGAGCGAACGCCACCAGCAGGCCAATCACGATGACAGACGCCAGAATACCCGTCTCTACATACGGCACAACAACGCCCATGTAACGAGCCCAGAACGCCATGAACATGACCAGCGTGAACACCAGCGGCCAGACCAGACGCTTTTTAAGAAGCACCAGCGCAGCCCAGACACCGACACCAACCATGGTGAGGATATGGTCCAGCCCACCAAGGGGATGCCACAGACCGTGGAGAAAATCCGCTTTGGCTTGCGCAGTTGAAAAGGCGGCGGCGTGTGCAGGCAGAGCAATCAACATCAATACTGCCAGAAGACCCGTTAAACCGGCAGTCTCTCTCAATTTCATAAGTACAATTTCCAATATTGAGCGCGCAATGCCACGCGCAGTCTACGTCGTCAGGTGTGAAGCAAGGTGCCCCCACAAGGTGACGCCAAACTGACTTGTTTTCTGAAGACTGGCAATCAAACCGCGTTCTTTTGGGAAAAACACGTCGGATTGCCTGTAGAAAACATCATGGGAAATGTAAGGAGAGGAGGATACAGTAAAAAAGGGAACCTGCGAGGTTCCCTTTCTGAGTTGGGTTTAGTGGGTCATCAGCACCGGGATCTTCATCTCGTGCAGCACCCGGCGTGTCGCCCCGCCAAACAGGTACTGCGCTAAGCGGCTGTGCCCATATCCGCCCATTACCAGCATGTCGGCATTGAGGCGTTCTACCGTGCTCAGCAGCGCTTCTGAGACAGAGCCGGAGACGTTGCTCATCACTTCCAGATGAATGTTCACGCCATGGCGCTCAAAGTAATTGCGGATGTCTGTCAGCTCGGAATATTTTGGCTCGTCATGCGGCGTGATCATCACAACAGAAACAGTATCTGCATTTTGCAGCATGGACATGGAGGCATGCGCTGCGTTGGACGCAGGACCAGAGCCATCCCAAGCCACGGCTATATTTCTGGGTGCAAACGCTTTTTCATATGCATGCGGCACAATAAGTGTCGCGACACCGGTATCAAACACCATCGCCTCAATCATGGCAGCACGCATCGGTTCCGGCTTGGCAGGATCGTCCTGTCGTATCACGGTAACATCACTCAAACGCCCCAGATGCATCAGCTCGTCAAACGTGCCGCCAAGGGTGATGTCTGTGACGCGTGTTTCACCATCTATGCCCGCGCCCTCAAACTGTTTTGCGAAGCCCTCTAATGATTTATTGAGTGTCGCGGCGGACTGCTCCTGCAAGCGCTGTTCATAGTCTGGCGGCATTGGGCCGGCGGTGCACAGGTAGTAGGAGGTCTCGTAGTTGGGCACGACGCCAATCAGATAGGCATCTGTCAGCTTGGAGAGTTCAACGGCAACGCGGGATGCGACCTGATCACCGGACGTGTCGGTAAGGGTGACGACTGTTTTGATAGACATATCTGAACCTCCAATTGACCCAATTCATGAAGCGCAGAATGCGAAAAGCACCCACCTGTAGGTCGAGTTGCCAAGAATACCCTTCCCGCCTCATAGAGTGATAGTTGGCCCCAAACAGCCACAAGTAAATTGGGTGCTATACTTAGCCTCCTACGAAATATTATAATCCTACGTACGTGCTATAACCTTAAGTCAACCTATGATAGACATAGGCAAACAGAACAACAGGCTGATTTTTACATTTTGAATATTTAAAGGCAAACAGCACAAAACTGCCTTATTGTGCTATCCGCGTGGTGGATTTCAACGGAATTGGCATAAATTAAAATGTATCCAACTCATTGGATTTGCGTTTCTTTTTCTAAAGCCGAGCATCTGTGTTGAGGGCATTTTTGAATAATCTATAGTTTCAAAATGAGCTCGGACGAACCAGTTGAACCGGACATTCCAATTCCCGAACTCGAAAATCTTTTTGATACGAGCATTCGTGTGTTTTTGGAAAAGGGGATTAAAGCTGCCACGATGAAAGACGTGTCGGAGGCGGTGGGCGTTTCTCTTGCCGCTCTGGAAGGCCGATTTACATCAAAGCAGGGTCTGGTCGTCGCAGCGCTCAGTTGGTACTATCTCAAATATAGCCAGCAAATGCAATCGATTATGGCTCTGCATTCCGATATCTACTCCGCCATGCAAGCAGCCTTCATGGAATTTACCGAGCTGTGCTGCGATGAGATCAAAGCAGAGAAAGGCCTCTTCTGGCTGACGCTTATCGATCTTGGTTACGTGGATAAAGAGCTCTGGGAGCAGTTTCAGGGGCTGCAATTCAATTGGGAAGATCAGATCCGCGACAAGCTCGTTCAATGCCAGAATGAACTCAAAGACCCGGGCGAGATCGAGCTGCTAACCGGGTACTTTATGCTCATTTTTGAAGGGCTCTACGAGATGGTAAAGTTCGGCATGCCCGAGGAGAAGATCTTCAAACTTATCGAGGTTTCACTGGAAGCTTTGGGGAGTAGAATGAAGACAGGCGGGCGGTAAAAGCCGGTACTTGCCAGCGTTTTGCGGGTAGCCCAATGGAGGCGTCATTAACGCCCCCATTTCAGTGCACAGAGAGGAGTATATCTTTATTTTGCAGTTGCACTGAGGGCATTGCCCAGGGCGAACACGGATGCGAACAGCAGGACAATATCTTTCAAAAGGAACTGCCCCGGAATAACGGAGATCGCCAGCACGCCAGTGTCCGGAATGAACACGCCCGGCGTGGAAAAGAAGAAGCTGAAGGTCAACAGAAACGTGCCGATGGCACCAAGCGCACCGAAGACCGCAAATTTAGGCGCGAAGAAGCGGGTGGTGAGTAACGCCGCGATGGTCAGCTCTGTAAGTCCGATGAGTTTGGACACAGCTCCTTCGGACAGGAATGAGTAAAGCCATCCAAGAAAGGGAGAATTCTCGACCAGTCCGCGAATTGCTCCGGCCTCATATGCCGTAAACTTCATGCCACCAAACCAAAGGAACACGAGAATAAGGGCGGCGAAGATTCCGTTTTTCGCGATATCGGAGAACAAAGCACCCAGGGCGGCGTTGTCATCTGATTGAGTGGCAGGCGCGTGAGTAAGATCAGTCATTTCAACCTCCTGTGTTGAATTTGGTAGTGTGTTGCGGCGGGTCTTGCCAGCCTGTGCACTTAGGTATATGTATTACGGACCGATGTGTCCATAATAAATTACGGACTGATCGGTAACATTGTTGTGAGCGGGAATTAATGTGATGGCGAGACCTCGGGAATTTGACCCCCAAACTGCGTTGGACAGAATACAGAGAGCTTTTTGGGAAAAAGGCTATCATGGCACCTCCATGCAGGACCTGGAGAGGATAACCGAGCTGAAGAAGCAGTCGCTCTACCGGGAGTTTGGCAATAAAGACGCCATGTACGCGCGGGCGCTGAAGCTCTACCACGAGCGAGATCTCACCCATCTGGCACAGGTCATCTGCCGGGCACCCAACGCAAAACAACGGTTTGTGGATTTGTTTGAGGCTGTGCTGGTGCCAGTGCGCAACGGCGACCGCAGCGGTTGCTTCCTGTGCAACTCCGCCATTGAGCACGCCCATGATGATCAGCAGATCCAGCTCAACGCGCAGGAAGGTATCCAGAGCACGCAAGACCTGTTCAACACCGCCCTCGCTGTCTCCGAGCCCTACAAGAGTGATGATGCTTTGCGAAAGCAGAAGGCCAATCTGCTGGCTGCAGGTTACTTCGGCCTACGGGTCATGGTGCGCGGCGGCACGCCTCTGACAGAGCTGGAAGAGACAGTCACCGTTCTGGTCAGTACCATTTAGGCAGACCGGGTTTGCTTAGCAGGCGCAGTGATGTAGGCGTCGCCTCACTCTATAAATTCAGGACACTTTAAATGGCTGGTTATGTTCTTCACCACTACAATATTATCGACAGGTCGCGCATTGAGGAACTCGGCCCAAGATCCCTCCCTATTGTCGAAAAATATGGTGGCGAGCTGGTCGTCGCGAGTCCTATGAAAACCCTCGCGGGGCCAACATCCTACACGAATATGGTGATGTACAGGTTCGAGAGTTTTGAGGCTGCTCTGACCTTCTATAACTCAGAGGAAATGGTGGAACTCAGAAAGTTCAGTAGCGAGGTCATCAAGGGATTTGCGACAGTCGTTCCGAGTCATTCGGAAACAGAAAGCGTTGTGAAATCAAGTTATTTCGCCAAAGAGGCCGCGAGCTGATCTTATTCCGCAGAGAATGCAACAGCTGGATGCAAACCGCTTTATCAGAGATGATCTTTTCTTTCTGCTTCGCACCATATTATCCTAACAATGCAAGTATTATGGTAGAACATATTTATTGAAGTAGGGAGTTCCGAAACCTCTTATTGGCCATCCGTTTATACTATACAGCGCGCCCAGAAGACAGGTGCGCCCAAGTTTTACCATACCGGGGGAATGCGTAAATGGCTTACCTGATTAATTTAGATTACAACAGCAGAGAACCTCAATTTGAGTTTCTGGATGAACCTCAAGATATGCCACTTTTTGGGCTTAGCAGTGGAAATATTCTTGATCCCAATCGTTTCCCGACCAAAGCAAAAGAGGAAACAAAGAAAAAGGTTATTCCCGATATCTTTTCCATGCCAGGACTGAATGCAGTCTCTCAGCGCTTCAAAGATCTGGTGGAAGAGTTTGAGCCGGGAGTTCATCAGTTTCTCCCACTTGAGCTGTTTAAGAAAACAGGTGAGCCGATTGATGGCAATTTTTACATCTTCAACTGCGGAAAACGTCTGGATGCGGTGTTGAACAAGCATTCTCCAGTGGGGTGGGGGAAGCCTGACGACTTTACGGGCAAGCCTAAGTTAAACATTCATAATGGCAATACCAACTACCTGAGCGTCTCTCGCATTAAGGGGCACCATTTTTGGTGTTCTGACTATCAACGCATTATTGGCGTTTATGTCTCCAATGAGGTCTTCAAGCGCCTTAGCAAGGAAAAGTTCAAATATTTCAAATTCAAACGCTGGCCCGAGCTTGATGAACCATGGTTGCCTGAAGAAAACATTGGCCCATTTCTCGAGTGGGAAGCCGCTCAACAGTATTGATCTGGCTTGAGTTAATGCAAGCCGAAACCGCAGATAGCGGTAAGTTGAAATTTTGCCATTCAACCACTTGATAAACATAGTTCGCCATTTCCCAACACAAAGGCTGGCAAAGCCTATAACCTCGCCAGCCGGATTTCTCATTAAGTTACAGCCTTATACGGACTGGACCTTGTAAAGGAAGTCATCGATCTGCTCACGCAGGTCAACAACCTCTTGCCGCACAGAAGAGGCGGTTTTGGAGACCAGGTCAGAGGACTGATTGGTTTTCTCTGCTGCTTGCGCCACCAGCACCATGTTTTCAGAAACGTTCTGCGTACCCGTTGCTGCCTGATGCACGTTTTCAGTGATCTCGGCAGTGGCCGCGCCCTGTTGTTCAACAGAGGCCGCAATGTTGGATGAAAACTCGTTAACCTGCCGGATGCTGGAGGTGATTTCCTGAATAGCTTCAACGGCATCCTTGGAGGAGCCTTGAATCTCCGCGATCTGCTGAGAGATTTCTTCAGTCGCCTTAGAGGTCTGGCTTGCCAACTCCTTCACCTCGGTTGCCACAACAGCAAAGCCCTTGCCCATCTCACCGGCACGAGCTGCCTCAATGGTGGCGTTGAGCGCTAGCAAGTTGGTTTGCTCGGCGATGTCCTGAATGAGATTGACCACCTCACCAATACGCTGCGCCGTGCCGTCCAGATCCAGCACTTTGGTGTTGGTGGCCTGTACTGCATCGTTGGTTTGGGTGATCACCTTGTTGGTGCGGGCAATCTGCTGCGCAATCTCTTCAATGGAGGTTGAAAGCTCCTCAGAAGCAGAGGCCACCGTCTGTACGTTCGCTGTTGCTTCTTCAGAAGCCGCAGAGGTTGCTGTGGTTTGAAGGTTTGTGTTCTCGGCAATATCCGCCAGATCTTTAGAGGTCTGCTCCAGCTCATCAAACCGACTGTGAATGACCGTCAGAGCGGTTTCTGCGGTGCCGGAGAACGCCTCAATCAGTTTGGATGATTCCTTCTGACGCTCCACCTCGCGCAAATGCTCCTTCTCAGCTTCTGACTGCAAGCTCTGGCGTTCTGAGACCGCAGTTACAAACACTTTCAAGGCGTTAGCCATCTGACCGATTTCGTCAGAGCGGCCAGTATACTGCACCTCATCGGAAACATTGCCATCAGCAAGAGATTGCATTCGGTGGGTCAGATTGACGATTGGACGGGCAATGGAGTTGCCGATGAACCATAAAATAATGCAACCGATCAGGCCGGAAACCACCGCTGCAATCAATGCCATATCGCGTGTATTGCGGGCACCGGCTGTCAGCTCCTCAGTGGTGACGGACATGCCGGCAAACCAGGACTGATCTGTCGTACCCAGTTGAAACTTCTCGAAAATAAACAGGCGGTCACCAACCTCTTGCATGTTCGCCTTGTCGCGGACACCGCTCATGATACTCGCAATAACCGGGCGGACTTTCTCGCCCAAAACAGAGCGGTCGCTGTGGCTGACCCAGAGCCCGTCTTCGCTGACCACTGCCAGACGGCCAGTGTCATAGAAGTTGGCGGCACCCATTTTTTCTTGCAGCTTGTCGAAATCAACATCGATCACCACAACACCAACGGCCTCGCCTTTTGCGTTCAGGATTGGGTCCAGAACGGAAGCCGAGAGGATTTTTTTGCCTTCAACATCAAAGGTGTAAGGCTCGGTCACAAATTGGCTTTTCTGCTGTATCGTCCTGCGCATACGCCGCTGAACATCAGCACGGCCAATGTCTGCTGTCAGGGACTGAACACTGCCATTTTCTATGTAGAAGTAGGGAACGAACTGGCCTGTGTCAGAAGCGTACTTCTTGCCAACGTAATCAGCATCTTTGCCTGCAACATCCGGCTGCAGGAAGACGGCGATGCCGAGGATGTCGGTTGTGCCGCGCAGGGCTGCTTCTGTCATGAGCGCGATGTTGGTGCGCGAAGCGTCTCCGCTGTCGATCTCAGCGCCGTAAGTGCGTGCAAGTGTTGTGGAAATTACCTGCGACTCTTTTAAAAGATCCTGCGCTGTGACAGCCAGTCCGGATGCAACCGAGTTGAATAATGCGCGGCTGTCTTGCTCAGCCGTTTGCATGCTGAGGTAGGTTCCGATCGAAATTACGAGCGATGAGGCAACGAGAAGAACCGCTGCTGATGCGCTGACAATGCGATGACTTAGTTTCATTTTCTGCTTCGCCATACTGTAGAAATCAGTACGGGTTCCGCCATCTCTCACTCATATGATGCTGGTTTCAACCACCTCTGGTTGATTAACCCTCTCCTTACGTAAATACAACAGTCACTATTATTATAGTTTTGTTAATATTTAACTGAATTTATCATCACAATACATAATAGAGATAAGCTTAAATCAGTTTATACCCCTGACAGAGAACCCGTTTTATTGGAGACTACTAAAATAGAACTGGGATCACTATTAGGGTTTATCCATAAGTGCATAATACACATTTTGGAATTAATCTTGGAAAAACTCAAAACTAAGGCGGTACTAGTACCTATATCTTTCACTCAGGGCATCTCATCAACGGCAGGTTGCCGCCACAACTCCGCTGCATGTCTTGAACTGAGGGAGTAACTGCATGATCTTGTGCGATCCTGCAGAGGGGGCCAATTTTCTACAAAAAATCGCTGAGCCCGTTTGCGTTGCTATGTAAGCCCCAAAACCAAAACGGGGTGAAACCCGTAGGCCTCACCACAATTCCATCAATGATATCATTACGTTACACTTACGCAGGCACCTTCTCCGGCTTTGCGTTGTTTTGTGCGTTGCTAAGCGCTGTTTTGCGTCGCTCGCGCAGCCTCAGAGCTTTTTCCGCATTGCCCGCTCGTACGTGGCCGTACCCGCGCACTTTCACTGGCCAGCTCAACAGATCATGCGCAGCTTTCTCACCAGCCTCCGCCAAACGAGTGCAGACCAGATCCATGTCTGCCTCATATGATGAACGCATTTCATTTGCGAGAACGCGCTCCTCATTGTTGCGGAAGGGATCAAGGAACGAGCCGCGCAGACCTTTGAGGCTGGAGAGGACCGAGAATAACTTCATCATCCATGGCCCGAACTCAGTCTTCACTGGCAGACCGGTCACACGGTCCTTTTTCGCAAAGGGACCGCCGCCGATATGGAAGCGCACTTCCAGGTCACCCTCGAAAGTTTCCGCAAGGCTTTGCTTGAACTGTGGCTGTGAGAACAAGCGCGCGACTTCAAACTCGTCCTTATGCGCCAGCAGACGGAAATATTGCGTCGCGGCGGTGCGAAGTATCAGTTCGCCCGCTCCGGCCTTTTTCAGCGCAACCAGCTTTTGACGGTAAGTTTTGCCAAGGCTGTTGCCTTGATACTCCTTGAGGCGGTTCACCCTGTCCTCAATCAGCTCTTCCAGCGGCAGCGGGCGGTCCAGCTTCACCACTTGCGCAACGGGTGCCCGTGCTTTGGCAACCCGCTCCGGGTCCAGCACCATCAGGCGGCCCCAGTTGAAGGCCTCGAAGTTCTTGTCGCGGGCCACACCGTTCAGCTCAATGGCCTGACGGATGGAACCGAGCGTCACCGGAATAAGGCCGCGCTGCCAGGCCGCACCAAACAGCATCATGTTTGCCATCACCGCATCGCCGCACAGGTCTTTCGCCGCTTGCGTGGTGTCGAAGTAATCCAGCCGGTCGCCAACAGCCTCGCTCAGCCGCGCCTGCAGGTTGGGCGTGTTGATGTCCCAATCCGGGTTCTTGGAAAAGTCGATGGTCGGCACTTCTTCCGTGTTCACCACCACCTGAGCGGAGCCCTGGCGCAGTGTTGTCAGCGTTTCATCACCCGCTGTCACCACCAGATCACAGCCGATCACAACATCCGCTTCGCCAACCGCCAATCGTGCGCTTTGCAGCCCATCGGCGGAGTTGGCGATGCGCATATGCGTCATCACCGCCCCGTATTTTTGCGCAAGGCCCGTCAGGTCCAAAGTGGAAACACGGCTGCCATCCAAATGTGCGGCCATGGACAGGATCGCGCCAATGGTGACAACGCCTGTGCCGCCAATACCAGTGACCAGCAGTCCAGTCGCGCCGTTGATGGCGGGCAGTTCCGGCTCTGCAAGTAACTCATCACCCACGCTTTCCACCTGACGCTCTGCAGGTGTGGTCGCCTTCTTTGGCTCTGCGCCGTGAATGGTCACGAAGCTTGGACAGAAGCCTTCAACGCAAGAGAAATCCTTGTTGCAGCTGGACTGGTTGATCTGGCGTTTGCGGCCCAGAGGCGTTTCCAGCGGCTCAATGGAAAGGCAACCAGACTTCTCACCACAATCGCCACATCCCTCGCAGATATCCGGGTGAATGAAGGTGCGGACCTTCGGGTCCTCCCATTTGCCGCGCTTGCGCAGGCGGCGGCGCTCGGTAGCGCAGGCCTGATCATAAATCAGAACCGTCACGCCCGGTATTTCACGCAGGTCTCGCTGCACCGCTTCCAGCTCGCGGCGGAGGTGCACCTCAACGCCTGCCGGAATGGATTGAGCCTGCACCCGCTCCACATCCTCGGTCACCACAACCACCTTCTTCACGCCTTCATTGAGCGCGGCAGTGATGAGCTGGGGCACGGATTGCTCGCCGTCAACGGGCTGTCCGCCTGTCATGGAAACAAAGCCGTTGACCAGAAGTTTGTAGGTCATGGTTGCGTTAGCCGCCACGGCCTGACGCATGGCCAGAAAGCCGGAGTGGAAGTAGGTGCCATCGCCCATATTGGCGAACACGTGCGGCTCATCGGTAAACGGCGCCTGCCCCACCCAGTGCATGCCCTCACCGCCCATTTGGGAGGGGGCCTTGGTCTTTACCGGGTCATTGAAATACGCAATGGTGTGGCAGCCAATGCCTGCCAGCGCGCGGCTGCCATCCGGTACTTTGGTGGAAGTGTTGTGCGGGCAACCGGAGCAGAACGAGGGACGACGCACCGGCCCCGGCTTCAGCTTGATCGGCACCGGCACTTTGGCCTTAAGCTCCTCATCCTCCAAAAACTCTGCAATGGCAGAGGCCACCTGATTGGCAGCAAGCACGCCAGAGTTCGGCAACAGCCCCTTGCCTTGCACCTTCAGCGAGATACCCGCATCAAACAGGATGGTTTTCAGCTGATCCTCAACAACAGGTCGCTTTTCTTCCACCACGAGGATCTTCTTGAGACCCTTGGAAAACGCCTCGATGATCTTCGGGTCCAACGGCCACACCATGCCGATCTTCAGGATGCGAATGCGGCGCTTTTCTGTTTCAAGAGACGTAAGGCCCAGCTCATTCATGGCTTGGCGCAGATCAGAATAAGATTTGCCCGAGGCGATGATGCCCACCTCCGGCTCATGGGCATCGTGGGTGATCTGGTTGATGTTGTTGGCCTGCGCAAAGGCCAGCGCGCGTGGAATTTTCTCTTCCAGCAGCCGCTTTTCCTGCTGCACGGGCAGATCGATCTCACGAATCCAGACGCCGCCCTGCGGGTCTTGTCTGTCCGGCTTCACCACCTCAATGCGGTCCAGATCTACCTCCACGGTAGAGGCGCTTTCCACCACATCCGTCACCAGCTTCACGCCCACCCAGCATCCGCTGTAACGGCTCATTTCCACGGCCAGAATGCCGTAGTCCAGAATGTCCTGCGGGTTGGCTGGGTAAAGCACCGGTCTCTTATACAATCTC